>JAFVGK010000032.1 GCA_017475035.1 Blautia sp.
GAACAAGATTTCGCAGGATAAATCGCCGTATGCAAGGCGGAGGATGGAGTCGATGCGGGCATCGACGACTGACGACAACGCAGCAGACGACGATTTAGACGCGAAAGATGTTCCATTTATTTACGGGGCGATCCTAAGGATAGAGTCAGAAATAAATGTCTCGAATAACGCAGGATTTTTGTTTGGGAGTGAACCTCAAAAATCAGGCGCATAGCGGGCTATGTAACTGATTTTTGAGGTATGCTCCCGGACAAGAAGACAAGTAATTCGGGACAGTAATTTCTGACTCAATCCTAAGGAGCTGTGCATAAATAACCTTTACATCCGGCGCATCTGAATCAGCCCAGGCTGCGTTGCTGTCAGTCTCAATCATAATCATCCAGAATTTTCTGCGCCGCTTTTCCTCTGGAGATTCCGTTGTCCATCGCTTTTTTCCCGATGAACCTGTGCGCTTCATCTTCCGACATCCTTTTTTTCTCTATCAGCAAAAACTTGGCTTTATTCACGATCCGCAGTTCTTCGTTTTTTTCCTCTGCTGCCTGTATTTTTTTCTCCAATCCGTGTATCCGGTTCTGCATTGCAATCAGATACCGGATCGCTTTATCCAGGCGGCCGCGGGGTATGGGTTTCGGAATTACAAGCACACCGCGGTCAGTGACCTGATCCAGAGTTGACTCAAAAGTGTCTGCGGACACGACCAGCAGTACGGAAGCATTGCATTTTTCCGTTACGTCCATCGCAAAATCCACCCCTGTTTCATCCGGCAGCGGAACATTGATCAGCACAAGGTCATAATATCTTTCCAGAATACAGCGGCGCGCCGTCGACACACTCTTTTTCATTTCAAGAGTGACATACCCGGAAACGGTTTTTTTAACAGCCAGCCCAAACTGTTCGGATGAGGACACGATCAATACGGAATGATAAAAGTCATCCTTTTTTGCCATAACGATCTCCTTATTTTTTCGTGTATTCTTTGATGATCCCCTCCGGTACGATATTTCTTACAAAATTGCTCTTTGCGGCAATCCCTGCAGCTTCTTTTCTGGATCCGGGCAGCGATAAAGCCTCGCTGTCCATCTCCCCCGGAAGCTCCATTTTCTCCCTGATGCCCATAAGACCGGCATGTATCAGGAGAGCATAAACCAGATAGGGATTACTCGATGCATCCGGACTTCTCAGTTCCGCTCTGGTTCTGCCGTTTCGGGTTTCGATATACATCATCTCGGATTCCGCCGCGCTGGACCAGTTTGCCTTATCAGGCGCCGTATTATTTCCAAGTCTTGCATATGAACCATCCGTCGGATTCAAAAATACCGTGATATCCCTGATCTTATCAATAATACCTGCAGCAGCGTAACGCGCGACATCATTTCCGGCCTGATCCACGGCATATATATTGATGTGATAACCGTTTCCCGGATTCCCCGCCAACGGCAGAGGTGAAAAATCCGACACAAGACCGTATCTGTCCGCAACCGTACTGACTGCCATCTTGAAGGTCGTCATCTGATCGGCAGCCTTGAGCGGTTTTGCGTAATGAAAATCAATTTCATTCTGTCCCGGGCCTCTTTCATGATGGGATCTTTCGGGGGTAAGTCCCATCCTTTCTATCGTCAGAATAATCTCCCGCCTTACATTTTCACATTTATCCAACGGAGCAATATCCATATATCCTGCCTTGTCATAAGGTATTTTTGTCGGTTCTCCATCCTCATCCTTCGTAAAAAGATAAAATTCCGATTCATTTCCAAACCGAAATTCGATGCCTGCATCCTTCGCCGCCTGAACCGCTTTTTTCAGAACCGTCCTCGTATCGGCTTCATATTCCCTGCCGTCCGGGGTGTACACATTGCATAAGATTCGAAGAACTCTTCCGCTGTCAGGCCTCCACGGAAGTATCGCCATCGTATCCGGTTCCGGCTTTAAATAGAGCACTCCATAAGGAGAATCCGTAAAACCGGCGATAGCTCTTGCATTGATCGGCGCGCCGTCCTCAAAGGCTTTTTTTACCTCACCGGGAAGAACAGATATGTTTTTCTGTATACCATAGGCGTCACGAAAAGCCAGGCGGATAAATTTCACATCCTCCTCTTCGATAAATTTCATCACATCTTCCATCGAATAATTCATGTTTCCCTCCTGCCTGGAATATGATTCATAAAAAACCGTCCCTTTGTCACTTTCAGATCGGACTGATCCCCGGTGTAATGTCTTCGAGAACATCCAGCAGAATCCTTACCGTGTCAAGGGACGTAAACATCGTAACGCCGTTCATTATAGCACATTTTCGAATTTCCACCCCATCGTTATAATGTACCCCGGAAAGAATTGCCCGTGTGTTGATAATATAACTGACATAACCTGCCCGGATCGATTTCAGGACTTCGTCGCTGCCATCGCTGAGCTTTCCCCTGATCCGGGTTCTGATTCCATGTTCCTTCAGATATGTGCCTGTCCCGGCTGTCGCTTCTATATTAAAGCCCAGATCATAAAAACGCCGGATCAGGGGAAAGGCTTCTTCCTTATCCTCGTCCGCCAGAGTCACCATCACCGTACCATATTCCTTCATCTTAACTCCGGAGGCCTGCAGCGCCTTGTACAACGCCCGCCTCAGGCTCCTGTCGTATCCGATGGCTTCTCCTGTGGACTTCATTTCCGGAGAAAGATACGCATCCATGCCGTTCAGCTTTTCAAAGGAAAACGCCGGTACCTTTACATACCAGTAATCCTTCTCCGGTGTTTCTGCTTCCGCAAGTCCCTGCATTTGAAGGCTTTGACCCAGCATGACTCTTGCCGCAATATCCACCAGGGGAATCCCGGTGGATTTTGACAGGAAGGGCACGCTTCTGGAAGCCCTGGGATTGACTTCAATCACAAACACATTCTCATTTCCGTCTACGATGAACTGAATATTGTAAAGCCCCCGGATCCCGATACCCAGGCCAAGCTTCTTCGTATAATCCCGTATCAGATCCTTAACTTTCGCAGAAAGGGAGAAAGGAGGATACACGCTGATACTGTCCCCGGAATGTACGCCCGTACGTTCTACCAATTCCATGATTCCGGGCAGAAATACATCCTTTCCGTCACAGACCGCATCAACCTCGACTTCCTTGCCAACGATATATTTGTCGACCAGCACAGGCTTGTCCCTGTCTACCTCTACCGCATTTTTCAGGTAATGAAGAAGACCCTCCTCATTTGCCACAATTTCCATTGCCCTTCCGCCGAGGACAAAAGAAGGTCTTACCAGAACAGGAAATCCCACCTTCCTGGCCGCATTGACGCCGTCCGGAATATTCGTTACGGCAAAACCCTCCGGATGAGGAATCCCTAATCTCATGACGGTATGTTCAAACGCATCCCGATCCTCCGCCGCAAAGATGGCTTCCGTCCCGGTTCCTATGATCCGGACGCCCTGATCGGCCAGCTTTCCGGCAAGGTTTACCGCGGTCTGCCCGCCCAGTGTCGTGATCACTCCGAGAGGCTTCTCCAGATCAATGATATTCATGATATCTTCAACGGTAAGCGGTTCGAAGTACAGCTTATCCGCTGTCGTATAATCTGTTGATACGGTTTCCGGATTATTATTGATCACGATTGCCTCATAACCCATTTCATGAATGGTTTTTACCGCATGCACAGTGGAATAGTCAAATTCGACGCCCTGGCCGATCCGGATCGGGCCGGAGCCAAGCACAACCACTTTCTGATTCTGCGAAACTACGGATTCATTTTCTTCTTCATAAGCGGAATAAAAATACGGGACATAACTGTCAAACTCGCTGGCGCAGGTATCGATCATCTTATAAACGGGACGGATCCCGTATTTTTTTCTCAGAAGCCGGATATCCTCCTCCCGGCAGCCGGCGAGTTCCGCAATGTACGAATCTGAAAAGCCTGTTCTTTTTGCTTCCAGAAGCAGCTCCCTGTCCAGAATTTCCGAACCGTCCGACCGGTTTTGTCTGCAGGTTTCTTCCAGTCTGATCTCAAAATCGACAATAAGCCTGATCTTATCCAGAAAAAACATATCGATTTTTGTTCTCTGATAAATATCATGCAGATCACCGCCGAGCCACAAGAGCTCTGAAATGGCATAGATTCTGTCATCCGTGCCCTCCTCGATGTATTTGAGCAGCTTTTCCTTTGCTTCATCCCTGGCTGCTTCGCCTTCTTTGTCAGAAAGGCTTCTGATATCGAATTTTACAAGATGTATATGATTTTTCCCGTCCTCCAACGAACGAATCGCCTTCAAAAGGCTTTCTTCAAAGGTTCTTCCTACGCTCATAGTCTCGCCGGTCGCTTTCATCTGCGTGGAGAGAACATTAGAGGCAAGGGTGAATTTATCGAAGGGAAACCGGGGCATCTTTGTTACGACGTAATCCAGCGAGGGCTCAAAACAGGCCGGCGTATTCGCAAGCATAATTTCATCCAGGTTCATTCCCACGGCTATTTTTGCGGATACCCTGGCAATCGGATATCCGCTTGCTTTGGATGCCAGGGCAGAGGATCGGGATACCCTGGGATTTACCTCTATCACAAAGTAATCAAAGGATTCCGGATCCAGGGCAAACTGTACATTACACCCACCTTTGATCTTCAGTGCCCTGATGATTTTCAACGCACTGTCCCGAAGCATATGGTACTCTTTATTAGTCAATGTCTGACTGGGAGCAACCACGATGGAATCACCCGTATGGATTCCTACAGGATCCAGATTTTCCATGCTGCAGACCGTGATCGCGGTATCATTCGCGTCACGTATTACCTCATATTCAATTTCCTTATATCCCTTGATGCTTTTCTCTACAAGGACCTGGCCTGCCGGTGAGAGGGAAAGGGCATTTTTCATTTTTTCGAGCATTTCCTCAGGATCCGAAGCAAAACCGCCTCCGGTTCCTCCAAGAGTAAAAGCCGGCCTCAAAATGACAGGATAGCCAATCTCTTCGGCTGCCTTCAGCCCTTCTTCCAGGCTCGTGGCAATGGCCGACGGCACCACCGGTTCATGCAGTGCTTCACATAAATCCTTGAACCGTTCCCTGTCTTCCGCTTGCCGGATGCTTTCCGCATCGGTTCCGAGAAGCTCGATCTCACACTCCTGCAATACTCCCTTATCATAAAGCTGAAGGGAAAGATTCAGGCCCGTCTGCCCGCCCAGGCCGGGGATCAGCGCATCCGGCCGTTCATATCGGCAGATCCGCGCCATATATTCCAGGGTGAGCGGTTCCATATAAACCTTATCCGCGATGGAATGGTCGGTCATGATCGTTGCCGGATTCGAGTTGGCAAGTACGACCTCGTATCCCTCCTCTTTCAAGGCAAGACAAGCCTGGGTACCGGCATAATCAAACTCGGCAGCCTGTCCGATGACAATCGGTCCGGAACCGATCACCAACACTTTCTTTATATCCGTCCTCTTAGGCAATTCTTTATCCCCCTCTATAAACGATGTTTCTGTCCGGAGCATCCCTCTCAAAGCAGATATCACCGCCAGGTCCGTATGAAACCCCGAAGCGGACTCAGGACCTTCTCATATACTCCCGGAATCTGTAAAACAGATAAGTGGAATCCTGAGGTCCCGGCGCGCTTTCCGGATGATACTGAACGGAAAACACGCGGTCCTTTTCACAAAGGATTCCTTCCACCGTATGATCAAGAAGATTCACATGAGAGACCAAGAGGCCTGTCCCTCCAAGAGATTTTTCATCCACGGCATAACTGTGGTTCTGGCTGGTGATTTCTATTTTTCCTGTCCTGACATCGCGCACCGGATGATTCCCGCCTCTGTGACCAAATTTCAGCTTATAGGTCCTGGCACCGTAGGATAAAGCCAGAAGCTGATGTCCCAGACAGATCCCGAACAAAGCCGTCCTGCCTCTTAACGCCTTCAGTGTTTCCACCACCTCCGGCACATCCTCAGGATTTCCCGGCCCGTTGGAAATCAGTACGCCGTCCGGATGAAGAGATAAAATCTCCTCACAGGATGTATGATAGGGGACAATCGTCACATTGCACCTGTTCTGATTCAGCATCCTTACAATATTCGTTTTTATTCCGCAGTCGATGGCCACCACATGGTACCTCGGATTGGCGGTCCGGGCGTACCACTTTTTTCTGCAGCTGCACCGTTTTACCGCATCCCGCCGCACCGGAGTGCTTTGTATGATTTCCACACCCTCCCGGAGCGGAACGTCCATATCCGTCAGGATGCATCTTTGAGAACCGCGTTCACGGATGCAGCGGACAAGCTTTCTTGTATCAACGCCCGAAAGCCCGGACACATCGTTCTCTTCCAGTAATTCCGGCAGGGTTTTGACCCATCTGAAATTTGACGGATTCTGATTGATGTCCCGTACAATCAGGGCAGAAGGCGCCGTCATTCTGCTTTCATAATCCTCATCCGTCACGCCGTAATTCCCGATCAGCGGATAGGACATGACGATGGCCTGGTCCGTATAGGAGGGATCCGACACGATTTCCTGATAACCTGCCATGGATGTATTAAAAACGATTTCACAGACTTTGGTGCTTCTTGCTCCAAAGCCTATGCCAGGATATTCCGTCCCGTCTTCCAGAATCAGCTTTCTGTCAGGCTTCATGCTGATCTGCCTCCTTCTTCGTATATATATTCCGCATATCTATGAAACTTATTACAGAGCCTGAATCCTGCTGATTGCTTCGATCGTATTCTCCCTGTTTCCAAATGCGGTGAGGCGGAAATAATGTTCGCCGTGAGGACCGAATCCGGAACCCGGCGTTCCCACTACATTCGCCTTTTCCAGAAGATAATCAAAAAACTCCCAGCTCGTCATATCGCCGGGCGTTTTCATCCAGATATATGGGGCGTTGACACCCCCGGAAACTTCATATCCGGCTTTTTTCAGCCCTTCTGAGATGATGCCGGCATTCCCCATATACCAGGAAATCTGATCCCTGATCTGCTTTTGGCCCGATTCGGAATATACCGCTTCACCCGCTCTCTGGATGATATAGGGAGCTCCGTTATATTTCGTGCCATGACGCCTTGCCCATAAATCCCGGACGGAAACGCCTTCCGTCCTGAGTTCTTTGGGAACTACGGTAAAGCCCAGCCGAAGGCCCGTAAATCCGGCGGTTTTGGAAAAGGAGCGAAATTCTATCGCGCATTCTTTCGCACCTTCGCATTCATAGATGCTATGAGGTACACCAGGCTCCCGGATATAGGCTTCATAGGCCGCGTCAAACAGAATCACAGCCTTGTGGCTGACGGCGTAATCCACCCATTTCTGCAGCTGTTCTTTCTTCATGGCAGCTCCGGTGGGATTATTTGGGAAACACAGATAAATCAGATCCGGATCCTCTTTCGGCAGCTCCGGCAAAAACCCGTTTTCCCGGGTGCATGGCATGTAAACCACCCCCTCGAACATCTGCCGGACAGCGTCATACTTCCCGGTTCTTCCTGCCATGACATTGGAATCCACATAGACAGGATATACCGGATCCTGTACCGCAATGACATTATCCGTGCCGAAAATCTCCTGAATATTACCGCAGTCGCCCTTTGCACCGTCTGAAACAAAGATCTCATCTGCCGATACCTTACAGCCGTGATCCCGATAGTCTTTTTCCGCGATCGTTTCCCGCAGAAAACCATATCCTAAATCCGGAGCATATCCGCGGAAGGACTCTTCTCTGCCCATTTCGTCGACAGCCTTATGAAGAGCGGTTATGATCTCCGGCGCGATCGGCTGTGTCACATCTCCGATCCCAAGGCGGATTACCTTCGCCCCGGGATGCTCCGTCTCGTATTTTCTTACTTTTTTCCCGACCGTTGAGAACAGGTAACTCCCGGGGAGCTTTTCGTAATTATGATTCAGGGTTGCCATTCCTGCATTCTCCTCCTTCCAAAACGAAGTCTTGTACGTTGACTCAATAACTACGGATGGCTATTTTGCAGCCACGTCCGCAAAAAGCGCCGCTGTGGGCAAAATATGTCTCCTCGTTAAACAAAGTTCTGTACGTTGACTCAATCTTTTCAGATGACAATCCTAAATCAAAGATTTGTATATCCCATCAGTGCTTCATCCACTTCCCTGGCTGCCGCCCTGCCTTCCGCAATTGCCCAGACCACAAGGGACTGTCCTCTGTGCATGTCACCCGCCGTATACACCTTCGGCTGCGAAGATGCGTGTCCTCCCGGCTTAGTCGCTACATTCGTGCGGCCATCCGTTTCCACTTCAAAAGCATCCGTGACATACTTCTCACTTCCCAGAAAGCCTGCCGCAATCAATACAAGCTGAGCCGGGCATGTTTTCTCGGAGCCTTCGACGGGAACCATACGGATTCTTCCTGTTTTCTCATCCTTTTCAGGCGTCAACGTTACCAGAACCACTTCCTTCAGGTTTCCCTTCTTGTCCTTTATAAATTCCTTCACGGTTGTCTGGTACACCCGGGGATCATGACCAAACTTCCAGATGGCTTCCTCCTGTCCGTAATCCACCTTCAGGATCCTTGGCCATTCGGGCCACGGATTTGAAGGCAGCCGGGACACGGCAGGCTCCGGCATCATCTCCAGCTGTGTCACGCTCCCGGCTCCCAGCCGGATACAGGTTCCCACACAGTCATTTCCTGTGTCCCCGCCCCCGATAATGATCACATCTTTGTCTTTTGCCAGGTCTGTGGGAACATCGCCAAAACCGCTGTCAAGCAGTCTCTTCGTCACCTCGGACAGAAAATCCACCGCAAAACGGATCCCCTTTGCGTCCCTGCCTGCCGCCTGAATATCTCTCGGATGAGATGCCCCGCAGCACAGAATTACGCTGTCATACTCCTCTTTCAGCCTGGAAGCCGGAATGTCTTTCCCTATGTCCGAAGACAGTTCAAATCGGATTCCCGCATCCTCCATCAGACGGATTCTCCTGTCAAGAAGCGACTTGTCCAGCTTCATATTGGGAATGCCATAGCGCAAGAGGCCTCCCGCCCTGTCTTTTCTTTCAAAAACGGTAACCTCATGTCCTCTTCTGTTCAAAAGCTGCGCTGCCGCAAGCCCCGAAGGGCCGCTTCCGACAACCGCTACCTTTTTTCCGGTTCTTACCGCCGGAGTTTCTTCCTTCACCAGACCATTTTCGAAAGCATATTCGATGACCGCCTTCTCATTTTCTTTTGTCGATACCGGCGCATCATGAACGCCGCAGGTACAGGCCGCTTCACAAAGCGCCGGACAGACACGGCTCGTAAATTCCGGAAAACTATGGGTAACAGAAAGTCTGCAATAGGCCTCCGCCATCCGTCCCCGATAAACAAGGTCATTCATCTCCGGCACCAGATTGTGCAGCGGGCAGCCGGAAGCCATCCCGGCAATCATCACGCCGGCCTGACAGAAGGGAATCCCGCAATCCATGCACCTTGCCGCCTGTTCCCGCTGCTTTTTCAGAGGCAGCCTTTTATGAAATTCCATAAAGTCCTCAACTCTTGCCGCTTCCCTGGTGACTTCACCTTCAACCCTGTCATATTCCAAAAAGCCGGTTGTCTTTCCCATGGCAGTTCCCCTCTCCTTTCTATCACATGAATGCATCGGCAAAAGCCTGACTCATCACATTATCCTTCCGCCACAAATTTTCTGAAGGCTTCGATCCTTGCCGTTTCAGGATCCACTCCTGTCTCCATCTCCTTTGCGGCCAGTCTCAGAATCTCCTTATAATCCATCGGTATGATCTTCTTGAAATGAGGAATATAATCCCCGAACCGTGAAAGAATACGTTCTCCCTTCTTAGAGCCGGTATTTTCCACGTGTTCCTCAATGATCTTTTTCAGCTCGTCTATGTCCTCTTTATGGGATACCGTTTCCATGCTCACCAGCTGCTTGTTCAGGTTCCGGTAAAGCGTATTGTCCTCATCCAGGACATAGGCAACACCGCCGCTCATTCCGGCGGCAAAGTTCTTGCCGACCCGGCCGAGGATGACCACGCATCCTCCTGTCATGTACTCACACCCGTGCTCGCCGGCACCTTCCGCGACTGCCACCGCTCCGGAATTGCGGACAGCAAATCTCTCTCCGGCCATGCCGGCAACAAAAGCTTTCCCGGAGGTCGCTCCGTAAAGGGCAACGTTTCCGATCATAATGTTCTCACCGGGATCGTACTTCGCGTCGGCAGGAGCGGAGCAAACCAGTTTACCGCCGGACAGCCCTTTTCCGAAATAATCATTGCTGTCCCCAACCAGGCGCAGGGTAAGCCCTCCCGGAATAAATGCGCCAAAGCTCTGGCCTCCGGAGCCGGTACAGCGGACCGTGATCGTATCCTCGCAAAGCCCATCCGGGTTCCTTCTCGTGATTTCAGCTCCAAGGAGCGTTCCGAAGGTTCGGTCCGTACTCTGTAAGTGAACCTCTGCCTCGGCTTTTTTGCCTTCTGCTATGGCTTGTCGAATCTGATTCGATTTTAAAAGAATGCTCTCATCTTTCGTGTCCCGAAGCTTAAAATCATATAAGTACTTTTCTTCATGAGATATCCCGCTGCTGTCCATATGAAGCAGGATACCGGACAGATCAAGCCGGCTTTGCTTTTCATTCAGATCCTTTCTGATCTTCAGAAGGTCAGTTCTTCCTACCAGTTCCTTCACTGTCCGTATTCCCAACCGGCTCATGATTTCGCGGAGCTCCCTGGCGATAAAGAGCATGAAGTTTTCCACATATTCCGGTTTTCCTGCAAAACGCCTGCGCAGCTCGGGATTCTGCGTTGCCACTCCCATCGGGCAGGTGTCTGACTGACACTGCCTCATCATGACACATCCAAGTGTAACCAGCGGCGCAGTCGCAAAGCCGAACTCTTCCGCGCCAAGCATTGCCGCTATTGCCACATCCCTCCCGGTCATCAGCTTTCCGTCCGTTTCCAATACAACTCTGTTCCTGAGTCCGTTCGCCAGAAGGGTCTGGTGGGTTTCCGCCAATCCAAGCTCCCAGGGCAGACCTGCATTATGGATGGACGACAAGGGAGCAGCTCCCGTTCCCCCGTCATACCCGGAAATCAGCACAACTGCCGCTCCGGCTTTGGCAACACCCGCCGCCACCGTCCCGACCCCTGCCTCTGATACAAGCTTCACGGATATCCTTGCTTTCTTATTCGCGCATTTCAGATCATAGATCAGCTGCGCCAGATCCTCGATGGAATAAATGTCATGATGGGGCGGCGGGGAAATCAGGCTGACTCCCGGTGTCGAGTGCCTTGTCTTCGCGATCCAGGGATACACCTTCTTTCCGGGCAGATGTCCTCCTTCACCCGGTTTCGCGCCTTGCGCCATCTTAATCTGTATTTCCTTCGCACTGACAAGGTAGCGGCTGGTAACCCCGAATCTGGCACTGGCGACCTGCTTGATCGCCGAACTTCGATCGTTTTTCGTTCCGGCGGACAGGATACGCTCATCACTCTCTCCGCCTTCCCCGCTGTTGCTCTTTCCGTGCAGATGGTTCATGGCAAGAGCCAGGGTCTGGTGGGCTTCTTCGGAAATGGATCCATAAGACATCGCTCCTGTCTTAAACCGTGTTACGATGGACTCCTCCTTCTCCACCTCATCCAGAGGAATCCCCTGCTCCGGAAAGTTAAAATCGAAAAGACCTCTGAGGTACCCCGCCGCTTCGCTGTCCGCCATGCGCGAATACTCTTTAAACTTTTCATAGTTTCCTTCTCTCGTAGACTGCTGCAGGCTGTGAATCGTCTGCGGATGATACCGGTGCCGTTCTCCCTGACTTCGTTCCTTATGTCTGCCAAGGGCTGTCAATTCCATATTTACAGATAAGCCAAGAGGATCAAAGGCCCTGCTGTGCTGGGCATCCAGGGCTCGTCCGATATCCTCCAGGCTGATCCCGCCCACGCGGCTGACTGTCCCTGTAAAATACTTGTTCACCACTTCTTCTGAAATTCCGATCGCTTCAAAAATCTTGCTTCCCTGATAAGACTGGATTGTAGATATCCCCATCTTGGATGCGATTTTTACAATACCGGCCAAAACAGCATTGTCATAATCTTCAACAGCCGCATAATAGTCCTTATCCAGAAGTTCCTCTTCCACCAGCTGCGCGATCGTCGCATGGGCAAGGTAAGGATTCACCGCACAGGCTCCGTATCCCAGCAGGGCTGCAAAATGATGAACCTCTCTCGGCTCTCCGGATTCCACGATCAGTGACATCGCCGTACATTTTTTCGTGTCAACCAGATGCTTGTGTACCGCTGCCACTGCAAGCAGGGAAGGAATGGCGACATGATTTTCGTCTACCCCCCTGTCAGAAAGGATCAGGATATTGGCGCCTTCCCGGTAAGCCCGGTCCACCTCGACGAACAGATGATCCAGGACTCTTTTCATCGGCGTATTTTTATAGAACAGAATGGAAATCCGGAAAACCTTAAAGCCTTCTTTTTTCATGCTCTCTATTTTCAGAAGATCCAGGTCGCTCAAAATAGGATTTTCTATTTTCAGAACCTGGCAGTTCTCCGGCTTTTCCTCCAGAAGATTACCGTTTGTTCCGGCATATACTGCCCTTGAGGTCACGATTTCTTCCCGGTCCGCATCGATGGGCGGATTCGTCACCTGCGCAAAAAGCTGCTTGAAATAATAAAATAAGGGCTGATACTGTCCGGACAGAGCCGCAATCGGCGTGTCGATACCCATGGAGCCAATGGCTTCCTTCCCATTCAAAGCCATAAAAAGAATACTGTCATGGTAATTCTCCCAGGTATAGCCAAAAGCTTTTTGCAGCTTGCTCCGTTCTTCTTTTGAATAGCCCGGAACCTTCCTGTTCGGTATTTTCAGCTCGGAAAGGTTCACAAGAGCACTGTCCAGCCATTCCCCGTAGGGTTTTGCATGAGCGTATTCTTCTTTGATTTCTTCATCCGTAATGATTCGTTTCTGTCTGATGTCTACCAGCAGGATTTTCCCTGGATGAAGCCGTTCTTTCCTCACAATGTGGCTCTCCGGAAGCTCCAGCACGCCGACTTCAGAGGACAGGATCAATCGCCCGTCATCCATCACATAGTATCTGGAGGGGCGAAGCCCGTTGCGGTCTAAAATGGCACCCATCAAGTCGCCGTCCGAAAATACGATGGAAGCAGGTCCGTCCCAGGGCTCCATCATGGTCGCATAATACTGGTAGAAATCCCGCTCCTCCTGAGACAGAGTCTCATTATGCGCCCAGGGCTCCGGTATCATCACCGTTGCGGCAAGAGGCAAGGGCATTCCTCCAAACATGAGAAATTCCAGGACGTTGTCAAGCATCGCGGAATCGGAACCGCTCTGGGAAATCACCGGAAGAACCTTCGTCATCTCCTCGTCCGTAAACATGCAGGTATGAATGGTCTCCTCCCGGGCAAGCATTTTATCCGCATTTCCTTTTATCGTATTGATCTCCCCGTTATGGACGATCATACGGTTCGGGTGGGCTCTGTTCCAGCTGGGCAGGGTATTTGTGGAAAAGCGCGAGTGGACAATCGCAATCGCGGATTCATAATCCGGATCCTGAAGATCCGTAAAAAAGGTCCGTAACTGTCCGACAAGGAACATGCCTTTATACACAATGGTCCTGCAGGATAAGGAGGGAATGTATGTATTGACGTTGCTCTGCTCAAACTCTCTCCGGACAACATAGAGCTTTCGGTCAAAATCCAGATCCTCCTTCAGGTCATCCGGTCTTTCGATAAAAACCTGCCAGATATTCGGCATGCAGGCACGTGCTTTCGATCCGAGTACCTCCGGGTTGGAATCTACCTTCCTCCAGCCCAGGATCGAAAGACCGGCTTTTCGTACAATGATCTCAAACATGGATCTTGCCTGTCTCATCTCCAGATCACCGGAAGGAAAGAAAAACATACCGACTCCGTAATTTCTTTCACATGGCAGATCGATTCCGGAAGCCTTCGTCTTCTTTTTGAAAAACCGATGGGGGATCTGTGTCAGAATTCCTACTCCGTCTCCCGTCTTCCCTTCCGCATCCTTTCCTGCCCGATGCTCCAGCCTTTCCACGATGGAAAGGGCGTCATCCACCAGTTTATGGCTCTGTCTGCCTTCTATATCAATGATTGCCCCGATCCCGCAGTTCTCATGCTCAAAGGAAGGGCTGTACAAGCCTTTATTCCGGATTTGCTGAAACGAACCTGCCATCATATGCATTCCACCTCCATAACGCGGTTTTGTAGGTCGACTCAATGTTTTCGGATGACGATTTTGTTGTTTCGGCATTTGGGCTGCCGAAGACCAAATCAGTCTCCCTGAATAGGGTAGAGGAAGGCGAAGCCGTACCCTCTGCCCCCGGCGGAGCGCCGGTCACCTTCAGGTGACAAGATTCCTTTCGGCGCCTCTGCCATAAGAAAAAGGCACTTCGGGTGATAAAAACCCGAAGCGCCTTTGCTTCTCTGAACCAGACAAGATTGCTTTTTAAACATGTCCCCATTGACATCTGTTATTATAGTACTTCTGACTCTCCAAAAAGTCAAGTATGTTTTTCGTGCTTTACTGTGCTGAATTGTCATCCGGGGCACCAGTTCACCTCAGCAGCCGATAATCTGACGCTCAGCTTCAAGACTTATTCTGTTTCCGAGATCCGGGTCACATTCACTCTGCCGAAAAAAATCAGCCGGGAACCAATTTACGATGGAATCCCGGCTGATTTACTACATGCTGTTATAGTAAACGAATAATACGCTTGTATTTTTATTCGGTTACTGCGCCGAATTTACGCCGCTGCAAGCGGCATAATTCCGCAGGAAATTCATGCGCATACTATGATTGCATCGACAAAAGCCTGATTCTACGGATCGCTTCGCAGCGGAGCTGCTCTCGCGATCCTACAGCCACTCGGAATCCGCTCATTTTGCACAGAAAGATTTGCAAAGTCAAGTATAAATAGTGCAAA
>JAFVGK010000194.1 GCA_017475035.1 Blautia sp.
GAAGTCTGCTCCAATGTAATCATGAATGTCGTAAACGGCGTGATGAGGCCGCATGTATGCTACGACTGCACAAAGCTGTCCTCAAATGCACCCACAGAGGACTATGAGGCAGTAGCGTATACCTTGGCACTTACAGACAACGCCTGGAAGTACATCTCTGTGCTGGGCTTTGATCCTGACAATCCTATGGTGAGACATGGCACAGAGGTAAATGCAACCTCTACAACCGGATATGCAGATGGACAGCACACGGGAGTCATTGATGAAACGACGAACGCGAAGCGTGAGGTTCTGCTCGGCGGCAACCTGAACGACGGGGCTAACGCGGGGCGGCGCTTCGCGGCCCTGGGCCCCGCTTTGTCGGGCTCGAACTGGGGCTACGCCGCGCGCCTTTCTGCATCTGGACGCTGCGCCCAAAGCGCAGTGTAAGGGGGTGAATGGGCGGCATAAAATGCCGTCCAGAGGGGACCTCCCCTCAAGAAACTATTAATAATCAGCCCGCGTAAGCGGGCGGTTTTTTCAAAAGGACTCATGACACTGTCGGCTTGTGTTCTGCTCGGCGGCAACCTGAACAACGGGGCTAACGCGGGGCGGCGCTACGCGAACCTGAACAACGCTTTGTCGAACTCGAACTGGAACTACGCCGCGCGCAATTCTGAACAATGTGTGTCATGTTTCGCTCCCTGGAGGAGCCTCACAAAGAGCTTGGGCGGAACGCCCGAAATTGATGAACCAGCATCAGGAATGGTGATGAGCCGGACCTGGCCCTGTGGCGAAGTGGACACAGGAGGGGGCTAGTAGTACACCCGAAAGCCCTTGAATTCAGAAAGAAAATTTATCAATGAAAACCTACTGCAAAAATCTCGACCTTACTGACCAAAGCTTTATTTTTGAAGCTATCCTGGCTTATCTGCACGACAAGATCCGCAAGAGATCTACGGTACGCTTTATTTCTGGATATACCGGGTACAGCGAATCATATGTGAGAAATACTCTTTTGGCAGAAAGAGCGCCGGAGGATAACAGCGCCAAAGATAAGTTTCTCATCTCCACCTGTATGAGACTTGCGAAAGAAATGTCGGACCACATCAGTCTCAGGACTGTCCGTGAGCATATCATTCAGAGGAGTTACGGGGAGAAAATCATCCGATATCTGGAGATAACTGACACTGGAAGCAAGAAGCGTAGAGATCTTGGATTGGAAGCTACAATCTTCCGCCTCTACGAGGCGGTTGCAAACGAAGCTGCCATGCCCTTGTTCCGTGCAAAGGTGGGTGAGTTCCAGATTGGAAGCATTAAGGGTAAAGGCCAGGCGTATGGCAGGAAAGCGATTTTGCGGTGGATGAGCCGTGATCCGGAAGGCACGAAGTATGGAATACAGGCTGAT
Organism: Blautia sp.; assembly: GCA_017475035.1. Lineage (GTDB taxonomy): Bacteria > Bacillota > Clostridia > Lachnospirales > Lachnospiraceae > Blautia_A. Next base: position 1,388 of record JAFVGK010000194.1, read on the forward strand.
GTTTCAAAATGTTACCCGAGTATTCCACACGAAAACCTGAAAGCCATGTATCACCGGGATCTGAAAAAATCGCAGGACCTATTGTATCTTTTGGACACATTCCTTCTTCTTTACGAAGAATATCCAAACCCTAAGGCTACTGATCCACACAGGGGTATCCTTATTGGATCCCCTGTCTCCAAGGATCTGTGCAACTATTTTGTAAGCAGGCTTTACCACTATGCCTCCGAGAAACTGTATGTGGAAAAAAAGCGCAGGGGAGTAGTACGCAGGGAGAGGATGCTGTCTCACATTATTATCTACGCGGATGACATTTTAATATTCGGCCAGAACAAAAGGTTGCTTCATAACGCAATGAAGATGGTTTCCGCATTTGCAAGAGATTGCCTCGGGCTGACCGTCAAGCCTTCCTGGGTGAAGTTCCGCACGCAGTATTGTGGCAGATCAGGCAGATTGACCGGGTGCGTGATCGACTTCATAGGCCTTCAGTTCCATGGGGGCGAAGTGACCGAAAAGTTCTATTATGGCCGAAGGACAAAACACCGGAGAGCATGGGTCACTATTCGGGGAAGGACATTCATCAAAGCAAAAAGAAAACTGTTTCGATTCACCAGAATGGTAAAACGAAGCATCACAGTTACCCAGAAGTTCGCAAAGAGCCTTGTTTCGTATTATGGATGTTTTACAAATACGGACGCCGCTGCATTCCGCAGGAAAAACAAAGTTGACCAGATTATGCGGATTGCACGCCGAATTATCAGCGATTATGTAAAAGGGAAACCTTATCATACTACCAAATACTACGATATGTGGAGGAGCAGAATAGCATGAACATAGTAAACAGCCATGAGCCACTTGAAAAAGTGGTGTATAAAATTGGAACTGACGGTATGGCCAATGTATGGATCCGGCAGGAAGCGTCCAGCCAGGAAACAGAAGAAGGCTGCATAGCTGAGGAAGTCTACTTCAAGGTAACGCCTTCGGTTATCTCCAAGGAAGAAATACTGGCAGATTCCGGATTCTTCTTTACGGCAATGTGTGATGAGAAGCCCGGAAGCATGGCGGATCATCTGCAGCTGGAAGTGGTCCGGAAAGCAAAGAGGGATCAGATATCCGCTGCGTGCCAGGCAATAATCTTTGCAGGCATCGATGTTGAACTGAGTGAAGGGGTGCAGCACTTCAGCCTGACCGAGACTGATCAGATCAATCTTTTCGGGAAAATGGCACAGCTCCAGTCGGGGGCAGAGAGGCTTGAGTATCACAGCGACGGAGCGCCCTGCTGTTTCTACAGCGCAGCTGACATGGCAAAAATCTGCGCGGAAGCAACAAAGTATGTCTCATTGATGACGACAATCTGTAACAGTCTTTTTGTGTGGCTGGCAAACTGCACAACACGAGGAGAAATTGCCGGTATCGAATGGGGCGCCGAGATTCCGGATGACTATAAGAGCGAGGTCCTTAAAGCATACCTTGCGGCAGATGCGGCAGAATGAGAGCGGTTCTTAAGAATGCTGTCCTCTGGGGGATTGGAGGCTTGCTATATTGCCTTCTGGAAGTGTTATTTCGAAGCAGGACACACTGGAGCATGATGATTGTCGGAGGGGTTTGCTTCTTACTCTGCGGGATGATAAACGAGTATTATCCATGGGATATGCCCATGTTGGAGCAAATGACACTAAGCGCCATAGTTATCACCTCCATTGAATTCTGTTCCGGCATTGTACTCAATCTTTGGTGCAAACTAAACGTGTGGGACTATAGCAATATCCCTATGAATCTGTTTGGCCAGATCTGCGCCCCTTTTGCAGCGGCCTGGTTTATCCTGAGCGGGGCAGCAATCGTGTTGGATGATTATCTGCGGTACTGGCTTTTCGAAGAAGAAAAGCCGCAGTACCAGTGGAGGGGAAAATGGATTCTTCCGAAGAAAAACTAAAACAAGAACTCGAAGAAGTTACAAGCCTTTTAAAAACCTACATGATTCTTTGCGACGAGCAATCGACTACCATTGAAACGATGGCAAAGGTAATCCATCAGCAGTCGATGAGGATCAGGGAGATGCAAGAAGTCCACGGTTTTATCGATATGTGAATTAAGGCGATAGAAGAGACCCGACAGGGTCTTTTTTTATTGCCGATTATTGAAAGGAGGAAATAAGTGGCAACGAAATGCACAGTATGGGACGTACTGACAGCTGCGGCGAAATATGATGGATCCCCGACTGCACATGCAGATGTCGTGAAAACACTGATTGCCAAAGGGCATAGTGTGAAAATGACTGATGCATGGTGCACTGAGGCCGTAATGGCAATCCTCTATAATGCCGGGGGGATCAGCCTTGTTGGCGGATTTACGCAGACTTCCGGCACCCTGAAGTCCCGTGCAGAGAAACTTGGTATCTGGAAAAAAGGGTCCGGAGACATCTTGCCAGGAGATATCGTTATCTATGGCACGAAGGAAGGTAAGACCAACCATACAGAACTGGCTTTGGGATCCAATGTGAACCTGTGCGGTAACTACGCCCAGATTAGCAAGGATACCTGCCAGCGCCGGAAGAGATCTGGAAGGACTATCATCGGCCGCGTGCGTCCGAAGTATGCCGCCATGTCCACAATGGACAACCTGCAGCGTACCATTGCTGCAGTAGACTGCATGCTCAATGTGTATGGGTCGAGCGACACGAGGAAGAAGTAGCTTTCTGTCTTCGGAAGTAAGAACATTGCCTCTATCCAGGCAGAGGTCGACCGCGTATGGGGAAAAGAAGATCTCATTGCCCGTGACATGGCTGTTTACGTGATCGCTGGTCGTGCAGGGAAAGATCCCTACCGAAAGACCCGCCTCGGCAAGTACGCAGATAAGGCACAGGCAAGAGTTGAGCTTATCTATGCCATGCGGGGCAAGACCGTCACGCAGGCCGCCAAGGATGTGATCAATGACAATTATGGAAAAGGCGCGGTCAGGGAACTGCTGTTGTCCTTCTGCAGGTATGATGCGAAAAAGGTACAAGCAGAGGTCAATAGGCTTCTGCAGCCGGCAGGACACACCAATACCGATACAAAATTCCGCATTCACATGGAGCATTTCTGCCGAAAAGATGAATCCGCATATGGCGCATGTACGGCACTCCTGCAGTACGCTCCGGACGGTTCTGTGGCCAAGTGTGTCCTGATTGACACGGCCATGGACAAGACCGCCAATGTCGTGATCGAGGACCTCAAAGCCCAGGGAGTGAAGCAGATAGATGCGCTTTTTATTAGCCATGCCCATGGAGACCACTATGGTGGTCTCACAAAGGTAGCAAACGCTTTCCCAGTTAAATGGCTCTATCTTCCGGATCCGACAGAATTGGATAAGTACCAGAAGAGTTACGGGGACTCCCTCCGGAGACAGGCGAGGAAGGTCAAAAACTTTCGATGGTACAAACAGGGCGACGCTGCTGTAATCGGCGAGATCAAGTTCCGTTGCCTCTATGCTCCGAAGGCGAAAGACCTGAGAGAACATGACCCACATCACTACGTCAACAACATGAGTCCGTTCAACTACTTCGAGTGCGGCTCCTTTGTTTGGCACACGGCCGGCGATGCACAGAACCCTGCGAACAATCTTTTTGTTTCATACGCTAAAAAAGAAGGAATCAGCATAAAATGCCACGGGCTGGAATTCCATTGGCACACGGACGGAAATGCCACCAATGACGAACTGATGCAGGCGACCCGTCCGAGGATCTGTGGATCCAACTACCATCATCCGGGATGGCACTCTGGGCGTAAAGGACCCAAGAAGAAGGCAGAGGCTGTTGGAGCTGTCTGTTATGCCACTGCAGACGATGGACATATCGAGATCGATATAGCCGGCAGAAAAGTCACCGTCACGACTACAAAATCGGGCAGGCACGATAATTACACAATATAGGGACAAGAAAGGGATAGGATGGAGAAAGCACTGGAGAACCTTGTTACTCCCGACCAGGTACTGACGTGGATTGTCATTGGACTCTTGGTCGGATATTTCATCTATAAGGAATGGCCGGAGTTCCGAAGGAGAGTGTCCGGAAAGGCTGTAGCCGATGCCAAAGAGGAAGCCGAAGACAAGTCTGTCTGTGAAAGATTAACCGCAATTGAAGAGGATGTTAAAAGGATCAAAGCTAAGCTTGATACAGACTACAACCGCCTGAACATGATCGAAGGATGGCGCGGCAGCGTACAGAAGATGGTAGCTGATTCCCTGGAAGAGCGCGAGATCCTGATGCAGGCCATGCTCGGAGTACTGGGAGGTCTGCAGGAAATCGGAGCAAACGGTCCTACAAAAGAAGCTGAGAAGACAATACGTAACTACCTGAATAAAAAGGCTCACACGCCGGATGACTGATCCGGAGAAAGGACAAGTATATGAAGATTGAATTACTCACACTTACAGTCAGGCTGGCTGCTCTGATAGTAACAGCTTTTGTTATCCCCGCCCTGAAGACATGGCTGGAGAAGAAAACCGAGAATGAAAACTTGGCTCAGGTGCAGGAGTGGGCGGCGAAAGCCGTACAGGCGGCAGAGCAGATCCACAAAAAGGCCAGAAAGGACGACCCTACAGGAGTCAAAAGAAGAAAGTTCGCTATTGATTTCCTTAATCAGCTCTGCGCCAAGCACGGGGTACGGCTTTCCAAGGAAGAGATCGAAGTTCTGATCGAAGCGGCGGTGGACGAAGTAAACAACTGCCGCCTTGGGGTGCTCTACTCTAACGAAGCAGAATCCTGACATTTTCTGATTACCCGTCTCAGCAATTATGCATAGAAAGGAGAGCCATGGCAAAGAAACTTATCGACCTTTCTCAGTTCAATAAGGTGAAAGACTGGCCAAAAGTCAAAGAAGCTGTCGATGCGGTTATCCTGCGTCTCGGTTACCGTGGTGCGCACACCGGCACTATCACGTATGATCCTAAATATCAGGAGTATGTCTCTGCATGCCAGAAGCTCGGGATTCCGAAGATGATCTACTTTTTCCCGTGTTCCATCTCCACTGCTGAAGCAGAAGCGGAAGCGAATTTCATCATCTCCGCAGCGAAAAAGACAGATCTCTGTGGGGCAATCTGGCTCGATTCTGAGGTGGTATATCGCGACAAGTCCGGGAGATCTGACAACCTCAGCAAAGCAAGCCGTACAAAATATCTCAATGTCATTCTGAGAAAACTCCATGCTGCAGGATATGAATGTGGTGTATATGCCTCTGCTTCCTGGTTCGCCGGAAACTTGAACGACTCCGAACTGGAACCTTATTGTCTGCGCTGGGTTGCTCAGTGGGCAGACAGATGTACCTATACAAGCCACAGCATCGATATGTGGCAGTATACCAACACTGGAGCTATCCCCGGAATCGACGGACGAGTTGACATCTCTAAGTGCTATATCAATATTGGTGCGGGGTCTGAAACAAAGGCTACCCGTAAGGGTGTTACCAGACAGGATATTGTAGATCAGATCTGCAGCTGGGAGGGCTGGTCGGAATCCAATGGTAAGTTCAAGAGGATTATCGACATCTACAACTACTATCTGTCGACAGCAGTAAAAACAGGCACACTCAATTATCCCGTGAAGTACACCGACGAGTGGTGCGCCACTGCCGCCAGCGCCGCCTACATCCAGGCCGGGGCTCCGGAGCTGTTTCCGATCGAGTGCGGGTGCCCGAGGACTATCGAGCTTGCGAAAAATATGGGTATCTGGAAGGAAGCGGACAACTACGTCCCTTCACCCGCTGATGCTGTCCTCTATGACTGGCAGGACTCCGGATCCGGCGACAATAAAGGGATTCCTGACCATATCGGCATCGTGATCGCGGTCAATAAGCCGGCAGGGAACATCTACGTCATGGAAGGAAACAAGGAGGAGAAGGTCGCTCGCAGGATACTGAAAGTCAACAGCAGGTACATTCGCGGTTTCGTGACGCCGAAGTTTCTGGAAGAGGAGCCAACGAAGGCTGTAGTGCCTGAAGCGAAGAAAAAAGCAGATGTGGCAAACAGCACTTTTGAACCCACGAAATCGGACACCGATCTTGCTGTGGAGGTGTGGTACGGCACTCACGGCAGTGGGGACAAGCGAAGAAGCGCGCTCGGCAGCAGATATGATCAGGTTCAGAACTCAGTCGAAGAAATCGGCCAGAGTGTTTCAACCTTTGTTTCTGCAAGCAAGGCGTATATGCGCAAGCACGGATGTGAGAAGCTGATCTGACAGCGTCGAACAGCCCAACAGAGAACAGGCCGCATATGTCAAAGCATAGAGCCAGCCGGGACCCGGCGACTATGCAACCCCCTGGACTAGCCAAAATGGTTAGTTCAGGGGGCTTATTTTGTTTGTGCAAATCTTCATGTATATCATAATACGATATTTTATAACATTATTCCTTCCGATAACCCAAAACACGTTACAATCGAACGGAAGGAGCAATGGTATGATTAGAATTCACTTGTCCAAGATGCTGGGTGAAAAACGCATGACGCAGGCTGAGCTTTCGCGTCGCACTGGAATAAGAGCGAACACGATCGGCGAGCTGTACCATGAGCTGGCAGAGAGGGTCAATCTTGACCACCTGGATCGCATATGCAAGGTACTGAACTGTGAGTTGGGTGAGCTGATCGAGTGGGTACCGGACTCTGATACTCAGAATGACGCTTCGTGATCCTGCACACGCAGCAGATACCGCTGCAACGGTATGGACAACGGCAAGAAAGAGGCTTAGCGCCTCTTTTTTGTTTGCCACTGCCCCATTTCATACTGATTGAGGCGGAGTGAATCCATCAGGAATCTGGCGTCAAGGTCGAAATCCTGATACCCTCTGTTAATCGTATCAATGTATCGCTCGGTGGGATATCCCGGAACAGCATCCGGCCTCATGATATACACCATGCCTGTTACCTTCTTACCACCGTCCACAAGGACCTCCAC
>JAFVGK010000195.1 GCA_017475035.1 Blautia sp.
ACTCGGAATCCGCTCATTTTGCACAGAAAGATTTGCAAAGTTAAGTATAAATAGTGCAAAATGGCTACTTCCTCGTGTCTGTGGGCGACCCAATCTCATGCAAAAATGAGCGAGCTCATTTTTGCATGACCTTTTGTCGCCCGAATCATTAAAATACCATATACACGCTCCGGCAGTGTAACTCCCGGTTCACCTCCCGAACCTGAAGCCCTGATTTCTCAAGGCTTTAAGACCGGGTCCGGTTTTTCGGCATCTGAAAAACGCTTTGCGATCGTCTCGGGTACCAGAGCAGACAGGACGAGAATATTATCTGTCGTAACAATAACTGCTTTTGTCTTCCTTCCCTGTGTGGCATCCACCAGGGCGTTGGTACCTCGGACACTTTGCACCATCCGTTTAATCGGCGCGGCTTCCGGGCTCACAACCGCCACGATTTTATCGGAATTTACGACATTTCCAAAGCCTATATTGATCAATCTGGCCATGCGGCAAGTATCTCCTCCCCCCTGACATAGTTTTGTACATTGACTCAATGTCTTCGGATGACGATTTTGTCTGATATTTTTATGGCAAATGAATAAAATGCCTGCATTTGGATTCGTTTACAGCGCCGGATTTACGCCGCTGCAAGCGGCATGATTTCACAGTAAATCCGTGCGCATACCATAAAAACTATTCCAGATTCTGGATTTGTTCTCTGATTTTCTCAATTTCTGTTTTTAAATCGATGGCAAGTTCAGATACCTCCAGATCTGCAGACTTGGACAGGATCGTATTGGCTTCCCGATTCATTTCCTGCGCCATAAAGTCCAGTTTCCGGCCGATCCCCTCTTTTTCCAGCAGCATTTTCCGCATACCTTCTATATGGGAAAGGAGGCGCACCGTCTCCTCGTCATTACAGATTTTATCCGCAAACAAAACCACCTCTGCGGCAATCCTGGCATCCTCTATCGAGGTATCGGACAGCAGCTCCTTTACCTTCCCTTCGATCTTTTCCCGATAAAGGTCAAGAACGATCGGCGACCTTTCCTGTACCTTTATAACCTTTTTCTTTAATCCGTCCAGTTTTTCCAGAAGATCACTGCAAAGATGGCCGCCCTCTCTTACCCTTGTTTCCACAAATTTATCACATGCAGAGCGCAGAACAGGCGCGATCTCTTCCCAAAGCTCCTCTTCATCCAGGGATTGCTCTTCCATGGAAAAAACTTCGGGAAGCCTGATTAAGGTTGAGGTCCGAATATCATCTGTCAGTCCGAACTCGCTGCTCATCTTGCGAAGGTAATGCAGATAAGAGGCAGCCAGCTTTTGATTACACTTTAACGCAGCGTCGCTGGCGGAATAATCCTCATAGATAATATAAACATCGATCTTTCCTCTCTCGGCATATTCCTTAATAAGGCTTCGAACCTGTCCTTCCAGAAAACCCAGTTTTCTTGGCATCTTAATCGACAGATCCAGATAACGGTGATTTACAGACTTCAGCTCCGCAGAAATCCTGTGACTGCTCGTAACGGCTTCCGCCCTTCCAAATCCTGTCATACTTTTAACCATGGTATATTCATCCCCCTGTTATACTCATGATCTCCATATCGTTCTTACAAACGTATCTGTTCAGTCAAGCTGATTCTTACAGATAAACTTCGTTTTATCATACCATAGACCGGCCAAAGATTCAAATTTCTTTTTCAGATTTTTCCCTGATCACCAATCTCGTTGTTATCTACGAATCCGAAGTCTCTTTTTTGCCACTATATAGATTGACAAAGAGGTTTTTGTTTCTTATATTATTAATGTTGGTTTTTTTATTGGCAGAACACATAGGAGGTTTTCCCTTTATGATTTGTGTGGATTGGGAAGCCGAGTTTATCTCGCGCTTGGAGAAACACTATGATGAGTTAAAATGGCTTTACTGTGAGCTTTATCATAACGACGAACAGGCTTTTGATTATTTCTGCACTGTCTTGCATCGTTATTATCAGGAAAGAAAACCTGTGCTGAAGAAACTGGATCGTTCCCGCAGTCAGGATCCCCACTGGTATAAGAAAAATGATATGCTGGGCATGCAGATGTATGTCAATGCATTCGCCCGGAATCTTGCGGGTGTACGTGACCATCTGGATTATATCAGGGACTGCGGTGTCAACTATATCCACCTGATGCCTTTGCTGGAATCTCCTGCGGGCAGAAGTGACGGAGGATATGCGGTATCCGATTTCAACAAGGTTGAGCCGGAGCTTGGCACCATGCAGGATCTGGCTCACCTTGCCGATGACTGCCATGATCAGGGGATCTGCCTCTGCCTGGACTTCGTCATGAACCATACCAGTGAGGATCATGAGTGGGCAAAGCGCGCAAAAGCCGGTGAAAAAGAATATCAGGACCGTTATTTCTTTTTTGACAGCTGGGATATTCCCAATGAGTATGAAAAAACAGTTCCCCAGGTATTTCCGACTACCGCTCCGGGCAACTTTTCCTGGTGTGACTCTGTCGGAAAAGTCGTTATGACGACTTTTTACCCATATCAGTGGGATCTGAACTACGCGAACCCCATTGTTTTCAATGATATGACGGCAAACATGCTGCACCTGTACAATCAGGGAATCGACATTATTCGTCTTGATGCCGTTCCTTATATCTGGAAAACCCTCGGTACAAACTGCCGGAACCTTCCCCAGGTGCATACCCTTGTACGGCTGATGCACATGGCTGCGGATATCGTGTGTCCCGGCACTCTTCTCCTGGGAGAGGTCGTCATGGAGCCTTCCAAGGTTGTCCCATATTTCGGTACGATTGATAAACCCGAATGTCATATGCTCTACAACGTGACCACGATGGCAACAACATGGCACACGGTTGCCACCAGAGATGTCCGCCTGCTGAAGCATCAGCTTGGGGCTGTGTTCTCCTTACCCAGAGAGTATATCTTCCTGAACTATCTCCGCTGCCATGATGATATCGGCTGGGGACTTGATTATCCCTTCCTGTCACAATTCGGCGCTGATGAAGTCGCCCACAAACGTTATCTGAACGATTACCTCACCGGCCGCTGGTTTGAGAGTGACATGCGCGGAGAGCTTTATAACGATGATCCCAGACTCGGAGACGCGCGGCTGTGCGGCACTACCGCTTCCCTTTGCGGAATTGAAGCTGCCGAATTTGAAGAAAATGCCTGGAAAGCAGAACGCGCGATCACGCTGGATATCATGCTCCATGCATTCTTATTCACACAGAGCGGCATCCCTGTTATTTACAGCGGTGATGAAATCGGCCAGCTGAATGATTACGGGTATCACGAGGATCCGTTAAAGTGGGATGACTCCCGCTATATTCATCGGGGCAATTTCCATTGGGACGAAGCGGAGCTGCGCCATGATCCATCTACGAGGCAGGGTAAGATATTTACGGCTTTGCGCAAGCTGGAAGAAATCCGCCGTGCCCATGAAGTTTTTGACAACAACGCTGATACATGGGTCGTGGAAACGTACAACAACTCGATATTAGGCATCGGCAGATATTATGCCGGCGAAAAGCTCATCGCATTGTTTAATTTCAGCGAAAGTCCACAGACCGCCTGGATCAACGACGAGCCGGATTGCCTGAATCTCTGGAACGGGGAACATTGGGATGCCCACAATGTGGGACTTCCTGCCTACGGTTTTGTATGGCTCTACAAAAAATACCTTCAGGTTGACGAAGGAGCGGTTTCGAAACCGGCAGCAAAAAGGAAGAAAAAGACAGCTTAATTTCAGACTGGACAGAAAAAAAACGGGGCATCTCTCAGCCCCGTTTTTTTTCTTCTTTTATCCGTTCCATAAGGACGGCTATTTCAGGATACTTTCCTATGATATAGTCATACCCCTCTTTGCGATGAGGCAGAAGGCAATTCGTACAATCCTTATATCCCTTCGCGTTATAGCGGAAATTTCCTCCGCACTCATCCCCTAAAATATAGAGCGGGCAATAGCAAAACAGACAGTTAAAATTTTCCCGGTCCGCATTCTCATGACAGGGAAAATACTCACAGTCCTTATGACTGAAGTACGAGTAATTCCCTCTCCGTTTATCTTTCTCAGGATGCATCCTCTTACACCAGTCTGCGGACTGAGGTAATCGTCCGATAGGCTGCATTGTCGCTGATGATAATACCGTCTGTCGAATTAGACGCGTGAACGATCCTTCCGTTCCCCATGTAAATCGCAACGTGACCACCGTAGCAGATCAGGTCTCCCGGCTGCGCATCCGCGTAAGATACTTCCGTGCCGGCATTCTGCTGTTCATAAGAGGTCCTGGGCAGATTCACGCCAAAGTTCGCATAGACACTCTGAACAAAACCGGAGCAATCCGCGCCGTTTGTCAGGCTTGTGCCGCCCCATACATACGGATTGCCGACAAACTGGGTTGCAAAATCAACAACGGAGCTTCCCGATGAAGAAGAAACGGCAGCGACAACAGAGGAAGCATCGACCTCATCTCCATCAGAATCGTAAACCTTCGTTCCTGAGTTCGCCGCATCTACAGCGCTCATTTCATTTCCGTCTTCATCATATACCGTCAGATCCCGTGCCGCCTGCTGAACTGAGTCTGCGTCCAGACCTGCCGCCTCCGCTGCTGCCGCTGCTTCCGCTTCCTGTCTGGCAATCTCAGCCTGCTCGGCCATGTACATTTCCCACTCGATTCTCTCCTGCTCTAACCTGGCTATTTCCGCCTGCTGCTCTTCGAGAAGATTTGCATACTCCGTTGCCTGATACTCAGCCCATGCAATCTCGTCTTCGCAGTCTGCTGAATTCTCTCTCATGACGGCAAGCTGCCATTCCAGTTCTTCGGAAAGCTGCTGGCATTCTTCCTGCATTACCTGAAGATCTGCTTTCTCCTGGACATAACGGGTCTCCAGATTCTCTACCTCTTTGATGGTATTGTCATAATTCTGCAGGCTCTTTCTGTCCTGCTCATAAATCTCCTGAGTATACTCCGCGCGGGTAAGAAGCTCGCCGATATTTTCCGCATTCATGATCATCTGGAACCAGGCGTCGTCTCCGCCCTTTTCGTATATGTACTGAATACGCTGCTTCATGGCTGAATACTGCTTATCCCTGGCTTTTTTTGCTTTACCCAGGTCTTTCTCTGTCTTTGTGATATCCGCCTCTTTTGCTTCAATATCGCTTTGGATTACCTGAAGGTTAACCATGACGTTAAACAGGCTGTCATCCAGAATAGCGGCCTGATAGTCAAACTCCTGCTTTTGGGCATACAATTCATCAATACGGGCGTAGGTCTCTCCCAGCATATACTCCGTCCAGGCAGCCTCCTCACGAAGCTCAGACTCTTCATCCGCCAAAGCGCAGCAGGACTGTCCCAACACCATAACAGAAGCAAGTACAAGGCTCAATATCTTTTTTTTCATTGTAAATCACCCTCTGAAATCTTTTTCAAATCTTCTTTAACATATCCGTGAACGATAAAACTCCCCGTAACCATAAAATCCGGTGAAATGAAGAATTATGCCACAGCCTATGCGGTCAGGCTAAACCATTTCCTCAGCTTTAACCGACATTTTTTCAATCCTGTTTCACTCACGGGAATAATATTAACACATCATTTCAAAGATTGCAAGAGGATTTTACATTTAATTAATAAATTCGTAATATTTTAGCTGGTATGCTATCTTCTTTTGGGCGGCTCCGGAATAAAACACAGGCAGGAGTTGAGGAAAAGACCTCGCCTCCTGCCTGATTCATTCACTTCTTCATCCTGACCCCGCACACAGGTGCGGCGGCCGTAAAGGTTCAGAAAATTAGCCTCTGAAAAGATCTGCCAGGATCTGATCCGCAGTCTTATTCATATATCCCTCCGGATCCGCTAAAGTAGAACGATTCCAGCGGATAAAATTATACTGTCGAATATAATTTCCCACGGACGGATAGTAAGTGAACTTCTTTGTCCCGGAATACCTGGACATATACTTCTTTGCCAGCTCTGCAGCCTGGCTGTTCGTGTTGCCGGTCGTCGGAACGGCGGTTCCCGCGATCTGCACGCCTGCATTCGTTGTAGAATGTACGATCACCACACTCTTGTCCCTGCACTGTCCAAGCACGATCCACGTATGACCGCTGTTATACCCTATATCACCGGGTTTCAGAACCCAGTCATGGGCAGAAAGATAATTCTGATTGATGATGGTACCCCAACCCAGTCTATTCTGGTACTGATTGCCTATATCTCCTGATACAACGGTATAACCACCGCCAACCCCGGATCTGGTCTGCATGACCTGATAAGCCGCCCATCCTACAAACCCGGAACAATCAAGACCCTTCGCGCGATTCGTTGTAGAAAGGTCAGAATAATTCAGGTAATTATAGCTGCTGGGCTGACTCTTATACCACTTCGTCCAGGTTTCGCTCAACCCTTTTCTGGTCTGATCGCTGTAATTGTACCCGCCTCCCCAGATGTAAAGCACCTTGCCAACCGGCAGCAATGCCCCCAGGAGATAATTCTTGATCGTCTTCTTACCGTTCGTAGTCGTGCTCGGCATACTGGAATACTCACCGATCAGGATGCCGTCATCCGCAAACTCGTATTTCACTCCGTTAATGGAAACAATGCCGGTAGCCATCACGCCTGTATTCGGGTCAAAGTAGTATTTATACCCTTTCTTCGTGTTGGTGACCCAGCCCGTCGCCATCTTTCCGCTGTTGGAATAAAAATAATAAGTCTTCCTGTCGATCGTGGAAAACTTCGTTGCCATGACTCCGTCATTTACCAGCTTTTTGGCTGAGGCGAAATAACGTTTTTCATTTTTGCTGTTTGTCAGCCAGCCTCTTGCCATTGCGCAGGACTTTGAATAAAAATACCGTACTTTTCCGGCACTGTCTTTAAAAAAGCCTGCCTTCGCAAATCCGGTATTCGTATCCAGATAATACCTGTTCGAGCCAATCAGAATCCAGCCTGTCTTCATAATGCCGGACTTCTCATTAAAGTATCGCTTTCCGCCGGAGTACTGTACCCAGCCGGTATACATGACTCCGGTTTCTTTATGAAAGAACCGTCTGTTCCCTCTGGAATCCTTCACCCAGCCTGTAAGCATCACGCCTTGTCCGGAGGTAAAATAATACTTCTTGCCGTCCAGCTCAAGCCAGCCTTTATGCTTAACCCCGTTGATATAATAGTATGTCTTGCCGCCTTCGGTAACAAAACCGTTCTTCTTAGCCGCCTGAACCGCCGCAGCTCCGAAAACAAGCTGCAGCGTCAAAAAGAGCATGCCTAAAACCAATCCTGCAAAGAAACGGCGACCGCCGGACTGCTGTTTCAACTTGTACATCATAACCACACCCTTTTGAAATAATCCCCAAGATCAATGATCGTCAAAGCAAAAAGCACAACAGTACCTTTTTTGCTGGTCTTCATTATACCTTAACTTTTTTGTAACGTCAATGTAAAATCTCGGAAATCTTTTGTCGGATTTTTACCATCCATACAAATCCTTCAAAATCTTATCCGCGGTCATATTCATATAACCGTCCGGATCACTGAGCGTGGTACGATTCCAACGGAAGAAATTGTACTGGCGTACATAATTGCCGACAGCTGTATAATACTTATACTTTTTGAAGCCCGGATATTTAGACATATATTTCTCTGCAAGCGCGGCTGCCTGGCTGTTATAAGCACCGGTCGTCGGTACGGAAGTCCCGGCAATCTGGACTCCGGCGTCCGGTGTGGAATGTACCAGCACAACGCTCTTGTCAGGGCACTGACCGAGCACAATCCAGGTATGGCCGCTGTTGAAGCCGATATCACCTGCTTTAAGAACATAATTATGTGAGGAAAGATAATTCTGGTTAATGATATTTCCCCAGCCCCGGGAATTATAATAAGACCCGACTTCTCCTGAAACAACAGTATAACCGCTGCCGACATTGGATTTTTTCTGCATGACCTGATATGCGGTCCAGCCTACAAATCCGGAGCAATCCATGCCCTTGGACCGGTCCGAGCAGCTGCCATAGCTGTAGCCGGAGGACTGGCTGTTGTAAAACGCCTCCCATGCAGGGCTGAGACCTTTTCTGGTAGAATCCGTCCATGCGCCGCCCCAGACATACAGAGTCTTGCCTACAGGCATCAGCGCACCGAGAAGATAATTCTTAATCGTCTTTTTCCCGTTCGTCGTCGTGGACGGCATGCCGGTATATTCGCCGATCAGGATACCGTCATTTGCGAACTGATATTTTACCCCGTTGATCGTGACAACTCCTGTCGCCATCACGCCGCTGGAGGGATTAAAATAGTATTTATATCCTTTTGCGGTATTTACGACCCACCCGGTTGCCATCTTTCCGCTGCCGGAATAAAAATAGTATGTTTTCTTAGCAATCGTGGCAAATCTGGTCGCCATAATGCCGTCTTTTGCGACAGACTTTGCCTTGTAAAAAAATCGTCTTTCCCCTTTGCTGTTTGACAGCCATCCTCTGGCCATCACGCATGACTCCTGATAGAAATACCGCACATTACCGGATTCGTCCGTGTAAAACCCGGTTTTGGCATATCCTGTTCTGGCATCAAAATAGTAACGTTTGTCACCGACCGTCAGCCAGCCTGTCTGCATGACGCCGGATTTGGGATTGAAGTAACGTTTTCCATTATCATACTTCACCCAACCCGTGATCATCTCCCCGGTTTTTTCGTTAAAAAACCGCTTGTTTCCTTTTGTATCCTGAATCCAGCCGGTAATCATCACGCCCTGGCCGGATGTAAAATAATACTTCTTTCCATTCAGCTCCAGCCAGCCTTTATGCTTCACGCCGTTTTCATAGTAATAGGTTCTGCCGTTTTCGGTCACAAACCCGTTCTTTTTCGCGGCCTGAACATAAGAAGCCCCAAAGCAGATGTGCAGGGTCAAAAGGAGCGCCATAACAAGCAGCCCAATGGGATACAGTCTGGACTTTTCGGTCTGATTTTCTAGGTGCATAATAATCATCTTCCTTCTTTTAAAAAAGCACTTATTCAGAATTGGTCAGCGTCAAGGGCAAAAAACTGAATAAATGCAGGTTTGGTTAGCATAAATCATCAATCATTAAAAATCATTTTTCTCATTCCGACAACACGGTTATTATAACCTATTTTCCGGGAATCGTCAACTCTATCGTAAAATACAGGGGACGGCTGCTCTTTGTATTCCGCAAAAAGGGAACACAAGAGCAGCCATCCCCTGTGCAGATAAGGCTTATTCCACTATATGCTGGGTAAGGCCGTTGATGAAAATCGGAGTCAGCTCTGCCTGAACCAGCGGGCGAGCATACGTCAGAAACTCCGGAAGCATATCCGTTCTGTCTTCGTTGATCCACTCCAGCGGCACTTTCTTTTCAAGATTTGCCACATTATTGATATCTACCAGCTCCGTTGTGCACTGATACGGATCATCAGACAACCGCTTCAGAGCCACCATCTTTGCAGTCTCGCCCTCAAAAGCAGCCTTGGCGGCAGCTCCCCCTACCTGGTAGGCCTCTGTAATATCCGTACGGCTGGTCAGATGTCCCGCACAGCGCTGAAGAATGGATAATTCCACCGCCCTCGTCTTAGTGGGCAGGTTTTTGGCAACCAGATTCGACAGATACCGTGCTGTTCCGGTCAGATTGATATGTCCGAAAGCATCCACGCTGCGCGCATCATCGCTGAGTTCGCAGACAAAGCGCCCGTCCGGAAGCTTTACTCCTTCGCTGACAGCGATCACTACGCTGGTCTTTTCCTTCTGCATCCGTTCCACTTTGGCAAGGAAGCGATCCGTATGGAAGGGAATCTCCGGCAGACAGATCAGATCGACGCCTTCACAGTCCGCTCCCCTCGACAACGCAGCTGCGGCCGTCAGCCAGCCGGCATTACGGCCCATAATCTCCACGATGGTGACATAGTTCGTCCCGTACACTGTGGCATCACGGATGATTTCCTTCATTACTACGCCGATGTATTTTGCCGCGGAACCATAACCCGGAGTATGATCGGTGAGCATCAGGTCATTGTCGATGGTTTTCGGCACACCCATGAAACGGATCGGGGAACCGATCTGCTGTCCATAACGGGACAGTTTGTTGATCGTATCCATACTGTCATTGCCGCCGATATAGAAAAACCAGCCAATGTCCAGTTTTTTCAGAATTTCAAATAATTTCTCATACGTCGCTTCATCTTCCTCAGGATTCGGAAGCTTATACCTGCAGCTGCCCAGGAAAGAAGAAGGAGTCCTTTTCAGCAGTTCAATCTCAATGAAAGATTTCAGGCGTTCCGAAAGATCACACACCTTCTCTTCCAACAAGCCCTGGATACCGTGCAGCATACCATACACATGCTCCGCCCCGCGGCTCTGACAAGCCTGAAAAACGCCGGCCAGGCTTGCGTTAATTACTGACGTCGGACCTCCGCTCTGACCTACAATAGCATTTGCCATGATAATTTCTCCTCCTATAACGAAGTTTTGTACGTTGACTCAGTGTCTTCTGATGACGGCTTTGCCGCTTCGGCAGTCGGGCTGCCGAAGCGGCAAAATCAGCCTCATCTTAAAACCCGGTTTTATGGTGACTGAAATAACACCTTTTTCTGTCTGAAAAACAATTATCATGCGAACGGATTTACTGCAGAAAGATGCCGCTGACGCGGCATAAATCCGTCGCAGTAAAAGAATCAGAATGCAGGCATTCTGTTCGTTAACTATAACAGGATTCGTCCGTTTCTTTTGCTTTATTCACTTCGAAGTGCTTTTACAGGATCCTGCCGCGCAGCCTGCCGGGACGGAATAAAGCCTCCGATGAACGTCAGGGCAATGCAAAGCACGACAAGAACAATCCCCGAACCCGAAGGCAGGAATGCCCGTACATCCTGTTCTGTCAGCTTATAGATGAGCCGGTTGAGCGGAATATGCATAAGCAGCGTTGCAGCTATTCCGAAAATTCCGGCCAGAAGGCCGATCATAAAGGTCTCAGCGTTAAACACTTCCGTAATATTTCGTTTGGATGCTCCCATGGCCCGGAGGATACCGATCTCCTGGCGTCGTTCCAGAACCGAAATATAGGTAATAATCCCGATCATGATCGAAGAAACCACAAGAGATACGGCTACGAAAGCAATCAGTACATAGGTAATGACATCAATGATTGTCGTGACGGAAGAAGTCAGCGCTCCTACGTAATCCGTATAAGAAATCACCTTATCCTCGTAGCCTTCTTCCTCCATGACCTCATTATAAGCGTCCAGCCGCCTGATCACTTCGCCTTTGCTGTCAAAATCATTGGGATAAATGGTAATGCGCAGGGGAGAAGTTGTATCCGCATAGCCGAATTTCAAAAGATTTGATTTATAGCTGGCGGTAAGTGCAGCGGCACGTGCCGCGTACATCTCCTGCATCCTCTGTTCGTCCATCTCAAAAGAGATGACCTCTCCGATTTTTTCTTCGTCCACTTCGACAAGGTCCATCAGCAAAGGAACCGCTTCCTTCACCATTTCCTGTAAGGTCTCTGAGGAACCCGTACGCGTCAGTTCCCTGATAATACGTACAGCCCGTCTGGCAGTAAGTCTCGTTCCGTCATCCGATATGGCCTCCAGCTGATCCCAGCGGAAGGAAACGGCGTCCATGAGATTTTCAGGATGCACCGAAATCATATTTGTCAGCATCAATCCCGCATTGTCCGCGCTTTCACCAAAAGGAATCGCCGTCAGAATATCCGTATCCGGCTGCTTTCTCTGTGCCTGGACCGCGGGGCTGGTGTCTGCCTGACGGATCAGGCGGTCTAAAAGCCCGGCAGGATACTCGATTCCCAGCTGCAGGATCCCGAAAGAAACTCCGTCTTTCGGCTTTACGACACCGACGATATTCATTTCCTCTGCCGAAGAGAGTAATTCCAGCATCCGTTCTTCATCCATGGACTGGTCTGCCCAGATTCCCAGCTTTTCATCATAAGCATAATGCTGCCAGGCCGGAAGCAGACGAAAGGAAATGCCGATAAAATCCTCCGCTTTATAAACATTATTATCCGACAAAGATGTATCGGTACTGTTGCCGGCAACCAGACTGTTCAGCTGATTGTTCAGGACATCCGAATCCTTCAGTCCCATCGTATAGAGCATGAAATCCGGGATTCCGCCGGAACCCGCAAGGACAACGACACAATCCGTGTCTTTCTGCGGCCAGGAACCGGCCAATAATGTATAATCATTTAAATATAAGGAACTGTTTTCGGGAAGAGCGCGGAAGACCTCCGTAGCTCCGTAATTGGACATCGCTTCGGTAAGATCCTCACTCATGCTTAAACCCATCGCCGCCATCGTCTGATCGGGGTTTACCTGACGATACCCCTCCCCGCGCAGCTGATAGATCTGAGGGCTGATCCCATAGCTGTAATCAATCCCCCGGGTAAACTCTTCCATCCCGCTCACGCCGCTGTCCAGCCAGCGCTTTAATGCCTGCAGGTCATTCACTCTGGAAGAGGAAAGCACGCCGCCCATCATCTGCTGCTCGGTAATTTCATCACCGCTGCCGGATGAAAGATTGTCTGCGGCATCCTGACGCATTGCGGCAAATGCCATCATGCTTTCTTCCATTGAGAAAGCGGAATAGAGGATCTCAATCGGATACTGACTCAGGGAATCTCTCTCCATCCTGCGGATATAATCATTGGCTCCGTTGGAAAAGGATAATATCAATGCAATGCCGATTATTCCGATGGAAGTCGCGAAAGCCACAAGGGCAGTACGCGCCTTTTTTGAGAGCAGGTTGGATATCGATAAAGACAGGGCGGTAAAAAATGACATCGAAGGCTTTCTGACGTGATGCGGCCTTTTTTTCTTTTTTCCTGTCGGATTTTCCGTATCTTCCTGATCGGGGGGATCAGAGTCTTCCGTTATCTTTCCGTCTTTCAGGCGTATGATCCGGGTCGCGTAACGCTCGGCAAGATCCGGATTATGCGTTACCATAACCACAAGATGGTCTTCCGCCACCTCCTTCAGCAGATTCATCACCTGCTCTCCTGTATCGGAATCCAATGCGCCGGTAGGCTCATCCGCAAGAAGAATCGAGGGCTCATTGACAAGAGCCCGGGCGATGGCAACGCGCTGCATCTGTCCCCCGGAAAGCTGAGCCGGTTTTTTTTGTGCCTGTTCCAGCAGCCCTACCCGATCCAAAGCATCCAGAGCACGCTTTTTCCGTTCATCTCTCGGTACACCGGACAACGTCATAGCCAGCTCAACATTAGACAGCAGAGTCTGGTGTGGAATCAGATTATAGCTTTGAAAAATGAAACCGACCGTGTGGTTTCGATAGGTGTCCCAATCCCTGTCGCTGTAATGGCTGGTAGAAATACCATGGATCGTCATTTCTCCTTCATCATAACGATCCAGTCCGCCGATAATATTCAAAAGAGTCGTTTTTCCTGAACCGGAGGGACCTAAAATTGCGACGAATTCCCGGTCCCGAAAGGTGAGAGACAGGTCATCCAAAGCTTTTTGCACCAGACTGCCGGTGCGGTATTCTTTTTTAACGTGGCTGATCTGTAACATGTATACTGTCGTACCTAAGGCACCATGCATAAGGCCGACGGCTGCTCACCTCCTCCCAAAACGAAGTTTTGTGCGTTGACTCAATGACCACGGATGACTATTTTGCAGCCGTGCCTGCAAAAAACACAGCCGTGGGCAAAAGATGTCTCCTCTTATTACGAAGTACTGCAGGTCGACTCAATGTTTTCCGGATGACGATTTTGCGTATCCCGGAAAACCACCCGAGGGTTACTCAGCTTCCTCTGCGGCTTCTGACTCTTCAGCGCCTTCGTCCACAGCATCCTCAGAGATTTCTTCATCAGGCTCCGCGGATTCTGTTTCTGCGTCATCTGTTTCCCCGTCCTCATCCTCTTCTTCATCCTGCCCGCCAAAATGATCATGGATGTCCTGCTTTGTGTTGTCAATAATCTCGGAAACATCATCAAAGAACTTTTCCGTATCCTTTACATGCTCATCCTTACGAATCTCGTCGACAACATCATCCACAATAGCCGCAGACTCGTCTACAATCACGTCCATATGATCCTGCACCTTTTGTTTCAGCTCAGAATCCGAGGTCGTACCGCTGCTGACACCGAGTCCGAGACCAAAAGCCAGGAGCAGGGACAATAACCAGTTAAAAAATTGTGACATAACAGCACACTCCTTTCTGTCATAACAGATACTTGTTGCATTATTCCTGCAATACAGGCAGTTTTTCTTTATCAGCTGAAGTATAACATGCAATAAAGGGAAATGCAAGAATACAGCAGCTCCGGAAACAGGGCAGGGAAGGCTTGTCCGATTCCAGTCATGAAAAACAGTCCACATCAAAACATCAATGCGGACTGTCGGTCTGATATCTTTTTTATTCCAAAAAGCCTTGCACGCCATAAAGAATAATCTTATTTGTAACCTTAATCACTTCTTCCAACGGCACTCTTTTCTCTTCCTCGATCCATTTTCGATACGCGGTCAGAACTGCGCTGCTGACAAAGCCCATCAGAAGATTCTTTTCGTAATCAGACAGTGCCTGATATCTCTTGGATTTAACCCAGCCGGCTTCATTATCCTTCACGCTTGAATCCGGTGCTGTCAGGCGATAAGTTCCGCTGCAGGTTATTTTTTCATATGCCAGACCTTGCTGCGCAGAGTATTCGAAAAAAGCCCGATTTACTTTCTCTAATTCGTCAGGTAATTCATACCCTTTTATTTTTTCTACAAAGCTATCCGAATATTCAGTTTTTAATTCAAACAGCAGCGCATCCAGCGTTTCATAATAATGGTAGAATGTTTTCTTATTAATCCTGGCTCTGTCACAAAGCTCCTTTACCGTAATTTTCCCATACTCCTTTTCACATATCAATTCCTCAAATGCCGATTTAATGCCTTCGATCGTCTTTACAACCCTCAAGTCCTCATTTCCCTTTAATATCATGAGCGCCCCTCTTTCAGTGTTTCTCACTTTAGCCACTTGCTCGATCTTGCGAAGATGTATGACAGCCGGATTCAAAATTCTACTAAACCAAATATCACTCCTGCAATAAAAAACTGATGATTCAGGTGACCCTATCTCATGCAAAAATGAGCTGATTCCGAATAGCTGGTGGATCCCGGGAACAGTTCCGCTGCGAAGCGATCCGTAGAATCAGGCTTTGCCAAAGCAATCATTTTATTAGAAGTCAGCCGATCATATAAACGGTACGGATTAAAAGTAATAAAGCAGACTGTCCTCTTTTTTTTCGAATGGATCCAGAGTAAAGAATAGCAAATATCAGTCCCATACTCGATAATGATCCTGCGCATTTCTGCCTGGCTGTCTTTTAGCGCGCTCTAAAATCGGAAGATTTGATATCTATCTATTTTTACTATCCTATTATAAATTATAATGTAAGAATTGCGCAAAAACAAGAGGGAAAAACAAAAAAATCCATCTAAAAAGCAACACAAGTTTCCATTTATACCGGAATATATATAAGCAACTGTCAGTAAATACTGAATACTCAGGAGCTCATTTCTTCAAGAAATCTTTTATCATAAAAAATAAACCTTCCATTATAAATGATTATCGTTTTTCAGTCAGGCCTCTCCCATATACTCCTCAAGAGTAAGGCCCTGCCACATCATCTGTTGTGCCGCATCAACTCCTACATAACGAATATGCCATGGTTCATAGCTATAGCCTGTAATTTCTTCCTTTCCTTCCGGATAGCGAAGAATAAAACCATAATCAGCGAGATTATTATGGACGATTTCCCATACTTCCGGCTTTTCCGTCAGTTCTTCATTATAATACATCTCCTCGCCGTCAACAATGAGGTACAGATCCAGGGCAAGACCCGTATGATGCTCAGAGTATCCGGGTACGGCAACGTATTGCTCCACATAACCTTCCCCGTATTTTTCGGTAAAAGTATCGACCAGCCACTCCTGCTCTGAAACGCTCCGGTAAGCATTATCAAGGTCGATACTGACGCCCTCCAGGGTCAGTTCGTATTGCAGTTCCAGGAAAGCTTCATAAGCCGTGCTTTCGATTTCAACCACATTGCCCCGGGAATTCGTCATCTCGATGATATCGATTCCTTCCTCCCATCCGTCAGGCAAAGGGTGCTCTTTATTAACCAGAACAAGATAATCCGGATAAGCCGGCTCTTTAAAGATATCTTCGTCTGCTCCAGATTCATAATCCCGCTCCGGCTCATAATCCTCCGCCATGCCGAACCGGCCGCAGCCTAAAACCAGAATGCAAAATGCTCCCATAAGAATTGTTTTGTTTACAAATCCCCTTTTCATCAGATTTCCCATTTCATTTATCATAGCATCAAAAAAAATGTTTCTGCAGACTTCTCCGCGGCGAAGCTTCTTTGACAATTATAATTCTTTGACAATTATAATTCATTGGCAATTATAATTCATTGGCAATTATAATTCATTGGCAATTATAATTCATTGGCAATTATAATTCATTGCCATTTATCTTCCGCCGCGGTATATGCTGTACAGCAATAAAACGTCAAAACGTTCAGACTGCTGTATGTGTAACCGCCTCATATTTCATCACTACATATCCCGCGTCCATGACTGCCTTTCTCAAAATAGTCTCGTCAGGTATCCGTTTACAGTATACTTCAGCATTTTTGGTTTCAAAGGAGACCTTTGCCAAAGTATCTTCCAAAGCATTTAAAGCGTTCGCCACCCTTACGGCGCAGTTTCCGCAGGTCATACCCCCGATTTCCAGCTGAACCCGGTACGGGTAATGTGCTTTCTTCCGATCAGCAGCCCGAATGGATGCCACGCTTTCATGCTCCTGACAGCACCCTCCCCCTTTTCGAAGCTTTCTGATGGTCATTCCCACAGCCATACCAACGACAACCGCAAGCACACAAAATAATATGATATTAATCACAGTCTCCTACACTCACCTTTTTGAATATCCACATCCCATACAGCCGTCACAGCTTCCGGAACAGTTTTTTTTCCGTCGTTTCCTCCTGACAATATGTCTTACAGCCAAAACAAAAGCTGCGCCAATCAGAATCAAGAGCAAATAATCTATCGCCTTCATATCTTCCCTGATATCTCTCGTCAATTATCTGTTTTTTATATAAACAGCTGCATCGACACAAGTCTGATTCTACATATAATAGTTTTATGCCAGACCAAACAGCAAGCCGACAGTATGAACCACAAAGGCCGCAATCCACGCCACAGTGCATTGCCAGATGACGACTCCGATCGCCCATTTCCGTCCCATTTCCCTCTTAATCGAAGCAACTGCGGCTACGCACGGGGTATATAAAAGTGAGAATACCAGCAGGCATCCTGCGGTAAGGGTTGTCAGGACCGTGCCGACGCCTTCCGTCCCAAACAATACCCCAAGGACGGAAACCATACTTTCCTTCGCCATAAAGCCGGAAATAAGGGAGGTCCCGATCCTCCAGTCGGCCAATCCCAAAGGACGCAGAATCGGAACCAGGATCCCCGCAATCGCGGCCAGCATGCTGCTGTGCGGATCTGTCACCCAATTTAAATGGAAGTCGAAGCTCTTCAAGACCCACACAACAATCGTAGCCACTAAAATTACGGAAAAAGCCTTTTCCAGAAAATCCTTTGCTTTTTCCCATAAAAGCTGAAATACGCTTCTCGGGCTTGGCAGACGATAGTTCGGAAGCTCCATGACAAAGGGAACTGCCTCACCGGTAAACAGTATCTTCTTATACAAAAGAGCGGCTGAAATGCCAAGCACAATACCAAGAAAATATAAAGCAGTCGTCACCAGCCATCCGATCTTCGGAAAAAAGGCCGCCGCAAAGAAGGAATAAATCGGCAGCTTCGCCGTGCAGCTCATGAACGGGGTAAGCAGAATCGTCATCCTACGGTCACGGTCACTGGGCAAGGTGCGCGTGGACATGACAGCCGGCACGGTACAGCCGAACCCGATCAGCATCGGCACGATGCTGCGTCCGGAAAGACCGATCTTACGCAGCAGCTTATCCATAAAAAACGCCACCCTGGCGATGTAGCCGCTATCCTCCAAAAGAGAGAGAAAGAAAAACATCGTAACGATAATGGGAAGAAAACTCAGGACACTGCCTACCCCTTCAAAAATACCTTCAATAATAAGACCATGTATTACGGTATTGATACCCGCATCCGTCAACGCCTGATTCACAAGGGTACTCAATACGGTTATCCCTTCTGCAAGCAGGTCCTGCATCCATTTTCCGATTACATTAAAAGTCAGAAAGAAGACCGTTCCCATAACGGCGATAAAAACCGGGATCGCTGTATATTTCCCGGTCAGCACATTATCAATCTTCTGACTGCGAATATGCTCTTTACTCTCACGAGGCTTTCGTACGCAGGTTTCACAAACCTTCTCGATAAAAGCGAAGCGCATATCCGCCATCGCGGCGCTCTTATCCATCCCACGCTCATTTTCCATCTGCAGAACGATGTGATCCAGCAGCTCCTTTTCATTCTGATCCAGATTCAGCTGATTTAAAATCAGTTCGTCTCCTTCAATGATTTTACCAGCCGCAAACCGCACCGGCAAACCTGCTGTCTCGGCATGATCCTCTATCAGATGAACCACTGCATGCAGACAACGGTGAACTGCCCCGCCATGGTCATTGGAATCACAGAAATCCTGTCTCGCAGGCTTCTCCTGATAATGCGCGATATGCATTGCATGCCGGACCAGCTCATCAATACCCTCGTTTTTAGCAGCTGAAATGGGGACTACCGGTACGCCAAGCATATCCTCCATCCTGTTGATATCAACGGATCCTCCGTTTCCCCGCAGCTCGTCCATCATGTTCAGCGCTACGACTACAGGCATATTCATCTCCAGAAGCTGCATCGTCAGATACAGGTTTCTCTCAATATTCGTGGCGTCCACGATATTAATGACAGCCTTGGGTTTATTGTTCAGCACAAAATTACGGCTCACCAGCTCTTCACTGGAATACGGTGACATGGAATAAATCCCCGGAAGGTCCGTGATGGAGGTATTCACCTGTCCCCGGATCGCCCCGTCTTTTCTGTCCACTGTAACTCCGGGAAAATTACCGACATGCTGGTTTGCGCCTGTCAGCTGGTTAAACAAAGTCGTTTTTCCGCTGTTCTGATTTCCTACCAGGGCAAAGGTCAAAAGTGTATCAGCCGGCAAAGGATCGCCGCTTCCCTTAGGATGATATTTTCCTTCTTCTCCCAGTCCGGGATGTGCAATCGGCTTTTTCCTGCCCTCTTTGCGGGTTTCAATCGTTTTATCGATCGGAGTCACTTCAATCTGCTGGGCATCCGCCAACCGCAGCGTCAGTTCATAGCCATGGATACGCAGCTCCATGGGATCTCCCAGCGGCGCTAGCTTGACCAGCGTCACCTCCGCTCCGGGAATCACCCCCATATCCAGAAAATGCTGTCGAAGCGCACCTGTCCCTCCGACCGCATCAATCCTGGCTGACTCCCCGACGGATAAATCTTTTATTGTCATCTCACAGCCTCGTTTCTAAACGGAATCAAACATCGTTTCTTTAATAAACAAATGGTATTCATTTTTTCGCAGAAACATTATATATTACTTTTGCCCAAATTTCCACCGGATTTGAAATAAGTCAGGCAGGCTTTTTCTCAGCTGGTTACAGTTCACGACTCAGCTGCAGGCGGCTGAACTGTAACCTCAGCTGTTCGCAAACTGCGCGGCCAGATTGATAAAATCCCTTGCGTAGTCGGGAATAAAGGCTCCCTTTCTGTATGCGGCTACAAAGGGAAAGCCTGAAACCGCCCCAATCAGACGATATGTGTCAAAGGAACAGATTTCTTTAAGGTACCGAAGCAGACTGCCGCTGATAAAAGCAACCCCGTATCCTTCCGCAGCCAGGGCAATTGCAGCCCTGATATTGCTGTGCTCCTGAATTTTCTTGGGACTTATGTTTTTTTCCTTTAGTTCGCGAAGTATATATTCCCCCTGGCGCTGGGTCGGCTTTTGCACCAGCAGCGTCTCATCCTTGATCCATTCCAGTTCTATACCCAACTCCCCATTCTCGCACAGGATTGCTCTTTCACGGATTGGATGTCCCATCGGAAAGACAGCGTAAATCACATCTTCACGCAGCACTTCATACGCCAGATCCTCCAAAGGGCTGCAAAGAGCAAAAAAAGCCAGATCGATTTTTCCATGGAGCAATGCTTCATCCAGTTTAACACTGGATTCTTCAATAATCTGAAAGTCCACCTTCGGATATCTCTCACGAAATACCGGCAGAACGGCAGGAAGCAAAAGGCTGCAGCGTACAGAGGGCATCCCTACCTTCAAAACTCCCGCATTCATCTTCCTGATCTCTGCCATCTCGTTTTCCAGGCTTCTCTTTTGGGCAAGGAGCTGTTGAGCGTAAGAAAGGAAGCGCTCTCCCGCATACGTCAGTTTCAGCTCCCTGGTTCCCCTTTCAAACAAGGGTATCCCCCATTGCTCCTGAAGCCGCTGCATATACTTTGTCAGAGTCGGCTGACCCACATAAAGCTTTTGGGCGGCATGACTTAAATTCTTCTCCCTGGCAATCTCAACAAAATATTCCAGTTCCCTGAAATTCATTTCTTTAGACATGATAAAAAATATCCTCTTAGAAGCTGTGCAAAAATAGCCCATACAGATGATACAGGATAAATTAGTCCGGGGAAGGCGGCGGAAGGAGACGCATCGGGCTGAGGCGACTGACAGCAGCGTAGCCTGGACGGATTCAGAAGTGCCGGTTATAAAGGTTATTTATGCACAGGGCCGGCCTTATCAGCTGACAGCAAACGAACTAATGACTGCATTCTAAACAGGAGCAGCCAAAATGATTATATCATGAAAGTATGGAATACAAAATATGCTCTTTATGAATTTTTAATCCATACACTTTTTTGCTAAAATATTCTGTGGCAGGATAATATCTTTCCAGATGCTGAAGCTTTGTCCGAAAGAGTACCTTCTTCCCCGCTGCACAAGCCCCTCTTGTGCCGCCAGCGAATAAGTGAAGCAGGCACCTCTTTCGCCAGAGCTTCCTGTTACCGGTTTTCACAGCACCTCAAAGGAGGAACATAATGAAAAGAAAGCTTTGCGCACTTACCCTTGCCGCCCTGTTTTCTGCCGCGTCTGTTTTCGGCTCAGCTGCTGTCTACGCGGATCCCGTTACCGCAACAGGTGTCGGACAGGGTATTGACGGCGATGTTGTCGTCGAAGTAACCGCTGACGAGTCCACCATCTATGATGTGGTCGTAACCGAACAGAACGAAACGCCGGGTATCGGATCCGTCGCCGTTGAACAGCTTCCGGAAGAAATCGTAAACCAGAACAGCATCCTGGTCGAAGGCGTTTCCGGAGCTACCGTTACCAGTGACGCTATCAAAGCAGCAGTTAAGGAAGCTCTGACAGAAGCCGGCCTGGATCCTGCTGCGTTTGAAGTAGAAGTGGCAGCAGACGCCGCAGAGGAAAAGACCGATGAAGAGCTTTCCTGTGACGTTGTCATCGTAGGCGCAGGCGGTGCCGGCCTGACAGCCGCAGCCCGTGCAACAGAAGACGGAGCTTCTGTCATCGTTGTAGAGAAAATGCCGATGGTCGGCGGCAACAGCCTGAAGGCTACCGGCGGTATGAATGCAGCCGGAACCGCTTTCCAGGAAGCGCTCGGCATTACCGACAGTGGTGTGCAGGAGTTTATCGAAGACACCATGAACGGCGGTCATCAGCTCAACAACATCGACCTTGTCACCACACTTTCCGAAAAGAGCTCTGAGGCAGTGGACTGGCTTGCCTCCATCGGTGCCGAGCTTCCGAAGGTTGCGGCTACCGGCGGCACTGTCCATAAATATCTGCATGAGCCGGAAGACGGCAGCGCTGTAGGCAGCTTCCTCGTGGAAAAACTGAATGCTTACTGTGAACAGCTCGGTGTCAATGTTATGCTGAACACCACAGCTACCAGGATCCTTGTCGAAGATGAAGCTGTCTGCGGAGTCCTTGCAGAAGACAGCGGACACAACTATACCATCAAAGCGAAGGCTGTAGTTCTTGCGACAGGTGG
Source organism: Blautia sp. (assembly GCA_017475035.1). Taxonomy (GTDB): domain Bacteria; phylum Bacillota; class Clostridia; order Lachnospirales; family Lachnospiraceae; genus Blautia_A. The sequence continues at coordinate 22,077 of JAFVGK010000195.1, forward strand.
TTTTGGCGCAAACTTTGATCTCATGACCCAGTATGATCCTTCCCTTGCAAACGCTGTCACCACCAACCACAGCGGCGCAACCGGCGACGGTATCCTGATGGCTCAGGAAATCGGCGCTGATACCGTAGATATGGAGCAGATCCAGCTTCATCCTACCGTTTATCAGGAAACCGGCCTTCTCGTTTCCGAGAGCGTCCGCAGCATGGGCGGCATCCTTGTCAATGCTGAAGGCAAACGTTTCTGCAACGATATGAGCACCCGTGACGCAGTCTCCGCTGCTGAGCTGGAGCAGCCGGGCGCATATGCCTATATCATCTTTGATCAGCGTATCGTTGACGACCTGAAGTCCTGCCAGAAATATATCAACAGCGGGCTGACCGTACAGGCAGACACCTATGAAGATCTCGCAAAAGAGATGGGACTTGATGAGACTGCGGCAGCAAACTTCGTAGAATCCATGAACACCTGGAATGCAGCCGTCGCTGCAGGCGAAGACGCCGAATTCGGCAGAAACAACGGTATGGACGGCGATCTTTCTACCGCTCCGTTCTATGCTATCAAGATCGCTCCCGGTATCCATCATACCATGGGCGGCGTGAAGATCGATACCGAAGCGGAAGTCATCAATATCGACGGCAATCCGATCCCGGGACTTTATGCTGCAGGCGAGACCACCGGCGGCGTACATGGCGGCAACAGAATCGGCGGCAATGCAGTCTGTGATTTCGTTGTTTTCGGACGGATCGCAGGAACGAACGCAGCCGCTTACGCAGCAGGTCAGGAATAATACAGTTCCTGACCCGGCGCAGGTATGCGCGGAGTCGTAAACGAACTCCTCCCCTTCATATAAGGATGTAAAAAAAGATCCCTGTCATGAGTTTCGAAACATAAAAACTCATGAACAGGGATCTTATTATCTGTCTATCAGAATCGTCACGGGTCCGTCATTCACCGACTCTACCATCATTATTGCGCCAAACTCACCTGTTTCTACAACGAAGCCTCTCTTTCTGCACTCTTCAATTACAAGCTCATATAGCGGGATCGCTGCTTCCGGTCTGGCAGCGTGGAAAAAGTCCGGCCTTCGGGAGCTGACATCCGCGTATAAGGTAAACTGGCTGACAATCAGTATTTTTGCGCCGGCGTCTTTCGGATTGATATTCATCTTGCCGGCGTCATCGTCAAAGATGCGAAGTCCGCAGATCCTGTCGGCCATCCATTTTGCTTTCTCCGGAGTATCCTCCTTATGAACCCCCAGAAGAACCAGAAGGCCCTTGTCGATCTTTCCTACTGTATTGCCCTCAATCAGGACAGACGCGCTCTTCACTCTGGTAACAACCGCTCTCATGGGATCCCTCGTCAGTCTTTCTTAAGAGACAGCAACACGTCTGCAAGAAAATCCAGAAAAATGATGATAAACACTACGCCCCAGAATTTATGTCCGCCCAGAAACAGTCTGCATGTGCAATAACCGACCAATACCGTCAGAATAATCGCGACGATCGGTGAAATACCGTTTGCGCTGCCTTTCATCGTTTTCGCTCCTCCTTTTTTAAAAGAATAACAAAAATGTCTTGAAACAGGTTCTTTTTTATATGCATATTTACAGTATAGCGAAGAGATTTTGACTTGTCAATACAAAACAGATTGGGCGTCAAGACTGACGTGACAAAGAATTAAGAAATGTATAACTGGTTCATAAAAAGCCTGTTCCAACGTCAGCTGAGACTGTTGTGGGAACAGGCTTTTATAACTTCATCGTTTTACGAACGATTTCTATGATTCCATCGGCAGAAGATGGATTCTATGGCTCCAGGGGATTGCTTTAATCCTCCCGGACCGGTCCAAGTTCGCCTTCGCTCTTGGCTACGACTACCGCTGCCGCTGCGTCGCCGACAATGTTCGGGATCACACGGGCCATATTCAGCAGTCGGTCGATTCCTGCAAGAAGACCGATCGTTTCCAGCGGAAGATTGACTGCATTTAATACGATCGTCAGCATGACAAGTCCGGAACCGGGGATGCCTGCGGTACCGATGGAAGCGAGGACTGCCGTTACCATGACCATGATCTGCTGGGTTACGGTAAGATGAATGCCGAAAACCTGAGAAGCGAAGATAACTGCTACCGCCTCATAAATAGCGGTACCGTTCATGTTCATTACCGCGCCGAAGGGGATCACAAAGTCCGCAATCTTATCTGAGACGCCTAATTTCTTGGTGCACTTTAAGTTGATCGGAATCGTCGCCACGGAAGAGCAGGTTGCGAAGACAAAGAGCATGGCCTCTTTCATGACTTTGAAGAATTTCAGCGGGCTGATACGTGCATACAGGCCAACCATCAGGCCTCCCTGTACGAATACGGTAAAGAGGAAGCAGGTAATGTAGCATGCGGCTATGGTCTTAATAAAGGGCAGCATGACATCCATGCCGTACTGTCCGACGATATTTGCCATCAGTCCAAATACGCCAAAGGGGGTGAATTCCAGTACGATGTTTGTGATTTCTTTCCAGGCTTCTGTCCAGGCGCGGAAGAAATCCAATACCGGCGCTCCTTTATCGCCAAGTTTAATCAGCGCGAAGCCAAGAAGCAAGGCAAAGAATATAATCTGCAGGAGGTTCTGTGTGCTCAGGGCGTTGAAGGGATTGGTCGGGATAATATCCATCAGCGTATCCACAACACTGGGGATTTCCTTTGCTGTGTAGGAGACCTCTGCCGGCATGACAAAGCCTGCGCCGATCTGCATCACATTGCTGAGAATAAGACCAATCGCGACTGCGATTGCTGTTGTGCTCAAAAAGATGCCAAGGGTCTTTCCGCCGATCTTCCCAAGGGTCTTAAAATCCTTTACATCTGCGGCTGCGCAGATCAAAAGGCCAAGTACCAAAGGCGCGACAACCATCGTAAGCAGACGGGTCAGAATCGTTCCGAGAAAAGCCACGCGGGTTGCCTTCTCTTTAAAGATCAGACCGACTACAACACCAACTACAAAACCAACCATAATACGGGTGAACAAACTCAGTTTATTCCATGCTTTGAAAATACCCATTGTCTTCCTCCTATCCTTTCCGGTTGTTCGAAATCATCATCCTGTGAATCAAATCATCATCCTGACTTCAGGATCCATCCGTAAATAAATGGATGAATTATTACACATATCTGCAGACATGATCGACTGCAATATCAGAGAATCCGAACGCTTCTGCCTTGGTCATTTTTCCGTTGCAGATATCGCGTATCGCACTTACCATTTCCCTGCCCATCTCCTGATAGGTCTTCTCCCCCCGGACAATAGCGCTGAGATCGATGTCCATGTTGTCTTCCATCTTCTGATAGGTTCTTCCGTTGGCCGTCACCTTGAGTACGGGAACAATCGCGTTTCCTGTCGGGGTGCCGCGTCCGGTCGTAAAGATGACAGCCTGGCATCCTGCCGCCACCATGGAAGTAACGGAGGAAATATCATATCCCGCCGTATCCATGACAAGAGCGCCTCTCTTTGTCGGACGCTTAGCCTGTTCCAGTACTTCCACAATCGGTCTTGTGCCTCCTTTGCGGATGCAGCCCAGACTCTTTTCATCCAACGTGGAAAGCCCGCCGGCCTTATTGCCCGGCGTAGGCTGGCCTGCTCTGCAATCCTGGCCCGCCCCGGAAAGGTGCTCTTCGTAAGCGCGGCAAACTTCTATAATCTGATGCTGAATCTCCTGATCTGCAGCTCGCTTTGCCAGTACATGTTCCCCGCCGATCCATTCGATTGACTCGCTCATCATGCAGGTCGCGCCCATATCTACCAGTATGTCGCTCAGCTCGCCCACTGCGGGGTTGCTGGCAATACCGGAGGTCGCGTCTGAACCTCCGCACTCTATGCCCAAGAAGAACTCGGAGACATCAAAGAGCTCCTTCTGCTGCATGGCTGCTTCCGCTGCCATATCTCTGGCTGCTCTCACAGCCTTTTCGATCGTCTTTAACGTACCGCCTTCATCCTGGATTCCAAAGGATACCACCGGCTTGCTGGTCATGGCCTGGATTTTCTCTTTCAGCTTCAGATGCGGAACTGTTTCACAGCCAAGGCCAATGATGACAACGCCGTATACATTTGGATTGCAGGCAAACCCGGTGAGTACTTTCTGGCTCATTTCCGTATTGGCTGCCACATCAGAACATCCGGTATTGAATACGATATTTACCGCTCCGCGTACCTGGCTTGCAACGATTCGGCTGCTTTCGCTTCCGCACGCACAGGTCGGAAGAATCAGGACGTGATTGCGGATTCCCGGACGTCCTTCCGCGCGGCGGTATCCCCAGAACTGAAAGCCCTCAAGATCCGGCGCGCCTTCCGACTGCTTCGCGCACATCACAAAGTCTTCCCCTGCCAGCTCACTGTCATAATCTCTCGGAACGCTGAAAAGATTATGATCCGTTACCCATTGTCCGACAGTGATGTCCTCGGAAACCTCTCCCAGGCTTTCCCCGTACTTGATGACCTGCCCGCCCCTGGGGATATCTGTCAACGCAACTTTATGGCAATACGGAATATCCTCCTTTGCAGCGACGGTACAGAACTCATCGCCTTTGCGGTAAACCACATTCTCACCGGCGGCTACTTCTGTCATACAGGTTACTACGTTATCGGTCTGATCCATCAAGAGCGCATTGATTTTCATTGCCTCGCCTCCTGTTTAATATTTGAAATGTTCATCGCCAGACATATGCCGCTTGTATGCAGCTGCCTGCAGCCACTCGGAATCCATTCATTTTGGATTCGATGTCAGGAAGTTTTCCTGTGTTCATTGTTTCAGGTTGCATTTATGATAACATGGCATTATAATAAGTTCAATTATATGTTATTTATAATAGTATAAGCGAGGTTTATATTATGGAACTGGAGAAAACCTATATCTATCAGATTTATCTGGACGGAAGCTTTTCCCGGGCAGCGGAGCATCTTTACATCAGTCAGCCCGCCCTCTCTCTTTCCGTAAAAAAAACAGAGGAACAGCTTGGGGTTCCCCTGTTTGATCGAAGTCATCGCCCTTTGCGGCTGACTGACGCCGGTGAGGCCTATATTGACTCCATTAAAAAACTGATTCATCTTGAAGAAGATTTAGAAAAAAAAATACGTGACATCCGGGATGCCGAAACCGGATCCATCTGCATCGGAGGCACCCACTTTCTCAACGCCTATATTCTTCCCGGGATTCTCGCCTCCTTTCGCCGAAGCCATCCCGGGATCGTCCTCAGTCTCATCGAACAGGGGTCCGACCGCCTGGCCGAGATGCTCAAAACTCAGGATCTGGATATTACCATAAACTGTAATCCCGCCATTGTTCCGCTCTACGAACACTATCCTGCCTTCTATGATCATATTCTGCTCGCCGTGCATCGTTCAAATCCCTTACACCGGGATCTGGAAGGAGCTGCATTCACAGCCCCGGATATCCTTGCCGGTCAGCATCTGAGAGAGAATCATCCTGCCGTCCCGCTTTCCCGCTTTCGGAACGAGGAATTCATCCTGCTCGATGAAGGCAACAATCTTCGGGACCGATGTCTCGCCATGTTTCATGACTATGGCTTTGAGCCCCATATCCTGGCAACACTTTCACAGATGGTCACCGCCTATCGGCTCGCGCAGAACAGCTATGGCCTTACCTTTGTTTCTGACCGTCTGGTCAGCATCCATGACGAAGAACTGCTTTTTTATTCCATTCAGTCTCAGCAAAGCCATCGCCTCTTTTTTCTGCTGCTTCCAAACCGAAGCTATACCTCTGCCGCCACCCGGATGTTTGTACGGCATGCCCTGAACGCGTTCGGAAAACATTAACCAGACCCAAAAAGCCGTCCCCACTGCAGGCAGGCCTGCAGTGGGGACGGCTTTTTCCATCTGATTGTTCCCGCATGTATAATTGCATTCACGAGTATAACTCTGCATTACATAGGTTACGACAGCCTGACGTATGAGAGACCCTTCACCGGAAGGTATTCCGTTTCTGCAGGAACCGCAAAATACTGTTCTGCCGACGGACGTCCTTCTTCACCCATGGTCAGATATTTCACGATCCTTACCGCTTTCGCCGCCGTATCCAGAACGATTTCAAAGGGGGTTTTCTCATTCTCTTCCGGCAGTACCTCCAATAATTTTCTGCCGTTTATTGTATCCATAACGAGATCCAGAACCTGAACCCCGAAGTTTACTCCGTATTTCGCGATTTTAACCAGACGTTGACGGGTGCTTCTCTCGTTATCCTTTTCAAAGGCTTCCTGAATGGAGGTCACCAGCATCCTGGGAGTCTGCAGGTCGATCCAGCGTCCCCTGACCAATACGGCGGCTCCGTTCATCTTCGTTCCCGCTTCCGTTATGTTCACAAGAACATACAGGGTCTTGCGGTCATTCACCACCATGGACATCGTGTTTGTTCCCGCTTCCCTCCAGGTAATATTCTGAACAACCAGCTTATTAAGCAGTCCGATCAGTACATCGGTAAAACAATTCAGCATTTCTTCCGGATTTTCTGTATTTATTTCATCCGGATTCAGCTTTCTTTCCGCCAGCTGCAGGTTGTCAATCAGATGATTCACCGTCGATGCCAGGCTTGCGTAATCCTCCGGATTTTTTATTCCCTGATAAATCATTTTTGCCATGGCCGCCCCGGCATGCACCAGGGTATCCGTATTGATCTGCAAGCCGATCAGACCCCAGTTATCATCCGCAAAGGTGCTGTTGTCCGGCAATTCCAGCCGGACTACTTTCTGCCCCAGAGGAAGTTTCTCAGGAATCTGCGTTCTGTCCAGATATTCCTCTTCCACCAGCTGCTCCAGGGCTTCTGTATAAGAACCGTTCCCGCTTGCGTCCATTGCCCAGCCAAGCAGGTCGGGAATCTGTACATAATCTGTTTTCGGCGTCATACCGACTGCTGTCATCATCCAGAAAGAAACCGCGTCTTCATAGCTCATCCCATAATCCAGACATAAATGAGCCGCGATCCTGTTTAACAGAGACGAATTCAAATGCACCCCGCCGCGGTCATTGATCGTAACCGGGTTATCCGTATGGGCGCCGTAAAAAACATCCCACACATATTCCGGCTGGGCATACAGTCTGGGATTGCTCATAGACCGGATCGGCGTTTCCGCATTTTCTCCCAGTATCCAGTTCTCATCCTCCGTATCCTGTACGATATACTCCACCAGATTTCCCATGATATCCGACATTGCTTCGTTAATCGCGCCGAGATCATTTTCATAAAGATTCCGGTTCATAACCGTTGCCGTAAAGGTATGTGTATACTCATGAGCCATCACATCCAGGGCACGAACAAGACGTAAAGGATTTTCGTTTTCACTGTAGCCTGTAAAGCCAAACATCTGCCAGTTTTCCACAAATTCTATGCTGCATGCGTTTTCATACAAAGTACCGTTACTTGTACACATATCCTTCAGGATTACAACATCGGTTCCTCTCCCGTCCGGACCAGACCACCCCATATCTGCGTAAAAATCCCAGGCCCGGATATAATTATACAGCATAAACAGATCTTCATTATCCCAATCTTTATTATTGTCACTTCCCACCAGCCTGAGGCTGTGGTTCTCACCATAAGCTGCCTCGGCAAAATCCGCCACAGCAATCCGCCGTTCAGGATCTCCCAGGTACCAGCGGCCTTCCTCTTCCTGATACATCACCGGAACCGTGATCGTACGGGTTTCCCCGTCAGCGCCGGAAACCTCGCCGGTCCAGCTGTCTGCGGTCATTCCTTCAAAAATCGCCTGTTTCCGGAAACCATTTCTGGATTCCTCATCCTGCGGTTCCTTTACCGGAAGAGAATACCGGTATTTCCCGTCCAGTGTGACATAATGAGCAAGATAAGGATAATCTTTCTCCTCTTCTCCACAGTTCTGGGAATAAACAACCCAGAGCACTTCTTTCGGGACAGGATCTCCCTCAACGTCCAGATTCAGCGCGGTTTCCATCGTATCCACAGCATGCACCGTTCTTTCGGTATATTCCGGGTACAGCTCACCGTTCTGTCCAGGTTTTTTCAATTGCGTGCGGACGACTTTAATGATCTGATCTTTGGTTTTCTGTTTCTCTCTTCTCGTTCTCTGAGCATCCAGGGAAGCAAATACGGCGGAAACGTTTCCGTCCTCTTTCACTGCGAGCTTCACGACACTGCCCATGACCTCCTGGCTTTCAGAGACCTGTTGGAAAGAATATACCGTAAAATCATTGATTTTGATCACAGACCAGAGCCTGAGATCCGTGTCTTCGGATCCGCCAAGCACAGGAACCAGCCTGTATACGGTGCGATAGGCCTCAAGCGGGGTCTGTACCGGGTCAAATGCGGCATTTTCACTGATATAATAAATACCCTTCTCATCCTTTTTTATCCTGACCGAAGGGTCTGCCTTTGTCAGCTTTTCTTCCGTAAAGGCGGCTTCAAGTCCGGCTCTCTTCTGTAACGTTACAGCCGCGTCCCACTCGTCCAGACTCATCTGAGCCTGCTGCATCAGCTCCCGTTCCGTCAAAAGAGAAATTCTTGTGTCCGTTTTCCAGACCCGGAAATCCGGACTCTCCTTCTCTTCGCTTCCATATGTCATGGAAGCATTTACAGCTGTCACATTTCCGGCGGCAGCCGGCGCCGCCAGAGATAAAGTCATCATACCGGCCATGATCAGGCTTAATATAGATTTCTTCATATTTCATTCTCCTTTCTGTCTTTTTTCGTACACGCTCCTCCAAAAACACAGAATTCCGGGTTTTTGCGGGATCGTACCAGATTACTATATAATAAAAAATCAAACATCCTTGTTTTCGGCGTAAAAGCCTTCTTTCTCATCCGGCTCTTTCGCTGTCATTTTTTTATACGTATCCGATCTGATCAATCCTCATGTTTAAAAACATTTCACAATCCTTTCACAAAGCAGGATGCTTGCTTTGATTGTGTTCACAGACAAAAAGCGCCGGTCCCGCCGCAAGTGAACCTGCGGCGGGACCGGCGCTTTAAGCAGCCTTTATTTCATCTTCGTTTTTTGAAATTTCTGAAATCCATCTTCTCCGATGCCTCAGAAGACCTGATATTTCATCCCCTGCCCTGTAATCGTCAGCCTGTCTGATTTCCGATTTCCTGATGCTTCTTCCGGTATTGCATGGGAGAACAGTGCATCAGATTCCGAAAGACTTTGTTGAAATTTGAAATACTCTGGAAGCCGGAGAGAAAAGATACATCCGTGATCGTGATCTGATCCTGATGCAGGAGGGTGATCGCATTGAGAATTCTCTGACGTGAGAGATATTCCGAAAAGCTTTCCTGCGTATATTCTTTAAAAACCCTGGAAAAGTAATACTGACTGAATCCGGCCATCTCCGCGACCTCCGTCTGGGAAATGTCCTCCCTGCAGTTCTGCCTGATATATTTGCAGGCGTTCTGTATCCGGATATAGGTGTCATATCCCTTTTCCGTCGGCAGCGGCTGTCTCGAAACGGCGGAAAGCTGTGTCTCACAAAGGTAAAGCAGAATTTCGTAAATTCTCAGACGTATCTTCGTCTCAGAAAAAGGTGCCTGAAGAAGGTAAAGCTCCAGACATTCTTCTATTTTCTTTCTTATATATGCACAGACATCGGCATAAGATTGATCAAATAAATGCAGTCTCTGCAAATCATAATAGCAGATATTAAAATCATCACAGCTTGACAAAAGTTCAGAGCTGAACTGCAAAATCAGATGACTGTTCTTCGGCGCACGGACGGTCTGATGAAGCTGTGTCGGCCAGATCAGCAAAACATCCCCTTTCTGCAGCCGATATTCTTTCTCGCTTACCCGAAACAGGCAGTCGTCTGTCTTAGCCACAATAAATTCCGCACTCATATGCCAGTGTTCCGGAAAGCTTGACGGAGACGCGGCAGCTTCCGTCATACTGATTCCGGAAAGATATCGATAGGGGATTTTTTCCCTGGATCTTTTTACCATTTCATCCATAACTCTCTCCGATCTACAAAACACGGTCGGATACACGCTTTCCGTGCATATTCAGCTGTTCAGGGTCCGTTTCTTTACAGATATATCCCGGGCAGGTAAATGATCATATTTATTATATCACTATTTACGCGGCTCTTGCAAGTTTTTCGACCTTTACGGTGAGCGTAAATATACGATGGTTGTTACAGTTCACGGTTCAGCCGCAACGGCTGAGCCTGCTTTATCCAGGCAGAATATTTCATGCTCACGATGAGCAATCCGTATTTTCGATTTATTGCTGATGCTTCTTCTGAAAATCGGTTCATCCCGGCCGCATTTTTCATCGATCGCGGGTACATAAACCTGACATAAACAAATACCGAAATCTCGTCAGCAAAAGCAAAATGCCTGTTTTTTATTCTCCCCCGGAAAATTCATGTTGTATATATGCTGTATTTTGAGCAAAAATAAGCAAAAATCTCAGCAAAATTGTGCGAGCAACGTTTTGTCAGCTGCTGTATAATTTATTCGTATCATATAAAATATCTACGTTTTATCGCTTTTTCTGCAGGAGTTGTTTTGCTCCGGCGGTAAACGTGACCGGAAAGCTTTTCATTGAGTCAATCTGCAAAACTGCGTTTTGGGAGAAGGTAAGGATCTGTCCCCAAAAAGCAAGGAAGTATATGACAAAGGAGGATCACTCATGAGAAAGAAAACATTAACCGCTCTTCTTAGCACCACGTTGATTTTTGCAGCTTCTTGCTCAGCCTTCGCGGAAGAAAACGTTACTGCCAAGACTGTCCATATGGGTGATAATGAGATTGAGGTAGAAGTTACGGATATCGGTATTTCCGGCTCCTTCACCTATTGGTCAGCCTTTACCGGGGATTCTGCCGTCTGGGAGCAGAAGCGTGTGGATGCCTTCAATGAAGCATACGCTGATCTTGGCATTTCCGTGGAGGTACAATATGTACCGGACGGAGCCGGCATCAACAACGGAAAGCTTCTCTCAGCCATTGCCGGAGGAACCGCTCCGGATCTTTTGATTTCGGATAATCCTACATCCGCTTATCAGTACGCCGCAGAAGGATGCTTCGCATCCCTGGATGGTATTCTGGATGATATCGGTCTGGATGTTTCTTCCTTCTATGACGGCTGCAAGGATGTTATGTACTATGACGACACCTGTTACCTGGTTCCGCAGGATACAAACGTCATCATGCTTTACTATCGCCCCGACATTGCCGCAGAATGCGGACTGGATCCCGAGACACCGCCGACAAATCTGGAAGAGCTGGATGCGTGGGCAGATGCCATGACCGTACAGGCCGATGACGGTTCCTATTCCCGGTTTGGTCTGATTCCGTGGCTGGATTCCGGTGATGACGCTTTTGTCCTGCCTTTCATCTTTGGCGCGGACCCCTACCTTCCGGAAGAAAACCGGATCGATCTTACCTCTGACCAGATGCTTGTTTATATGAACTGGATCCAGAGCTATGCCAGAAAATATGACCCGGAAAAAATCAATGCCTTTACCTCCGGTCTGGGCGGCATGTTCTCCCCTGATCATGCTTTCATGACAGGCAAGGCTGCCATGACCTTTACCGGAAACTGGTTTACCGAAGCCCTGCGTCAGTATGCGCCTGATGTGGAATACCGTGTGTGCCCGGTTCCCGTACCGGAAGGCGGCCGCGTAAAGAGCACTTCCTTCGGCTGTAATGTATTTGCGATCCCCGAAGGAACAGACAGTGAAAAAGCAGAGCTCGCGGCTCTCTTCATCAAATTCTGCGAGCAGGGCTCCGTAAATGAGGATAATTTCGCCCAGTGGCGTTCGATTCCTGTCATTGACGCGGCCTTCGACGAAGTCAGCCTGACGAAAAACGGAGATGAGATCTATGCGCTGGAGCGTGAAATCGCCGCATCTCCCGAAAACGGCATCCCCGCGCTGTGCGCTGTTTCCGCTGAGCTCTCCTCCCAGTTCCAGAGCTTAAGAGAAACCTTGATCTACAATACCGATCTGGATCCGAAGGATGAGCTTCAGGCTCTGGAAGACCAGATGAACGCCATGCTCTAATGATCGAAACGGTAGTGTCCGAAACAGATGAGACTGCCTTGGCTGCCCGGAGGCTTCCTTCGGGCAGCTTTTGTCTCGAATCCCTTCAAGGAGGTCATCCATGAAAAAGAAAATCTCCGGTTACCGGCTGGCCTCATTTGGTAAGCTGGCTTTTTTGTATCTGCTTCTGCTGCTTTTTGCCATGGCTTTTATCCTCCCGTTTATTTTCCTGCTGACAGGCTCCTTTAAAACCTCCAGCGAGTTGTTCCATGTGCCTTTCCGCTGGCTTCCGGAGCATATTGCTCTGAATAATTATGAACAGGTATTTACCAAGATTCCCTTTGCACGGTATCTTCGCAATACACTGGTCATTGTCTTTTTCAATCTCGCCGGAGCCCTGATCTCCAATTCCCTGATCGGCTATGGCTTTGCGAGACTGCGCTGGCCGGGAAGGGACAAGGTTTTCATGATTGTCATCGCGACGATGATCCTGCCTTATCAGGTAACGCTCATTCCGCTGTACATCATGTATACGAAATTTAAATGGGTCGGTACGTTCCTGCCATTGATTGTCCCGGGTTTTTTCGGCAACGCGTTTTTTATCTTTCTGATGCGTCAGTTCCTGATCGGCATTCCCCGGGAAATAACCGAATCAGCGAGAATAGATGGTGCCAGCGAATTCACAATCTTCTTAAAGCTGATTATGCCGATTTCCAAACCGGTTCTGGCTACGGTTGCCATCATGTCCTTCATGAATTCCTGGAAGGACTTTTTAGGGCCGCTGGTATTTCTCGGAAGCGACAAGCTCTATACCCTGTCGCTTGCTGCTTCCATGCTGCGTTCAAACCTGAACCCCAACTGGGAGCTGCTTTTAGCGCTTGGCGTAGTCATGGTGCTTCCGGTACTGATTCTGTTCTTTGTACTGCAGAAATACTTCATTCAGGGTATTACGATGAGCGGTATTAAAGGATAAGGAAGGAGGAAGCCATGGCGTCAAAAAAGAAGAAAAAAGGATTCCTTAGCGAATATACCGGATCCCGGATGAGAAGAAATGAAGCCCGGAACGGATTTCTCTTCGTTCTTCCCTGGATCATCGGTTTTTTCGTTTTCACCCTGTATCCCATCATCAGCTCCGCATACTATTCTTTATGCAATTACAAAGTGGTGGGAAAGCCTAAGTTTATCGGCCTTGCAAATTATCAGAATCTGTTTCACGACCGTATCTTTATACAGGCCTGTCAGAATACCGTCTATATGATCCTGATCGGAGTGCCGGTCACCACCTTTGTGGCGATCGCCGTTTCTATCATACTGAACAACAAAAAGCTGCGGGGAACAAGCTGGATGAGGGTTGTCTTCTTCATCCCGACCCTGGTTCCTACCGTCGTTGGCTGTCTTCTCTGGATCTGGGTCATGCAGCCGGAATCCGGGCTGGTGAATACTTTTTTAGGTTATCTGGGCATCAAGGGCCCCGGATGGCTTTCCAGTCCCACCTGGGCTAAACCCGCCTTTATCCTGATGATGATCTGGACCTGCGGAAACGCCATAATTATTTATCTGGCAGGCCTGCAGGATATATCACCCACGCTCTATGACGCGGCGGAGGTAGACGGAGCAGGTTTTTTCCAGCAGGCCATCCACATCTCGGTTCCTTTGCTTCGTCCGACCATCCTTTACAATATGGTTACACTGATCATCGGAGTTTTCCAATGGTTTACCGAGCCTTACATCATGACAGAGGGCGGTCCCAGCAACGCAACCATGTTCTATTCCTTATACCTTTACAAGAATGCTTTCTCCTATTTTAAAATGGGATATGCTTCCGCACAGGCCTGGATCATGCTGCTGGTTGCCATGGTGATCATTATCATCATGTTTAAGCTGTTCCGGTTCGGTGAAACGGAAATGAGCTGACAGGAGACGATTCTGTCTTCGGCATACAGCTGTCAAAGCAGCAAAATCGTTATCCGAAGACATTGGGTCGACATACAAAACTGTGTTCAGGGAGTAGTAGGAGGATAACTATGCGAATTGGTTTATCATCACCGTTGTCCCACGAGACGCCGGAGGAATGGGCTGCACAGATGAGCCGGCTGGGCTGCCGGAGCATTGTCTTTCCTGCAGATTATACACAGCCGGATCATATTATCTCCGATTATGTGGACGCGGCAAAAAAATACGATCTGCTGATCGCTGAGGTCGGCATCTGGAAAAATGTTTTTGCCCGGGATCCGGCGGAATGCGAAGAAGCGCGCCAGAGAGCCCTCGGACAGCTTCGGCTTGCGGATGAGATCGGCGCGAAATGCTGTGTCAATGTTGCCGGAACAAAAGGCGGGCCCATCTGGGACGGCGGCTATGCCATAAATTTTACCAGGGAAAGCTGGGATGACATTGTTGCCTATACCCGGGATCTGTTGGATACGGTGCGTCCCAGACGTACAGAATACAGTGTGGAGCCCATGCCCTGGATGTACCCCACGGGTCCCGATGAATGTCTGAAGCTGCTGCAGGACGTAGACAGGCCGGGGTTCGGGATCCATCTGGATATCGTCAACATGGTCAACTGTCCGCAGCGGTATTTCTTCCTGGATGACTTTCTTGACGAATGCTTCGAAAAGCTGGACGGGAAAATCTGCAGCTGCCACCTGAAGGATATCCGCCTTACTCAGGAGCTGACCTTCCAGCTCGAAGAAACCTTCTGCGGGAACGGAATCCTGAACATAGAAAAATATATGAAGCTGATTCATCAGCAGGATCCGGAAATGCCCGTGATCATCGAACATCTGACCACTGATGAAGAGTACCGCATGAGCCTGGCTTATGTCCAGAAGCTTTTGGAGAAAGCAGGCATTCCTTTCTGAAACCTGTCAGGAATTACGGGTACACAATTTTGCCGAAGGAGCACAATCGTCATCCGATGACATTGAGTCAATGTACAAAGCTTCATTATGGGAGATATATTTTGTCAACGGACAAAACTTCGTTATGAATTGGAGGAAAAAACAGAATGTCTTTAGGAACAAAAAGGGTTGTCCATATTTCTTTTGTGGTAAGGGACATTAAAGCCGTGATGGCAGCCTGGAGAGAACTGCTTGGACTGGAAGCGGATCCCAGAATATGGAACATACCCGGACCGGAAACCGCCCCGACCTTTACAGAAGGGAATCCGGAGCTGTACCATGACTGCCTGATCAGCGTCATCGAATTGGATAATCTTGTTTTAGAGGTTGTTCAGCCGGGTCCGGAGCCCAGTCCGTGGAAAACGTTTCTGGAGAAGCACGGAGAGGGGTTGATGCATCTTGCCTTCCTTGTCCCGGATGAGGAAGAAGCTGTCCGGTCCATTGCTTCTGCAACAGGAAAAGAAAATTTTTATCACATCGGTTATTATCCGGAACAATATTATTCGTTCTATGATACATACGAAACCTTAAAAACAGAGCTGAATATCAAAGTCAACAAAGATAACAGGGAACTGATCAGCAATGTTCTGAAAAGCCTGAATCAGAAATAAGAAAACGGAGGAATGTAAATATATGAGTCTGAGAGGAATTTTGAGTCACGCGAAATTTGCCCAGGTAGGATTTGTCGTGAATGATATTGACACAGTGAAGGAAAGATTCGCAGCCCTGTTTGACGTTGCCGAGCCTTCCGCTGACATCTGTGGGGAATATAAGGTTATGCAGACGAAGGTTTTTGGGGAACCTGCACCGGAGGCAAACTGCCGGCTGGCGTTTTTTGATCTCACGCCCGGAGTCCAGCTGGAGCTCATCGAGCCGAATGAAGCTCCTTCCGTATGGAGAGATCATCTGAATCAGTATGGGGACGGAATTCATCATATTGCCTTCCAGGTAGAAACAGGCACCAGTGACCAGGTCATTGAACAGCTGATCCAGGAATTTGACGCCGTAGTGGAGCAAAGAGGAATCTACGGAGACGGAAGCGGGCAGTATATTTATCTTTCGCTGCAGAAACAGCTGAAGTGCAGGATTGAACTGCTGGAAAGCTTCTAAGCCGATCGGACGGCAACAGTTTATAAACAGAAACAGAACAGATTATAAAGAACGGTTTCTTATGGTTTAAGCAAAACGCACATGAAAATGGCGTGTTTTGTAAACACATAAGAAACCGTTTTTTCTTGACCTGACTGATCAACAAAGGTACAATAAACTCAATGCTTACATTTGGGAGTCTTTTGCTTATGAAAATACTTCTTGCAGCTGTCAACGCAAAATATATCCATACCTGTCCCGCGATCTACAGCCTGCGGGCGTATGCTCTGGCTAACTGCCGGCCCTGCCCGGAAATCTGTCTTGCGGAATATACCATAAATGACCGGTATGAGGATGTCCTGGCCGGAATCCTTGGCACAAAGGCAAATGTCATCGCTTTTTCCACCTATATCTGGAATATCTCTGTCATTTACCGGCTGAGCCGGGATATCCGCAAGGTCAGGGGAAAGCAGGTGCAAATCTGGGCCGGCGGGCCGGAGGCTTCTTATACGGCAGCAGATTTCCTGAGAAAAGCCTCTGCCGACCTGGTCATGCTCGGGGAAGGAGAAGTCACCTTTTCCCGTCTGGCGCAGCAGGCCATGCTTTCTGAGGGAAAGCCGGATGATCGTGCCGGTTTTGATCAGATCCCGGGAATCGCGTATTTCAGATCCGCATCCTGCGGCAGTCTTTTTTCACAGCAAAATCTGAAGAACCGGCAGATCCGGAGTACGAAGGTCCATCATCCCTGCTTCCCGGATTCAGGCAATGATTTCCTCCATTCTGAAGCATCAGAAAAAGATTTTGCTGCGGATACATCTGAAGAGTTCATAGAAACAGGGTTTGCCCCTCCGGTGGATCTTTCGGAGCTTCCATTTCTGTATCAGGATCTTTCTGCTTTTACCAACCGGATCCTGTATTATGAATCCAGCCGGGGCTGTCCTTTTTCCTGCACTTACTGTCTCTCCGGGAAAGAACACGGCGTACGTTATCGGGATTTGAGTCTTGTACGGAAGGAGCTTCAGTTCTTCCTTGACCGGAAGGTAAAACAGGTGAAGTTTGTTGACCGCACCTTCAATGCAGACCCGGAGCGTGCCCTTGCCATATGGCGTTATATAAAAGATCATGACAACGGCATCACAAATTTCCATTTTGAGATTGAGGCAGACCGGATGACGCCGGAAGAATTCCGTTTACTGGAAGGATTTCGTCCCGGTCTGATCCAGATGGAGATCGGCGTGCAGTCTGCCAATCCCATGACCTTAAAAAGCGTGCACCGAAACACCAGCCTGGACGCAGTTGAGCGGATGATGAAGATACTGGTACCGCCACAGAATATCAACCTGCACCTGGATCTGATTGCAGGACTTCCATGGGAGGATCCGGAAAGCTTTCGTCATTCCTTCCAGAAAGTCTACGAAATGCGCCCTCACCAGTTTCAGCTTGGCTTTTTAAAGCTCCTGCCCGGTACCGAATTATATGAGCGCCGGGAGGAATACGGCCTCATTTGCTCAGATACCGCGCCTTATGAAGTGCTTCAGACAAAATGGCTCTCCTTTGAGGAGCTCGCCCTTCTTCACCGGATCAGTGACCGCATAGAAGAATTTCTCAATTCACAGGGGTTTCGCAGAAGCCTGCCCCTGGCAGAGAGTTTATTTCCGGATGCGTTCGCTTTGTTTCATGCCCTTGCGGATTATTACCGGGAAAAGGGATATGAGACAAACCGTCCTTCCATCCAGAAACGCTATCTTCTGTTTACGGAATTCATCCTTCAGACTTTCGAACAACGCCCTGAGCTTTCTGAAAAGGATAAGAAACGCATCCTGGAAACGATCCGGCTCGACCAGGCTCTCCACGTTCATCCCAGCCGCAAAATGAAGGCAGAGCTTGTCCTGGAGCCTGACGGTCGTCCGGCACGGTATCAGATTGATTATCTCTGCTGCTCTCCTGTAAACGGAGAAGCTTCTTTTACGGAAGCCGCGGAAAACTGACACGATTGCATATGTCTGTGGACAGACATGATAAGGAGTAAAAAATGTTCTATTATCTCTTCCCCTCATTACTGACTTATAATTTTGTTCTTCTGGCTGCCGCTGTCATTCCGGCAATCTTTTTGATGGTAAAGGTTTATCGCTCTGACCGGCTCGAAAAAGAAAGCACTTATATGTTATGGGACATGGTCAAAGCCGGTATCTTCTCGTCTCTGATTGCCCTTGTATTGGAACGCGTCTTCGGCACGCTGCTGGATCTTACCGTTACGGGCAAGGGACTGTATGATGTCCTGCTCTATTTCGGCGTTGTGGCTTTATCGGAGGAAGGCGCAAAATATTTCATGCTGAGGAGAAAATCCTGGAACTCTGAGGAATTCGACTGTCAGTATGACGGCGTGGTATACGCCGTGTTTGTTTCATTGGGCTTCGCGCTTTGGGAAAATATCAGCTATGTCATGCATTATGGTTTCGCCACCGCCGTCGTCCGTGCGGTTACGGCGATTCCGGGGCACACCAGCTTCGGCGTTTTCATGGGTGTATTTTACGGTATTGCGCGAAAATACCAGAACCGGTATGAAGCAGGAAAATCCAGATGGTTCCGATTCCTTGCCGTTTTAGTTCCTGTGTTCTTACATGGATCTTATGATTATATTGCAAGTACGGAAATAGGAACCGTCTATTTCATCGGATTTATTGTTCTTTTATTTATCGTGTCCTATTTTCTTGTCGTCCAAAGCTCAAGAAGAGACAGATATATTTAAACAGGCAGAGGGACAGAAAAACAGGAGATGATTCTCCTGTCTTCCTGCCCCTTTCGTTTACCATACAGCGCAGATGATATTCATTCACTCTTCGAACCGGCCCACTTTTTTCCTGATTGCCATCAGATCAGGATTCTCAGCCCCGAAGCATTGCTCCATCTCTACCTCTATCTCCTGATACATCTTCAGGGCTTCCGATC
Source organism: Blautia sp. (assembly GCA_017475035.1). Classification (GTDB taxonomy): domain Bacteria; phylum Bacillota; class Clostridia; order Lachnospirales; family Lachnospiraceae; genus Blautia_A. The sequence continues at coordinate 41,018 of JAFVGK010000195.1, forward strand.
TTTCTCCCTGTGCGTATGCCAGATCAGCAAGGGCTTCCTTCGCCCAGAAGGTCTGTCGATTGAAGCCTCCGTTAAACAGGATATTAAGACGGAGAGATTCCTCCAATGCTTCTTTCGCCTCCTCCATCTGCCCCAGGTGCATACAGCATTTTCCGATATCCGTAAGGGCACAGGCACTGTTTGGATTTTCGGCTCCGTCTCTCTTTATGTAGAATTCCTGGCTTTTTCTCGCATAGACAAGAGCGTTTTCATAATCTCCCATCGCCTGGAACATACGGTCCATTTCAAGATGCGCATTGCCAAAGCATCCCAGAGAATCTGCTTTTTCACGGCTGATCCGGATGGATTCCTCGAAGCATTCCTTTGCTTTCACAAAATCCCCCTTCAGATACGCAATTCTTCCGATCTTCTGATATGCGTTGGAAAGGTCATTCCAAGCCGCGTATCCGCTGTCCTCTTTGATGGCGGCTTTTTGATATGCAAGTCCTTCCTCATAATAAGGTGCGGCTTTCCCGTCATCGCCGCTGTTGTGATAACACCCACCGAGAATCGTAGCGGCAATACCGATTTTTCTGCCGTCATCCGGGAAATTCTGTTTTGTATATTCCAGAAAACGACGGCCTGTTTTGATGGAAAGATCATAGCGGGCACAGATCCATGCATTATTTGCCAGATAACTGAATTCCTCCCAGAGTTCGGGAATCGGATCAAAATAATTGTTTATAATGTAAGCATAATACGGCCACAGGCGAGCCCTGGTTTCTTTATCGCAAAGCCACAGGCTTCCGATTTCTCTCCACAGCCCGGCGATATATGTTTTTCCGTTTTCCACAGCAGGATGGAGAGTTTCCCGGATGACATCCGCAACAACCGGGTGCATGCTCAGAATATCCGTATCTTCATCCAGCATCAGCCAGCTGTGGGCGATCAGTTCATTCAGATCATCATAGGATTCCAGTTCACAGATATTATAAAAAAGCGTGATATCCATACCGGTATACGGCACCATGGTCATATACCGCAAAAGCTCCTCCTGAACGAAAGAAAGATTGGCGGTTGTAAAAAGCCTTGAAATAAAATCAAAAGAAGACCCGCCCTTTTCCGTTCCTTCCCTGTGTACTTTTTCTTTAAGCCGGGTATTGACTCCGCTTTCTTTCAAAAGGCTCAGCATATCCTGCGGTTTGCGCCGGCTCGCCTTCATCTGACGGGCAAGCAGATCCACCGTGATCGTATGGGCGCCTACAAGCCGGATCATTTCATCAACAGCCGGCATTTCGTTATCCTTGAGCCCCTTTCCGTATGCGCTTAAAAACAGCTGCCTCACCATTTCAAATTCCGCAATCGGCCCGATTTTCAATGTCTCATAGTCCTCATGCTCATTCCGGGTGGTAACCAGAAGATGGCAGGGCATGTTGCAAAAATCCGCAAAAACCGGATCCTCATCAACATCATAGTTATCCAGAATCATAAGAACCCGGTCCGAAGAGATTTTCCGGAGAGCTTCCATTTTCCGCTTGAAATACATCTCCTGGCTCTCACTCTCGGTATCCTGCGGCGGAAGATTTTCAATAAGCAGATTATCCCCCGTGACAAGATCGAGAAGGCTCCCCTCATAGCCAAGGAAAATAACCGTATCATACCGATCGTGATACTGCTTCGCATAGGATTTTGCGATTTCCGATTTTCCGATACCACCCATTCCCTGCAAAAACAAAACGTCATGTTCCGGCAGCAGTCCCGCAATCTCTTCCAGTTCCTTTTCTCTGCCCAGAAACAACGGACGCGGCCAGACCATATGCTCTTTCAGCTTTAACTGGCGTTGATTCATATACACAGCGTCATGGTCGGATAAATTCAGGATTCTCGCCACCAGTTCGTCCACCTTTTTCTCAAGCGGCGGAGTGGATGCGTCCAGCCAGTGGCAGGGGCCAAGATGATACCGCAGTAGCGGCGGCAGCTCTGCGGTGTCCAGCTTAAACGGGATAATATATTTGCAGGTATGCGTCGCCTCCACCAGCTCTTTCGGACATTCCGACGACTCGATATAATTTTCCCCGACAATGCTCAGACAGACATCAGCCCGGGCAAGACCATCCATAATCGCGGACGCCCAGTCTCCCCACTTAATGTCTCTCGGCGCAATCCAGCACCGGATCCCGGCTTCTTCCAGTCTGTGGCAGATAAGCTGCGCAATCGGTGCGTCTTTGGACGAATGAGAAATAAATACAAGATGTTCCATGATCGTACCTCTTTTCACTGTATCAGATACACGGCTGCTGCCGGAATTTTCTGTTGTCACCGTTTCAGATATCCCGCTGCTGCCGGGAATTTTCTGTTGTCACCGTTTCAGATATCCCGCTGCTGCCGAGAATTTTCTGTTGTCACCGTTTCAGATATCCCGCTGATACAGGGAATTCAAAATACGTATCCGGGTATGGTTCATTCTTCAGGGAAAAATGCCACCATTCGCAGTCAATCGGCTGAAAACCATTGCGGAGCATAGCCTGACGGAGAATCATACGGTTCTCATATTGCTCTTCGGTTATGCCTTGATAATCCGGATGGGACACCTCACTGAACAGATCAAAGGGACTTCCCATATCCAGTTCTTTCCCCGTCTTCATATCCAGAAGCGTCAGATCTATCGCGCTTCCCCGGCTGTGACTGGACTGCTTTGCAATATATCCTCTGGCAAACAGCTCCTGCTTTACCAGATCCGGATAGAAATACGGCTTCATGCGTACATCCTGGTCTTCAATCCCCCACAAAACAAAATGCCTGACCGCGCAGGCCGGACGGTAGGCGTCAAACACCTTCAGCCGGTAGCCCTGCACGATCAGTTCACTGCTGGCTGATTTTAAGGCTCTCGCCGCTTCCTTCGTCAAAAGAGCACATGGTTCCTCGTACCCGTCGATCCGTTCTCCTATAAAATTGTAAGTAGAATAATAACGGATTTCCTGTACAATATTCGGGACAAATTCCCCCAACAGTACAAATCCCGACGGATCCATCGTTTCGTTTGTATAATCTGCTCTCATTTGTTTCCCAGCCTTTTCTCCCTCTGCAATGATGCCTGTAAACGACATACCGTCCCTTTGAAGATTTTGCTGCCTGTCTCGCTTCGCACTCCGGGACAGAATATGTCCCCCCATGACACGATGCTTAGTACGTTGCCACAGTATCTTCGGCTGACAATTTTATTCTGCAGGTTTCACTTCAACCTGGACGGTACCGGTCGCTTTCTCGATACAAGTAGCCCTTAGCATATAATTGCCCGCATTTACCGTATGAGAAACCTTATCCGTACTCCTGGTATTTGCCGTGATGATCGCTTCTTTATTATTAAAATCAGGAAGAACATCAATACTCTGTTCTTCTTCCACTTCGATGATTTCAACCTTGACGGAACCCTTAGACAGATTGGAAGTGATCTCGATCATTTCACCGTCATCAACCTCAAGGGAACCAAGCATAAAGAAATCTCCCTTATCCGCTCTCTCAGCCTTGATCGACATCAGCTTTCCCGTATTATCGGTAACTCCGAATTCAGATTTACCGCATGATGAAAGTGTAAGCATCGAAACCGCAAGCAAGAAAACAACAGCTGCTTTGATGAATCGTTTCATAGATGAACCTCCTCCAGACAATGATAATTGTAAACCAACATACTCTCCGGATGATTATTTTGCTGCCTGTCACTTTTCACGCTCCAGGACAAAATATGTCTCCTCATTTATACTCGTTAATCGCGAATTGCTGTTAAACTAACGGATCAGCTCTAACATCTCTATCGTCGAATGAGCTGTTGTTGATCCAATGCTTTTAAATTAGCATAATCGGATGAATAATTGGTAAGGTAAATACAATTATTGGTCAGAAAGTTTAAGGATCCTGAACTTGTTACAAAAGGATTAAATGTGCTCATAAGTGACAGCACACTACAATTTATCGGAC
>JAFVGK010000196.1 GCA_017475035.1 Blautia sp.
CGTTCCAGCCAGCCAGGGCTGAACAGATATCGCAAGAATCATGTAAAGAATTTTTCGAGAATCGTATGTGTTTCACTGTTCGATTGTCAAAGTACGGAGCCATCCTGACGGTCTTTCACCTTCAGACAGCCCTTTCCGCCAACCTTAAGCGGCCTGCTTTTTCGAAGCACCGCCGTCCTCGCTGACAGCTTTGAAAGAATACCACGCTTTGTCCGATTTGTCAACAGTTATTTTTAATTTTTTTCATTTCATTTCCTGTTAACTTTTTCGCATATATATCCGCAAAAATTATGAATATATTAACAATTTGTAATATTCTAATTGTTGTCGTTCTACTCTCGCCCGACAGCCAGTGTAGAATACCACTCAGGCACATTTCTGTCAAGGACTTTTTTTATTTTTTTTGAGTCTCCATCTGAATAATCTACTTCATCCAATCTCTTATATATACATTCTAATTCTACGTTTATCATAGAAGGATTCTACTGGTTCTACAGGTTATTTGATAGAATGTTTTTTTCGATGTAACCATTCTGTGTATCATAATATAATCTTTCATTTTCCAGCTCGGCTCATAACCCCGGAAGGCGGACGGGGCGATGTCACAATGAGCGACGCATCTGAAAAATAATTGACGAGACTGAAACCGATGGGAGATGGCTCGGCTGTTATTTTTCGCCTGAGCGAATGTGACATCAGCCCGGGAGCCCCCACAAACCTTGAAGCCAAGCGTCAGGTTATCCATAACTCCCTGAACCCTGACTTTATCCTGACCGCCGCAGACAAAAAATAAGTCCCACCATACAGCTCGGCTGTTATTTTCGCCTGAACGAATGTGACATCGACCCGTGAGCCGCCACAAACCTTGAAGCCGAACGTCAGGTTATCGCTAACTCCCCTGACTATTAAAGATACTTCCGGAACACAGGTATTTTTCGCAAAACCGCCGTAATCAAAGCTCCACTTCCAAAAATAACCAGCTCGTATAAAATCAAAGCTGGAAATGGAGGCAGATATCCCTCAAGCATCACTCTAAAAGGCTTCAAAATCCCGATCAGCCAATCTCCTGATAAGTAAATTCCGAAGGTAAGCTTTGCCAGAGAATAGATGAAAGACTGCATGCATCGATAGAGCACCCCCGGATTTTGATCTTCCTTTCTTTGACATAGGTATTTTACGATCAAAAATAAACACGCGCTCCCAAGCGTAATGGTAAGGTATGTCCTTTCATCTAATACCAGAAATCTTCTATGATTTCTTCCATAGAAATATCTTGTCGTAAGCACCTGTCCCAGTAATAGCAAAAAATAAACTCCAGCAGCTAATACCGCCTGCATTTTAGATAACTGAATATATGTATTCAGGTAGTGTCCGCAAAAAAGCAGGCCAATATAGACACTCAGCATCCCAAAGTAGAATTCATTTTTTATTTTGATCTTCGTAAGCAGAGAAAGAAGCGGAAGAAAACCGCCTGCTCCGACTGACAGTATACAAAACCGGCGCAGTTCTTCTCTATCCAACTCATATGCCAATTTTTGAAAATAGGGCAAAAAAAGCATTAAAGCCAAAATTAAGTAAAGATACCAGGAAGACCTGGTAGGGATCGACATAACAGCCCGAATCAAACCCATGACTGACAAAGGCTGTTTATGCCTGATCACTCCATCCATATAATAAAATAACGAAGTCACAAGGATTACAACAACTATTTTTTTTACTTTTTCCCGGTTTTTTTCTCTCTCATCCATATGCGCCAAAGACACTGCTCCCGTAATCATCAGGAAAATGGGAACGGCAGCCTTACATATAAAAAAGTACGTTAAAGACACATACCAGAGGAAACAAGGTTCTAAGCTCTTTAGAAGGCTGCTGTCTGTATGATTTACTATGACCAGAAAACAGGCTATAACACGCAATAGATCCAGATAAAAAATGCGCACTTTTCCAATACGTCTTCTCCCTCTTCCTTGAGTTGGCCTATTTCTTGTATTCGATATATCCATTTCACACTCCGGCTCCCGATTTCATTACCAATCCATTGTTACTGTTTCTGAGTGTACTTCCTGGTGCTTACAGACGGATAGTAATCAAAAACTCTGCAATTATTATACTCTTGATAAAAGGTTTTGACAATTAATACCTGGCAACATAAATGTTTTCCGGCCTGCACAACGTATGGTGATACCATCCAGACTGAAAAGGCCGTTCCTTACATTCACAAGTATAAGAATCAGTCTCTGCGCAGCAGTTCATTTTATTATTTTTCCTGTTTCCATCACTTTCTTTTTTTCTTCATTTTAAATTTTAGCTTGAAAGTATGCTGAAATTTAGTATACTCTGTAGAGTTGAAAATGATATACAGCTCATTTCTCATAAAAGAGCAGCGATTACTTAATTTCCTGTCACAACTCATCCTTATATAAGGAAGTCCTGTACATTGATTCACTATTTTCGGATGATGATTATGTCGTTTTGACGCTTTTAATGCGGAAAACAAAATCAGTCTCCCAACAACAGCTAAAACACCAAAACCAGACAGAGGAACAATACCATGATCATAGACATCCATACACACACCTTTCCCGCAAAAATCGCCGCCGCGACAATTGAAAAATTAAGCCATATCTCTCACACCGTTCCTTTTTCTGACGGAACTTGTGAAGGTCTGCTGTCACACGCGAAAGAGGCCGGCATTAATCTCTCCGTTATCCTGCCGGTCGCAACGGCCGCCAAACAGGTAGAGCATATCAATGACGCTTCGGCGAGAATAAATGAAAACTGCAATGGCGAAGGTCTTTTTTCCTTCGGCTGTATGCATCCGGCATACGAGAATTATCGGGAAGAACTTTCCCGGATCAAGGAATTGGGCTTAAAGGGCATAAAGATTCATCCTGTTTATCAGGAAGCGGATATTGATGGATTGGAATTTCTTAGAATTCTTGACCGCGCCGCTGAGCTTGACCTGATTGTCCTGACACATGCAGGATATGATATCGGATATCCTGACATGGATCGCTGCTCCCCCCTTAAATGTCGGAATGTCATAAACAGGATCGGTAACTTCCGTTTCATCTGTGCCCATATGGGCGGCTGGAAGCAGTGGGATGAGGTACCTTATTATCTGGCGGACACCAGCGTATATCTCGACACGGCTTTCTCTACCGGATATTTTCATCCGCTTACGGATGGACATTGGGAAAATGAACAGACACAAATGATGGATGAAGACCAATTCCTGACAATTCTTTCCGCCTTCGGCCCCGACCGTCTGCTGTTTGGCACCGACAGCCCATGGAGCAGCCAGACTGAGAGTCTGGAATTTCTTCACCGGCTCCCTATAGAAGAAAAAGACCTGGATAAAATACTTGGTGAAAATGCCCGGCGGCTGCTCGAAATAGATGAATCCTATAAAAGCGTCGACTAAATTGATTTCATGCCTGATAAACTGAAAACTCAGATGAAAAAGCTAAAATGTTAAATTCTTAGAAGTAAAAAGTAAAAAGCCAAAATGCCAAAATGCCGAAAACATATAACTGAAATACTGAAATACGATTTTTAAAATTCCTGTAGACAACAGGCAAGCCCTACGTATAAAATAACAGGTAAAAGCAAAATCGTCATCCGAAGGCCGAAGACATTAAGCCGACATACAAAACCACGTTATAACAGGAGGTATTAAAATGGAGAACATGAAGAAGCTTAGCCCGGAAGAAATAGAAAAGATCAATGGCGGACTGATCGTAGACTGTGGAAACGGAACCTACTGCCTGGTTGATGACAATGACGGAACCGTAACGGCAACCAGCAACTCATTAGGGTGGATCCAGTTCGGAGCAGATATGGAAAAGAGATCCAAGACAATCATTTCTGCCGAAGAATATAAAAAGAGATTTGGGGTAGACATCCAGCCGTAAATTTTTAAAGTCATTTTTCTATGGATGAAAGGATACCGGAAGTTTATTTCCGGAAAAACCGGGATGAACAAGCTCCAGCGTTCATCGCTTTAATGGCGCAAAGCAGAAAAGGAAGATATCAGTGTAACCGGTATCTTCCTTTTCTGTTTTTTACGCCTTTTCCTTATGGCTGAAAGACTGTATTATTCATTTTCTTCATTTTCTTCGTCATTCAATTGCGATGTCCACATAGCCTTTTCACGAATCGAGCCGGAGTTCTTTTGCGATGCGGATTTTTTTTCTGTTTTAATTCTTTGCTGCGCATCCGTTCCTCCGGACACATTCTCTCCGGCGTTGCTATTGCCGCTTCTTCCGGAAGGCTGCACCGCATAGATTCTTTTGGGATCTGCTTCAGCCAGCTTTCTTAATCTTGTCGCGCTCCAAAGCAGAAGCAGAGGTAAAAGCACTGCATTAATCAGCATAGACAAGCTGAGGGCACCTTTCAGGAAAAAGACAGCCATACAGACAATTTCTGCTGCTATTAAAGCAATGACGGCCATCAAAGTAATTTTAGATTTGTCTACACGGTTTGAAAAAACTGCGCACAGCAGTCCAACGATGATCTCAAAAAACATCGCAAGAAAGCTGAAAATCCCGACAATACGCAAATCCTGTACCGCTATCCCTGTCTCGTCAATCTGCCTGATCAGAGCATCCAGGTCTGCCTCCTGGGCCTGATCCGTCGCAGTTTCCTGCGATGCCGCAATATCCGTCGAAGAAGCAGTCCCTTCCGGATCAGCTGTTCCTTGTGATGTATCAGTTTCTTCCGGACCATCGGCTCCCTGAAGCGTATCAGCTGCCGCACCTTCATCCTGACCGGCAGGTATCTCCGTTTCTTTCCCGTCATCCTGTACCTGTGCCTTCTCCACGGATTCCGGAATATTTCCTGCTTCCACGACAGCACTCTCTTCCTCCATAACGATTGTTTCAGAAGAGTCAGCCGTTTCCTGATGATTGCTCCTGTAATCCTCCAATGCCTTTGCCATGGTCACCCACCCAAGGCCATTCCTGCCGCTGGAGGTCACCCCGTTAAAGATCAGCATCAGTCCGACCACTAACAGGAAAAGTCTTCCGTTCAATGCCATTTTGCTTTCTTTCAGCTTATCATTCTGCTCCATCCTGTTAACTTCCTCCCATAACGAAGTTTTGTATGTTGACTCATTGGCCACTAATGACTAATATGCGGCCATGCCTGCAAAAAACGCCGCTTAAGCTGCCGAAGACGTATTCCATCTGCTCTGACGTTAATCAAACAGCTCCTTATCTCCTGCGTCTGCCGCTCTTCTCCGGCAATACGCACCCTTCATTCAGGTACACCCAGTCCTCCTCCCCTTCCGCGAGCAGCGCAATCGCATAAGGAGTCAGTGTCAGACTGTCTTTATTCCGGAGAATCGCAGATGCTTCCGCTTCCTCCTCAAGTACAGACAAATCCACCAGCTGATCGTTCTGTGAAGCATTGATGACCATCAGGATCGATTTTTCTCCTTCCATTGTCCGTATCAGGGTGCAGATCTCCTTACCGGACAACTTTTCTACAAGAATAGTCTTCCCGCCTGCAATCGCAGGATATTCCTGCCGAAGTCCAATTGCTTTTTTGACACAGGAAAATACGGAAGAAGGATCTCCCTCCTGCTCCTTCAATGCCGGATAAATCATAGAGACGGCATCCATGTCATCCGGACCTTTACACATTCCGGAAGCAGACGGATCCTCATCCCAGCGCATCGGCGCCCGTTTATTCTCATCCTTGCCGGATCCGTTCATTCCGATTTCCTCTCCGTAATACAGAAAAGCATTTCCCGGCATCAGAAGATTCAAAGCCCATGCGAATTTTGTCCTTGCGCCTCCGTCATTGGGATAATAACCGGCAGAACGAGCCATATCATGATTCGTGTAGAAAGGAGCATTGACGGCAAGGCCGCCATATTCTTCCAGTTTTTCCTCTTCCTCCACAAGTCTTTGCCCATACCATGCAGCCTGCTTATTGCCTCTTGCGACAGAGGCAATCACGCCTTCCTGTCCGGCAAAGGCAAAGTCAAACATGGAATCAATCCCACTTTCGTAATATTGCAGGTAGGTATCCTGGTCTGTCCATGCCTCACCCACAAGATAGCAGTCAGGATCAAATGCTTTAGCCGTCTCGGTAAGCCATTCCACAAAAGAGATGCTCTTCTCCTTGCTTTGGGTATAATAAGATGTCACCGCATCCAGACGGAAGCCATCCACCCCTTTTTCCTGCCAGAAAGATAAAATCCGGGCAATTTCATCGCGCACCGCTTCATTGTCCAGATTCAGATCCGGCATACCGGCCCAGAATCTGGCTTCATAATACCATCCGGTATCTTCCAAAGGTTCAAACCCGTCCTGCTTTTCCAAAGAAAAATTATAAAAATCTATATATGGGCAATCTTCGGCAGATCCCTCCTGCCCATTCTCAAGACTTTTTATATATTCCTCAGCCTCCGTAAACCACGGATGAGCAGTGGAAGTATGATTCAATGGAAGATCCAGGATCAGACGTACCCCTCTTTCATGACAGGCACTGAGCAATGACTCCATATCCTCCAATGTACCATATTGAGGATCAATCTGTTCATAATCCGTCACATCATATTTATGATACGTAGGAGACGGAAATACAGGCATCAGCCAGATCATGTCACAGCCAAGACTGTCCTCTCCCTTCCCGCAGATATAATCCAGTTCCTCCTTCACGCCATCCAGATCACCGATTCTGTCTCCATCCGAATCTCTGAAAGAATACACAAAAATTTCATAACAGGTGCTGCTTCCTGTCTGTGTTTCGGCAAATGCGGCATCATGGCTCTGCCCATCCTGTTCTTCCGCGCTTATGTCGGCAAAAAAGCAAAGCGGAGACAGCAATACTGCTGCCATCAGCACAAAAGCAGTCTCTTTGATCATACGCCAGACAGGATATCCGCGTTTTCCCGGTCTTAGTTTTTCCATCTCACATCCTCCTCTTACAATAAATCCTTTCTGATTTACAAATCAGCTTTCACTGACAACCTGGCGTCAGTTTACTTTTTGAAGCCCTGAATCGGCTCCCTGTTTGTGCATTTGCATCTTTTTGGTTCTCTTTCGTTGACATATGCACAGCATTTGTTATAATATTTATGCAAACGAAGCTATTTCGTCACTACTATCAAGATAAGGAGGAAAACAATGAAAAAACCACTGCTTACCCTGTTTTTTTCCCTCACACTGTCACTTATCTTTTCTGTATTTGCATCCGGAGCCGAACCGGCAGCAGCCTCGTTTTTTTTCCTTCCTGAAAAAGACGGCTTTGTTCAGCCCTATATCGGAGACTGCATGCCCTATTATGAGGACGGCGTATACTACATCTATTATCTGAAAGAGGGCGGCGATTCTTACCGCCATTCGATCTATCTGGCAACAACAACGGATTTTCTCACCTATACTGAATATGATGAACCCATTCTGGAAGCCTCAGACACTCCGGCACAGGATGAATGGATCGGAACCGGGTCTGTCGTAAAAGCAGAGGATACCTACTATCTGTTTTACACCGGACATACAGATTCCGACGCCTTCCCCTGCGCGGAAACCATCATGGCGGCAAAGGGAACCAGCCTCACGTCTTTTCAGAAAATAGAAGGCTGGGAAATCACACCTGATGACTCCCTGAATCAAAAAAGAGATTTCCGGGATCCTCAAGGCTATTACGACGAAGAAACCGGAACAATCATATTTACCGTGACCGCATCTATGGATGGAGTCGCAAGAATACTGAAATATACAGTCAGCAAGGATCTTTCACAGGTCACCTATGACGGGATCATTTTCACCGATCCTATCGGCAAAGTCTACAACCTCGAATGCAGCGATACGTTCCGGATCGGAGATACCTGGTATCTTACCTGCTCTGCTCAGGACGATGTTCTCTGGTATGCGTCCTCGTCAGAACCGTATGGTCCCTATTCCGAGCCCAGGCATCTGGACGGACCTTTATTTTACGCAGCCAAACACGTGGAAAACGAAGAAAACTCCTATATGGTCGGCTGGGCAAGACGCTCAGGGTCTGAAAGAGATACCAGAAAAGTAAGCGAATGGGCGGGAAATCTTCTTGTTCAGCAGATACAGCAGCAGCCGGACGGCAGCCTTGTACTGAAACCGGTAGAAGCGATCACCGACCAATATACGCAGGTATGTCCTCTCCTCGAAGAAGATTCGGAGCTGATCCTTACCTCTCAGGAAGAAACCGTCTACAACGAACTTGCAGTCACAAAGGAAAGCTTCCTTCTGGAAGGAAATTTTCAATTTGAAGGAGAAGGCGACTTTGGATTCGCCTTTGATTTCAAAGACGGGGAGGAGGATTACAAGCTGATAACCATCTCTCCTCAGGAGCAGAAGCTTTCCCTTCAATTCAGAGGCGGTTCTGTGACCCCCGCAGAAGAAAGCATACAGCTGAGCGACGGAGAAAACTATCACTTTACCTATATTCAGGAAGATTCTGTCGGCGTGTTTTATATTGAAGATCTCGCCGCTTTTACCGTACGTCTTTATGGAGTAAACGATAAATCCATGTTCCTGTTCGCCCGGGATAATCAGGTCTCCTTCTCGGATCTGGCTCTTTATACAATCGAGTAAAGATTCATTTTATGATTCAGGCGACAAAAGGTCATGCAAAAATGAGCTCGCTCATTTTTGCATGAGATTGGGTCGCCCACAGACACGAGGAAGTAGCCATTTTGCACTATTTATACTTGACTTCGCAAAACTTTCTGTGCAAAATGAGCGGATTCCGAGTGGCTGTAGGATCGCGAGAGCAGCTCCGCTGCGAAGCGATCCGTAGAATCAGGCTTTTGTCGATGCAATCATTTTATCTCAATCAAACGGCATCCGCTCCTTAGATCCCCTGTCAGATCTCTCACCGACTCTGACCAGGGGATCTTTTTCGTGCACTGCACGTGATCTTACACTCAACAGACATTTGCAGGAATCTTATTCTCGTGAACGCCATCAGCTGCCGTTTCCGATTGGAAGGGAAACTCGTTCCCTCTTGTCATACATTAAGACATATACGTTATCGAATGGTAATCACGGTGCCAGCGGCAGCTTCACCTGAATTGCGTCATTTCTCACGATATAGGAATAATCATAATCAATTTCCGGACTTTCTTTGCCCGGATCAAGGGCGAAGGATTCATCCAGAAAGGCTGTGTAGGGATCCCAGGTAGTAAGCACCAGTGTCAGATGGTGTCCCGGCGCAACCGTATAGACTGTCGGAAGCATATATATCGTATAATCGTACCATTCCCCTGCTTCAATCACCTGCGTTTTCGTGTACTCCTTGGAATCATATCCGCAGCCCGGGTTGGTCAGATCTGTCCATCCATACGTAAACGCTTTTACATACGTGTTATCCTGCACAAGCTCCTCTATATCATTTCTCCACCAGGAACCGCCGCCTTCATACTCCCCGATAATCCTTACGGGAACCTTGTCGCTTCTGGCATCCTTTCCCATGTAAGCATGAAACGCGGAACCGTCATCCGCCGTATCGAGCAGTACTGCCGTGATCATCAGCCCTTCGTATTCCGTAATCTCAGAGGAAAGGTTCAGATGAATTTCCGGAACGCCATAAATGGTTTCTCCCTCCTCCAGATCCAGCGGATAAAAAGCAGCATGCTTATTCTCCAGATCCAGATAATAAAGATCCCGGTATTCTTTCCCCAGGGTTACGTATGCATTGGCAACCTCCGCCAGTCCTTTAGAAGAAACCACATTTTTCGGAGAATCAAATTCCACCGGGACGTCCGTATACTTAAAATCCCGCCAGGCATCATAGGTCTTCCAGCTTCCGTCAATATTGGACTGTACCGAGACCGTAGGCATTTCTTCTGCACCATTCTCAACATCATACAGATAATGCGCCAGCCACCGGTTTTGGATCTCATTCCAGAGCTCACCGTTTACCATTCGATTGTCCACTACGCTGTGGGCATCCTGATGCAGAACCAGCTTCGCGTTTTGTCCAGCCTTCGCAAACGCCTGCATCATAAGATCAGATTGTTTGGTTGAAACATTAAAATCATTTAATCCATGCTCAATCAGGGCAGAACACTTAATGTTTTCCCAGTCATCAGAATAATCGGATTCTTCCCAGATCGAACCGTAATTCCCGTTCGTCTCTGCCTGATCCTGTGCCATCTGCCACAGCCATGAACCATATTCTTCGTTCAGTACGAGCCAGTCTTTATCCAGAAAGCAACCGCCGCAATTAAAAAAAGCCAGTGAATCCGCGTAATTCACCTCAAATATTGTCGCCACTCCCTGGGCATTCGTATAGTCATACCAGCTGGCTATTCCTGCCGCAGGAATAATCGTAGTCAGCCCTTTTACGCCTGTAGTCGCCACTTCAAAAGGAAGGGTTCCTCCATAGGAACAGCCGGCCATTGCCACTTTCCCGTTGGACCAGTCTGCTTTGATCTCAATATTCTGTGTTTTATCCGTAAAAGCTTTTCGATCTCCCGTCAGCCATTCAACGACCGCCTTATGGCTGTCTCTTTCCAACGGCGAACCACAAAGCTCAAAGCCTTCAGAGCCGTAGGTACCAATGCCCGATGCCTCCACTACAGCATAACCGCGGCACAGATAGTAATCATATACTTGTGCGTACTCGAAACCGGTGTCTTCAAATGTGCCCGGAACGATATAATTCCAGTCTTTTTCAGGTTTTGCCAAAAGTGAAGCTTCCAGGCTGTTTACTTCCCCTGCGGACTCCCTTTTCAGGCACTCTCTGTAAAGCTCCTGATAATCAAATGGTTTTTCAATATAATAGTCTTGAGCCAATCGATCATCAGCCAGTGTTCCGACGCCGTATGGAGTCGGATCATAAATCGTCCCTGCGTGATATTTTCCTTCAGCTGCGGCGCGGGGAACCTGTACGAGCACTTTGACAAGATCCGCCATCCCGTCATTGTCCGTATCATAATCTGTCTCTACATAAACACAGAACCGCAGAATATCTCCTTCTTCATTTGTGTAATCCTTATCGCAAAGATCATTTACTTCATAGACAGGCTGCAGTGCTCCGTTTTCAAGCTTCAACACCTCTTCAAAATCCTGCCGCGCTTCGTTCTCTGCTCCAAATGCCGGATTGCCGAACAAGAGAACATACGCGAGAGTTATCGTCAAACCAAAGAATCTTCTGTTTTTCATTTTATCCTCTTCTTATAGCTGCTTTCGTATCATAAACGAATATAATGCCTGCATTCTGATTCGTTTACGCCGCATAAGCGGCATCTTTCCGTAGTATATTCATGTCCATCTCTATTAAGGCCTTATACAGGTGCAAAGGACGGTTCTTTGGATACCAAAGAACCGTCCTTGAAATAAACATAATATACTCGCGAAACAATTAATTGGAATTTTCCACTTAATTCAATTTTCCGCAGCAGCCTTTCCGGCAACTCTGCCAAAATAGCAGGTGCCGATGATAGCTGTGCCGGATCCCGGATAATACGGGCCTACCCAGCCTCCTGCATTCAGACCTGCGGCATACAGTCCGGGAATGACGTTTCCTTCCACATCCACGACTTCGCACTTCTGGGTAATCTTCAATCCGCCCAAAGCTCCAAGGTTAAACGGCGTATTGTGATAAGCGTAGAAAGGAGCCTCGATCGGAGCAAGACCTTCAATTCTTCCGTAAGGATCCGGATTGCCGGCTGCCACGTCTTCGTTCCAGGCGGCAAGTGTACGGGCAAGATTCTGAGGATGAACGCCGATCTTTTCCGCAAGCTCTTCGATGGTGTCCGCCGTCTGCAGCTCACCGGATTCAATCGCTGCGTTCAGAGTCTCTTCATCCTTCCATGCATAGGAGGTTCCCTCTGTCGTATTCGCGATCTTCTGATCCACAGAACCGCCGCCTGCGCCGAAAATCATCCAGGTCGGCGCTCCGGTCGCACGTTCCTGCTGGAAAATCGCACGATAATGGAAGGCATACGTGGCATCCTCGCAGACGAAACGCTGTCCTGCCTTATTCACGATGAATTCCGGGAAAATCGGGGTACGGTTATCCGTCGCCGCGCCTGTCTTACCGCAGAAATCAATGGTTCCGCCACCTACAAAAGCAGCGCCGATCTTCATGCCCATGCGGATTCCGTCACCGGTATCCGTCTTGACGCACAGGCAGGTGCCCGGATATTCGGTTTCCACCCAATACTGCTGTGCATTCAGCTGCTTTGCCATCTCAACATTCTGGTCGATGCCCGCTGTTGCGAGAATAACGCCTTTATTGGCTTTCACACGGGTCGTCACGCCATCCGCCGTGATCTCCACGCCAACAACCTTTCCGTCCTCGACGATCAGGTCTGTTACTTCCGTATTGTATTCCACCTCAGCGCCAAGGCTTTCCGCATATTTCCAGACAGCCTGAACATAGATGCTGCCGGAACCTGAGGCACCACCATCCTTGTAATAATGGATACGGTCAGCCATCAGATCTTCACTGACATAAGGCACATGGCAATGGCCGTATACACCGACCCATTCAATCCCGCAGCTGTCCGCCAGCCAGTCGATACACTCCGGAGCACCGTTCGCAAGGTCGGTAACCAATGCTTCATCCAGCATTCCCTCGCCCTCAGCCAGCCATTCAGCCGCGTGCTTTTCGGGAGTATCATCCTGAAACTCAGAGAACTCCTTCTGGTACTTCGTTCCGGCTGCCTGCATGACGCCGCCTGAAAAATTAGTGGTGCCGCCCATGATGCCGGATTTTTCAAACACGATTACGCTGCCGGCTCCTGCCTCGCAGGCTGCCGCCGCCGCGCAGACTCCTGTTCCGCCGGCGCCGGCGATGACCACGTCATATTCACGGTCAAACGCGGCCGGAGCCGCTTCCTCTGCCTGTGCGGAAACTCCGAAAACACCCGCTGCAGCCAACGCCGCCGCAGAAGCTGCCGATCCCTTCAAAAACTCCCGTCTGCTGATGTCCTTTGCCATAATGCTTCTCCTTCCATAATGTAATTTTATATGTTGCCTGATGTTCCCGAATGACGATTTTCTTTCATCCACGTCTCTTTTATTTCACAACCATACCGGTATTTCTGTCACTGAACAGCGCCACCTCGGTAAGGAAGACAATACCCAGAATCAGCTGCTGCAGCTGGGTAGGGATCATCAACATGACCAGGCCTCCGGAAAGAACCTTATACGTCATAACTCCAAGGATAATGTTGTAAAAACGAACCTTCGCCCCGCCCGAAATCGGCATACCGCCAAGAACAAGGGAAATCATGATCTGCGTCTCAAGCTGGCTGCCGGCCGTAGACGTAACGGAGCCTACCTTTACCGAGTTCACGAAAGCCGCCAGACCTGTAATGCAGCCCGCCGCCATATAAACCAGCATTTTTGTCCGCTCCACACGGATACCCGCAAACCGGGCTGCCGTCTCACCTGCGCCGATGGCCTTCAGCCTGGATCCCAGTCCCGTAAACGTAAAAATCAGGAACGTAATCACAAAAATAATGATCGTGAACGTCAGCATAAAAGGAAGATTGTTATACTTTGAGATGTCACTGACGCCATATACCGGGGATTTCGTCGTCAGATACGCGCAGACGCCACGGAACAGATACATGTTGCAGATGGTAACAATGAAGCTGGAGATCTTTCTTTTTACATTAAAGAAACCATTCAGCAAACCAATCAGTCCGCCTGTCACGACTCCGCCGATCACAGCCAGCACAATATTATAGTGTGACAGATAGCAGACGACAATCGAAGCCACTCCCAGCATGGAGCCCTGCGAGAAATCAAGGCCGCCCATCGTCATGACAAAAAACACGCCGATGGAAGCGATCAGAAGCATATAGGACTGGCTGAGCAGAAGTCCCAGGCTCTTTGACTTAAACAGCCTGCCATCCGTGAGAACATAAAACAAAGTACAGATGATGACAAAGCCGACAAGCGGAAGCACGTTCCTGACGAGGGGCTTTTGCAGGAAAGGAACCTTCTCGTGCGCTTCCTTTTTTAATGTTGTATCCATATTTTTCCTCCGTCATTTCAGCAGATGTCATCAGATCATCTTCTCAATCAGGTCCATATCGCTTAAGGATTCAGAGCGCAGGAATTCTCCATTGATCTTTCCATCCTTCATGATCAGAATACGATCCGCCATACCGATCAGCTCCATGATTTCCTCTGAAATCATAATAATCGATTTTCCGTTTTTACGCATTTCATCCATCATCGCATAGATGTCTGCCTTTACCTTGACATCAATGCCTCTCGTCGGAGAGTCAAGGATAATCAGATCCGAATCCTTTCCGATCCAGCGGGCAAGAACAACCTTCTGTTTATTTCCGCCGGATAATGCGGAAACAAACTGATCTACTCCTGTCATCTTTGTACTCATCTGACGGGCAAATTTTTCGGCAAATTTCTTCATGGACCAGCCGAACAGCACTCCTCCTGTCTTGAGATCTTCAAGAGACGGAAGGCAGATGTTTTCACAGATCGTATCGTTAATGACCAATGATTCATTATCCCTGTCTTTAGAAGCATAAGCCATACTGTGGGCAATTGCGGTCGGAATATCATTGATCTGCGTTCCGTCTTCCAAAGTTACAGTACCTTTACGGAAATAAGAAGCGCCGAACAAAGCTTTGCCGATCTCATGCATTCCACACTCTGACAGGCCGCCGATGCCGAGAATTTCACCTTTATGGAGCTCTAAGGACACATCGTCCAGCTGTCCCGGAACACTGATGTTTTCCGCACGAATCACAACCTCGTCTGAAATCATTTCTCCATAATCCGTGCGATAATAATTATCCCCGATCTCGCGTCCGACCATCATCTTCTTCAGACCGTCTACGGTTGCCTCCGCCTTCGAGATCGAGCCAATCATGACGCCGTCGCGAAGGACGCTGATTGCGTCAGACTGTTCGATAACCTCTTCCAGATCGTGAGAAATGAAAATGACACAGTTTCCCTCATCCCTCACACGGTGCATCACCTTGAACAGCTCTTCTCTGCCCTTCTGTCCGAGAGCCGTTGTCGTCTCATCCACGACCAGAACCTTTGGATGGAAATAGGTCGCCTTTACGATCTCTACCAGCTTACGATCCTCAAAATTATAGGTTTCAATCGCTTTCGCCGCATCTATCCAGGTAAAGCCATATGCGTCAAGATATTCCTGCGCCTTTTTGTTCATCGCCGAGGTATTTTTGATGCCATGGCTGGTAAACATATCCTCATTGCCCAAAAAGATATTCTCCGCTACCGTAAGTCCGGAAAGCGTGCCGATTTCCTGCACAATGATCGCAACGCCCTGATGATTGCCGTCTACCTGGTTTTTTGCTTCTATGACTTTGCCTTCCAGCGTAAACGTTCCGGAATCCTTTTTGTAAATCCCGGTCAGACAGTTCGTGATCGTGGATTTACCCGAACCGTTCTCACCGATCAGGGCATGTATCTCTCCCTTATGGAAGGTCAAAGAGACGTGGTCCAATGCATGGGTAATGCCAAAATGCTTATCAATCTGATCAGCCTGCAGTAATAATTCTCCCATGTCCTCTCCCTCCTTACTTTACGACAAGACCCTTGGTCGGTTTCGTGGTCAGCGTAACAATGGCAAGCAGGGCGGCACCCGTGACAACATTCTGAATCGTTGTCGGTGCGCCGAGCGCAACAAAACCGTTGAACATCAGCTGGATAATCATTTCACCAATCACAATGGCAATCACCGGATGGCCATATTTTTTGAATGCCAGCCCAAAGAAGGTCCCCATCAAAGGAGTAAAGTTCCGGCTCATGGAGGAAAGATTTGACGCTGATGTCATGGACGTGCCAAAGCTGATCGTCAGGATCGACTGGAGTCCGAAAAAGAAACCTGCCAGGGTGAAGGCGATCACTTTGTATTTGGAAACATTTACACCCATGTTCCTGGCCACAACCTCATTGCTGCCGATAGCATAGGTGTAGGTTCCGATCTTGGTATATTTCAGAACAAATCCGCAAAGGAAATATGCAAAAAGAGCCAGGATCAGATTTGCGGGATAATCGCCAAACGCACGATAATTAATCGGAAGAATCACGTTCTTTCCGTTGGTTGCATAAACGCTCAGGGCTTCATAGATCAAGGAAAGGCCTACCGTTACGATCAGGGAGGAAATATGAAGCTTAATATATACAATACCGTTGCAGAGTCCGATCAGGGCGCCGCAAAGCAAAGGCGCGACGACCAGGCCAACATAGCCCAGACTCATACAGGCTTTGCATGCGATAATGGAGGAAAGGACGATATTCGCGCCGACACTGAAGTCAAAAGGTCCCATGACGCAGATAAAATACAGGCCGCACCCGCCTACCGCATAGATCAGGGCGGATTTCGCATATGTCATGAGCTTATCCGGAGAGCCAAAGGTCGCAGGCGCAAGGATTTTAAAAATCCCCCAGAAAACCACGACCATGAGCAAAAGAAGCCCGATGCCGTAAAATTGGCTTTGCTTTATTTTTTTCATGTGTATGCTCCTTACATAAACCGGTCACAGGCAAAAACACCCATGAAGAGCAGGGGACTGCCCTTCATGGGTGTTTTGTCTAATCGCAATCGCTTTGATGCCCGAAGGCAGTCAGATCATATCTCAGCTATGGCGAGCGATAACATCCTCGATGGACAGGGAGGTAGCTGCTCCGTTGAGCTCATCAAATGTATAGTCACCCATCGCTGCCAGCTCTTCATCCGTGTACGGATCATCATTGACGAAATACTGCTCGTAGTTAGCATAATCTTCCGGAGAGGAGACATACAGATACGGGAAGAGGATCTCATAACCGAAGGTGCCTTCAGCCTTTTGATAGGTCTCGCTGCCCTTGACCGCATTATAGGTAAGCATGAATGCAAAGAGCGGATCACAGAAATGTCCGCCGGACTCTGCGAACATACCGCCGATCTCCAGCTGCTCAGCCAGGTCATCCAGGAAGTCTGTGGATATGACATCGATTTTGCCTGTCAGGCCTTCGTTAGCCAATGCGCCGATGGAGCCTACCAGAGGATCTCCGCCGCCGCCCGCAACGATCAGGGCATCCGTATCAGGATTGGAGTTGATCAGAGAAAGAGCTGCCGCTGCGCCTTCCTCGGAGGAGGTATTTGCGTAAACCGGCTCGGTCAGGGTAGCCTGATCATCAGGATTTGCTTCATTCCACTCGTTGATGGCCTTCTGATAGCCTTCCCATCTTCCCTGGAAGGTAGCATCGCCGACAGTCCATGCTTCCAGAGCGATATGTCTGTCGCCTTTTTCAAGAAGAAGGTTAACCAGCGTATAACCGTTGGTTACTTCGTCTTCATGAACCGCGCCAAGATAATACTTGGAATTGCAGGCTGTCTGATAAACCTCAGGGCTGTTCTCCGCGGAAATGATGCGGAAGAACTGGGTCAGGTAAACCTGATTCGCCTCACAGGTCTGGATCGCGCTGGTCATCTCTGAATCAGCGGAGTTGCAGATGATGATGCCGTCACAGCCGGCTGCGCATAACTGCTCGACAGATGCGGTAACCTGCTCGGAAATATGACCCTGGTCAACATACATGACATTGACGCCGAGAGCCTTCGCTGCCTTGTCAATAATAGCCTTGCACTGGCTGCCCAGAACGTCCGTTGAGCTCCAGATGGAAACGCCGATCGTGATATCCTCAGCAGCCGATACGCTTACCGCGCCGAAAGACATCATCGAGCAAGCCATTGCCGCTGCGGTTGCGAGAGCAATCACCTTTTTCTTCAGATTCTTCATCGTGAATACCTCCTATGTTTATTGTTATTTACGCCCTCCATTTTGGAGAACTTTCACAATATGATTAAACCACACTGCTTTCTCTCTGTCAAGTATGAATGATGAATCTTTAAAGCAATCGATGCAGCTGTTCAGGGTCTCTATCGATGCCATCCTTTTGATGCTTTGGTTACTTTACGTTCACCTTCGCATTTGATGACCAGGCGCTGTAATACGTTTTCTTTCCAACCGTCTTATAGGCACGTATCTGGAAGTAACAGACCGTCTTGGATTTCAGATTCTTGATCGTGGTCTTTACCGTATTCGGCTTTTTGACGACAACAGTAACTGCGTTTTTCATATTCGCATTTGTACTGTAGCGTACCTGATATCCCGTTGCTTTAGCGTTTTTCTGCCAGCTCACCGCGGCGGTTTTTGCTGCCGTCGATTTTATTGTGAGCTTTGCGGGAACGGTCATAAACGTCATGACTGTCCCGGCAGATTTGGAACCCGTTGCATAGATCCCGCTTCCCACAGCCTGTACATAATATGTATAACTCGTCCCGTTTGCAGCCTTCTTGTCAGTGTAGGTCAGTGTCTTGACTGTGGCAATCTTTGCGGTTTTGTTTCCTGCCTTACGATAAATCGCGTAGGAAGCGGCATTCGCTGTTTTTTTCCAGGTGAGCTTAATGCCTCCGGCCAAAGGAGTCACTGCCGGGGCTGCCGGCTTTGCCAGTGGGATGGGCTTGACCTTGATCTGGATGGTCTTTGTGACCTTCTTGTAATTATTATTTCCCGCTGTGATTGTAATCTTTACCGTTCCCTTAAATTTCGCAGGAATTGTGGCCTTACCTTTGGCGTTTACGGTAACCTTCTTATTATTTGAGGCATAAGTCAGCTTACCGCCCAGCGCCTTGGCACCGATGGCAATCGTCTGTTTCCTGGATGCGTTCGCAAAAACCTCTTTGTTGGAAGCCGTGATCTTGTTCTTTGCCTTTAAGATGGTAAAGCTTTGCCGCAAAGTACCGGCATAATTTCCCATCCCGGTAATAACGGCATAGGCTGTGCCTGCATTTATATTATTTTCATATGCGACCGTAAAATCTCGCCCTTCTTCAAGACCGTCCAGCTTGACCTCAGGCTTTTTCTCTTTCCCATCATAGGTATATGAGTTCTGTGAAAGCTCCGGCTTTAATTCCTCAAGATTCTTAACCTTGGAAACAGTTACTTTTGTGACTGCATTGAAGTTACCGTCATCAAAGCTGAAGTTGATATTCGAAACGCCCGGAAGATTCGCCGTAACCTCTACCAGCGCATGGCTGTTTTCATCCAGAACCACACTCTTTGCCACCGAAGAAAGGATATAGGTGCCTCCGTCGTCGATCATAACCTCTTCGCCGGCTGCCGCGTCCTTCGGAAGAACCTGAAGCTCGATGGTTCCGACCTGTCCTTTTGTCAGCTGCAGATTTTCGGTTGCCGTAAAGGAATTGGGACGGACTTTGACTGTGGCTTCCCTGACGATCCCGGAAGCTGCAGGTACGCCCGCGTAGTTCTCAATTTCCGTACCAAGCTTCACCGTAAGAGCTTCTCCCTTTTGAAGAGCACTTTCCGGCACAAATTTCAGAATGGAAACGAAGGATTCCTCCGGTTTTTGAGGATTCTCTTCAAGGTTGCAAAACTCTATACTGCCGGATATCTGCTTTCCATCAGCAAATACTTTGACCGAATTCCGCGTGAGCGTTGCGGGCTTCACGTATTTACTGATCTCGATGTCAACAGCATCCGTATAGGCATTTACAGATTTCACATCCGGAGCTTCATAGCTCACCATGGCAAGGTTCACGTCAAACTGTGGCGGCGGGACCTCCAGCCAATCACTGTAAGCGGTTACGTAGCCCTTCTTCTCACTTTTTACCTGCCAGTAACCATCGGGAACATCCCACATATACTGTCCAAGATGATCGGAAATCAGAGGGTTCTGCTGATCATATGGCTTTGCATCCCAGAAGCTGATCTTCTCCACCGATCCCCCATAAATATCCTCAGAGATCACCTTCTCGTGAAGCGTCAGCGTTGCGCCTTCAACACGATTGGAAGCTACTGCTTCGTAAACAAAGCCGGATGGATCCTCAATACCCGAAAAAGGTTCCAATCCATCATACTGATAAGGATACTTATCTCTATATTTTTTCAGCAGCGCTTTCGCTTCATCCTTTGCTTTATCCGCAAAATGACCATGCAGATATGCGGATTCTAAACCCAATGCTGCGGCTCCTATTCCGCAAGCAGCTCTCCCTTGAGGAAGCGGTATATTGAGTGCTCCATATATAAGCCCCATACCCAAAGTGTTCTCTGCTGAAGTTAACCACTTATGCCTTCCTATTCGATCTTTTGCTTTTTTCAGCTCTGCATATTCCGGGGTACTTTCATTATATTGCATCATCAGGTCCTGTAGCTGCACTTCCATTTTCGCCATATCATAAATTTCTTTGTCCGTAAAGAATCCACCAACAATTCCCAGCAGATTGCCCGCGGTCATTTTTCCGGCTTTTATCGGCCCTATTTTCGTGTTTTCCTTTATGACCTGAAAATCATCAATATTAGATTTTAAAACCTCCATTCGATCTGCTACTTTACCTATTTTCTCTGCGTGCGGAATCTTTGGATTCTTTGCAGCCTGCTGCATAGAAAAAATCAGAGCGTCCGTACCATCAGATATTTTTCCGGCCTTGTCAACCGTATTCCCTATTGAATCAAGAATACCGTCATATGTATTTGCAGGAGCTGTCATCCGTTCCTGGATATAAATCCCGTTTTCGAGATCAACAAGCTTCGATGTAATAGATGGCGCATTTTCCCCTGGTATCTCACCTTGATGACCATTATTGACAAGGCTCTCCCACTCACCCGCATAGTCGATCTTTCCATAGAGATTTTGTCCTGATGGCGACTCTATTTTCTCATATCCCTGCGTTTCTAAGCTTTGAACTGTCGGTAATTCATCTAATACAGAGGCTTGATACGAAAATCCGGCATCAACAGTATATGCAAAATTACGTTCATCTATCTGTACATCATTGAAATGGTTTGAGAATTCAGAAGAAGCCTCTTTATAATTCACATAGTTTGCTTTTAAAGTATAAACATCCTTCTGGATGGCTGCTATCTCGTCCGAAGAGACTTGATCCAGATCCGGGCTTTCCTGAATGGCTGCAAATAGTTCTTCAATTTCAGCAAGGATTTCCTCCAAATCATCGATTGAAGAAATACCCTCCAGTTTTTCCTGAAGCTTTGACGCCAGGGCATCGATATCAGTTTCTTCTGCCCGGAAATCATCATTTATATCAAAGGAAATCCTGATCGTATTTGGCTTACGAAAAGAATTGAAATCATCACTGGCAGCTACCCATGCCTGATTATTCTCATCCTTATTTGCCCTTATAACCTGGACACTGGAATCCGAACAGCCCACGGATACTGCCACATCAGTGACAGAATCGGCATCTCCGTCAAACATCACCAAAAATTCAAAAGTAGGATATGAGGGATCAAAAATGTATACCTGAGCGCCTACCGCCGAGAGGAAAGAGTCTTCATCATCCACATTCTCTTCCATATTCCAGGAAATAGTTTCCAGTATCCCCGAAATATCTATGGTTTGGCCGTCCAGATATCCGATGCCCGCCTCTGCATCATACAGAACTACCTCTATCGTGTCCTGATCCTCATCACCCGAGGGCAAGCCAACCTGGGCTGTCTCGTCCTCCATTTCGTAAGTCGTATGACCTGTCATATGATTATAGGACTTCATCAAAATCCTTTTCACCTTTGGCGGATTTTCAATGTACTGGTACCAGACATATTTTTCCTCCGACTGAAAAGATGAACCATAAATAGGTGTAATGACAGCGTAGATCGCATGGAATTCTCCTCCAACCCTTTGGATTTCATCCGTAATATTCAAAGGAATTGTACATGTCCATTTCCCTGATTCAAAGGCAGTCGTCCTTGCTGTTAATACGTCATTATCATAAAAATCAATCTTCGCATGATCCGGAGCAAAGCCGGAAAGATTAATACTAGTCTCATATGTTTTCTCCGGCAGGTCAAAAGTGAAATCATACGCGCCGACTCTCGCAGACACGGTTCCTACCGGCTGGACCATGGTCTTTCCGTCTATGAGGAATTTCAAGGAACCGGATATCGTCCAGTCTCCTTCCTCCGCCCCGACAAGGCAAAGCCGTATTCTCTGTGACGGATCCGTCACGGGAATCAAAAGCCTTCGATCTTGTTTCTCATAGGGTACGTTGCCTGACCCGCCAACATTTAATGTGCCGTCCGCAAATGCCAGTCCCTCCGGGATCTCTAAACTCCACACAAAATCCGTCGCTCTGGATACATATTTCTCCTGCAGCGGAGCATAAGCGTACAGAGTGAGGTAACGTCCCTTCGTCACCTGGTTCTTATTGAGATAGAACCCTGTGGCGGCCGTATCGGTATAGTAATATCTGGCGGCATCAAACGCAGGAATTGAGGAAAGTGCTGTCACCTGGATCCATCCATTCCTGATTTCAACATTTTCTTTCACATAATCCGTGTTTTCTTTTAACCCCATTTCGTTCAGCACCGAAAGGGAAGCCGGGGTTTCCACATATTCCGTACTCTGCATGGCAATAAGCGTATAATTGCCGGCGGAAAGAGACGGGGAATCCACGTTGACTCTTGTGGTTTCCGCAGTCCAGGCCAGTTCTCCATCCGCACGGTAGAGCAGGAGCTTGTTTGCCCCGGCATTTTCTGATGGGAGCGTGACACGGAGCCTGCCATGTTCCATTATTGTGAGATTGAGCACAGCTTTTTCGGATGATACCTGAATCGTTCCTTTACAATCATCAAACACCGAAGATCTGCTGGAAACCCTGATTTCCAATTCGTCACCCTCTGCAGCCTCTTCCAGCAGAGTGATGTCTGTGTTTTGCACCGTAAAGTCAGAAATCTCATGTTTTCCGGTCTTATTGTAGATGATAAAGGAAAGATCCGAAAGATTTGTCAGCGTCTCCGCCTGCGCTGTTTCCGAAGCGACGACAGCCTTCTGGTAAGAAGCGTTTACGCCAATCTTATAGCCAACCAGGGGCATCAGACTGATTTCCCCAAGGTCAGTATC
Organism: Blautia sp.; assembly: GCA_017475035.1. Taxonomy (GTDB): domain Bacteria; phylum Bacillota; class Clostridia; order Lachnospirales; family Lachnospiraceae; genus Blautia_A. The sequence goes on from JAFVGK010000196.1 coordinate 22,872, forward strand.
TCCGTCCAGAACTTTTTCAAACTGTACCGTCTGATATTCCTGGCAGCTGACTTCAAACTCTGCCTTTCCAGGCAAAAGCTCTAAGGAAAACGTGCCGTCCGTCCCGACAACAACTGTCTGGTTATGCGTGTATTTTCCGTTGATGGTCTGCGCCACACTGACCGATGCTTTGGCCGGAGCGTCACCGGCACATTTGACAATGCCGTTTACCGTAAGCTTTGGAAGAGGCTGCAATGAAATGTTTATCTCAACGGATTCTTTATCAGCTTCGCAGCTTGCAACTGCCGGTACCTGATATTTTGGCGCCAGGGCATTCGGCAGCGTCACCTTGCATAGAATGGTTTTTCCAAAAGGAACATTATACAGTATCTTGCCCACGGACAGCACGGATTCCTGCTCATCCATCCAGGTTACCGTCACCTGCTCGGTATAATCTGCCGCTCCATCCGTGACAGTTGCCGAAACGGCAGACATCCTTTTCAGGTTATCTATGGTCACTGAAGTCGTTTCATCTGCAAGGAGAATGTTATTTCGTTCCGCTATGAAATCACCATACTGATTGGTGATATAGATATCACAGGTGCTGTCCTTCGGCAGGTTTTTGAATACATAATCCTTTGCCCCTTTGATCGTACGGGATATTTTTGTCTCTCCGATTTTTACGGAAAGCAGCATCCCTTCATATGACTCGATCTCATCGGTATCCAACGTCACTTTCAATTCTGTCGAAATTGTAAAGGAATGTGTATAAGGAAACTCATGTTCTATAGCATACCTCTCCGCATAAGATCCCTCCTGAACCACCATCAGCAGATTTGGAGAGCCATAAAAAGAAGGCCATATAATTTCTTCTACCGAAGAAGGCACGACCACCTCACTCAATGCCGGACAGCCATAGAAATTTTCACCGATAGAAGTGACTCCCTCCGGGATTTCCACTCTTTTGATGGTTTCATCCTCGCTGAATAAATAAGAAGCAATCTTATCGACAAAAGGCGGGATCTCAACAACGGCCTTGGTATTTTTCTCATATTCCGCCAGCCACAGATCGTAGCGATTATGGTCTCCTTCAAATACAATCTCGTAGCGATAGCCGAGGGAAGGATCATCCTCAAGGTAGAAGCAGTGTCCATCTTCAGAGATCAGTGCAGCGGCAGAGCTATTCTGGGTGTGGCAGAACAGCTTTGCGTAACATTCATCAAATATATCAAAAGAGTCATATGGATAACCAGCCCCGGCATACCAATACATAAGCGTGTCCGGCAAATGTATTTCTTTCAGGCTGTCACAGTGGTAAAAGACACTATATCCAAGCGCCTCTAATGTATCCGGGAGAGAAATACTCTCCAACATAGTACAGTCACTAAACGCATGATCATCTATCAGCCATACCCCTTCCGGCAAAATGATTTCACGTAAGTTTTCGCAGCCGGAAAACGCAGAAGAACCAATTTCTGTAACACCGGTTGGCAGGGAGATTTCCGTGAGATTCTTGCAACTGTTAAAAGTATGAATCGGAATCGTTGTGAGATCAGAAGGCAGATTTACTCTCTCAAGATTCTCACAATGGTCAAAAACAATATTTCCCATGGTCATCCCGTCCGGGATGTTAACCTCGACCACATTCGTATACCGGAATGCTTCATCGTATAAATGCTCGATATATCCGGGAACTGTCACGTTTTCCTCTTCGCCTAAATATCTGACCAGGGCAAGTTTTTCCTCGCTCTCCCCTCCTTCTTCCGGTTCTTCCGCCACGTATCGGAATAAGTAACGGGGTTCTCCTTCAACTAAGAAACTACTCCCGGAGCGGGACACCACTCCGGCTGTCATACAATCATAGGATGGACAATAAATTCTATCATAAAAAGAACGGTCTTCTGCTTCATGGGTGGGTGAAGTACTCGGAATATGTGTGGGTTTACATGGAGAGGGCGATGTGATAGCCTGTCATGCGGCCAGCCAAGCCGTTTACCGGCGTGGGCTGGACGTATGGCTGGCACATCACATCAGC
>JAFVGK010000197.1 GCA_017475035.1 Blautia sp.
GTTTTTCTGGATAATGCTGTTCCAACAGGCTTTTAATTTCATACAGGTCATTACTTCCGTAAAAGCCCAAGGGGAAACTATGTCCAAAACCAGATTTTAATTTCTTACAATTTCCATCTTTGCGGAGTAGAATTGATAAGATGCAAGTCATGGAACGGAATGGCACTTTCACGCTTTGTTGTGCAAAAGCGTTATTTTCTTGATTTTAAATTTTTCAGCAGACACTACGTAGCTACACCAATTTATAGGCATATCCCATAGAAATTGCGTAGCTCTCAGCAATGCTTCCTTCCTGGCATGCGATTGTAAAGGGTTCACACCCTGAAAATGCATTCTCGGCGATATCCGTCGTGGCCATGGGGATGTAAATGTAACTTAACTTTTCACATCCTGAAAAAGCCATGCTCCCGATAGAAGTCACTGATTCTCCTAAGAAGACATGGGTAAAGGATGTGCCAGCGAAAGCCTCATCACCAACCTCCGTCAGATTTCCTGGTGCATATAAAGCACTTCCTCGTGCATACTGCCCCAGTGCCCTTGGAGAGTCGCCTCCATCTGTAAATACTCCACCTAAGACGGCAACGCAGGCATCATACTCGGGACTGACAAAGGCAATCTCCAGGCTTCCCTCTTCGCTTGCCACCAGCTGGTCCATAAAAAGGATCTGTTCCGGGATACAGTTTTCTTCGTCTGCACCATCCTCTAATATAAAGAACATATAATCCTCTTCAGCCAGGCACTGATGAAAGCTCACGGTCAACACTTCATCATAAAATCCTACCCTAGTGTCCCCAAAAGCGCAGACCGCCATGACTCCCGTCATCACCACGGTCAGGATTGTGCTTATGATTCTTCTGTTCATTCTTACCATCCTTTATTTCTTTGGTATCCGTCTCGCAGTCTTTATCGGTCATTCCAGGACATATAAGGAACTTCCAGTCAGAGGGCGCAATCCCATATCTACCATAAACACCTTGATGGCATCCCCCTCCGCGATTGACCATGGCAAGGTTACATCTACTCCCATATCCTCATGATCAAACAAAGTCGCGCTCTGTCTTCCGCAACTCTTTAGCTTCCCGTACGGATCATAGGATGCAGCGTAGAATACGCAGGAGATGGCATCGTCTGTATGATTCTCAGCCACTGCATGAATGACCACTTTTCCATCTATCTCATCCCACCCCAGGACCTGAATCACATAATCAGTGTCAGGATCAGGATCTGCCAGGAATACATAGGCCTCATTGTTCCCCTTAGATACCTCATCGCCAGCGTGATCGGCCCTCACATACATCTTTACCTGCAAGCCCATGATTTCTGGCAGATAGTCAGTCACGTCAAATTTGATGAGCTGGCTCTCCCCCGGGGCCAGATTGACCATCACCTCATCGACAAAGCCTTCCTCTGCTGTGCTCTCACGCAAGGAAACGGAAATGTCAGATGCCGCGCTCACCCCTTTATTGGATACTTTGGCGGTCACATATACACCGTCTTGTGTCAACGCTTCCACACAGATATCCGGATGTCCTACCGTAAACATGGTCTCATTATCCGATAGATAACTGTCCGTTCCAGTTGCTGATGTGACCGAAAGAAAGATATCCCCAAGTCCTGTCACATATATAGGATCATAAGGCACAATCAGTTCGAGGCTCTCTCCTACCTTCAATCCTTCTTCGATGGTAAGGGAACCCCCTCCATCTGTATAACTTACCGAAAAAGAAGCAACGTCCAGTTCCCCGTTGTTTATCACTGTGACATAGGCCTGTAAAGAGTCTTCATCAAAGAATGCTTCTGTCAGGCTCAGGTCATAGGAGGGAATCACTTCCGTCACATAGAGATTTGCCTGCGTAATCAGATTATCCTCGATTCTAGCACTATTAAATGCAACAACCATCGATCCATCAGAGAGCAACAATCCGCTGGGATACCTGACCTTTTCCTCCATATCGGTCAGCTTGGTCCCCTTCGTCCAGGAACCCTCCTGGCAAAGAGAAACGTAAAGCTGTTCCGAAGAGTCCCCGATCATCGTCCACCAAATGGCACTATCCCCTTTTTTATTCGTCCCCACTTGGAAGGAATCACTCAGGCCGGGCTGGTATTCCTCAAACACCGTCTGGATTTCTTCACCATCCAGAGAGTCGATGACCACGTTCCCATTGCTGTAATAAAATAGCTGGTTCCCGGCAAAGACAGGATTACTGTCCAAACAGTCATTCTCGGTAAGCCGGCTCTCCCCTTCATCTCTTAGAAGATAGAGGTCCCAGTCCGTGACAGAGGAAAGGTCATTATCTGCATCACACACGTAAGCAACGCAGCTTTCTCCGTTGACATTTCCGATGGAAAGGTCCGTGATGGCAGGTAGGTTTTCCTTTAACACCTCCTGCGATATCGTCTCGTTCCCCAGATCCAGCATCCGGATAGAATTCAGACCGCTCGTCCCCAGAAGGTCATCTTCGGAATTCGTCGTCCACACGACATGAGCATTTCCATTTACCACTGCTACGGAAGGCTGTGTGTCAAGCGAGTCATTGTCGGTCAAGGAAATCGCTTCATCAAATCCATCACCATTCCACCTGGTCAAACATATTTCTCCCAGAGCCGCTATCTCCCTTAGCGTCATGTCATCTGTCATCAAGGCCTTTTGATTTTGCCAGACTAGATACCCATCCTGAAAGCATGGATAAAAATCTGCTGTGCCATCGTCTGAAACAGCAGTCGGTTCTGACCAGGAATCCGTTTGCTGTTCATAGACAGAATATACGAGCATGGAACGATCTACATCCGACCTTGTAAGATTATCCCACTGCATGACCATAATTCTCTTGCCGTCAATCTCACAAAGCAGGGGGGCAGAGTCCGGATAGATGTTCGTAGAAAGAAGGGTGAGTGTTTTGTTGGTATACTCAGCCGCCATGATTTCATCATCTTCTACTCCGCCCCAGATGGTAGGCTGTTGAGCATACGTGCGGCTCTCATTTTCGTATGTAGCGTCTAGATTTATAGAATCATATAGACCTTTCCGAATGGGTTGTTCAAAGCCTTCTCCAGAACTTGCTGCTGATACAATTCCGTCATCCTCTTCAATGCCAGCAGCAACGACCATATCCCCATCCTTGATAAGCCCAGCTGCATTCCCGGTCTCATAAATAAGGAAGTTTCCTCTCGCTATTTCCTTTTCTGCTACCTTCTTTCCCAAAAGCTTTATGTTAAAGTTTGCACTTCCTTCCACATCGGCTTTGAAATAAAGCTTTGACAGCGCAAGCCTTAGTTTTAAATCTGCGCTCCCCTCGGCACCTGCTGTAGCTACATGGGCGATTCCTAAGCCACCTCCTATTAATCCCCCAATTTTCCCTATAAGATATGCATCAAAAACAGGTGTGAAGGACACAGGATTTACGTTCACCATGTCTCCTTCGAGGCCAACCCCTACGTGACCACCAAATTCATAGTAGAATGGAACCAACCAGATAAAGACCTGGCCTTCATAGGTATAGCTGAACTCGACCTCCACACACAGTTGTCCCTCCGCAAACTGCCAGCCCGCATTGGTGTAGTACATCTCTGCATAGCCGGTGACATCTACGTTGTTCTCTCCTTCTCCTTTTCCTCCGGCCAGAAAGTTCCCACCAAAGAGGCTCATCTTTTTTCCCTTTGTCATCTTAAAAATATTTCGAAGTTGTTTAAATGTCCTCTTGCTCTTGCTAGCAGCCTTTTTAAATTCCTTCTTGTATTCTTTAAAATCAAAATCTGTAAAGTATTCAGTTCCATCCTCAGCAGTGCTCTTGGCAATGTTGGTGCCAAACACAATATTTATCTTATTGCTGTCTTCTCGGTCATATTCAACAGATAGAGGAATAACGTCAAAAGCCCAAGCGATTTCTGTCCCACCAAAAACCGGAACACTATCTGGGATAGTAAAACCCGTATCCTTCCCAAGCTTAAAGTTCAGACCGTCAACATCAGAAATACCATGATATATATCTGCTTCACCGCTGGCCTTTTGAGAGATTCTCATTTTCGTTTTTTTCGAAGTAGATTTTCCTGTCTCTAGGTCGACGGCCATAACATAAACCGTACCAGAGTGATAGTCATCTTCTAGTGCATAGGAAGTAAAAAGCTCACCCGGTTTTATCTGTGTAGATTCATAAGTGATATCCACCATATTTTTAGTATTTTGAATTAAATATGTCTTAACATTCGAAAGACCATTCGCATTTACCTTTGCGGTAATTGAAGCTTCAATATTCTTACCTTCCTCAAATGTAATACACTGACGTAAGATATCATAGTCTACACCATTTGCTGTGAGAATAACAGAATCGATTATTGGAGCGCCAGGTGATGTTGAATAAGAAGACCCATTCGAATATTCAAAAGGAATATTATTATTGTTTGCATAATTTTCCGCACAAGAACCTGGTGTTCCCCAAATTGTTAATTTGTTACATGATGAAAATGTACGGTCCCCGATGCTTGTCACAGAAGAAGGAATAATAACGGTTCTCAAACTTTCGCATCCACAAAATGCGAGTTTCCCAATGCTTATCACAGATGAGGGAATTATGATACTACTTAAAGCTCTACAATTCCAGAAAGCGTTTTCCGGAATAGCTGTTACAGAAGAAGAGATTGAGGCACTGGTTAATCTTAAGCATTGGCTAAAAATTTCTTCCCCGATATTAGTTACAGTTGATGGGATTGTAATATTTTGTAGGCCGCTTTCTTTAAAAGCTCCATATCCTATACTCGTTACAGATGATGGAACAACAATATTGCTCAAGTTCGAACATCCCTCAAATGTACCACCATTGATGCTTGTCACGGAAGGCGGAATGGTGATGCTACTCAAGCTCGAACAGTTGAAAAAGGCATTTACCCCGATATTAGTCACGGAAGAGGGTATGGAAACACTACTTAGATTTCTACACCCCAAAAATGCACCTTCCTCAATGCTGGTCACAGAAGGCGGGATGGTGATATTATTGAGGCTTCGACACATATAAAACAAATTTTTACTAATCCTTGACGTGCAAGATGGAAGCGTAATTGTTTTAAGACTACTACAATTATAAAAAACAGCCTCCCCAATACCATTCAGCGATGAAGGGAGTATAATACCCGTCAAATTATCGCAGCCAGCGAATGTATAGTCCCCAATACTCGTTACCGATGGCGGAATGTTCATGCTGTTCAAGCTGTCGCAATCACTAAACGTGTAATTCCCAATAATCGTCACAGATGATGGAATTGTTATGTTATTCAAGTTCTTACACCTGCAAAATGCATAATTCCCGATTTTATTCACTCCATTATCAATAATTACATTATAGACAGACTCCAAACCCGAATTTTTCCACGGAGTTGAATTATCATAATAATCATACATCTCCCCTATCCCACTGATTCTCAGTGTCCCCTCACTATCTAACGTCCAGGTGAGATTTTTACCACAGGTACCGGAGTCAACGATAGAAGCAGCAAGGATTTCTTCTTCCAGGATGCCATCTTCCGCAATATGTAACACATCATTTTGCGAAATGAAGGAGATATTTGAATCTTGCACACTCAGCAAAACATCATCTTCTGCCAGAAGAATTTCTTCCTCTAATACCGATTCTTCCTCTCCCGATACTGGAGCTTCCTCTGAGAAAACCTGTTCCTCCTCTTCCAGTACCAATTCGTCTTCTTCAAAAATCGAATCATCCACAAAAACACTGGCCTCATCATCTGCCAGTTCTGGATTGCCTGTCACCGCACCATCCCAGGCTTCCTCCCCGCTTGAAAAATCCAACCCAGCCACTGGTTGACAGACCATGACCAGACATATCAACCAAGCTATAATCCTTTTCATTGTAAATTCCTCCCTGAACCATTGGAGCACCTCAACCACAATATTGGGACACCTCTCGGTGTGAAATGGTTAAGGATTACCACTTAAATAAATGGAACAACTTTGTTAAATGCGATTAGGTTATTTTTTCTTTACCAATAGAGACTTCTGTGTGGTAGAATTTACATTGATTACCGGACTGAATTGATAATGTATAGTAACTTGTCATTAAAGTGCTTAAAATTCAGTTCTGCCGGTGGTGGACAAATATCTGGTGACTCAATTGGGACTGGCTCAATGCAATCTGCACCTTTCTGCTCAAGGGCATATCGCCACTCTGCGTCCACCCATTTTGATTCTCGCGCAAAGTGTGACCAGCAGAGAAACAGTACATCTCGCCGTTTTATTTCCTCATGCAGAGCGAGTTCCCAATCATCTCCACTTCTCAGACTGTCAACATCAAAGAAAACATCAAGATCTGGACGTGCTTTTTTCATTCCTTGGATTATTGCGGCAACACGATTACGATCTTGGCTTGCATAGGAAATAAACGCAGAAAAAATGTCACTCCTCGAAACAGTGATCTGTTGTTCCGAATGAGATGAACACTTCACTATGAATTTAAGCTTTGTGGCTATTACATCATTAATATAAACGATGGCGGTAAGAAGTATCTGCCTTTTCTTGTAATTATCTGGAATCTGAAGGACAAAGGAAAAGTCAAGATACTCTCCCTGCCAAACTCCGGTTTCAGTATTATCTTCAATTGAGAAATCAGGAGAATTTAGAATAACCTTGATTGAAGCCCCTTCATTTACCTTATGAATTCCAGATTTTGTTTCTTGCGACGGTTCATCCATTGAGTTAACCAGTTCATCAACAATGTGTCGGGAGGATTCCTCGAACATTATTATATTGATTATAGAGTATTCTCCTCTTGATAATGATTTTGGTGCAATAGCAGAAAACTGGACTTTCTGCAACTTCACAGAGGGTTTCTCTAATGAAACAGCACTACCGCAATATGGGCAATATTATGCTCCAGAAAAGACCATGTTATCACATACGCGGCAATGCGAAGGAACTCCTCCAGCCAGTTTTGCTGATGGAACAACAATCCCTTCAAAATCATTATCGCAAGGTGTACTTTCAGAAGCAGATACATTTACTTGTATGTTAGATTCAGAAACAACTTCTGTTTGACCCTTGCGTATGGCATCTGCAAGTGCCCTTCTCCTTAAAGTTTCTTCATCTTCTTTATGTGTAGTGTCATCAACAGGTCGATGAGATAATTGCATGTTATGACTAAACAAGCCCCGGGACGGTGCAGAGCAACACTCATATACTTCTATCAGCTTTTGAATGTGCTGGCAGAGTTCCTGATTGTTGTAGAGTACATCATATAAAACCTGTATGGCGTTTTCATAAGTAGGAATTAGTGCAAATTTTAATTCATCATTAAGGCTTGTTATAGCGATTAATCTTATCAACTTGTAGATTATATCGATAATTCCTCTTATGTCATCCGACGATTTATCCAATTGATTAAGTAATGTGTTCGAATCTTCAGTATGCATCTTTTCACCTCGTAGGCGGTCTTTCTTTGGATAGAGATTACATATTAATCTAGTTGAAATCGTTTTATCAAATCAACTACTTCGTTCTTTTCGGATTTTTTCTGGAAAAACCAAATATAACCTATTGAGTCATCTTCACTTATCTCTCTGTACAGCAATATACCAGTTGAAGAAGTTGGACTTTTGATTTCGCTCTTGATTGTAGGTATAATCTCCCTGGGCATAAACCTTTACCGAAATATAGTCGAAATTAATAACTAAAGTGCTCTTTCCTTGTTTAATACAACCTGAATCGTTTTTGCCAATATTCTGAAATCCTATCCAATGCTCCAGTGATTAATATATTCCGTATCCAATTTCACAACCTCTTCGAAGTCTGTAATCTTGCTTCTGCCACTGACCTGCCACATACCGGTAATCCCAGGTTTCATTGACATACGGGCACGATGATCGTATTTATACTTCTCCCATTCATCAACTGTCGGAGGTCTTGTTCCTACCAGACTCATTTGCCCGATAAGCACATTAAAAAACTGGGGCCATTCATCCCAGCTTCCAGATCGGAGTTTTTCACCAATACCGGTTACCTGTTTCCCATCAATTATCCTGTTTCCAATCACGCGTGGATCCCAATCCAACTTGAACATCAGACCATCTGAAACGCGATTATGATCCAGAAGTTCTTTTTTCTTTTCTTCCGTATCCATATACATGGTGCGAATTTTGTATACCTGGAATTTCTTCCCATTCAGACCGATTCGCGTCTGTTTGAACAAGATCGGACCAGGGGATTCTTTTTTTATCATGTGCCCTGTTACGGCGATAATAACAATAGCAATCAGGCTTCCTGCAATCCCACCTATAATATCAATCATCCGTTTCATGGCTAACTGAAGGGGTGATGCATAGTTTGAGGTTTTTGTAAGCACATTATATCCGCCTACTTTCTGAATCAGGCTTTTTCCACTA
>JAFVGK010000198.1 GCA_017475035.1 Blautia sp.
CATTCTTTTCTTTTATGTAATTTGCAAGAGGAATGCCAATCAGCTACTCTTCATCTATGATAACCTCATATCCTGCCTGCTTTAAGTAATGCATCAAAAGGATATCGGGGAACTCCTTATCAAATTCCTTTCTACATATATGGCAAGGCTCCTTATCAATGGCTCTGTTAGCTATTTTAGCCCGCCATCTATGACCACGACCGCAAGTCCACCATACTATCCTAAGAGAATTACGATGCACCTGTTCTGGAGAAATCATTGTATTACGATCATAATCCCATTCAGATATCAGTTCGGGATCCGTGGTAGCAAGGTCATTCACACCGGCTACAACAACTCTGTCAGAGCATACCGGGCAAGATGAACCCTTTACCCTGCTGTCTATGACTGCCCGCCATTCATAACCGCATACACGGCACTTCCACCAGACATTTTCCCTGGACTTTGGGAATACTTCATCAGCCCTCTTTGGAGCATTTTTCTCCGACCACTCATCAGCAAGATCAGGATAATTGCTTGCAAGGTCATTAAAGCCCTTATATATCAAATGTCCTTCGCAATATGGGCACTGACTCCCGTAATATCTGTCGGCTATCTTTGCGATCCATTCATGACCATGGATGCATCTCCACCATACGGACTTGTTTGTGCAGGATAAAACCATATCCGGCATAAGCGGATAATTCTTTTCCGACCACTCGGATACAAGCTCCGGCTTCATCGTAGCAAGGTCGTTGAATCCTCTGAGAAGCTGATTTCCGCTGCAATACGGACAATCTGAACCATTTACTCTGTTCTTCACTATTGCCTGCCATTCATGTCCGCAGGAGCCTCTCCACCACACCCGCTTATGTGATCCAATCGTAACATCAGATGGCATGAGCGGAAGATTTCTGTTACTCCATTGTGCGGCAAGCCCTGGGCATTTCTCAGACACCGTTTCCTTCATGCATCATAACCTCCCCGTTATGACCTGTACGGTCGTTGCTACCGCTTTTATCACAGCCACAATAGCCATAAAACCGCCTATGATTCCTCCAACGATACAATCCAGGGCTATCACACCAAGAGATCCTGCAATGCCGTAATTCCTCGGTATCAGCCACAACCACATCCGTCTGATGCCGAATGGAAATCCTACGAGGATCCAGAACAAAAAGAAATCAAATCCTTCAGGTTTATTGCAGACCGGATAGCAGAACAGCACCATAAAGCTGATTGCCAGCACCGGCAATATAACTTTAAATATCATCGCTGATAATCTCTCACTCATTGGCTGCCCTCCTCATGTTTTCTTCGGCACTTGATGATTGACCGATTTGCCTTTCTTCAAGCTCCTGAATCTGTGCGGTTCTCTCAGCCTCCCTTTTATGTGCCATCTTCTGAGACATCTCGTACCATTCCTCTGTGTGCATATCGTGATGGACAAGCTGTGTGAAGTAATTATCCATCGTTGTCGGCGCATTAAAGAGTGATGCGATCATATACTTCCGCATATTGTGTATCTTACCGAGATTCTCGGCTATCATCCCCATAACATACTCAACATGACTCGCTGTCAGCGATAAGATTCTTTTACGAACAAGCCATTGGGGATACTCTGTTCCTCCGATATTCAGCGACTCTCTTTTCCCGGCTACAAGATCAACCATAACTTCAAACAGTTCGTCAAATCGACTGTTATATTCTGCTCTGTACCTTGCAGACATTTCGTCGTAATAGATATTCTCCTTGATCTGTGCAATATCTTCACGTATCACATCCTCATCCCATCCTGAGTTATCCACAGGCGAAGCCGCTTCTGTAGTATTACCAGTAACCTGGATAAGATTATGATTAGGCTCAATAATATTTTTTAAATAATTATTAGGATCTATTGGTGCGGAATTTCCCACTTCAAGAACAAGGAAATCCCCATCTCTAGAGATTGGTTTTTCATCATTCAAGACTTCGGTTTTTCCTGTTTCAGAAAAAAGTTTTCCACAATCATCCGTTTCTTCAGAGTACGATTTTTCCGACTTCTTGCTGACAAAATTCTTCACATAAATGATATCCGGTTTGCCCTGCCCTCTACGTTTTTTCTCGATAAGTCCAAATTCTATGAGATTTTTCAGAGTTGACCTTGCTTTATCAGCACTGCAATCATGAAGCAGTTTCTGTATGGATTCCAGTGATCTTATGACATAGGTTTTTCCTGCCTCATCAACCCATCCGTTCTGCTTTGAAAATGCAACCTGCTCATGTAGAAAACCATACAGGATGCATTCTGCTAGACCTAAATCCAAGTAATCAGGATCCTCGAAAAACACTTTCGGTATCTTCAAGAATCGGAATTGTTCACTTTCTGCACCAGAATAGTAATCGTAATCGAACTTTGGCATTTTACACACCTCCATGCGTCTTACGGTAATCTGCAAGGAGTCTTACGATCAGACTCTCAATTTCTGCATCGCTTGCCTCAGCGGGGAAATACTGCATGATCACTTCATGTTTAATGACCACATTTCTTTCCTTAATACTGGCTACCGCCAACAAAGCGTGAAGCGCTTCCTTTGTGCAGCGTTTTTCCTGTGAGAGCTTCTTTATCTGCTGTGCCTGTGAAAGAGACGGAACAACATTATCCTCTTCCATGACTTCCATAAGAAGAAACTGCTCACTCGGAGTGATATATGATAACTCAACTGCCGGGTTGAACTTTATCTTCTTGTTATCAACCATTTCCAACAGCTGCGGCAGAAGCTCTGTGAGACGGATATACCGCTGAATAGTTCTTGCACTATCACTGTTACCATCGCTGAGTTGATTCACGCTCCATAAATTCTCGCCAACTTGGCGAGAATTATTTGATTCAGGTCTTCCCGCTTTATTCTGTCTTTTGATTGCATCAAGCTTCATCTTGTAAGCAAACGCCTTCTCACTCGGCAGAATCTCTTCCCTCTGGAGATTAGCGTCCACCATCGCAATCACAGCTTCATCATCGGTCAGATCCCTTATGATAACAGGAACCGTCTCCAGTCCGACTATCTCAGCCGCATGTTTACGC
>JAFVGK010000199.1 GCA_017475035.1 Blautia sp.
CATGCAAAAATGAGCTCGCTCATTTTTGCATGAGATTGGGTCGCCCACAGACACGAGGAAGCAGCCATTTTGCACTATTTATACTTGACTTTGCAAAACTTTCTGTGCAAAATGAGCGGATTCCGAGTGGCTGTAGGATCGCGAGAGCAGCTCCGCTGCGAAGCGATCCGTAGAATCAGGCTTTTGTCGATGCAATCATAATCATTCGGACAACAAATGGTCATGTAATAATACGCTGGAATCATTTATGTAGTGCACCCAAATCCGATTTCCCAAAAAGAGGTGGCCAATGACTATTTATGATATCGCAAAACAGGCTGGTGTTTCCGCCAGCACGGTTTCGCGCGTGATTAACCGGAAGCCGGGCATCAGCGAGGCGACGAGACGGAAAGTACAAAAGCTTCTGGAAGAAAATAATTATACTCCGGATGTAACCGCACGTGGACTGGTGATGCAGTCTTCATGGACAGTCGGGATTCTGATCGAGGACATCAGGGTATCTCTGCACACGGACTCGGTATACATTATTGAGCAGGAACTCATGGAGCACGGATATACCTGCATTACTCTGAGTACCGGACGTTCTTTGGAAAAGAAACTTGATTTTATCCGGCTTTTAGAGCAACGGCGGGTGGAAGGCGTGATCATGATCGGCTCCATGTTCGGGGAAGAGGAAAATACAGACGGGCGTTTTCGCCGGGAGGTAGCCAGCCATCTGGGAACCACTCCGATTGTGCTTGTCAATGGAGAACTGAAGCTGCCCAATGTATGGTGCATTATTTCTGATGAGGAAAGGGGAACAGAGGAAAGTGTAGCCTATCTGATCCGGAAACAAAGGAAAAGGATTTCTTATTTGACGGATGTAGACACCCCTTCCAATCACTTAAAAAGACGGGGGTATTTCAGCGGCTGTATGAAATATGCGCCTGATATGCCGACGCAGCTATATCAGGCGCCGGGGAGTGACACCAATCCGACGGACTCTGTTGCACGCGGCCGTGAAGCGGCAAAGGAAATGTGCCGCCTTTTTCCTGATACGGATGCAATCCTCTGCAGTACGGATATGATGGCGATCGGCTGTATGCAGGGGTTAAAGGATATAGGGAAAAACATTCCGGGAGATATTGCAGTCATGGGCGTAGATAATGCGCTGTTTGGACAATTGCTCCAGCCTACATTGACAACTTTGGACAATAAAATGTCTGAGTGCAGCAGGAATGCTGCCCGTATGCTGCTGGATGCCCTGGATGGGAGAGAACCATCCAGAAAAATCATTATCCCTACAGAAATAATAGAGAGAGACAGTGCATGAGCAATCGATTGCATTGCCTGCTGCTTCCCGCAGTAAAATCGTTTGATATTTTCGAAACCACCTTCCGAAAAGAAGTGATCAGATGAGCACGGATTAACTGAAAAAGTATGTCACCTGCAAGGCTTAAATTCCAGGCTTAAGGAAGAATAAAAACACACGCAATCTGTTTGTATTTACTGTATATCGGCTCTCTTGAGAATAAGTATGACTTCGGGATGGCGCTCTTGAACAAAAAAACTGCATTATTTCAGGATTCTCATTATGCAGGCCGATCCATATCAGACACAGGCAGGTGTCGGCTGAACCGGTTTGCAGAGACTGGGTATGTAACTGATTGTTGTGCATAATATCCAAAACATAGCTCAAAATCTTATGAAAAATGCCGTCTTGCAAAATCCGGATACGAGTGCTATTCTAAGGTTACAAAGAACGCAATCGATTGCAAAGAGTGAAGCCATACTCATGAACGCTGTCTATTTGCCGCTTTCGGATTGGAAGGTTAGCGCATTCATTCGTAAGATGTTGAGTGGATCGGCAAACATTTCCGTTCCCGGGTATAAAATGCGGCTGTGAGAACGGAGACTGATTATCTGCTTTGGCAGATCCACAGCTGAAGCGGAAAATCTTCACAAGAAAACAGTTTAGTTATAAAGCTGTGTTTTAAGAGGAGTAAAAAAGATGATCTACGGAAATATTCATGTAAAAGAAACGGAAGCTGCCTTTTCCCCGACCTTGCGTAAAGCCCTGGAAATAATCCGTACAACGGATACTACCGGTATGGCGCCGGGCAAATATCCTCTGGACGGAGATAAGCTGATTCTCCAGATCAATGAGATGACAACAGAGCCGAAGGAACAGCGCAGGGCGGAGATCCATCGTAAGTATATCGACGTGCAGTATATGATCCATGGCAAAGAGCTGATCGGTGTTTATCCGGATGCCGGAGAGGATGAGATCAGTGAGGACAGGCTGGAGACAGGAGATATCCGGTTCTACACTTATCGTGATGTTCCGGGGGAGGTGATGCTGCCTATGACGGATGGCTGCTATGCCGTGTTTTTCCCTGAGGACGCACATCGTCCGGGCTGTCAGATGGATGGAGAAGCCTGTCCCGTACGTAAGATTGTGCTGAAGGTTCTGGCAGATACCCTGTAAAAAACATACTGACCCCGGTAATAAAGCCTTGTACGGAATTTGAAGATCAGCAAAAATGGCTTGAGAGGATAGTATTATGATTCGAGTACCATATGATGAGATGCATGCAGAGTTTAAGCGCATTTTAGAAAGCAGGGGTTTTTCCGCTGCGAGCGCTGAGGATGCGGCGACTGTATTTGCCCAGAACAGCCTGGACGGCATCTACAGCCATGGTTATATCCGTTTTCCCAGAGTAGTGGATTATCTGGACAGAGGAGGGATTGATCCTTCTGTTGAGGCAGAGTGTGTCATGTCCTTTGGCGCGATGGAGAGATGGGACGGACACAGGGGATTTGGTCCGTTAAATGCGAAACGAGCCATGGATAAAGCCTGCGATCTGGCGGATCAGTTTGGGATCGGCCTTGTAGCTTTAGGAAATAATAACCATTGGATGCGCGGCGGCAGCTATGGATGGCAGGCGGCGAACCGTGGGAAGATCGGAATCTGCTGGTCCAACACCATGCCGAATATGCCTGCCTGGGGCGGCAAGGACCGCAAGATCGGAAACAATCCTATTATTTTCTCCGTACCTCAGTCTGACGGAGCACATGTCGTGGTAGACTGCGCCTTATCACAGTTTTCTTATGGAAAGATTGAAGAGGCAAGACTGAATGGAAAGCAGCTTCCCGTTCCGGGCGGCTATGATGAAGACGGCAACCTGTCCACAGATCCCGCAGCCATTGAGAAAACCTGGCGTGTGCTGCCGATGGGCTACTGGAAAGGAAGCGGGCTTTCCATTCTTCTTGATTTGATCGCAACCATCCTGACTGCCGGAAATTCCGTTCAGAAGATCGGGACATTTGGGGATGAGGTCGGACTGTCACAGGTGATGATAGCCATTGATCCCGCGAAATTCAGTTCCTCTATCGATACCGACCAGGTAATCAAAGAACTGGTAGAGGACATCAGGTCTTCTGTTCCGATTCAGGAGGGAAGCGCTCTGCGGTATCCGGGAGAACGGGAGATGAAGACGCGTAAGGAAAACCTTGCAGAGGGAATTCCGGTCAATGAAGAAGTCTGGGAACTGATCAAAAGCAAATAATTTTGTGCTTAAGCGTATTCAGCAATGGCTGCGGATACGTAAAAGATAATTTCTTTTAAAAAGGAAAGGAGACACACTATGAAGAAAGCACTCAAAATGGCATCTGTTGCACTCCTTGCGGCAGCAACGGTTTTCGCGGGAACCATCTCGGTTTCTGCAGCAGACCTCACTCTGATCATCGCCTCCAATGCGACAGATCTGACGAACCCCTACAGCTATGGCCTTGACAAATTTAAGGAAGTGGCAGAGGATGTTTCCGGCGGCGCAATCGAAGTTATCGTTCACAAAGGAACTTTGGGCGAGAACGAGTCCGAGCTGGTAGAAAAGCTGACGATGGGCGCGGCTGATATGGTCGTCTCCTCTCCGGGTTTCATGACCGCCATCGGTGTTCCGGAGATTGACATCTTCTCCCTGGAGTATCTGTTCAACAGCTTTGACCATTGGGAAGCCTGCGTGGACGGTGATTTTGGCGAGGCTATGCGTGAGATCGTTCTGGAGAAGACCTTTAACCAGTTCCGCATCATGGGATACTGGAGCTCCTCTGTCCGTGACGTTTATGCGAAACAGGCAGTTACGAAGCCGGATGATCTGAAGGGTCTTAGCATCCGTACCCAGTCTTCTGCCGTACAGCAGGATTTCTTTAAGGGCTGCGGCGCGATCCCGACGACAGTCGCATGGGGCGAGCTGTATCAGGCTCTGCAGCAGGGCGTTGTTGACGGCGCTGAGAACGACTACACCAACCTGACGCTGAAAGAGCATCATAAAACTCCGAATGGCAAGTATATTTCCGAAACTCATCATGATTTTACCACCAGACTGTTCCTGATGGACGGCAATCGCTACAATGCTCTTACCGACGAGCAGAAGGATTGGATCGATCAGGCTTCTGCAGCAGCTACCGAAGAAGAGCGCGCAATCACCTACAAGATGTTTGAAGAGTCCAAGCAGAAAGCCATCGATGACGGCGCTGTCATCACAGAGTTTGCTGACATCGACATCGATGCCTTCAAAGATGTCGCGATCCCGATTCAGGATGACTTTGCTGCAAAGAACAACATGACCGAGCAGCTTGAGATGGTACGTGCCGCAGCAGAATAAATAAGGCTTCAGACGAAAAAGTTATATAAAAGGATCCTGATCTTAGCGCATCCGAGACGTGACATAAATAGAAAAGACGCCAGGGCAGGGGGATGCCTCCTGCCCTGTTCTAAGATTGAGATATTTTCAGATCGCAGATATCTTCCTTTTTTTATGACTGTCCTTAGATCGTACATAGAAGAGTGTTTTGGAAATTGCTTCATGATAAGGTCAGGTTATTTACCTGTCGAGAAAGAGGAAAAAATGAAAAAAATCATCGATACGATGCAAAAGATCCAGATCGCCATCGGCGGCTGTTTTCTTTTCATCTTTCTTGTTTCGGTCGTCATCCAGATGATATGCCGTTATATCGGGGTTGCTGCGATGTGGACCGAGGATGTCTCTATGTATTCCTTCATCTGGGCCGTGTTTATGGGAGCCGGCGCGATGGTTCATTCTGATGCTCATTTTGCTTTTACGTCCTTAAGTGACGCGATTAAAAGTCCGCGTGCCAAGGCGTTTCTGCACCTTTTCATCAGTATTGTCATGATGATTTTTGCCGTGCTGATGGTGAAGTATGGGATTCAGATAACAAAACAGTTCTGGAATTACCGCTGGATCAATATCCCCGCATTAAAGCGCGGACCTACATGGCTGTGTCTGCCGATCTGCGGCGCCACCTCCTGTGTTTACCTGGTCTGGCATATTATAGAAGACCTTGGTAAGATCGTGAAAGGAGGGAACAACTGATGTTAGGTGCAATTCTGGTTATCATGTTTGTCCTTTTTGTAGCCATCGGCGTTCCGATCTCATTTGCTCTCGGTTTGGTATCCTTTACCGGTATCGCCTGCATGCCGTCGATTCCGAACGCTGTCGTGTTTCAAAAGATGTTTAACGGCCTGAACAGCTTTACGCTGTTGGCTGTGCCTCTGTTTATCCTTGCCGCAAACCTGATGAATGAGGGCGGCATCACTGAAAAGCTGATCGAGTGCATCTGCGACCTGGTCGGTCACAAAAAAGGCGGCCTGGCATACGCAAATGTACTTGTTTCCATGGTCTTTGCCGGTATTTCCGGTTCATCTCAGGCAGATACCTCCGGCGTAGGCAAGATTTTTATCCCGGCAATGGAGAAGCAGGGATATGATAAGGGGACTTCCGTCGGTGTTACCGCAGCGTCCTCCACTCTCGGATCGATCATTCCTCCTTCGATCACCATGGTCGTATATGCCGGTATCGCCAGTATATCCACTGGCGCTCTTTTCATGACCGGTATCGTACCCGGTATTCTGTTGGGCATCGCTCAGATGGCAGTGGTAAAGGCTTATTCCAGGAAAAAGAATTTCCCGCAGAGCGAGAAGGTGCCGCTTAAGACGGCCTTAAAGCATACCTTTACTTCTCTGCCAGCTTTGATGACACCGATCATCCTGATCGGCGGCATCGTTTCCGGTCTCTTTACTCCAACGGAGTCCGCTGCTTTCGCATGCATCTATGCTTTACTGGTAGGTATTTTCTTCTATCGTTCCATCAAGGTCAGCCGTCTGCCGTTTATTCTGGTTGAGACGATGAAGATGGCGTCTTTGTCCTTGTTTGCTCTTGCAACGGCGAACGCTCTGGGTGAGCTTCTCAGCTATTATCGTCTGAATGTCATCGTGCAGGGCTTCTTTACCGCTCTTCCGGGCGGCAGACTGATCTTCCTCCTGGTTGTCGTGCTGTTCTTTATGTTTGTCGGTACCTTCATGGACGCTGTTCCGGCCATGATCCTTTTTGTGCCGATTATCCTGCCTGCCGCGACAGAGCTTGGCATCAGCCCGATTATCCTCGGATTGATCATTATCGTAACCCTGGCACTCGGCCTCGTCACTCCGCCTTACGGACTTTGCCTGCTGCTGGCCTCCAGTATCAGCGGCATCAGCATCGAGGAAGGCTTCTGGGGAACATTGCCCTATTTCCTCTCTTCTGTTGCAGTGCTTCTTCTCATGCTGTTCTTCCCTGATCTTTGGCTGGCTATCCCGAAAGCCATATTCCCGGGACTGTTCTGATTGGTTTTGGTTTTTAGAAAAAATGAGGTATATCCATGCAGATCGTTTATGATTTAGGAAACGGATTACGTTTAGTCGATCTTTCCAAGCTGGTTGATCCTGCTACAGAAACCCGTCGCTGCACTCTCAATCGTTTCAATACAGGCGGTCCGATTCCGGATTTCCACACCAACTTTGATATCATGAGCCACCTTGGGACGCATGCCGAGTGTCCATATCATCATGATGACAATTGGCCGGATGTGACAAGCGTACCGCTTACCACTTTTGTCGGCCGCGGCGTTTATGTGGATTTCAAAGAGACCTGTGCTCCGAATGCCCATATTACGGCAGCGGATCTTGACAGAGAAGCATCCAAAGTCCGTGAAGGTGATATTGTCATTATTGATTCTTCTTATAAGCTGAATCCGTTTACGCCGGATACCAACACGGAGAAGGACAAGAGACTTTTTGTCAATGGTGAGACTGCAGAGTGGTTTAAGGCGAAGAAGGTCAAGGCTGTCGGCTTTGGCGACGGAGTTTCCATTGAAAACTGCAACGAGGATGTAAAGCCGTTCCATGATATTCTTCTTGCGGAAAACATTGTGTTTATCGAGGTATTGAAGAATCTGGAACAGCTTCAGAAGGACGTCTTCTTTATGTCCTTCGCCCCGCTGCCGATCAAGGGTCTGGATTCCAGCCCGGTTCACGCATATGCGATTGAGGGAATCGCAGAGTTCTCATAACAATAAATAAAGCAGCCAGATAACAGCCGCATCTTCAAACTGTAAAGGAAAAATATGAAAGCAGAAGCTTTCATATCTGCCTCAATGACACCCGCGCGAAAACGCGCGGGGTCATATACAGAGAAAGCATGAAGATGCGGCTGTCTTTTTAAAGAAAGAGGAAGTATAATGAAAATAGCTGTGATCGGTGCGGGAGCGATGGGTTCGATCTATGGAGGACGTTTGTCCCTTCATAATGAAGTCTGTCTGGTGGATACGAAACAGGAGGTTGTAAATACAGTTAATGAACAGGGGCTTCGACTGGAAGAAAACGGGGAAGACATTGTTTTCCGGCCAAAGGCTACCACGAACAGCAGTGAGTTCGGCACGGCGGATCTTGTTATTCTTTTTGTCAAAGCTTTGTTTTCCAAGGCGGCCCTTACCGGGAACCGTGGATTGATCGGTCCTGACACCTACCTCCTGACCTTGCAGAACGGTTCCGGACATGAGGATATTCTGGGGGAGTTTGTCTCCCAGGATCATATTATCATCGGAACGACGGAAGATCAGGGTACAGTCCTGGGCATGGCACATATCCGCCACGGCGGCGTTGGAAATACGAACCTGGGCATGCTGGTTCCCGATGAGAAGGGAATTCTCGGTACACTTAAGGAGACCTTTGACGCATGCGGCTTCCATGTAAAGCTTCATGAGAATATTCAGCAGCTGATCTGGAATAAGCTGTTCACCAATGTTTCTTTGAGCGCTTTGACGGCGGTGCTGCAGGTAAAGATGGGCTTTATCGCGGAAAATGAGCATGCCTTTGCGATGACGAAACGCCTGATCCATGAAGCTGTAGAAGTGGCACATGCCATGGGACTTGAGGCGGATGAGGAGGCTTTGATTGCTACAGTGGAAGCAACCTCAAAAAGGACGCCGGACGGCGTGACTTCCATCTGTGCTGATCTGGAAAAAGGCAGACGCACGGAAGTGGATACCATCAGCGGCTCTGTGGTCCGTGCGGCAAAAAAAGTCGGAGTGGAAGCTCCCTGCCACGAATTCCTGGTACACATGATCCATGCGATGGAGGACAAGGCACAAGGCTGATATACACGGAAATTGATTTTGTCTTCAACAGCACAACGGCCGAAGCAGCAAAACCGTCATCCAAAGACATTGAGTCAGCTGCATGGTTATTAGATGAGTCAGGCGTCAAAAGGTCCTGCAATAATGAGTCCGCTCATTTTTGCAGGACCTTTTCCGTTTAGGAAAAAAACTTTACCTGGGCGCTTCTTTAATAAGATAATCGTAAAATTGCTGTACAAGCCGTGGAAGAGAGTTGTTTTTTCGCCTTCCGACACAGATAAACTCACGAAAACCTGAATCCGTGATGGGGACAGCCATGAACTTTCCGTTTTTCGTTACGGAAAATGCAGGCGCTGCCATGGTAGACCTTGACCAGATTCAGGTACATCCGCTTGGTGATCCGATCAACGACTGCGGGTATGTGGCTGAAAATCCATCATCCTATGCCTTCGGGTTGGACGTTTGGGGCAATAATGAGCAGAAGGGCGGATCCTTATGTCCGGGAATGCGAAGCACTGATTCCTTTTATTCCTGAACATAAAGAACCGTCCTTTGTTCTTTCTGAACGATAGTTCACGAGTCTCATCCTCTGCCTTTTGCCCTGACCTCTGGATCAACCCGGAATAGTTGTGCGAATAATACAAAATGAGATCCAGATTTCTACAATATACTGGTTGAATTTCATAAGCTCTTGTGTTATGATGCAAAATGTAGTCTGACGAAAAGGCCGATAAGAAACTGCAATTTGAGTTCGTCTTGTCCAGGTTGGATAGGAAAGAGATTTTTGCCTATCGCGCAGCTGCTGTGGGGAGATTCCTTTTCCATAGGATTCTCCTTCTGTCATAAAGAAGAAAGAGAGGAATTCTGCTATGACAGGTTTACCGCTTATTTTTGCATTTATTGTTGCTATTGTCCTGATGATTGTGATGATTTCCAAGTTTAAGATTCATCCTTTCGTATCGATCATGTGCATTTCCATGGTACTTGGATTGCTTGCCGGTATTCCGATTGTCGATAAAAAGACACCGGATGGGGCGACCATCAGCGGCCTGGCATCCGTCATTGGCTCAGGCTTTTCCGGAACATTTTCCAGCATCGGTATCGTTATCATCCTCGGCGCTTTGATCGGAAGCATCCTTGAGCAGACAGGCGCGGCTCTGAAGCTTGCGGATATGGTCATTCATCTTGTAGGCAAGAATAATCCTGTCCTTGCCATGGAGCTGATGGGCTGGGTGGTTTCGATTCCGGTATTCTGCGACTCAGGCTTTGTTATTCTGAATCCGATCCGTAAAGCATTGGTAAGCAGGACCGGTGTTTCTTCCGTTTCCATGACGGTTGGCCTGTCTACCGGTCTTTATATCTCTCATGTATTTATTCCGCCGACGCCCGGTCCGATCGCTGCGGCTAATACTCTGGGCATCGGCAACAGCCTGATTATCGTCATGGGTATGGGCGCCCTCTGCTCTATTTTCCCGTTGATTGCCGGATTCATTTACGCGAAATTTATCGGAAAGCGCGTGAAGGCGAATGATGAGGCGGATATGGGTGAAGTCACAAAATCCTACGAAGAGCTGGTAGCAGAATATGGCAAGCTTCCGGGCGGATGGGATTCACTGGCTCCTATCATTGTCCCGATTGTACTGATGGCGTTGTCTTCGATTGCCTCTATGGCACACCTGGAAGGGATTGTGGGCGACCTTCTCAAATTCCTCGGAACCCCGATCATCGCTTTGGCGGTAGGTACCGTTTTTGCGGTTATTCAGCTGTCGGGTGCGGGAAAGATGGATCAGTTCTACAAGATCTGCAATGATACCCTGATGACGGTAGGCCCGATCCTGTTTGTGACGGCTGCAGGCGGTGTCCTTGGCAAGGTGATTTCTTCTTCCGATATGGTTAATTATATCTCCACCCATGCAGAGGTCCTGAGCACCATGGGCATCTTCTTCCCGTTCCTGCTTTCCGCGATCCTGAAGTCCGCACAGGGCTCCTCTACCGTTGCCCTTACCACGACGGCAGGTATTGTCGCTCCGCTGCTTGAAGTACTGGGTTTTACGACTCCGGTACAGGTTACGCTGGTATGTATGGCGATCGGGGCCGGCGCCATGACAGTATCCCATGCGAACGATTCCTTCTTCTGGGTTGTCACAAACTTCGGTGGCATGACACCGGAAAATGGTTATAAGACACAGACCATGAACACGCTGGTGATCGGCCTTGCGGCAATTGTGGAGATTGCTCTGCTGAGCATGATTTTCCACTGAAGATTTAAAGAGACTGAAGGATCGCGTGAGCAGCACCGCTGCAAAGCGATCCTTAGAATCAGGTTTTGTCGATGCGATCAGAATATACTGGAGGATATAATATGAATCAGAATCTTAGACAGGATGCAGATGACATCATCAAGGCGAGCCTGCAGGCAGTGCTTCCGGATGAAGCCGTAGCCCGCGCGTTAAAGGATTTTCAGCCGAAGTCCGGTAAAACGGTTCTTGTCTCCACAGGCAAGGCTGCCTGGCAGATGGCGAATGCTGCAGTCAAGGTCCTGGGGCATGTGGATGACGGTATTGTAGTGACAAAATATGAACATGTGATGGGAGAGATTCCCGGCGTTGCCTGTTATGAAGCAGGGCATCCGGTACCGGATCAGAATAGCTTTGACGCGACGGCAAAGGCTGTGGAGCTGGTTTCTTCCCTGGGTGCGGAAGATTCTGTGTTGTTCCTTCTCTCCGGCGGAGGCAGCGCCCTTTTTGAGCAGCCATTGGTATCCGGAGAGGAGCTGCAGGATATTACCAGACAGCTTCTTGCCTGCGGAGCTGATATTGTTGAGATGAATACGATACGCAAACGTTTAAGCGGTGTCAAAGGCGGACGTTTTGCCAAGGCCTGTGCGCCGGCAAGCGTGTTCAGCATTGTTCTGAGCGATATCCTGGGTGATCCCCTGGACATGATCGCTAGCGGACCGGCTTATCCGGATGCATCTACCTGCGGGCAGGCAGTCCGGATAGCTGAAAAATATGGGCTGAAGCTTTCCGATCAGGCAAAACAGCTTCTGCGTGAGGAGACTCCGAAGGAATTGAGCAATGTGACGACCTTGATTACAGGCAGTGTCAGAGAGCTTTGCGCAGCGGCCGCTGTGAAATGTCGGGAGCTGGGGTATGAGCCAGTTCTTTTGACAGATCAGCTCAGCTGTGTGGCAAGGGAGGCCGGTTCATTCCTGGGCAGCATTTTGCGGACGAATGCTGAGGAAGGCAGGAAAAAAGCCTACATTGCCGGAGGTGAAACTGTTGTTCATCTGACAGGAAAAGGCCTTGGCGGACGTAATCAGGAGCTGGCCCTTGCGGCAGCCCCGATGATTGAGGGGCTTCCAAACGCGGCAGTCTTTTCAGTCGGGAGTGACGGCACGGATGGGCCGACGGATGCTGCCGGCGGCTATGTTGACGGCGATACCCAGGCCGCTTTAAAGGCGTTGGGATTTGATACCGCGGCAGTCCTGATGGACAATGATGCTTATCATGCTCTGCAGAAAGTGGATGGCCTGATTATGACCGGGCCGACAGGCACCAATGTCAATGACGTGGCAGTTGCTCTGCTGGGATAACCAGAAAGTACTCTTTTGTCAGAATTAAAACCCCGCTGTCTTTGTATATCATGCAAGGGCAGCGGGGTTTTGCTTTCCTTGACAAAACATGAATATCAGGTAAAATAGCAGATAGAAAACGTGATAATAAAGTTTCGAGAGCAACAGGCAATATGGATGATGAAAGATTTGGAGGAGAAAAATGAACTACCAGGAGATTTACGAGCTAGCCAAAGATCAGGTCGGACCATACTGCAAAAACTGTCCCGTCTGCAACGGGCGCGCCTGCGGCAACGCCATGCCCGGCCCTGGATGCAAATATCCCGGAAATGTTGCCGCGCGTAATTATGATAAATGGCAGGAAATATTCGTGAACATGGATACGCTATGTCCGAATGCCGAGCCGGATATCAGCTTTCGCTTTGGAGGGAGAAGCTTTTCCGCTCCGATCTTCGCGGCACCGCTGGGAGCCATCGATCTTCATTATGGTCCAAAGTATAAGGATCAGGAATACAATCATATTTTAATTAAGGCCGCCTATGATTATGGCTTAGCCGCGCTGACAGGTGACGGTGTGAACCCGGATATTATGAAGAGCGCGGTGCAGGATATGATCGCAGTGGAAGGAACCGGCATCCCGACCATCAAGCCCTGGAACAAGGAATTCGTGTTTGAGAAGCTTGACATTCTGAAAGAGAACAATATTTTTGCCGCAGCCATGGATGTAGATGGCGCGGGTCTTCCCTTCCTGAAAGCCATGAACCCGAATGCCGGAAGCAAATCCACAGAGGAAATGCGTGAAATCATTGCGTATGCACAACGCCCCTTTATCATCAAAGGCATTATGACCGTCGCTGGGGCGAAGAAAGCTGTCGAAGCCGGTGCCGCGGGAATCGTTGTCTCGAACCATGGAGGCAGAGTTCAGGGCGGGACACCGGCCACTGCTGAGGTCCTTCCTGCTATCGCTAAAGCCGTCAAAGGGCAGACCACGATTTTTGTCGACGGTGGTATCCGATCCGGCGTTGACGTATTCCGTGCCCTGGCGCTTGGCGCGGATGCAGTGCTGATTGGCCGTCCGATTCTGAATATGATTTACGGCGGCGGCGCGGAGGGTTTCCGTGTCTATATGGACAAAATAGTCGGGGAATTCAAAAACACCATGGTCATGTGCGGTGCGGCAAGCCTGAAGGACATTGATCACAGCAAGGTTTATGGTTATGAATAATAACATGTAAATAGTTTTTATTTCCAGATATCATTTTTCCAAGCTTTACATAATGAGAAAAGAGGGTGAAACGAAGGAATTCTTTCCTTTGTTTCACCCTCTTTTACAGTTACAGTGAAAATAGATCCTGTCGAATGTGTTTTAACTTGACAGTATCATGGCTGAATTTTATAGACAGTATCTTACGTATTTTTGGACTCTCCATATTTTATCAAAGGTGATTGGTTAGATGGTGTGCTGGCTGCACACAATTTGCATTTTTTGATATTTCATTACGATGAGACGAGAAGTGGTTTTTCTGAACAGCTGAGAATATGAAAGCTTGGGAGATGGACAGATCGATGCCATAATGAGTGGTTTCTTTCAGGAAATTCTCAAAGAAGGTTTAATTGTGTGCATCCTGCACACCAATTCCATCCATGTTTTTGTTACAATAAAAACATCAAATAACGTTTATAGCGGAAGGGGGTTTAGGATTTATGAAAAGATTCATCATTTCTGCTGCTGTCGTATGGCTGGCTTTTGCGGAAAGCATATCCGCTGCAGCTGCTGTTGACTGGGCATCCATGTCGGATGAGGAAATCATCGCAGAGATCGATTATGCAAAGACGGAACTGAAAAGCCGCGAAATAGCTTTGGATCCGGGCAATCAGGTGATTGCCAGGGCTGATGGTCTTATTGTAAGACTGAAAGGCAATCCTGCTATAAGAGAAAGCTATGACGGAAATAAGGTTCTTACTGTCAATGTTGTAGCGGTAAATAAAGGCTCAGAAGAGGTCACATTGTCCATTGAAGATGTCTACATCAACGGCTGGAAAAAAGACGCGTTCGAATCGATCACCGTGGCACCGGGAAAAAAGAGCAGAGAGAAATTAGAATTCTACGATGTTGATACGGAAGCGGATCTAAATGACATCAGTGAATTGGAAACACTGGAATTTCATTCATATACTTTTGATCCCAAAACCTATGAAACTCTCACAAGGGAAATTATTGCCACTGCCGTTTTTCAGCAATAAAAGGGGGCTTTTATGAAGACCAAAGGACGAATCGCCGGGTTCCTATGCATGCTGCTTACGGTATTGTATGCAGGCTATCTGGTTTATTACTTTTATGGAGCCATGCAGGAGGATGCTGTAGCCGGGACATTGGCAACCGCTCTTGTCACGCCTCATATGGTATGCGTTATGATCGCAGCCGTTTTTTCGATCATCGGTTTTTTTGCAAAGGCCAGGTGGGCTTTTCTGGTCACTTCGATTCTGCTCTTTGTCGCAGGGGTGATTTTTCTTGCTTACATCATGATGGTCGTGATCCAGGCCATTCTCGCCTTGATCGCATACGCCAGAATGAAACCCGGACCAGCCAATTCCTGACCCTGTAGAATATAAATTTCATTAGAAAACATCCGCCTGAAAAAGCTGTGTGCCTTTCAGGCGGATGTTTTATGTTGATCAATACAAAAACCTATGCTTTCAGCTATAATGTGTTATAATAATGATTTGGAGATCATCTTATGACAACGTCTCTTGTTTAAACTGGAATAACAGGTCATTTGCTTCCAGTACTGTAAGGTCTTCTTCTATCGCAAAGATTAAGATCGCATCCCTGCGGTTTCTTGGATATAATGGCGCAAGCCCGGCAAATTTAAGACATCGATTCGTATCCTCCAGGCCGATCCCGCAGCCAAGAGCAAGGGAAATCACTTTATCTCTTCCCGGATGGCGACGTTTGTCAATAATCTGATAATAATAAGAGCGTTCAATTCCGGAAAGCTGAACAATCTCCGGATTGGTGTATCGCTTTACTGCGTCCAGAGAAAGGAAATAATCCGGAAAGCTCTGATAAGGCGTACGCTGTTCCATTTTTTCCAGATAATCGGAAAGATCTCCTGTGGTATGAGTCGATTCCAGAATTTTTACAAGGTCCTCTGTCGTCCTGTGTTTCACATTAACACTCCTCCCAAAACGAAGTTTTGCAGGTTGAATCAATGATCACGAATGACTATTTTGCAGCCACGCCTGCAAAAAACGCAGCCGTGGGCAAAATATGTCTCCTTAGGCATAAAAATGGATAATATCAAAGTTCGTTGTGAACAATCATTTTACAAAGAAATATATCAGTTTTCTGATACAAAAACAAAGCAAACCATTGTCTTTGATGAAACCACGAGATCCATCTGGTTGAAAAAATACCTGAATGTATATGATATCCGGGTTTTTGAATACTTAAAGGAACATCCGAATCCGCATATTCCCGGAATTCTGACATATTGGGAAACAAATGAGCAGCTTATCGTTATTGAGGAGTATATCACAGGCCAGACTTTAGAGCAATTGCTGGAAGAAAATTCTCTGAGCGAGAAAAGGAAACACAGATTACTGATCGACCTGTGTGACGGTATGGCCTTCCTCCATTCTGCCGTTCCTCCCATCATTCACCGCGATATTAAATCCGGCAATGTCATGATCACAAATGACGGGGTTTTGAAAATCGTTGATTATGACGCCGCAAAAATCTTCAGGCAGAATTCCGAAAGGGACACCCGGCTGATCGGCACCTATGGAAATGCGGCTCCGGAACAATACGGTTTTGCCCAATCGGATGCACGCACGGATATTTATGCCATTGGAGTGCTCATCCGGGAAATGTTTCCGGATGAGCAGGTCTATCAGGAAATTGTGCGGAAAGCAACGGAATTCCATCCACGAGACAGATATCAGAATATCGACGAACTGAAAAATGCTGTCAATCAGATCCGGACAAGCGGATCTCAAGAAACAGCTAAACCGGCTGCGCGTGGAAAAGAATGGGATTTGGATGCTTCAGAATCCATTACGGCCAGGAACAATCTCTCTAAAAGATCCTGGATTCCTCCGGGATTTCGTGGGACGAACCCCTGGCAAAAGCTGGTTGCGGGACTCGGTTATGCTGTCCTGCTTTTTCTTACCCTTGCCCTTCATACAGAGGGAGAGTCTTCTGTCCTATGGACATGGTGCGTCCGGCTTTGCTTCCTCACCATCTGCCTTGCGGTGATCGATCTTTTGACAGATTATACCGGTATTTACAGAAACGCCCCTCTGATCAGACATCCATATTTTATCGTACGGGTGACAGGGTATATCTTAGGTGTAATAAGGATTATTATATTTCACATTGTATTCTTTGCCATCATACTGCAACAGTTCGGGTAAACAGGATTTGTTAATGCGCGCTTGAGTGGGTAGTGAAGAACTGTCAAAAAAAGAAGGTGAAGCGAAGGAAAGAATCCCTTCGTTTCACCTTCTTTTTTACCGCCTGGCGGCGAACACCACCACGCGAAGCGTTTACAGTTCGCTCTTCAGATATTTCTCCACGGATTTTCCGCATTCACGTCCCAGGACAATAGTGGTTCCAAGGCTCACACCAGGTGTCGGAGTGAAATACTCGGTTCCGAAGCGTCCGCTGGCACAGTTGCCGGAAGCGAATAATCCCTTGATAGGATGATAATATTCGTCCAGAACCTGCTGATCAGCGTTGATGACCAGGCCGCCGCAGGTGCACATCATCCATCCGATCTCAGATGGCTTAATGTCACAGTAGAACGGACCATCCTTGACCGGGAAGAGAAGATCACCCTGTCGTCCGAAATCTTCGTCTCTGCCATTTGCGCACATTTCATTATACCGCTCTATGGATGCCCTGATATTAGCTTTAACGATATCGTCCTGGCAGACCATATCCAAAAGCTCATCCAGCGTTTCTGCTGCATAACGGGTAAATGTAGCAGAGAGATCATGTCCCTCCACGCCTTGTGCGCCTGCTGCCATAGCGTTATCCAGTTCAGCCTGGATGTTGGCAAGGTTTTCTTCAGAGGCATAGGTGGAACCATGGGACGGAACAGAATATTTCAGGTATTCAGTCAGGTTGGAATCATAGAAGGCATAAAAGCCATCTCGATTCATCTGCAGTGCAGGACGTCCGCGGAATTCAATTGGTCCCCAGTACTCATTGCAATATCTCCTGCCGTTGGAATCGAGCCAGATTCCCTGCGGATATCCAGGATGATAATGCTTGCCGTTCATGGTGGGAATGCCAAGGGAATCCAGCTTTCCACCCGCCCAGTATCCCATCTGGATGCCGCGGCCATCAGAATCCATAAGAACAGAGAAGGACTCATCCGGTGTCAGGGTGCCGCCAAGATCTGTCAGGAGATCCTTCTGCATCTGGCGGTTTGCGCCGAAGCCGCCGCTGGCAAGAATGACGGCCTTCGTTTGAAACTTGATATATTCACCTTCCGTGTTGCGGGCAATCAGGCCGACAATTTCGTCGCCTTCCTTGATCAGCTGCTGTGCTTCTGTACCGAACAGGAAGGTGGCTCCGTCTGCAATGGCTTTTTCACGATTCTTTTTGTGAATATAGGTCTGATCACATTCCCTGCTGTAGAAACTGCAAGTGGAAGGCCAGAACTTAAACGGTCCGATGGAGGACATCTGCTTCTCGGTCGGCGGATAAAAGGCTGTTGTCATGATTTCAAGCTCTTCATCCGTAAGGACAGACAGATATTCATCCATGGCTTCACCTGAATTCCGGCAGAACTTCATCATGAGTTCAGGATTGGCCTGATATCCACTGTTCAGCATCCAGTTGTTGTAATACTCGATGGGATCGATTTCCGGAACACCGCGTTTTTTCAAAATAGAAGCGTTGGGCGTACCAGCTTCATTTCCCATAGCACGGTAATTCTCTTCCGTCTGAGATTCAATCAAAGTGACCTGTATCCCCCGGGACGCAAGATATCTGCATGCGTTCAAGCCTGCATAGCCATGGCCTACCACAAGGACATCCGTATCAATTGTCTGAGAGATCTGGTCGTCGCTGATCGGTTCGGGGGCTTCCTTCCAGCTCATCTCTTCACCGACATCGGCGGTTTCAGCTTCAGGAATCGCCACTCCCATAGCCTGGGCAATACAGTTTGCAGCAGCTTCCTTTACAGCATCTGACGTCACGGTAGCACCCGCAACAGAATCGATATCGGCAGACTGAAGCTGCATCAGAGCTTCCTGCAAGGTTTCTCCATAGAGCTGACCAATATCCTTGGTTTCCTTGGAGACATCCACAACAACGTCCGTGATGCTTGTTTCATCAAAGGTCATCGTAACAGTGACATCTCCGATGCCCATAGCGGTCGCCGTATAGGTACCGGGTGTGTACAATCCCCCGACAGGAGCTTCTTCAGCCAGAGCAGCTGAACCAAGCAGGCCTGATACAGCAAAGGTTGCTGCGCCTGCGGCAGCACCTTTCAGGAATTCAAGACGGGATAAGTTGTTTGTTTTTTTCATTTTTACTTTCCCCTTTCAGGTAAAAACGTTATACTATTTCATAAGAAAAGTAAAACAGCCGAATAAAAGAATGAAAAGGGATTTGGATGGATGGGCAGATCCGGGGGATAACTGGACACGTGAATCACATCAGACATGGTGTGAAGGGGAGTCAACGTGCAAAACTGCGTATTGGGAGGGGGATCTCATGCTTCGTATAACATATGCAGAGGATGAAAAACAGGAACGGGAGCGGATAGATAATTATCTGCACACTTATGCGCAGACAAAAGGGCTGGCGCTGGATATTTCATGCTTCGAGGACGGAGAAAAGCTGTTAGAGTGTTATCCGGAAAAAACGGACATTCTTTTGCTGGATATTGAAATGAAGCAAATGGATGGCATGACGGCAGCCCGTCAGATCAGAGAGTTTGACCGCAGGGTTCAGATCCTGTTTGTGACAAATCTGATTTCTTATGCCATAGAAGGTTATGAAGTGCAGGCGGCAGATTTTTTAGTCAAGCCGATCCGCTATCCTGTCTTTGCCTCTCGCATGGATCGTGTTCTGGAGAGAATCCAGGTAAATCAGCCTCGTTTTTTGCTCACAAGCTATGCGAAAGAAAAGAGCTGCTGCCAGATCCAGGAAATAGCTTATATTGAATCCGCAAACAAGAAGACCTATATCCATCTGACGGATGGAACAGTACAAATGTCATCGGAGCCTCTTTACATACTGGAAGAAAAGCTGTCTGACGAACCTTTCTATCGCTGTCATAATGCTTTTGTAGTAAATCTCGCAAAGATTCGTTCTATGGATGGGGCGGAGATTTTAATTGGCCAGACACGCATTCCTGTCAGTAAATACAGAAAAAAGGATTTTCTGCAGGCCTTGACGGGATTTCGGGGGAGAATGCTGTAGAACGTTTTTAGGCAAACGAATAAAACAGGGGGAAGAATCATATGACAATCCAGCGATATATGACAGAAGTCGGAATGCGGTTTTGGCGTTCAGACATGATCGGGATTTTCTTTGCGGTTACGGAATGGTGTGTGTTTTTATGCTTTTCGATATGAATAAAGAAAAGAAAAGTGTCGACATGGCCGCTGGCGGTGTGGGTATTGGGAAATCTGCTTTTCCCTGTGGAAATGGTTTTACTGTCATTAAGGCATTATGAGGTCACGGCTCATTGCGTTCTGGCGATGGTCCTTTGGTCTTTGTACCTGATCCTTTATAGCATGAGTACCTGGCAGGCAGCTGTATTTGAAGCGGCGTCCTTCTGCCTTTTGCTGGAACTGGGGAAATCACTTTGCCGGGATGGATTGCTGGCATCAGGCCTGATGAGACTTATGCCATCTTTATCGGAAAATCGCCTGAATTCGCTGATGGGCGGAATGTATCTTTTCTATCTCCTGATTTCAGGTATTTATTTTTGGCTAAGGAGTGAAAAAAAAGAGAAGCTTCTTCCGATTCGAAATTTACAGCTTTTAGGCATGATGTTTCCATTCATTCTATATCTTGTCGTCCGAAGACAGCAGTATAAGATGATGGCGGAACTGACCGGTAAGGCCTGGTTCTCCTGGGATCTTCTGCAATATGCGATTGCGGCCTGTGCTTTGATCGTCATGGCAACCACAAAACAGATGGTAAAGACACAGTTGGAAAGAAATGAACTTCTCACAGAAAAAATGCTTTTCACCCAGAGAGAGCAGCAATATCTCGTACAGAAAGAAGCGGTTGAAGCGGTAAACCCTTTCTCCCGAGTTTTTGTGTGTCTACATAGTACACTATCGATTAAATATAGTCAGTGTTTACTATTCCACGTACGATGCTGATCCCGTTTGGTATCACACAAACGGGATCCTGATACTCGCTTTTGAGAGTACTGCTACATTATCAGCTTTGATCAGCTGTTGTATCATTTAACCAGTTTGACCCTACATTATTAATTTCTTCAAATAGGTTTTCGGGAGCTTTGTATGGAATCGATGAGGGTACGTTAAGTTTATAAAGGCTATATATTTTGTTCATCAACTTTGCTGTCTCTGTAACTAAGATATGATCCTCGAATATTTTTGCTCTGTGTTCGTTTAAGACCATAAAAAGCATTTCCAATGAAAAGTCCTGACCATGCAAAACATCTGACATTTGCTTCAGGATAACTGTTGCCATAAATGTCATTAACAGATGGCCTCGAAGCGTAGCTTCGCTTTCTACATTGACAGGCAATATTTTACTGTTGCCCTTACAAAGCCTAAAAACATCTTCTACGTGGTTTCGTGTGTAATACAAGGGAAGAATCTCATCTTTGGCAATTTTCATAGTTGATACAAGCATAAAAACGCCATGCATCTGTCGGCTATGATGAATCTCTCTGATGCTAAGATCCCGATCGCTTATTTTATGTGACAGAATATATTCTTCTTCCCGCTTCATAGTGCAGTCAAGACATAAATAGGCAAAAGCGTCACGATCTGATTTTTCCCCGATTTTACAGGAAACACATTTTACATACACAAAGCGCGAATGGAATACTGTTAAATTCTCTTCGCTCTCCAGCGTGTCCCGATGATGTTCGAAAACCTCCTGATAAACATTGTATCCACTATGCATTCGAGTAATGAAGGATATCCCGGCATCCATTAAGATATCGGCATTTTTCCCATTATAGTAACCGGCATCGAGAATTGCAAATTTTGTATTGACGCCATATGCCTTGATTTCGGAAATCGTCGACTTAATGGTTGATGCATCAATAATATTGCCGGCTATATACCTAAAAAACAGCGGCATGCCTGTATTTTGCTGAACAACGTAAATCAAACGAACTTCTTCACTGATCTGACCATTATGGTTACTGACCGCTGTGACGGGTAAAGAGCAACTGTTAGGTAACCCGGTGCTGTCAATAAGAATTCCTTCAGCAGGGGCACCTTCTCCCGCTTCATAAGCTTTTCCACGAACCATGCTTGGGGCTGTGGCTAATTTCTTATAATATGCTTTGAAAAAAAGACGTTTTGTTTCTTCAGAACCCAAATCTTCCAGAGCCTCACTGATTCTTTGTGAAGACAATTGGGCATTTGGATACAGAACTCTGGCATAGGAATGATTCCACCAAAAAATGGCTGCCCGATTGGAATACTGACATACACAATAATATGCCAGTAAGGCATGCAGTGTGTCCTGGTTTCGAAAAAGCATTGCATCGGTAACATCCCAAAACCCAATCCTCCGGACATATTTATCAAAGAAAAAAGCCTTACCAAACTCAACTTCAAGTATTTCTCGTTCGCGATATTTCTTTTTTCTTTTGATAGTAGGTTCAATATATTCGGGAGGTACTTTGCTATATTCATCTGTTTCGATGTTATATACAAATAATCCTCGTTCTCGATTTTTATAGATACCTTTTTCCTTATCGATTACTCGTCCAAGATTGATGCGAGGAGATTTTGAAACTTTGCTTCCGTCACGAACAGAGCGGGATATCATTGCATACTCGATATTGTTTCTGACCCTATATTCAATAGCCATTGTATAGCCCTTTCATGTAGACACCAATATAAAATGTTGTCTACATTATACCATACATGCCTGTGGAATGCAATGATACAAGAGAAAAATCCGGTAAAATCCACGCTTCTTAGATCAAGAGTAGACACTATTCATCTTCGTAGACACCAAAAAGCGCGGGAGATAGGGGTAAATCGCAGATACCATGACCTGAAGCATTATGTCCATGCGGTAGAAGCACTTCTAAAACTCGATGAGGAAGAAAAAGCACCGGAAAAAGGTCTCTCAAAAAATGAAATAAACACCCGGCAGCGGCAAGGCCTCACAGAGTTTCTGCAATCCTTGAAGCAGGAGATCGCGCCATATGAACGTCGGCAGGAAACGGGAAATGAAGTGATGGATATTCTTCTGGCTGAGCGGATGGCACAGTGCGAGAAGCTCCAGATCCGCCTGATTCCTTACATTGATGCGAGAAGGCTGGATCTGCTGCAGGTGACCGATCTGTGCGCATTGTTCGGAAATGCCATGGATAATGCGGTGGAAGCCACACAGCGCCTGAAATACGTGAACATGAAAGAAATAGAGGTCAAAATCGGAACATCAGATGAGTTCCTGGTGATGAATTTCCGCAATTTCTATGATGGCGAACCAAAACTGAAAACAAATGATGAACTACATGGATACGGCCTTCGCAATATCAGGGAAATCGTAGCAAGATATCAAGGCAGTATGGACTATGGAGTGACAGGGCAGGAATTTCAGCTAAGCATCCTGATCCCGCTGATGCCTGTATGATTTGACGCCAATTGATTCCCGTGTCAAAAAAACTTTGCCTCCACGGTCGCCGTGGAGGCAAAGTTTTTGGTACAGGAATCATTCATATTATAATAATTATAAGGATCTTAAACCATTGGCAAGAACCTCCGGCTGATCAGGATGGGCAAGATATTCTCCGAGACTATGTCCGTTGGTATAGGTGAACCCTTCCAATATCGATCTTGCTCCATATCCGATCCCAAGCTGGTCCTCGCCATGCAGCTGCCCCAGGCGGAATCGGTTTTCCTTATCGGGAAGAGAAAAGGCAGTGGATAAAGGTGCTTCATCATAAGCGGTATATCCAAGACCTTCGAGCTTTTCTTTTGCCATAAGATAAAGCTTACGGTATTGTTCATTGCTGACTTCCGCCAGGATTCCGGCCAGCATTTTCTGCTGCAGACGAGTTCCGTTTTCGATGCGTAGCGGAATCAGGGTCAGATGATCCGGCTGATAAGCCAGAACACGGTCCAGTGAAGTGGAAAAGGATCTTTCTGTCTGTTCCGGTATTCCATATAAAAGGTCAAAGCTGAGATCTCTTGGCGAGAAGGTTTTAATTGCCATATCAGCCATGGTAAGAGCGTCATATTTATAAGGCCGTTCCAGAAGCTCATGCTCCGCCCGCTCTGTGGTTCCCACTCCAAAGATCCAGTGATTGACACCGGTGTCCAGAAGCCCCTGCATGAGTGCCCGGGAATAATCCCCTGGCATGGTCTGCAAAGAAATCTGTGCACGTTCGGAAAGCCGGAATGATCTGCGGATTGTCCGGATGATGTCCTTCAAATCAGACGGAGACATGAGTCCGGGACATCCGCCTTCTATGGAAACAGCGGTTACTTCCCGACCGGAAAAGTCTTTGGAGGACGCTTCTATTTCTGCCAGGACTGCTTTTGCATATGCGGCTATCGTTGTCATGTCATATTTACAAAATGGCTGCGCACAGTAAGAACAACGTCTAAAGCAAAAGGGAATCGTAAGCTGAATGATCATAAAAAAGCTCCTCTGTGTTATTTTATAGAATACCCGCTCCAGCCTGATCCATTCCCGGAATTCCACCCGTTGTTTGCGGCCAGGAAGGTCGGGTCGGTGCTGGGACCGGACCAGGTGGTGGCGCGTTCTTTATCGCGGAAACTGAAATATACCATCGTTCCGTTTCCGTCCACCATATAAACAGCCTCCGTGGATTTCCCGTTCCCTTTGATCCAATGCTGATCCTTTGTCACCCGTTTGACTGTGATGCCGTTGCTTTCGATATCTCCCAGGGATGAAACCGGTGTGCCGGCTTTCACGGCAGCTCCGATTTGCTCATATACATCCGTATAGGTATCCCGGACCAATGTTTTGTAGTTCAGTATCTGCTGGCGGGCTTGTCTGTCCTTGATATAAGGAGACGCGATGACCGAGATAACCGTACACATCAGAGCCAGCACAATCATTGCTCGGATCATTTTTTTGACTCTGGGGCTGGTTCGATCCCACAGACTGGGTTTGTCCTTTTCTGCGCGGGCAAGAATGGTCCATTGCTTCACAAAAGAGAAAAGGACACCGGTCAGCAAAGCAACCAGGAAGCCCGTCCAAAGCATTTGCCCGTTTACAGGGATCAGAGTCTGGGCGGAAGACAAGCTGGCGCCCAGAGAAAAGGTATCTCCCCGGGCAAGACCAATCAGATACAGGATGCCAAGATCGACTCCCGTATATACCAGAAGCTCTGCCAGGGCATATGCAAAAGGATTCTCTTTACCGGATAACTTGGTGGCGGTCAGGAGGGTCAATGCCCCCGGAGCAAAATAAAGAAGAAATTCAGTCATGGTTACCTCTTTTCCGGCTTTTTACAGGCTGCCGCTCTTATCACCATAAGTGCATACCAATGGAAGCCATCTATCAGTTTAAAAGTTCAGGTACCTTCCTTGGCTCCTTTACGGAAACAGCAGTACTTCATTATAAAATGTTGATTTTTTCTGCAGTTCCGCGAAGAGTTTTGGAAAACCGTATTTTTCAGAGAGTGTTTCTTCTTCGGAGAATAAATTTGTGCCGAGCCCGAGACGTTCACCTTCGATCCGGGCACCCAGCCCGCCGAGAACAGTAGGAAAGATGTCCATCGTGGTAAAAAGACGGTTGGTTTCTTTCACAGGTTCTGCCGCTGTATTGAGGAAAGCGTTATACACCTTTCGCTTCGCCTGGCCGAGATAATCGTCGTCCGTGTTCGCGCCATAGAAATGGGAATTCATGCTTAAGTGATCCCCCGTGATTACTACCATGGTATTTTCATAGAAAGGCTGCTCCTGGAGCCAGGAGACAAAATCGCTGATCTGTGCCGATGCACAGGCCCAGACATCCGCGTATTGGCTGGTATATTTATGCGGGCACAGGTCACAGACGTATCCTTCCGGAATATGTGTGTCCACTGTCAACAGTGAAAAATTGAAGGGTTCATCCTTCGCGGCGATTTCCGTCAGCTTTTCCTTTGCGAAGGTAAAAAGCCGGGCATCTTCAAATCCCCAGA
The DNA here is from genome assembly GCA_017475035.1 of Blautia sp. Taxonomy (GTDB): domain Bacteria; phylum Bacillota; class Clostridia; order Lachnospirales; family Lachnospiraceae; genus Blautia_A. The sequence continues at coordinate 25,378 of JAFVGK010000199.1, forward strand.
AAACGTGGTAGTCTTCGGGAATTTTATGATATGCTTTTGCCCAGTTATAGTCAAAAATCTCATAATTGCCATGAGCGGAGAAATATTTCAGCCTGCCTCCGAAAGAGAAATCAGAGCCGCACATAAAATAATTATGATAGCCTTCCTTTTCCAGAATTTCGCCCAGTGATACGGCTCCGGGAAGGAAGGTTTCATATTTGGACATGACATTGTTGTAATGGTTGGGCAGCTTTAACGGAAGACCGCTCGTCTGTGCCACGAGTCCGGCGATGGTCCATCCGCAGCCCGGGGCGGCTGCCGCTCCTTCGATGAGCTCGGATTGGGAGAAGCTGATATTCTCTTTCGCGATCTGTGTCAGTTCAGGGGTATAGTTTGTGTTCATCAAGCCCCCGCTGGCATGGTCTGCAGAGGAGGTTTCCCCGGATTCAATATAGATATTGATCAGATTTCTCTTTGCCTGAGGAAAGGTGATTTCTACATCTTCCGGAAAGACATATTCCTGTTCAATAAAAGAAGAACGGGTAAACTGGTTTTTCATATAGTCTGTGAAAGAAAATAACATGTCCGCTCTCAGATAAACGGAAAGCAAAGCACAGAATAATCCAAAGGCAAAGAGCCAGGCAGGAAGATGAAGCGGCAGCAGCTGTATGGAAAACAAGGGCTTATTCCTGTCTGTTTTTCTGCCGTAAAAAGAAAGAGCAAAGTGTCTGCTTCGGGGAAAGGTCATGAGAGCCAGACAGGCTAGCCAGATCAATATTGCCGGCAGTAAAGAAGTGCGCAGATAGTCGGTCAGCAGATTGGCGTCTGCGCCTTCCAGAGGCATATTGAGATGAAAAACGATCTCATCCATACTGACATGTCCGTAATTTGCCAGAGCCCAACGCAGGGCAAAGGCAAGGATGAGGACAATCAGCAGGAGAATGCAAAGCAGGACAGAGGTTTTTTTCTTACACATCGTGCAGATTCCCTTCAAAAATTAGTTTCGGAATAATAAAACATATTTTTTGCACTCAAATTGTGCAAAAAGTGTGTTATTTTGCTAATATTTTGTTAGTCACATATTGCGTTCCTTAGTTTACCTCATTTTTCTTTCTTTCGCAATGGAAAACAATGGTGAGATATGATATTATTATGATTCAGGCGACAAAAGGTCGTGAAAAAATAAACCGGGAGTATCGATTGATCCATGGAAAAAAATAAAGGTTATGATTTTAAGGCATGGTTCGTGCGCAACCGCTTTCTGTTAGCGGCGTTTTTTATCAGTGCCGCGATTGTGACGCTGACATACATCGTCAAAGGCGTGTATCCATTTAAAAACGAAACCGTGCTGCGGGTTGACCTGTATCATCAGTACGCACCCTACATCGAGGAGCTGCACAGCCGGATCCTCCGGGGAAGAAGCCTGCTCTACAGCTGGGAGGGAGGACTGGGCAAGGATTTTGTGGCGCAGATGGCTTATTATACCACTTCCCCGCTGAATCTGCTCATGTTTTTCTTCTCTGAGAAGCATCTGCCGGAGCTGATAGCCTTGTTGATTCTTTTAAAAACCAGCCTTTGTTCCACGACCTTTACCTGGTATTTAAGATCGAGATTCAGGCGCAACGATCTGTCTATCCTGATGTTCGGCCTGCTCTTTGGCTTCTGCGCCTTCATGACCTGCTATTACTGGAATATCATGTGGCTGGATTCGGTTGTTCTCTTTCCGTTGGTTGCCCGGGGCGTGGAAGCGGATGAGGATGATTTCCGCCTGTATTATATCGCCCTGACCCTGACGATGATCGTGAACTTCTACCTGGCTGTTCTGATCTGTGTCCTGATCTCCTTATATTACCTTGCGGTAACGATAACGAGGATACCGTCTTTTCGGGAAAAAGAAAGCCGCAGGTGGTTTCTGGAAAGATCGGTCCGGTTTGGACTTGCATCGCTGCTGGCTGCCTTGACAGCGATGTTTATCCTGGCTCCGGTAGGTCAGGCGCTTTCCGCCACGGCGGTTTCTGACACCAGCTTTCCGGCTTTTAAGCTTTATCCTAATATCTATCAGCTGGTTACGAATCATTTTCTCGGGGCGCGTCCGGCAGTTCTGGCAAGGAATGAGGATCTGCCGAATATCTACTCAGGCGTTGTCACGATGATCCTGCTGCCGGCTTATTATTTTAATAAAGGAATCAGGCGGCGTGAAAAGATTCTTCTGTCTGTCATTCTGGCGTTTATGCTGGCCTGCTCCTGCATCCGTCCCTTGGATTACCTGATCCATGGCATGCATTTTCCGGCAAATCTTCCTCACCGTTTTACCTTTGTATACAGCTTCCTGCTTCTTTACATGGGATACCGGGCATATCAGCATTTAAATGAGGTAAAATACCGGTATCTGCCGATTGCCTGCGGGTTTTATCTTGCAGTGATCCTGCTCACCGAGTTTGTGATTGTGAAAAAAGTGGAAGATATTGACCGCGTACTGTCGAATACGGATATTATCTGCAATATTGCCTGGATGGCGGTTTACCTTGTCCTGTTCTTTTTCCTTCAGAAAATGTCGGGACAAACCGGGAGGCTGTCGCAACTGCTGTCAATTCTGTTATTTGTCTGTGTTTTGGGGGAATGTATCTTTACGGACATTTCCAATCTGGAGGATACAGGGAGCCGGGATGCCTATATCCAATATATGGACAACGCGGCAGAGGCCGTTGCTTATCTGGATGAAAAAGAGAACGGAGCGTTTTACCGGACGGAATTCCGAAGATTTACCACGATTAATGACGCATCCCTGTATCATTATCCCGGGTTTTCGCAGTTTTCATCTCTTGAGCCGGGAGGCATTTCCGGCTTTATGCAGAGCCTTGGCGTCGCGGCTACGGGAAACAGCTTCCGGTATTATGACCCGACGCCCTTGATTGATGCCATGTTTGGCCTGAAATATATCATGAATAAGGACGGGGCGCACCCCAAGGCGGAGAAGTATGTTTTTGACCGCCGGTTTGACAATGTCTGGGTATATGACAATCCACGCTGGCTGTCCTTAGGATTCCTGGTGAATACGGATATTCTGCGATGGAAGACAAAGGATTCCCAGCCCTTTGCGGTCCAGGATGATTTTCTTGCCTGCGCGACGGGACAGAAGGAAAAGATGTTCGAGCTGATCGAACCGGATCTGGTCGATACGCAGAATATGACCGTTACGCCCATCGATTCGAAGGCGCACTTTAATTATAAAGTGGATCACCCCGAGAATCTGGCGGCGGAACCGACCGTAACGGTGGAATATACCTCGGACCGGGATCAATACCTCTATCTCTATGTGGATGCCGGAAATGCCCAGCGCTTTGTATACCGGAATAACTCGGTCAACGAGGACAGGGAATTGTCGGCAGGCAGGAGTCTGATTGATGTCGGCCATGTGACGAAGGGAGAAAAAATCTATGTAGGCTTTAAGCTTACGAAACGCGGTGCCTTTGAAAAAACCTATCGCGAGAACGGTACGGTATCCTTGTATGCAGCGAGGTATCTCGATGCGGCATACAACAAAGCCTTTCAAAAGCTTAAGGAGAATGAGTGGAAGCTGACCACGTTTACTGATACGGAAGTGACGGGAATCGTGCGGGCAGAAGAGGAAAAGATCCTGTTCACATCGATTCCTTATATCCGGGGATGGGAGATTACGGTAGACGGAAAGAAAACCGAGAAGCTTTCGATCGGGGATGAAGGCGTGATCGGGATCCGGATTCCCGCGGGAGACCATGTGGTTACGATGACCTACAGACAGAGAATCCTGCTCCCGGCTGTGCTGCTGTCGGTGCTGGGCGTGATATTGTTTGTCTTTTTCGAAAGATGGTGCAGACGCCACCCTGCGAGAAGGGAAAACTGACATCTCCTTACTGCGGCGACTGGCAGCAATGCAGCCTGTGCCGGATCTGCGTTGTGTTACAGCATGATTCAGCTGTAAAAATCTGCATGTATCTTAAAAAGGGACATATGGGAAAGAATCCCATATGTCCCTTTTTAAACAATTTGGTTCGTCTGCTGTCACTGCTTCAGTGCTGCATTGATTGTCCGGTTCAGCTGCCTGAAATCTTTGTAGGCGTTCTTTCCGATGTCGATGATCCGCTTCATGTTGATCGAGTTCACGCCGCCCTGACGAGGACGGAAAGTGATCGGAAGATAACGGATCCGACGATGCTTTTTGGTGAAGATGACAGACAGGAGGACATTGGAAAGAAAATAGTCCTTCGGGATGAGAGGAAGATCCCGGGCTACGGCCTCAGCCTGCATCAGGCGGAACGGAGTGTTGGCATCCTTTACCCACACGTGGAAGGTCAGAAGGAGCACTGCACGTAGAACTTTTGTGGTCACAACCCGGCCAAAGCCATCGCCCCGGCCTTTCCGCCAGCCGATGACCATATCAAAATCCTTTCGTTTATCCCAGAATGCTTCAAATTCATCGGGAAGTGTCTGCCCATCCCCATCTGTCTGGAAAATATATTGTGCTCCCTGAGAGAGCGCGAATTCATATCCATGCCGCACGGTGGCGCCGTGGCCATGATTTTCCCAGGTCAGGGGAATGAGTAAAGGACGGTCCAGCGCACTTTCTTTTATGATGGAAAGAGTATGATCTTTGCTTCCGTCATCAAGGACGACAAGGCGGGAAGCGCCCTGACCATTGTGGGTGGCAACAACGGGATACCAGTCAGAAATGACCTGGGCAATATTTGCTTCTTCATTATAAGCAGGGATAATAATATATAAGACATCATCCTCGTTCAAGAAAAAAACCTCCGATTCATTTTTATAGATCTTTTCTTATCTTACCACAAATCTGTGAACTGTCTATGACTTTTTTCTTTTCCATTCTGTTATGTTGTGATACAATACTGTCAAAGTAAATGAATGCTGTGAACATGAATCTGAAAAGGAGGAGGGTGACTATGTATCAGGATAATAAAATTTTGCTCGGCATGTCCGGGGAGGAAAAGATTTACATCTATCCGAAAATGGCAAACCGGCACGGGCTGATAGCCGGCGCGACCGGCACAGGAAAAACGGTTACGCTGAAGGTGCTGGCGGAGTCCTTCAGTGACTGCGGCGTTCCGGTCTTCCTGGCTGACGCCAAGGGAGACCTGGCAGGCATGTGCGAGCCGGGAGAGAACAGCGGCAGCGCGGCGGAACGTGTGGAAAAGATGGGACTGAACGAGCTGGGCTTTTCTTTTAAGTCTTATCCTTCTGTATTCTGGGATGTTTATCAGGAGAATGGGATTCCTCTTCGGACGACGATTTCGGAGATGGGACCGCTGCTTTTGTCCAAGATCCTTGATCTGAATGATACCCAGAGTGATATCATGACCGTGATTTTCAAGATTGCCGATGACGAAGGCCTTCTTCTGGTCGACACCAAGGATCTGAAGGCAATGATCTCTTATGTCGGGGAAAATGCCAAGGATTATTCCCTGCAGTATGGAAATATCGCCAGACAAAGCCTCGCGGCAATCACCCGCTCCATCGTTGCTTTAGAGGCGGAAGGCGCTGACATGTTTTTCCAGGAGCGTGCGCTGGATATCCGGGACTGGCTGGCAACGGACAATAACGGACGCGGCCTGATCCATATTCTGGACTGCCAGAAGCTGATGCAGAATCCCAATATGTATTCGACCTTCATGCTCTGGATGCTGTCAGAGCTGTATGAGACCTTGCCGGAGGCCGGAGATCTGGAGAAACCGAGGATCATCTTCTTCTTTGACGAAGCGCATATGCTGTTTGATCATGCGTCCAAGAATCTTCTTACCAAAGTGGAACAGGTAGTCAAACTGATCCGCTCCAAGGGGGTAGGGATTTTCTTTATTACACAAAATCCCTCCGATATCCCCGATGGTGTGCTTGGACAGCTTGGCAACAAGGTACAGCATGCCCTTCATGCCTATACTCCTAAAGAGCAGAAAGCCGCGAAGGCTGCTTCCGAATCCTTCCGCGCGAATGGAGCCTTCGATACCTATGAAGCTTTGATCAATCTTGGAATTGGTCAGGCGCTTGTGTCTGTCCTGGATGAAAACGGGATTCCGACTGTCGTCCAGCAGGCGAAGATTTTGCCGCCTCAGAGCCTGATGGGAGCACTGGATGATGAAGTCCGTCAGACAAAGATCCGGCAGAGCAGTCTGTATGTCAAATATTCAGAAAGCTATGATCCGGATTCCGCCTATGAGTTCCTTACCAGAAAAGCGGAAGACCTGGCAGCGGAACTGGAGGCTCTGAAACAGGCGCAGGAGGAAGAAAAGGAGAGGAAGAAGGCGGAAGCGGCAGCCCTGAAAGCACAGCAGGCTGCGGAAGCAGCGGCTTTGAAGGAACAGCAGAAGGCGGAAGCGGCAGCCCTGAAGGCTCAGCAGGCAGCGGAGGCTGCTGCCGCAAAAGAGAGAGAAAGAGAACTCAAAGCTCTCGAAAAGGAACAGGCAGCCAAGGAAAAAGCTTTGCAGAATGAGATCAAAAAGGTCGGTTCCAGTGCCCTGGGAACGGTTGGACGTCAGGTGGGAAATGCCATCGGACAGACTCTGGGCGGATCCTTTGGCAAGCAGATAGGCGGAAATGTAGGGGCTTCCCTGGGAAGAGGTATTTTAAATACCTTGTTTAACCTGAAGGGAAAATAAAGCGCTTTCATATAACGATCACTACGAAAGGATGTTCTGATGACGGATCAGTTTTCCCGGACAGAGCTTTTGCTTGGAACAGCCGGGATGGAGAAATTGCGCGGCAGCCATGTCGCCGTATTCGGAATCGGCGGAGTCGGCGGTTATGTGACCGAAGCTTTAGCCAGAAGCGGAATTGGTACCCTGACTCTGGTAGACGCCGACAAGGTCAGCCTTACAAATCTGAACAGGCAGATTATCGCTACCCATAAGACAATCGGGAGAAGCAAGGTAGAAGCGGCAAGGAGAGAATTCTGGAAATCAATCCGGAAGCTGTCATTTATCCTTATGAAGTTTTCTATGGGCCACAGAACGCAGACCGGTTTGATTTCAGCGAATATGATTATGTGGTGGATGCGATCGACACGGTAACGGGTAAGCTTGAGCTGATCTGTCAGGCAAAGAAAGCGGGGGTTCCCGTGATCAGTTCCATGGGGGCCGGTAATAAGCTGGATCCGACAGCGTTCTGCGTGGCGGATATTTATGAAACCTCTGTTTGTCCCCTTGCGAGAGTGATGCGCCGGGAACTGAAAAAAAGAGGCATCGAAAGCCTGAAAGTAGTCTATTCAAAAGAAAAACCGATTGTTCCGAAGAAGAAAATCACTGCCCGGGATGAAGCGGCTCTGATCGAAGCGGAAAGCGGAGGAAAGGAAGAAAGGATCCTGCAGGAAGCTTCAGAGAAACTGGATGAAGGCCCGGCAAAGCTGGTACCGGGAAGCAATGCCTTTGTTCCGTCAGCTGCGGGGCTGATTATCGCCGGTGAGATCATCTGTGATCTCACCGGCAGCCGGCCGGAATATTAAGGGGCGAATCCCGGATAAGCGGCATCTTTCTGAAGTAAATTTGTGCGCATACTATGATTGCATCGACAAAAGCCTGATTCTGCGGACCGCTCATTTTTGCACTGCCTTTTGTCGACTGAAACATACAAAAAGACCATACGATTTGAGAAAATGAGTGTCATACGAAATAAAAAAATCACTTCCTTTGGAAAAATAATGACGATCGGGAAAATCCTGACGATGTCCCATCCTTTGTATCGCCTGTTTTTGTCATGGGTGTCGGTGAGCCTGTTCGTTTTTCATCAGACGAAAAAAACATTTACTGATTTCAGCTTTTATCAGGATCTTCCCTTTGGGAGGATCCTTCTTGCCATTATAGGAGTCTGGCTGCTGTCAGGGTTTATACGGAGCGTCAATGTATTGACGATATTGACGGTATCGGCTTCCGCCTTTTACTGTATGATGGCTGTGACACAGGAAAAAACAGACTTTTTTGCGATCGGCTGTGCAATCTTCCTCTTTTTTGTTGTCTGGTTCAGTCCTCTGTGCGAGCTGAACCTTCGCCTTGGAAGAAAAAGCCTGATAGCTGTAACGGGAGTGCTGATCGGCGTATACGTCTTCTGGGTGGGGGGCGTATGCTGCCTGTCTTATCTGCACCATAATACGCCGAATTTTGATTTCGGGATTTTTGCCCAGATGTTTTACTATATGAAAAAGACCGGCCTTCCTTTGACCACCTGTGAGAGGGATGAATTGTTGTCTCATTTTGCCGTTCATATGTCGCCGATCTTTTATCTGCTGCTGCCGGTATATTATGTATTTTCAACTCCGCTGACGCTGCAGATCGCTCAGGCGGCATTGGTTGCCAGCGGCGTCATTCCCCTGGTTATGCTGGGGAGAAAACATGGATTGTCGAATACAGCCTGTGCTGTCTTTGCGGCTGTATATACCTGCTTTCCCGCTTTTGTGGGAGGCTGCTTTTACTATTTTCATGAGAATAATTTTCTTCCGCCCTTGATCCTTTGGATGATTTTCGCTTTTGAAAGCAGAAAAAAGCTGCCGATGGTTCTTTCTGCCGTATTGGTGCTGATGGTGAAAGAGGACGCCGCAGTATATGCGGCGATTGTGTGTCTGTATTTTCTGGCCGGAGACTTAACAGGAAAACACCCGGAGGCTGAAAACAATAATTCTGCTGTTTCTGCGTCCGGGTTTCGAATCCTCAGATTCGTGAGAAGGCTGTTTACGGATATCCGGCTATGGCTTCTGGCAGGCAGCATCCTTTATTTTATCCTTGTGGTGACATGGCTGTCACGGTATGGGGACGGGGCCATGACAGGACGGTACAGTAATTATATCTATGACAAAAGCGGAAGCCTTCTGGTGATGTTCAAGGCGATTGTGCAAAATCCGGTTTACCTGATTTCCCAGTGCTTCACAGATGAGAAGCTGTTAAGCAGCTTTCTGGTTTTTGCTCCTTTGGGTTTCCTGCCGTTTATGATGAGGGATTTCACTCAGCTTATTCTGCTGATCCCGTATGTTTTATTTAATCTGATGAGCAATTATTACTACCAGCATATGCTCGGATATCAGTATTATTATGGAAGTGGTGTGTTCCTGTTTTATCTGGCAATCCTGAATTATGCAAGGCTGGACGGAAAAAAAGTCCGGCGGGCTGCTCTTCTGGCGGCTCTTTGTGCCGGGGCAGTCATAACGGTCAGTAAGAACCAATGGAAGCTTCTGGGGTATTATCCGGGATACAAAAAACATACCCGGGAACGTGAAGCTGTCAGCCAGGTTCTTTCACACATACCTGAGGACGCCGTTGTAGTATGCACGACCTTCTTTTTGCCTGAGCTGTCCGGGAGAGATGAGATTTATGAACTCTATTATACGGAACATGAGGGAGATTATGTCGCGATTGATACCCGGGCGGGCGGGGGAAAGAATTACATGGAACAGTTTCAGAATGACGAGCGGTATGAACTGTATTATGCCATCGATAATGCCGCAGCCGTATTTCGTAAAAAAGAGTGAATCTTTTCTTTTTATTTTCTATCTGGTATGCTATACTGATTTACCGTTTCAGGAGTTTTCTTCCATTTATTCACAGCAGTTCTCGAAGGACTGCCGTGGATCCTACATTCGCATTCTTGTGAGGTGCGTAACCGATGAGTGAATTTCGCAGCATTAGCAGAAGCCTGACAATGAATATCCGTACACTTTTGCATTTTGAAGGGATTTTTAAACTTTTGACGGTGGTTCTGGCTGTTCCGATTTATACAGGTTTCTTCCGCCTGACCATGTGGCTTTCCGGCTACCATTATCTGACTGCGGAAAACCTGCTCCGCTTTATGATTCATCCTGCTTTTATTATCTGCTTCAGCCTGGTGCTGGTGCTGGCTGTGCTTTATACGATGCTTGACATGGGTGCCGTGATTTATAATCTGCATAAATCCTTTGTCGGCGAGAGGACAGACGTCTTTCATACCTTTTTGTATACGGTACGGGAGATGGGAACAGCATTAAGAACCCGGAAAAAGAGACTGGTGCTGGCGTCTGTTTTTTTGATTCTGCCCATTTTCGGGATCGGCTTTCTGCCGGCTGTTACCGGAAATCTGCTGGTCAGGGATTTCCTGATAAAGCGGATTGGCAGGCACTGGTATTTTCTTGTGCTTTTTATTCTTCTTTATTTTTTGGATGTGGTGTTTTTCTTTCATCAGATGTATACCTATCAGATTATGATACTGGAGGACAGCGATTTTCATGAGGCTCTCCGAAGGAGCATTCGTCTGGGAAAAGGCCGCAGGATCTGGGATGCTGTTATTTATATGGGGGTTTTGCTGCTTTGTTATGCAGCCTATGCTGTGCTGATCGGTCTGGCTATGCTGATCGCCATGGCGCTGGAGCATATTCTGCGTCCGACTTCTCTGGTCAACCCCATTTCTACCTCCCTGATGCTTTCCATCACGACAGTAGGCATGATCCTGTTTGCGTCCTGGACCGCTCCGATGAGCTGCGGCTGTATTTCGAGCCTGTATTATTTTCATAAGAAGGAAAAGCAGGCGGAAATTCCGGGAAGGGCATGTGTGGAATGCCGTGCGAATATACCGTTTTTACGACGGCACATGACTTTGGTAAAGTTTATGGAGCTTTTGTTCTTTGGGGTTTCGCTTGCCATTTGTGGTATTTATCTGTTCCAGGTGTATACGGTACGCATGAATCCCAGGATTGAATACCTCCATCAGCTGGAGGTCACAGCTCACAGGGGCGCGTCGAAATTCTATCCGGAAAATACGATGTCTGCCTTTGTGGGAGCTTTAGAGCTGGGGGCAGACTGGATTGAGCTGGACATCCATTTAAGTAAAGACGGCCGGATCTATGTGATGCATGATGCAAGTCTGCACAGAACCTGCGGCGTCCGGGAACGGGGATGGAATCTTTCCTGGGAAGAGCTGGCTAAGCTGGATGCAGGAAGGTGGTTTTCCAGGGAATTTAAGGGGGAGCCGATTCCGCTTCTGGCAGACGTGATTGATTTCGCGAAAGAGAATAAAATCCGATTGAATATAGAGCTGAAGCCGTCCAAACAGGAGAAGGGATTGGAAGAGACACTCGTGAATCTGCTTGTGGAGAAGGAATTTATCCCGGAGTGTGTCGTGACCTCCCAAAGCTACCACTCCATCAATAAGGTAAAGCGATTGCGCGAGGATATCAAGACGGTTTACGTAATGGGTTATGCTTACGGCAATCTGCCGAAGCTTGCTTCAGCGGATGCATTCAGTATCAATATGAGCAGTGTCAGCCGTACTCTTGTCAGGAGAGTGCATAATGCAGGCAAGGAAATATATGTCTGGACGGTGAATAAAAGGTACAATATTGAAGATATGATTGCAATGAATGTGGATAACATCATCACGGATGACGTGAGCCTGGCAAAAAAGATCGTCGGAGAAACCAGAACCAGCAATGCGCTGCATGAATATGTGAGATGGCTGCATAAGTGGTTCCGATGAATACATAGAAACGAAATGTGGAGGGCTCTTTCAAGAGAGAAAAAATGATCAAAGCGTGTATTTTTGATTTGGACGGCACGTTGCTGTATACATTGGATTCCATGGCGAAACCGGGAAATGAAGTTTTGAAAGCACTGGGGCTTCATACCCTGCCGGTGGAAAATTACCGCTATTATTGCGGAGACGGGGCCAGAAAACTGACGGAACGGATTCTGTATGATGCGGGAGATAAAGAGCTTGCGCATTTCGAAGAGGCTTATCCGATGTACCGGCAGAGCTTTGTCGCAGATCCTTTATATGGGGTCAGGAAATATCCGGGTATGGATGAAGTCCTGAAAGCAATGAAGGAGCAAGGGCTCTTTCTGGCAGTGTGCTCGAATAAACCTGATGAGGCAGCCGTTCAGGTGATTGAACAGATGTATCCGGGGGTGTTTGACGTGGTTATCGGCCAGAAGGACGGCAGAAAGAGAAAGCCTTCTCCGGACATGCCTCTGGCCGCGGCGCAGAGCTTTGGGGTTTCCCCTGAGGAATGTATGTATGTCGGAGATTCCGGGACGGATATGCTGACAGGAAAAGCAGCGGGGATGTTCACCGTGGGTGTGCTGTGGGGATATCGGGATCTTGAGGAACTGGAGGAAAACGGCGCGGATAACGCGGTCTTTGCCCCGGAGGACTTGCTGGGATTATTGCAGGATTGTCCTTGAAGGAAACTGATTTTGTTCTCGGCAGCCCGGCTGCCCAAACAGCAAAACAATATCTGAAGACAGTGAGTCAACGTACAGTATGCGCACGGATTTACTGCGGAATCATGCCGCCTGCAGCGGCGTAAATTCGGCGCAGTAAACAAATCAGAACGCAGGTATTTTATTCGTTTACTATACAATCTTCATTATGGGGGAGGGCGGAATGGCAAATCAGCGAAATTATGCCAGAGAGCTTTCGGCGCTGATCGAAGAATCTGAAAAAGCAGGCCGTGTGCCGAGGCTTTTGCTGCATGCCTGCTGTGCGCCGTGCAGCAGCTATTGTCTGGAGTATCTTGCGCGGTACTTTTCTGTCACGGTTTTATATTACAATCCCAATATTTCACCTCAGGAAGAATATGAAAAGCGTGCCGCAGAACTGAAACGTCTGATCGGGGAAATGCCCTTGCCGCATCCGGTGACATTCGTTGAAGGAAAATACGAACCGGAGCGGTTTTACGAGATGGCGAAGGGTCTGGAGACTATCCCGGAAGGCGGCGAGAGGTGCTTTCGGTGTTACCGGCTTCGGATGGAGGAGGCGGCGCGGCTTGCCCGTGAGGGAGGCTATGATTACTTTACGACGACCTTAAGCATCAGTCCGCTGAAAAACGCCGGTAAGATCAATGAGATCGGGGAAGAGCTGGCCGAAATATATGAGGTGAAACATCTGCCTTCGGATTTCAAAAAGAAAAACGGTTATAAACGTTCTATAGAATTATCACGGGAGTATGGGCTTTACCGACAGGATTTTTGCGGATGCGTATATTCCCGGAAAAGAGAAACAGCTTAGAGGAGGCTGATTCTGCCTTAGGCAGCCCAGCTGCCGGAGCAGCAGAACCGCTATCCGAAGACATTGAGTCAACGTACTACAATACAAAACTTCGTTTCGGGAGGAGGAAAAAATGGCACAATTATGGGGAGGCCGTTTCACAGGCAAAACGGATGAGATGGTGTATCAGTTTAATGCTTCGATCGGCTTTGATCAACGGCTGCTGCCTCAGGATATCAGGGGGAGCAAGGCGCATGCCAGGATGCTGGCGAAACAGGGCATCATTCAGGAAGAGGAAGCTGCCCGGCTGATAGAAGGCTTAGACCGTATCCTGGCGGACGTTGAAGCGGGTACACTTCCCATTACAACGGAATATGAAGATGTACACAGTTTTGTGGAAGCAAATCTGATCGACCGGATCGGTGAAGTCGGGAAAAAGCTGCACACAGGCCGCAGCAGAAATGATCAGGTTGCGCTGGACATGAAGCTGTATGTGCGGGATGAGGTGGACGCCATCATTCTGGAGCTGCAGCAGATGAGGGAACAGCTCCATGCTATGATGAAAGAACATCTTGATACCTATATGCCCGGGTTTACCCACCTGCAAAAGGCGCAGCCTGTAACTCTTGCCCATCATCTCGGCGCGTATTTCGAGATGTTTTCCAGGGACAGGGAAAACCTGTGCTTTGCCAGGAGCATGATGAATACGTGCCCGTTAGGAGCCGGTGCGCTGGCCGGCACCACATATCCGCTTGACAGAGCGGCCACAGCTGAAGAACTGGGCTTTGACGGTCCGACGAGAAACAGCATGGATTCCGTTTCGGACAGGGATTATCTTATTCTGACCTTAAGTTCCCTTTCCATGATTATGATGCACTTAAGCCGGTTCTCGGAAGAGGTCATCCTTTGGAATTCCAATGAATATCAGTTCGTGGAAATCGATGATGCCTACAGTACGGGCAGCAGCATTATGCCTCAAAAGAAAAATCCCGATGTGGCAGAGCTGGTACGCGGGAAGACCGGACGTGTTTATGGCGCGCTGATGAGCCTGCTGACAACCATGAAGGGAATTCCGCTGGCCTATGATAAGGATATGCAGGAGGATAAGGAGGTCACCTTTGACGCCCTGGATACCGTAAAGATTTGTCTGACCCTGTTTCGCGGCATGCTCTCAACAATGAAATTCCGAAAAGACCGGATGAGACAGAGCGCGAAAAACGGCTTCACAAATGCCACGGATGTGGCGGATTATCTTGTGGGCAAGGGAGTTCCGTTCCGTGACGCCCACGGGATTACCGGCAGGCTGGTACTTGCCTGTATTGAAAAAGGCATTGCCTTGGATGATCTTTCGCTTGAAGAGTATCAGGCCTTCTGCCCGCTCATTGAGGAAGATATTTATGAAGCCATCAGTATGGAGAACTGTGTTGCAAGACGGACGACCTATGGAGCGCCCGGACCGGAAATGATGAAGAAAATCATTGAAATCAACGAGGGTGAACTGGCGCGTACGAGGGGGGAAGCCTGATGACAAAGATTATACTGGCTTCCGCTTCTCCCAGACGCAGGGAATTACTGGAGCAGGCTGAGGTTTCTTTTTCCGTCAGACCATCTGATTACGAAGAAGAAATGACGGGACATGATCCCGCAGGTCTGGTAAGACGGTTATCAAAGGGGAAGGCGCGACAGGTATTGGAGACGGCATTGGCGTCAGACGACTTTTTTTCTCCGGAAGAAGACGGGCTTGTAATCGGAGCGGATACGATTGTGGTGTATCAGGGAGAGATCCTTGGCAAACCCCATGATGCCGGGGACGCCGTCCGGACGCTGGAGAAACTTCAGGGACAGACCCATCAGGTCTATACAGGCGTAACCTTCCTTTATAAAAGGGCAGGCGAGACAGAGTGGGAAACACATTCTTTTTCTGAGCATACGGATGTAACCTTCTATCCCGTGAGCGAAGAAGAAATCCTCCGTTACGTTAACTCCGGCGAGCCCATGGATAAAGCCGGCAGCTACGCCGTACAGGGAAAATGGGCGGTTCATGTGAAAGGGATTGCCGGAGAATACGCGAATGTGGTAGGCCTGCCGGTAGGAAGGCTGTTTTACGAAGCAAAACAACTGGGAATCCGGCTGAGATGAGCTGATTTTTTTACTTGCTTATTTTTGTGTTCTGGTATAAAGTATCGTGTGGGCTTTTGAGTCGGGAGATCTTTCTTATATGGCAGGGGCAGTGTAATGTATTATTTCGCCTTCTGGCGAACGCCGCACCGCCGAAAGGCAGAGGCTGGACAAGCTGCCCTCTGCCCTGCTGATTTCTCCGATTTTCAGGATTCATGGGATCATAAATGGATCTGAAAGCCACTCATCCATACTATTTTAAGGAGGAAAAGAAGATGAGCAATGAAACGCAAAACACTTCGGGACCAATCCTTGATACCAGAAGTCTGGGCATTCCCCGGATGCTTCTTCTGGGGCTGCAGCATCTGTTTGCCATGTTCGGCGCCACAGTCCTGGTTCCCATTCTGGTGAATACCTATTTTCATGGGGAGGGACTTTCCGTATCGGTAACCTTGTTTATGGCGGGAGTCGGAACTATTTTTTTCCATATCTGCACGAAGTTTAAGGTGCCGGCTTTTCTGGGATCTTCTTTCGCTTTTTTAGGAGGCTTTGCCGCGGTTGCAGAGTTAAAAACCGGTATTTTTGCCGATATGACATACGGAGAAAAGCTTCCATATGCCTGCGGCGGGATTGTGGTAGCCGGCTTGCTTTATCTGATCCTGGCATTCGTGATCAGGATTGTCGGCGTAAAGAAGGTCATGCGTTATCTGCCCCCTGTCGTAACCGGACCGATTATCATCTGTATCGGCCTGTCCCTGGCGGGATCCGCCATCGGAAATGCACAGACGAACTGGCTTCTGGCATTTGTCGCTCTGGCAGTGATTATCATTTTTAACGTCTGGGGCAAAGGGATGTTCAAAATCATCCCGATTTTGATGGGCGTTGTGATTTCTTACAGCATTGCTTTTCTCATGCAGCTTGTCGGAATGACAAATCCGGACGGCAGCGAGATCCTGAATTTCTCAGGTGTAGCCTCTTCAAGCATGGCAGGCCTTCCGGATTTCTTCTTATGTAAATTCAACCTGACTGCGATTCTGATTATGGCGCCGATCGCCATCGCGACGATGATGGAACATATCGGTGATATCTCCGCAATTTCCGCTACGACCGGCCAGAATTTTCTTGAAAATCCGGGTCTCCACAGAACTCTGGTAGGCGACGGTCTTGCGACATCCTTATCGGCATTTTTCGGCGGACCTGCTAACACGACATATGGAGAGAATACCGGCGTGCTTGAGCTTTCCAAGGTATATGACCCAAAAGTAATCCGTATTGCGGCAGTATATGCCATTATTCTTTCCTTCGTACCAAAGTTTTCGGCAATCGTTACCTCGCTGCCTGCTTCGATCATCGGCGGGATCAGCTTCATGCTTTATGGTATGATTTCCGCGATCGGCGTACGGAACATGGTTGAAAATCATGTTGATCTGACCAAAAACCGCAACCTGATCATTGCGGCTGTGATTTTGGTATGCGGTCTTGGCCTGACGGATGGCCTGGCCTTCGAGATCGGTTCTGTCAGCGTGAATCTGACCGGCCTGGCAGTCGCATCGATCGTGGGTATTTTGCTGAATGCCATCCTCCCCGGAAATGACTATGAGTTCGGCAAAAACATTAACGGTGATATCAACCGCGGCGTGGCGGTGAACCCGGTAATGAAAGAGAAAGAAAAAGAATAAGAAGAAGCAGCAATTCATTGCGTTCACGGGTATAGCCACAGGAATCGGGACAAGAGGAAGCATCTTTTGTTTCGGTTCTTGTGGCTATTTTGAATTGACAGCCTGAAGATTCAAAGGTAAAATAAACAGTATGAGAAGGATACATTGAGTCAATATACAAAACTTCGTTATGAAGGAGGAGCGGCTCTATGGAAACTGGTATTTATAATGCTCAGCTGGAGATTGTCAGCCCGGAAGGAAACGCGGATTCACCCGGCACGGTTCTGATCTTTCCCGGAGGAGGCTACAGCCATCTTTCTGACAGGGAAGCCATGCCGGTGGCACGGTTCTTCACGTCCGGCGGCATCCGGGCTGCGATTCTGACTTACGATGTAGAGACGGAGGTTTTGGGAACGCGGCCTTTGGAGCAGGCAGCCTGGGCAGTGGGACGACTCCGCCGGCTGTACCCCGGGGAGCCGGTAACCGTGCTTGGATTCTCCGCCGGAGCACATTGTGCCGCAAGCCTTGGCGTTCACTGGCGCGGGATGGACTGGAACGGCAGATATGTTTTTGACGCTGTACGGCGGATGCTCACGGAAACAGACTCCGGGACGGAACTGGCTCAGACTGCCTTCCGGCCGGACGCAATGATTCTTGCTTATCCGGTGATCACTTCAGGTTCCTATGCCCATATGGAAAGTATTGAGAGACTGATCGGCAGAAAAGGCCAATGGATACAGAATAAGACGGAATATAAAAAAGCTCTTGAGTGGACCAGCCTGGAGACACAGGCTGACAATCTGACCCCCAGGACTTTTATATGGCATACGGAGTCGGACCGTGATGTACCGGTGGAAAACAGCCTGATGCTGATGAAAAGCCTGCATAAGGCAAAGGTACCGGTAGAACTGCATATTTACCCGGAGGGAGTCCATGGTCTGTCTCTTGCCACAAAAGAAGTGGAACAGCCGGAAAAGGAACGGTATGCCGACGCGCATATCGCCACCTGGGCAGGGCTGGCTTTGGACTGGTATCGGAGATATGTACAGTGATTTTTAAAAAAGAGGAGGTTTCTTATGAACAAAGCAGTACATACAGATAACGCGCCGGCGGCGATCGGCCCCTACTCACAGGCAGTCATTGCCGGCAATACCATTTATGTTTCCGGCCAGCTGCCGATTGATCCGCAGACCGGCGCTTTTGCCGGTGAGGATATCAAAAGCCAGACCAGGCAGAGCCTTACCAATATCAAAAACATTCTGGAGGAAGCCGGCGCAGCTATGAGCGATGTGGTAAAGACCACCGTGCTTCTTGC
This sequence comes from Blautia sp., assembly GCA_017475035.1. Taxonomy (GTDB): domain Bacteria; phylum Bacillota; class Clostridia; order Lachnospirales; family Lachnospiraceae; genus Blautia_A. The sequence continues at coordinate 43,435 of JAFVGK010000199.1, forward strand.
GGATATCAAGGACTTTGCTGCCATGAACGAAGTATACGCGGAGTTTTTCTCAGAGCCTTATCCTGCGAGAGCAGCCTTTGCGGTAGTGAGCGTACCCAAAGGAGCAAAGCTGGAGATCGAGTGCGTAGCGGTGAAATAAGTAAATTAGCCCACGGCTGCGTTTTTTTGCAGGCGTGGCAGCAGAATAGTCATCCGTGATCATTGAGTCAACCTGCAATACTTCGTTTTGGGAGGAGGAGAGCGATTGGATACCCGGGAAATCATCAGAAAGTTTATCCAGGAGGATATCGGCGGAATTATGATCACGGATGCTTCCGGAAAGGTCATTTACGCCGATGCGGAGGCTTCACAGCTGGATCCGAGAGGCAGCAACTGGGCAATTGCCTGTCCTCGTCCCCAAAAGGGACAAAGGGCGGTGGCATGGGATCTGGTGGATTCTGTCAATGAAAAAACTTATATGGTGCTCACGTCTACGTTTGAAGAGGAAGGTGAACTGAAACAGATTCATCACTTTACCGATATCACGATTTATACGGATATTTACAGAAACATCTCCGAATATACCAGTACCCTGAAACAGGAGAAGGAACACGATCATATGACCGGCCTGTTTAATAAAGGGAAATTTATGGAATGGAAACGGACGCTCTTCCGGAATTGCGACACGATCACTATTTTTAATCTGGATGTGAATAACCTGAAATACACAAATGACACTTATGGTCATGAAACCGGGGACAGGCTGATCAAAAAAGCAGCGGAAAGCCTGCACCGGGTAAGCGCCCGGAATGTGATGGGATTCCGCATGGGAGGAGACGAATTTCTCCTGGTAGGGCTCCATCTGAGCCGGGAGGAGGCGGAAAGCCTTTATGTCAGGTGGAAAAAAGCTCTGTGTGATCTGAATCAGGCGGAAAACGATATCGTCTGCAGTATGGCCTGCGGCAGAGTATTTGGTGAAAAAGACTGTGATCTGGACATGCTTCTGAGTCTGGCGGATCAACGGATGTATGAGGATAAAAACAGGATAAAGGCAGAAAACAGCTGATTGTCATAAGGCGAGAAGGCGAAGCCGGGAGCCACTGTAAACTTGCTTACAGTGGCTCCCGGCTTTATATCACTTATTGAGTAAAACGGTCAAATACCGCCTGTCATACTTGGACGATTTCGGTAAAATGACCATGCCATCTTGACATTTTCGTGGGAATGATCTATTCTAAGATCAGGATACAGTTGGTACTTCTGATATTTGAAAGAGCGTACCATAACAGCCAAGAAAGAGGATGATGCGCAATGGATGAAATCAAACTGAGAGTGGAAGGCGTAGAAAAGTCCTTTCCCGGAGTGAAAGCATTGTCAAACATCAGTTTTGCCGTGCGCAAGGGTACCGTTCATGCCCTTTGCGGGGAAAACGGGGCTGGAAAATCCACCTTGATGAAGGTATTGACCGGCTTGTATAAAGCTGATGCCGGACAGATCTATGTGGATGAAAAGCCTGTAGAGATTAAAAACCCGATTCAGGCAAGGGAGTATGGCATTTCCATGATCGCTCAGGAGCTGAACTATGTTTCTGAGCTATCCGTGGAGGAAAACCTGTTCATGGGCAGACTCCCGGTCAACCGGTTCGGAGCCGTTGACTGGCGCAGGGTCAGGAGAGAAGCGATTCGTTTCCTGAAGGAGGAGCATTTAAGCTATGCTCCGGATCAAAAGCTGAAGACATTGACGGTTTCGGATATACAGATGCTGGAAATTATCAAGGCCATTACAAACAATGCCCAGATTGTGCTGATGGACGAACCGACCTCTTCCATTTCAGAACGTGAAGTAAAGCTGCTGTTTGAGAAGATTCATGAACTGAAGGAAAAAGGGGTCAGCATCGTCTACATTTCGCATAAAATGGATGAGGTCTTCCGGATTGCGGATGATATCACAGTGATCCGGGACGGGGAAGTTGTCTCCACTGACCGGGCGGAGGATCTGGACATTGATACGGTCATTGCCCGTATGGTCGGACGCAAGATGGAAAATGTCTATCCGAAGGAAACGGTTCCTTTGGGTGAAACAGTTTTTGAAGTCAGGGACTTCCGGGCAAAGGGGATCTTTGACAATATCAGTTTTCATGCCGGGAAAGGCGAGATTGTCGGCTTTGCAGGCCTTGTTGGCGCAGGCAGGACGGAAGTTATGCGATCGGTTTTCGGCCTGGATCATAAAGACGGCGGCAAGGTACTGATTGATGGGCGGGAGGTTGTCATCAAAAGCCCTGAGGATGCTATTAAAAAAGGCCTGATCATGCTTTCCGAGGACCGTAAGGAATATGGCATCGTCCCGGTTCGTTCCGTAACGGAAAATGCCAGCCTTGCTTCCCTGCAGAATTTTATCTATGGAGGCTTTGCGCATCGGCGGAAAGAACGGGAGAGCGTAAAAGAAATCTTTGAAAAAATGAGTGTTAAGACTCCGACTCTGGATACTCTGATTTCCTCTCTTTCCGGCGGAAATGCCCAGAAGGTTCTGCTCGCCAGGTGGATGCTTTGCCAACCGGAGATTATGATACTGGATGAACCGACCAGAGGTATTGATGTCGGTGCCAAATTTGAGATCTACAAGCTGATGACGGATATGGTAAAGGAAGGAAAAACCATCATTATGGTTTCTTCGGAGCTTCCGGAGCTGATCGGTATGTGCGACCGTATTTATGTCATGTGCCAGGGCCTGATTACAGGCTGCCTCGAGCGGGAGGAATTTACGCAGGAGCGGATTATGATGCTGGCAACAGGCTTGCTGGAAAATGCGCAGAAAGGGGCATGAGGATGAAGAATACAAAACTGTCCGGAACCTTTCAGAGGTTCTCGATCTTTATCGTATTGATTGTGATGTTTGTGGCCTGCAGCATATTGAGCCCCTACTTCATGACCACAAATAACCTGATGAACGTAGCCAGGCAGCTTTGTGTCGGCATTCTGCTGGCATACGCGGAAATGATCCTGATCGTCAGCGGCTTTCTGGATCTGTCCATCGGCTCCGTCCTTGCTCTGGCAGGCGTCCTGTCAGTGTCCTGCTATAAATCCACGAAATCCATGCTGCTGGCACTTCTGGTCGCTTTTGCGGTAGGAGTAGCCTGCAACCTGGTCAACGCAGTCTTTGTGGCTTACTTTGACGTACCGGCATTCATCGCAACGCTTGGCATGCAGCAGATTGCCAGGGGCATTGCGCTGTACTATACGGGAGGCGCCAATATCCTGCAGTTAGGTAAATTTGTAAAGCTTGGCCAGGGTATGGCTGGTCCGATTCCTATTCCCGTAATAATTGTTTTCGGCATTACCATTGTCGTCTGGTATATCTTTAACCATACGCGATATGGCCGAAGCCTGTACGCCATCGGCGGCAACAGGAAAGCGGCTGAGGCAAGCGGCATCAATGCCAGAAAGAGCATCGTGATTTCCTATGTGATCTGCGGTCTGCTTGCCGGTCTGGCAGGAGCGATCTTTATGGCGAGAAATAATTCCGGTATTCCGAACGGTGCCGTGGGATATGAAATGACAGGCCTGACAGCAGCCATCGTCGGCGGAACTTCCTTCTCCGGCGGAATCGGAACGGTTACCGGTACAGTAGCCGGTGCTTTCATCATTGGCTTTCTGGAAAATATCATGAACCTGATTGGCGTCAATTCCTATATCCAGAACATTATCGAGGGCGCGATCATTGTCCTCGCTGTTGCCTTTGATATCAGGAGCAAGAACCGCAAGACAACCAAACAGATCATGGCAGTGAAGGATGACGCCTCCAAAGCCTGAGAAAAGAGGGCGGGTGTATATCCAGGGATTCGCCGCCGGATGGGACAGCGTGCCAGGTGTACATCCAAAGCGGCAAAGGATCAGAACGAAGGCGTTCTGTCCGCAGCAAAGCTGATTTATGAACAGAAGATCGCCGAAGCAGAAACGTTTTTGTATTTGATCTGATGTTCATGGAATCATAGAGAAACCCTAAGAAACCCATCGTACAAAGGATTCATTATTGTTTTTCAAAGAAAGGAAAATCACCATGAAGAATTGGAAAGTATTGGCTGCATCCGTTCTTGCGGCTGCTATGGTCGCAGGCTCCACAACTGCTATGGCTGCTGATACCTATCGTGTTTGCTTTGTTGCCCGCGCAAGCGCGGATACATTTGCCGCGTGGCTGACAAGCGAAATGAAGAAGGCAGCAGAGGAATATGATGACATCGAGCTTACCTGCGTCAGCGGCGAAGCGGATGATGCCCAGATGGCACAGCAGCTCGAAGATTGCATCACCAAGAAGTATGACTATGTTATCGTTCAGTCCAACAACAACGCGGCTCAGGCTCCGTATGTAAAGGCTATTGCTGATGCCGGCATTCCGGTTGTCACGACAAACCCGACCACGCATCAGTCAGACCTTGACGGTGAGACCGGTGATCCGGAGGTTGACAATGCCGTTATGGCAGGCACCGGCACCGTCGACGCAGATCCTGTCGCACAGGCAGCAGTAGGCGCGCAGCGCGCGGTTGAGGAAGTTCCGGAGAACGCCAACGTTGTTGTTTTCCGTGGACCGTCCGGAAACTATCATGCAGAGAAGCGTCGTGAAGCATGGGATACCTATTTCTTCGATGTCCGTACAGATGTCAACATCCTGTATGAGGATTATGCAAACTGGAACAATGACGAAGCCATGGCTCTGATGGAGACATGGGTACAGGGCGGCACCCATATCGACGCCATCATTTCCATGAACGACAACATGGCAGCAGGCGCGATCGAGGCTGTCAGAAACAACACAGACTACATCGCGGAAGACGGCACACCGAGCTTCCTGGCTTATGGCGTAGACGGCACCGCACAGGGCTGCCTGCTCATCAAGGAAGGCCTCCTGACCGCTACCGCGCTTCAGGATGCAGGCGAGATCGCACAGCTGAACATGAGCTATGCAGAGAAGGTTCTCAATGGTGAGATGGACTACACAGAGGTCAATGACTATGTAGACGCTCCGGAGATCAATGCAGATAACGTAGACGAATTCATCCAGATCTATGTCGCCAACGGCGAGATTTCTGAGGATGAGCTTTAATTCCTACACAAAGACCTGTCGTTTCTCTGATTCACGGTTTTATTGGTGAGAAATCTGAAACAGCGGATTTACCGCCTTTCATGGTTTATTTGGAAATACCGGTTATTACGATGTACGATAGCCGGTATTTCCGGTACAATTGGTAATGTACGATGGCAGCAGATGCCCGGCGCGGAAACACGTCGGGTATTTTGCGATTGAAAAATGATCAGTTCGGTGTTGTCACAGGCATAAAAACGAAAGAGAGGATGATTCAATGAAAGGTACGATGAAAACAGCTGTAATGACCAAAATCAGATACTGTGAGATCCAGCAGCGTCCGATTCCGGAACCGAAGGATGACGAGGTACTGGTAAAGATCGAAAATGTCGGTGTCTGTGGTTCAGACCTGCATTACTACGAATCCGGCAGAATCGGAAACTTTATCGTGGAATATCCCTTTGTACTCGGACATGAAGCCGGAGGTACCGTTGTTGAAGTCGGAAAGGATGTCAAGCATCTTAAAGTCGGAGACCGTGTAGCTCTCGAGCCGGGCAAAACCTGCGGCAAATGTGAATTCTGCAAATCCGGCAGATACAATCTCTGCCCGGATGTCATCTTCTTTGCTACGCCGCCGGTAGATGGCGTATTCCAGGAGTATGTTGCCCATGAAGCAGGACTCTGCTTTAAGATTCCGGAGAATATGACAACGGAAGAAGCCGCTCTGATCGAGCCTCTGGCCGTTGGTATGCACGCTGCGATACAGGGAGACGCTCATTTAGGACAGACGGCGGTAGTTACCGGCTCCGGCTGCATCGGACTGATGTCCCTGCTTTCTCTGAAAGCAAGAGGCGTATCCAAGGTTATCGTCGTCGATGTCATGGATAAACGTCTGGAACAGGCAAAGAAGCTCGGCGCCGATTATGTCATCAATGGAAAGAACGAAGATACGGTTGCCCGTATCATGGAAATCACCGAAGGGAAAGGCTTTGACCTCGGCATCGAGACAGCCGGCTCCCAGTTCACAGCAACGCAGCAGATCCAGGCCGCAAAAAAAGGCGCGACCATCGTATTTGTCGGCTACAGCGCTTCCGGAGAAATGACACTGCCGATCGGCATGGCACTGGATAAGGAACTGAATTTCAAGACGGTATTCCGTTATCGCAATATATATCCGTTAGCGATTGAAGCCGTAGCCAGCGGAAAGATTGATGTCAAAGGCGTCGTCACAGACTACTTCAAGCTTGACGATATCCAGGAAGCACTTACCCGCTGCGTCGAGGACAAGGCGAACATCGTAAAAGGTGTCATAAAAGTCGCCGATTGATAATATGATGATTCAGGCGACAAAAGGTCATGCAAAAATGAGCTCGCTCATTTTTGCATGAGATTGGGTCGCCCACAGACACGAGGAAGTAGCCATTTTGCACTATTTATACTTGACTTTGCAAAACTTTCTGTGCAAAATGAGCGGA
>JAFVGK010000200.1 GCA_017475035.1 Blautia sp.
ATGAGCAATACTACATCAACACCTTCAGTTCGGGTACTTCGGGTACTTTGGGGACACTACACGAGTTTTGACTGTCCCCCAACTGTAATTTAACTTAGTTCGGGTACTTCGGGGACGCTATTTTTTATACACGAGTTATCCATAAATCCCAGAAAAAATCGCCCGAAGGGAACCATCTCTGGAAAACTTTTTCTTCTTTACTTGGTAATATCCGTATCAGCCTCCGGTTTTTAAACAAAGGGGCTCTATCATGTATTAACGGAAGAAGTCCCGCTCTTTTAGGTATTCCCCTCTGTTCTCTTGCTGATGGCCTGATCATGATTTAGACGCTTTTACCGCGCAAGACCCTTTTTTACCTTTACCGGCTGTTACCGACCGTTACCTTTGTTACCGGACAAAACTTTTTTTCAAAAAAATTCCCATTGTCAGTATTTATGTACAGTGGAAATGATAGATTTTAACCATCAGTAGAGGGAAACCATCGTTCCAGAGTCAAAATCTGTGAGAGATTTAATGGTTTCCCATCTGCCAGCCTGCTGAGATGCCTTACAGTTGCAGGAGGTACCTTTACCGCTCTGCCGCCGTACTGTTACCGCACTGTTACCGCAGGAAAAAATATTCCAGGGAATTTTCCCATTGTCAGTATTTATGTACAGTGAAAATGGTAGAGTTCTAATCACCAAAGGAAACAAGGGATCACTCAAGTTAATCCCACAAACGAATTCGAGAAAGGAGGCCAGCGTATGACCCAGGAAATGATCAATTATGGAGAAACCGACATCCGCTTTTCCGGCGGTGTCCTGATGACGTTACTGGCGGATGCAGAGAAAGTATCCCGTACGCCCGTCACTTTATTTGGAGCGAATCTCAATGTGAATGAGGCGAACCTTTTCCTCTCCATGATCCGCCTCATCCGCCCCATACATAATCCTTCAAACGTCAGGACCCTCAGGAAGCAGGTATCGCAGTACAAAAACTGCCAGATTTCGCTCAGGTCTGACATCCCGTTCCACGAGGAGGATTATATCCGCCTGCTGAAGGAGCGGATGAGCTATGACTACTACAGGCTGATGGAAGAAGCGTATAAGGTATTCAACGCTTTCCTGAAAATATCCGACGAAGATGTCCGCGTCCCTGTGGCTGACAAGGTAATCCGTTCCATCAAGGAGGTACTCGCCCTGGACAGTACAATTCCTGATGATGCGCTCTTCCGGGTACAGCCTGACGGAACCGCCCTCACGAAAGCAGAGCTGTTGAAATGTTCGAACATTAATTTCTACTCTTTCGTTATCGGGATGTTCTACTATGCGTGCGAAAAAATCCCGGACAATACCGTCGGCAGCGGCACAATCCGAGAATGGGTAATGACAAGGGGCCTGCGCGGCAGGAAGTCACTGGTCCGCAGCGATGCCGGGAGCAGCATCCCCCAGGATCTCAACATCAGTTTCGACCTTCCGGTACTGCCGGAGGATCCGGATGAGTCAGTGCCTTATGCGCCGATCCTGAAGGAGAACCAGATTGAAACCCTCATGAAATACCTTGGGCCTTTATATGAGGCCAAGCAGATGCTCCCCACGCTGATGTACCCGAAGAAACTTACCCCGCTGTATGACTTTTACGTCGCGCCGGTCCTGCGTAAACGTGAAGCGGAGGATCCGAATGATCCGGGCATATTCATTACAAAGCCTACACCTGCAAAGCTCCTTGAATATGCACAGCACCTTCTGATCGTTGCGGACGGCGGCATGGGGAAATCCACAGTTATCCTGGACATGCTTCTCCAGTCGATCACGAATTTCCCCAGCACGGGAATACTGCCTGTGTTTGCAGAGCTGAAGGATTTCCAGATGCCCTGTGATTCCCTGGAGCATTATCTTTTCGAGAAAACGGAAGCCTGGTGGGATCATTCCTACAGGGCGTTCACCGTACACTTGGAGCGTTACCAGACCATCATTTTCCTGGACGGCTTCGATGAGATGAAGGCACGTTACCACCGTGATTTCGCCAGCCTGTTGCATGCATTTATCAGGCGGTTTTCCAAGGCACAGGTCATCGTTTCATCCCGGCTTGTAGGTGACGTGATCCCGCTCCTGCGGATGCGCTCCGTATCGGTACAGCCGTTTTCATCCGACCAGTGCGTTGCGCTGATCCAGAAATATAACTACAGGCCTGACCGGCCTGAATTAAAGGCTGCTTTCATCAAGGCGCTGAAAGAAGGCGACCTTTACCAGAAGCATCAGCCGATTGCCCAGAACCCCCTGCTGTGCACAATGATGCTCCGCATCTTCGGTGCAGAAGGCAGGATCCCGGGCGGCATTGCCCGCTTCTATGGCCAGGCATATTCGATCCTCTCAGAGGAGCACGACGCCATGAAAGCCTTTGAGCGGCATCTGTATACAGGTCTTGACCCAAAGGACCTGAAGGAAGTATTGGAGGAGGTCTGCGTGTATGCATACTCAGATTCGCATTTCTCTTTTTCTGTCGATGAAATGGGCAGATATCTCGCCTACCTGAATGCATACCTGAAACTCGGGATCAAGCCTGTAAAGCCAGAACCGCTCCTGGCAGACCTCAGTGACAACATCCCGCTGATGCTAAAGAGCGAAGATGACTGCTACAGTTTTATCGGGAACCGTTACTTCGACAATTATTTCACTGCGATGTACATGTCCTTCAACCTTGAAGGCAACAGCCGTTACGCCATTGAACTGTTTGAAAGGGACAAATATAAAAGGGATTGTGACCATGTCCTGGACATGCTGTATGAGCTTGACCGGCTCTCTACGCAGATCCACTTGTTCCTGCCAAAGCTCAGGATGGTATTCGATAAAATAGAGAAACTGTGGGATTCGCATGGCTCTGTCCCCTTCAGGATGGATGAAAGGGGAATCCTTGATGAGAAGGACCGCTTCTGCTGCTTTGCCTATCTCCGGGAATGCTATGACTCAATTTCATATGCATCGGGGACAGTGCTTTATGACGCCACAAACTATGCCGTGTCGCCGCTGCTGAACTTCATCCTTGAGCTGAACCATTTCCACGAAGAGCTTGACGATAAAGATATGGAGGATATGGGGGATTCCGGTGAAGATTTTACTGAGGAAGTCTTCTATGAATACAGGGATGATGAAACCGACCCGATAGTCGTTTCCGTGCATGACCTTAAAACGATGGAGCAGTTTTCACATATCCGTGTCGAGGAAGGAGTTCCCCAGTGTGATCCTTACGAAGATCCATTCAGGATCCATGAGGTCGGAAGGACATATATCTTCACTCCGGATCTGCTGAATTGCAGTGAACATGGTGAAATCATTGAAGCCCTTACAAGGGAAACATCCCCGTACTACAGGGAATACGAACACTTACTGGCTTACTATGAGGAACTGAAGGAACTGGAAAAGAAATCAGAAGGTAACGTCTTCAAACGGCCGCAAAGATGCACGGCGTAGGGAAGATACACGGCGTAGGGAAGATACAAACCGTATCAGAGTTATAAAACATAGCTGAGAATAAGCACGAGGAGGATAAGAAATGGCTGTAGATAAGAAGGAAGTAAAGGATCCGAAAGAACTCAAGAAGCAGGCACTGGACGCTGCCCTGCTGCAGATCGAGAAATCATTTGGAAAAGGCTCTGTCATGAAGCTCGGTGAGCGGTCTTCCACCATGAAGATCGAAACCTATCCGACTGGATCGCTTTCCCTGGACATCGCCCTCGGTGTCGGCGGGATTCCGAAAGGAAGAATCGTTGAAGTGTACGGCCCGGAGTCCGGCGGCAAAACCACCCTCGCACTCCACATGGTGGCCGAAGTCCAGAAGCGCGGAGGCATCGCCGGCTTCATCGATGCGGAGCACGCCCTCGACCCGGTTTATGCAAAAAACATCGGTGTGGATATCGACAACCTTTACGTCTCCCAGCCCGATTCCGGCGAGCAGGCTCTGGAGATCGCTGAGACAATGGTTCGTTCCGGGGCTGTGGATATCATTATCGTCGACTCCGTTGCGGCACTGGTTCCGAAAGCAGAAATTGACGGCGACATGGGCGATTCCCACGTCGGGCTGCAGGCAAGGCTGATGAGCCAGGCGCTGCGGAAGCTGACCGGTGTCGTGAACAACACGAAATCCATCATCGTCTTCATCAACCAGTTGAGGGAAAAAGTCGGTGTTATGTTCGGGAATCCGGAAACGACAACCGGCGGCAGGGCGCTGAAGTTCTACTCCTCCGTCAGGTTGGATGTGCGGAGGATCGAGGCGATCAAAGCTTCCGGGGAGAACGTCGGCAACCGCGTCCGTGTGAAGGTGGTAAAGAACAAGGTGGCTCCGCCGTTCAAGGAAGCGGAATTTGACATCATGTTCGGAAAAGGGATCTCCGCAACCGGAGACATCCTGGATCTTGCCGCCGGGTGCAACGTAATCGAAAAGAGCGGTGCCTGGTATGCCTACGAAGGCAATAAGATCGGTCAGGGCCGTGAGAATGCCAAGAAATACCTCGAAGAACACCCTGACACCCGCGAAGTGGTAGAGGCGCAGGTCAGGAACCGCTATGGGATCGGGCTTGAAAACGGGACGTCTGGAACAGATGCTGGGACTGCCGATACCGGGGCTACCGATACCGATGTTGCCGATTTCATGGCTGTGGACGAGAGCGCTGCTGGTGCCGCATTCAGTGAAGAAAAATCCGCATAAAAAAAAACGAGCCTGGGACGGATCTCCTCCTCCCAGGCATTTCTTTTTCGTCTCCACCACCCGTGAGGGTAGCAGGACTTTGTGTGCATGGATGTATGGTTGCATGAGAATGCAGAAAAAACAGAAATCGGATCACCCTTCAAGAAGGTCCCTCAAATACTCCCTGTACTCCTCTTTCACATCCGCCGGCGAATATATTTTAACACCGTTCCCAAGGCCGGCCAGCCAGCCGAAGAACTGCGGGCTGACCGACACCGTTACAGAGGCATGGAACTTGTCCTCCCCGCATGGTGTCATCATGACATCCATTCCGAAGCGGTCGATCACAACGCCGGCCATTTCCTTCTTGCCCTCCAGAGTCAGTCTCCTGTCCTCACCGCCGTACATCCCGAAGGTCTTCCGCGCGAACGCCGCCAGGTCAAAACCGGCAAACTGCTCCTTGCCCTGCCGCGTGTCTTCCCGGACTTTGATCTCCTGCATCTTATCCACGCGGTAGTGCTTGATCCGGTCTTCAAATCCTACCAGGTAATAGTTCTCGTCATCCCATGTGAGCGCCCAGGGTGAAACGATGTAATCTGCGCCGCCCTTCCGCTGCGCCAGCTCCTTCCTCACAGTCCACTCGCAGTATTTGAAGGAGATCTGTTTGTTATCGTGTATGGCGGAGTGGATTGCGTCCACGTTCTTGTAGATCGCGTCGTTATAGGCTTTGATCCGGTTATAGATGAAGACCTGCCTCTGGAGCTGCTTTGCGTTTTCATGGCTGGTGAGACCCTCCAGTTTCTGGATCAGCTTCTCCGATTTCTCTTTTGTGATGAACTTGGAAGACTGCACCGCATCCACCAGCAGCTTCAGTTCCGGGAGCTCGAAGTCCCGCTCTTCCACATAATAGCCGAAGGAGTTACCCTTCTTCTGCTCGATTTTCATCCCGGAGTCCTGGAGGGTTTTGATGTCGGAATAGATGGTGCGCCGTTCGTAGGTGCATCCATAGGCCTGTTCCATCCTGGCGGCAAGCTCTGCCGCGTTCATGGGATGGGCCGCATCCGTCTCCTCCAGGAGTATTCTTGAAAGATACAATAGTTTCAGTTTATCTTTTGCCATTTGCTCTTTTCCTGATATGTTAATCTGTAGGTTATGAACCTACGGCTATTTCCTGCCCGAAAAACTGCTCCGCTATCCCATCCAGCACGGCGCGGATCCCGGAAAAATCCTGGTCGAGATTTAATGTCCTGACGACGACCGTATTTCCAGTCATGTGATATTTCTGTTCAGGATATACTTCCTCGTCGGTTCTTGCGTATAAAAGCATCCCAGAGACTTCATGCGGCCTTCCCGCCAGCTCAGCTTCTTTATTCTTCACGTATGTAAAGATCTGATATATGTTCCCGGAATGGACCGTCTTTTTATCATACTGGCTTTGCAGGCTGTGTGCATAGTATTTCGCGTCAATGATCAACACCTTCGCGCCTTTTGTGAGCATGATATCCGTCTGCATGACGGGCAGCATGTCCCTCATGTCATCATCCAGCTGCCAGGGTATTTGTGATGCGTTAGCCCGGATTCCGGGATGCTCTTTCCGGTAATATTCGAGAATAAACTTTTCATACAACCTGTGCATCCGCTGTTCATCAAGGAATTCCTTCATCCTGACGGAGCCATCCGCCTGAGTCTGGAGAAGGCCCTTCACAATCAGGTTGCAGACAGCTATCAGCATACGGTATGTTTGGTTGCTCCGGTTGAACTGCATTTGCCAGTTGATGCTATTAAGGCTGACCTCATCGACATCGGAAAAGAATACCAGAAGTTTCCTCAATTCCTTCTTTCTGGCTTTTGAAATGTCAGAACGCAGGAGCAGCATCATTGTAGATTTGATGATCTGGTTCATGAGGTCATTGACCGAAAAATCATCGTAAGAGCATATCATCTGTTTCTTCTGGAACGATAGGGCTTTCAGGGAATCCGACACATTGATTTTTCCGCGCAGGGAAGATATTTCCTCTGTTTTAGGGATGTATTCCCTTCCCAGCCCGCGCTTCACCTGTGTGCTGACCCCCTTTACCAGAATAGCGGCAAGGAGTTCTGCGGTATTGTCAAAATCCTCTGCTGCGACGCTCCTGTAACCCTGTTCAGTCAAAACCTGGAAAGCATACGAGAGCATGTAGTAGATATTCTGGATGCGGATCACTTCACTGCCCCCCTGAGCGTGTCTGACCACTCCCTCACTTTCGCTGGTTCATCAAACCAGTACTCTTTCAAAGTAGGGATCAGGTCATATTCCACCACGCTGAAAAGCTGCCGTTCGACATTTTCCTGGTTCAGGTTGCAGAAATAGCTGTGCCCGATTTTGAACCCTTCGCCAAGGGTCTCATCATCCTCAATCACCTCATTCAGCCTTTGCACATAAGCGATCAGGCGGTCTAACATCCGGTTGTCGAGTTCCTGCTGGTAGGCCTTGAACCCATCAGATTCAAACCCAGGAGCTATGTCGATAAAAGAAAACCGGCGGCGCAATGCGTAATCCATCATGGCGAGGCTGCGGTCTGCCGTGTTCATCATACCGATAATGTAGACATTCTCCGGGATGTAGAACAGTTCATCTGAATACAGAAGCTGGAGCTTGTTCCTGCTGCCCCGCTTATCCGCTTCGAGAAGCACAAACAGCTCCCCGAATATCTTGCTGAGGTTCCCCCTGTTAATCTCATCAATGATGAAGAAGTATTTATTGTCGGTATCGTCCTGCGCTTTCTTGCAGAAGTTATAGAACGCCCCCGTCTTAAGCACAAAACCGTTAGATGACGGACGGTATCCCATAATGAAGTCCTCATAAGAATAGCTCTGATGGAACTGCACCATCATAACACGTTCCACGTCCTTCACTCCCATGATCGAATATGCAAGCCTCTTTGAAATAAATGTCTTGCCTACCCCTGGGGCACCCTGGAGGATGATATTCTTCTTGCTTTCCAGGGCTCCAACCATGGAATGATATGTTTCTTCAGGGATAAAAACTTCATTCAGGAAGTCTTCTTCTGTATAGACGGAATAACTGACCTCTGGTTCCTCTTCTTCGTCTTCTATTTCCTCACCGTTTTCAAAGAACCCTGAGATTTTCGCTACAAAATCCGGATAATTCGTAACATCCGTCAGAGTTTTCATTGCAAATGTTTCATTCGTCTGCCACAGGCCTTTATGTGTCCACTTGACCGCTTTAATGTTAGGATAGTTTGCTGTGTCCTCGTCATATTCATAATCGCCTTCCACGATCCCCCGGCCAAGGATTTCAGACCTGCCCTTTTTTGCAAAGACAATGTCCCCTGGTTTCAGTTCATGTACGAACTGCCATACAGCATGGGCGGCATTTTTATAAGATGAGGTTCCGCCCCTTAACTCCTTCAGTTTCTCAACAATATCTGCTTTACTGTCATACAGGTTCAGGTCACCAAGCTCTGCCCATCCGAGGCACATCGTTCCGGAATCGTAACATTCATCCCACATGGAAGCACCTTCTCCCGGGGCGTACAACCAGAAATGAACGGTTTCCACGTCAGCATCGCCGAGAGCATTTGTGGCAGTCCCTGCATCAGCTTTTCTCCCCGCCTGGACATCCCTGGAGATCTGGGCAGCCAGCTCATCCGTCATATCAACCTTCCATCCGGTTTCCGTCAGTGTCCAGACATTGCGCACACTCCCATCGATATAACCTGCATCCTTCAGGTAGTTCCTTGCAAAAGCTACGTTATTGTCAAACTTCCTGGCACCTGTTTTCCCCCGCGTCTCTGTTATTTCTTCCTGGGAGAGATGCTCATTTTCAATAATCCGTGCCCGTACTTCTTCCGGCGTGGCAGTGCCTCCAAGTTCCCGTAAAGCGACAATAACCGGACGGAACCATCGCAGGAATTCCGAATTTGCTTTTTTTACTTTTCCGGTGCTCTTTTCCTTACGCTCCCTCTCATTGTCTTCCTCAGAAACCAGCCATGAATTATAAGACAGTTCGGGGAAGGAACTGAACTTGCCTGACCCGGACTGGAGTATTTCCGCGCATTTATCACGCAAGGCGAGGTACTCCTTTCCTTCAGGAACATTGCGCAGGCTGGCAACATCAGCCGCAACAGATGCCGAGAAGTTCTCCGGATTTCCAATGAACCAGCGGCTCCTGGAATCAAGGTTCAGGAAATAGTAAGGCCGGATCCAGTAAAGTCCCATCGTGATGTTCCACTTGACACCTTTCTGGAGAAGGACGGGATTATACGCGGCAATAAAAGCTCTGCGGTTTTCTTCTGTGTCATTTTCCGCCAATGCCATCCCCGCTGCGAACACATCCCAAAGGTTGTCAATATCACGGTCACCCCGGCCGCCTTCAAACCAATAGTAGGTTGCTTTCTGGTTGTTCAGTACCGGGATCCCATCAAAATTATCAGGAACTGTGGCTGAAACATCGAATTGCTTCGCTATCGCAGAAATAATGCTGATGCGGTTCGCCGTAGTGATCCCTTTGTTGAACAAGCCAAATACAGTGAACGGATCGATATCATAGGGCACGCCATCCTTTTCAAGCTTCGGAAGGTTGATCCCCGTCTGGTCATATACAGCTATGATTTTCTCAATCAATGCTTTCCTGTCTTTCCTGTAAGCCATCAGTTTTGTGGCAAACTCCATGTAAAAATCGATCCAGTTCAATTCCTTCAGCATACTGCCCACCCCATCAAAAAATGCTTATATAACCGTTCTCTTCTATCTCACATCCACTTCTGTGCCCAGCTCTCAATCTCGTCAACGCTTGACCCAGCCAGCATTCGTTTGCCTTCTTCGACCTTCGCCCCTGGCGCAAGCTCCTGCAGGTTTTTACTGGAATCCCCCATGCGGCTGCCTCCGGATGTTGCGAAAGGGATGACTGTTTTCCCACTGAAATCGTAACTTTCCATGAATGTGTCTATGATGGACGGCTCCCTGTACCACCAGATCGGAAAGCCTACGAATACAGTATCATACTGATCCATGTTTTCCACAGTGAGTGCGATTTCAGGGCGGGATGCCCGGTCTTCCATTTCGACAGAACTCCGGCTGGTTTTTTCCTGCCAGTTAAGGTCTGCGACAGAATATGGTTGTTTCGGGATAATTTCGAATAGCTCCCCTTTCACAACAGATGCCAGAGTGCTGGCCAGAATTTTCGTCCTGCCTGTTGCGCTGAAATATGCTACCAGTGTTTTGCTCATGTGTGTTTCCTCCTCCGCCCTTTCCCAGGGCAAAATGATCATCGCCTGATTCTGGCGATCATCGGTGTGTCTGACTGGCGGCGTGATCTTTTTGAAAAGATCCTGATCGTCCGAAAAAGATTATGGTCCGCCAGAATTGATTCTCACAGCCGATAATCACCCATAATCAGATCATCGGAGATTCCTGGCGATCCTGTTTTTATTCTGCCGCCCCATGATCAAAAATACTGATCATCGTCGGGCGTAACCGCCCAGAAAAAAGAAAAAAGTCAAAACGTCACCGAAAATCGCAGAACCCACCCAGGACGCGTTTTAAGACATTTTACTTTCCTGCCCTATATCTTTATCATCTTTTATTCTCGGACGCGATCTGGGTCGTCTGGGAGCCTCTCAGAGGGGTTCTGGATGAACGTGTGTTCGTCACAGTCTCCTTTTCATAATCACCACAAACAGCCCAAAAGCCACCGGACCCATAATCGCGGCACAAGCCATCAGCCTGTAAGCATTCACTGTTCTATACTCTACGATTTTCCCACCCAGGCTCCTTGTAACCACCACATAGTCTCCAGCTTTCAAGGGATCCCAGGTCTTATCGTGGACGGTGACGGGATATTTATCGCCATCCACTTTCACGACGACATCCGCATAATCAACCGTATGCCTGTGTGATGATCGCATACCCGTCTTTTCCTGCCTGGAGAAGGTACCTGTGACTTCTATGATCTGTGCCTGATAATGCGGACGCAGCAGAAGGGCGAGGCCAAGCAGAAATATAAGGATAAAAGGGATTAGCACAGGAAGAGCTTTTTTCAACATGGTTTGTCCTCGATATATCATTATTTCTGCTTTCGCCCCGTAACGAACCATGTCTCCTGCACCAGCGTCCCATCCATTTTGCATTCCCGGATAGCGCCATGTGTGGCTTCCTCTGGTTCCACGATATTATTGGCATCGTCCAGATAAAAGATTTCTGAATAATCTCCGCCAGCAGGCGTTTTATGATATTGCCTGTTCATTCCACACCAAACTTCGCCTTATACGCCGCCGGATCCGCCATATATTCCCTATACTTGTCCCGGAGGCAATTCCCGCATGGTCTGAATCCCGCTGCCAGAGCTGTCTTCTCGTCTGCAAAGAATACCCGGGACTTCTCGTAGCTACCAGGGAAACGCCTGATCGTAGATAATGCCGACGGGCAGTCAAGGCGGCCATATATTTTCAGTTTTCCGTTCCCGCCATATTTGCCGGGCGTGACAGACTCGTAGATTTTTCCGTCTGCTCCTAAGAGTTTATACATTCGTGGCCTTTCCATTTTCACTTCACCTCGTCATACGAAATACTGTAATTGAACAGCTGTATCCGTTCATCATTCCGAACCTTCTCGACAAGGCTTTTACTCGGTCCATTCAGACAGATAATTCCGTAAATCTTCTGGCTCTTCTTCCGGTGATTTTTCTCAAACCAGTCGAGATATGCCGCAGTCTGATCATAGGGATCATCATAGCCGCAGTCCTTCTTCAATTCGATGATATACAGGTCGCCGTTATTATCTTCAGCCAGCAGATCAAGCCGACCGACAGGAATGATATACTGTCTGCCGTATTCGCCATGCCGTCGATAGATTTTCAGCTGCTTCCCGAACACAGGAAATCCGGCATCTATCCGCAAGCTCAGCTCATCTTCCAGAAGCTTTTCTGAAGAAAACTGATCTGCATTCTTCCGCGTGGGACGGTCTTCCGCATTATAACTGCCATCGACAGCATCCTCGTCCACAATAGGTTCTACAATCTTATCCTTACCAACTGCCTTGACTCTCCGCTGCATCTCTGGCGTTATCTTGTATTTTCCCTCTGCCACAAATGCCTTCGCTTCTGTATTCTTTCCTGCCGCAAGGAGAGCCCTGACATAATTGTTCGCGGCATACTTGACATCCCTGTCCTCATCCAGGCAGCGTTTGAATATTCTGATGGCTTTTGAGTACTGCTTCATGAGATAATACTCATAACCCATATTATTCAGTGTGTTTTCAGAATCCGGATACAATTCCAGAACCTTCTCATAGCATTTTATCGCGTTCTGATGCTCACGCAGTTTTCCATAGGACCATGCTTTGAAGAACCATATCTCGTCATCCCAGAAAAGGGAATTTGTTGTCTTCTCTTCAATCTTCTCAAAACAGGCGATCGCGCTGCCCCACCTTTTTGCCTCGTAGTGTGTATATCCAAGCAGCAGATTAGCTACCACGGAGTCCGGATATTTTTGCAGGATCGGATAGATCGCTTCCGCCATCTGATCAGGATCCTCCGTAGCATAAAAAGCGTCCATCTGCTCACAGAGGAGCCTGGCCAGTTCATCTGTCGGCAGGTTGTCACACGATTTGCGGATCGCAGAATAGAATCCCGGGAAAGCATTCTTGAACGGCCCGAGGATCCCGTAGAGGAAATCTGTTTCTGTGGATGTCTTCCCTCCATTCAGTGTATTGGATTTCGTCAGGTAATCGATACACCGTTTATGCTGTCCTTTAAGGAAAGCCAGAAAAGCTTCCGCAAAGCTGTCATCAACTTTTTTCAGATAGCGTTCAAGAAGGCTGATAATATCCTGGCTCCCGTCCAAATTCTCATAGCGCAGGAAGCCATTAGTGAAGCCGGTTATTACATCGTTAATAAAGATCGTGTAAAACGCGGCCTTATCGGGATCTTCCATTGCATTCAGGGCGGCTTCATATTCTTCGAAGGTCGAATAATTCTTGCCACCGAATAATTCATCATATCTTGCGACCTGTTCGTCTGTTACTGTCATAGTTTTCAACTTCTTTCAATCATAAACACAGGTTTTTTCTAATAATGACGCAGCTCATCTTCCTGATATAACAGGCAGTCCTCTGGAGATTTTGCATCCTCCGCTGCATATACTTCTACCCATATTCCTTCAGAATCAATACCGTGGACAACTCCATATGTCCCGGCAGGAAAGTCCGGATCATCTATCAGCGTTATAACCTGGTCATATTGTTCGAATTTCATGGCTGTCTTTCATCTTATGACTGGCTAAGATCTCCCAGCGCCGCCTTCAGTGCCATCATTTCCTCTTCGCTCAGCGTCACGCCTTTCCCCATCTTCTCATGGTCGGGGCTCCAGTCCCTGATATCATACTTCGGCTCTTTATCATTCCAAGAGACAAGATTCAGTTCTTTCGTCCAGCCTTTGGGGGATGTGGACAGGGTGGCGAGGTGTTGGGTGATTGTGTATTTGATGTCTGGCATTATTCTTCTCCCTCCTCAGCCAGCCACTGCTCCAGTTTTTTCTGCAACAGTTTTTTATCCGGTAGATACAATTCATATTTTGCTGCATAGATATTTGCGTCCTTCGGAAGCGTCAGTTCAACCAATGCATCATTCTTGTCTTTACAGAGAAGGATCCCTACTGTGGGGTTCTCGTCCTCAGTCTTCTCATATCGATCATAATAATTGACGTACATCTGCATCTGTCCAAGATCTTTATGAGTAAGTTTCTTCACCTTAAGGTCAAACAAAACAAAGCAGCGCAGAAGACGATTATACATTACAAGGTCACAGTAAAAAGTATCCTCGTCAAAGACAAATCGCTTCTGACGTGCTGAGAAGGTGAAGCCAGTACCCAACTCCATGATAAATTCCTGCAAGTGATTCAACAGGCGAGTCTCCAAATCCGTCTCAGAATATGTCGCTTTTTCGGGAAATCCCAAGAACTCCAAAACCATCGGATCCTTTACGATATCAGACGGTTTCTGAAGTACGATCCCCTGTGTAGATAATTCCATGACTTTATCTTTATCAGAACTCAGCAGAATTCTTTCATAGAGGGATGATGCATACTGGCGCTGAAGAGTTCTCACGTTCCACTGGCTTTTTGCCGCTTCAATCTCATAAAAACTGCGTTCCTCTTCTTTCTGAATTCTCATCAGAATCAAGTAATGTGACCAGGACAAGACAAAAGGAGGATTCTTCAATTTCCCAAACAACGTTTGGGATTTCTCTATCGCAAATTCCGTAAACAGTGTTTGGGAAATTCGATCCTGAAATGTCAGATAGAATTTGCGGGTATTTCGCAGGGACTCCCTGGAATAACCGCGTCCGAATTCCTCCGTCAATGCCTCCGCCAGTCTATCAATTACATGTGCCCCATATTTTGCCCTGTCCTGACCGTTCTGTTGTTCTTCCACAATCCATCGGCCAAGCGCATAATTCGTCATTAGTTCGATGATGTTGATGTGTTGAACAGCGAGGCCTCTGGCATAACGGATAAGATCAATGGAATTGCGGCATAATGTGTCCATGTCGGTGATCATCATAGCTTCATTATTAGCAGGCAGATTTTCCTTCATTATCTCTCACCTGCCTTTCTGCCAGAACCATTCTCCAGTTCCGCCACCTTCTCCTGATACAGTCTCATCAGCCAAGCAACGCACGCCGCTTCATCTGTTTCCTTGATCGGCATACCGTAAGCAAGCATCACAGCGCGGTCGTTTGCCTGGTGGGCTTTACGTAAATTATCGGGCATCAGAGTCGGATCATAAAGATCCGCAAGAGAAGCTTCTGGATATGTATTCCGAGCATCCAATATAGCTTGTGCCGTAATTTCTATCTTCTTTTTTTGTTCATCTGTTACCGATGGCCAAGGAAAGTTATTATAGACTATATCCTTACTGTAACGGTAATCACTTTTCAGTCTGCCACATACGGCACGCATCCATGACATATGGACATTTGATGTTAATATTCCAAAATGATAAAGCTCTGCATTTGGGATGATGAAAACAAGATCGCTGCTTAATATCTCCGGTTCGAAAAATCCCATAGGAACATAGCGTCTTCTTTCAGAAGAAACCTTGGGAAGGATTATATAAGTTCCTTTCGGCATGTTTTCGACATGAAAATGCGCCGGTCGTTCTGCAAGTTTAACAGTGCCTGCACTGGAACTCGCCATTCGGAAAGCCTTCACAAACTCGATCCGTTTCCGACACTCAGGAAGATTTCTTAGCTCATTTGGAGCAGCTTCTCCCAACCATAAGCAGTACCGGGGGCACTGATTGATAAACTCGCGAGAACCATACCACAGTTTGAAATACTTTTTTGATCCTGGCTCCTTCTTTACGAACTCCTCCATCTCTTCTTTTTCAAAAAGATAGAAACCACCATCGACAGGCTTATTCCCAATGCCAATAGACGGAACATTAGAAATAGGTTTACTCCGGCTCTCGATGAAAACATCATCGGCATCAAGAAGATAAGCGTTTATTCTGTTCACTGTAACAGGACTGCCGTCTTCCCAAATAATCCGCGTTTTTTTATTTTCAGATGTACTAAAACCAACGATCACACAGTGAACATGCGCCTTGATACTTGCCTCGCTATCCCATATGAAAGTCCTATATGCGAAATCTATGTGTGTACCATTTTCAAACAAAGGCTTCCATAAATTCGCAACAGTCTCGCCCTGACATACTGAATTTGTAGATACCAAGGCCGTTCGAATAGTGGTCCCCTGCATATAATCTACAGATTTTTTATACCAGCATGTCACATAATCCAGATTTCCTACATTTTTCCATTTCTCCCCAAATATAGAGATAACGTCTTCCTTCTGCTGTTTGTTCATGAGGCGAGCTCCAACGAAGGGCGGATTCCCCATGATATAGTTCAGCTTCTCTTTCGGAACCACATCGTTCCAATCAATCCGCAACGCATTCCCCTCCACAATATACGCATTCGTCTTCAGCGGCAGGAAATCCAGCGTCATATGGACGATATCTTCAGTCTCCTTCATCATCTGGTTTTCCGCAATCCAAAGAGCCGTCCGCGCTACCGTGACAGCAAAGTCGTTGATTTCGATACCGTAGAACTGCGAAATGCTCACCTTGATCGGATTCAGTACCGCTCCCAAACTGATCTGTCCACCGGTCAGTGTGCGGATCACCTCGTTCTCCAGCTTCCGAATCTGGAGATATGATTCGGTGAGGAAATTTCCGCTGCCCGCTGATGGATCCAGAAACGACAATGAGGCCAGTTTATCCTGATACTCCCTCAACTTTCTTTCTCGCGTCCGGGTTACTGCGATCTGTTTTATCTCCTCCAGCTCTGCTTTCAGATCGTCCAGGAACAACGGATCGATCACCTTGTGTATGTTCTCTAAACTGGTGTAATGCATCCCACCCGATCTTCTCGTTTCCGGGTTTAATGTTGACTCAAACACAGCACCGAAGATGGTCGGGCTGATCCCAGACCAATCGAAATCATCAGACGCTTTCCTCAGCAGCAGATCCATGATTTCGTCTGTGAAGGGCGGGATCTCTATATTATCGTCCTCGAACAAACCGCCGTTCACATAGGGAAAAGCAGCCAGCATTGGATCGTCATCAGCCAAATATGGATCCCGATCTTCCGGCTTCTGGTTAAGGACACGGAACAGATCCCGCAATCCCTTCCTCGCCTGAGCTGCACTGAACTGCTCCATATAGTCATGGAACATGCCCTTCTTTCCGAGAATTCCAGCATCCTCGCCGTAGAGCAGGAAAACAATTCTGACGCACAGCTTGTTAAGGCTTTTCAGCGTCTCTTCGTTCTCTGGATTCTTATACTGCTTCAGGAACGCATCATAAAGCACTCCCACGATCTCGCCGGCCTGTAAGGACACAGCCATCTCGTCAGAGATCTTCTTCACTTCTTTCTTCACCAGAAAGTCGAGCATGTGGAATTTAGTAGGGAGGTCGATAAGATTGATCTTCACAGGATCTGGTTTTGCAGCATCCCGATCATAGATCCAGATCTCAGCAAAATTGGATGTGACGATCCATCTCGCCCGTTCACTGAACGGCAAGTAGTTATCATACATCTTAGCCTGCTCATATGGAGTCATGCCGTTGTGCCCGGCCTGCGGTTTGTCGAGGGGGATTCCCAGACTTTTTTGCTCGATCAGAACATGTGTCTCCGGGATGTACACATCAATCCTCTTCGTATTGCCGTCACCGCCAATGACCTTTTTCTCGAAGTCCACACGGTCTGTTACATGATCAACGCCAAGGATATCCTGGAGTATATCTATCCAATAACTCCTCGCATCCTCGTCCTCTTTCCCCTTGCCGTTCCACTTATAATAAAACTGGCGTGCCGCCTCTCTCTGCTGCGCATCAGTCATTGTGAGCACCGTCCTTTTCTACAAGTTCTGCCCGGCCATCTTCTATCTTCCGGATAATTTCCTGTTCTCCCTCGTACTTGTCCATATAAGCCGTCAGGGCTCGCTCTGCGATCAGCGTTTTCGTCTGCCCCGCCGCCTCACTCACACGCTCCAGCCTGTGGTAAAGATCTTTGTCCAATTTGATATTCAGATAAATTCCATCTTTTTTCGGGCGAGCCATACCGCAAACCTCCAACCGCAATCATTTCAACGATCATCTTTGTAATCAATTATACTGCAATTAGCTACATTAAACAAGTTAAATCTCCCCCATAAACATAAACACAGGCCGATCAAGGGGATTTCCCTCTCACAGCCTGTGTTGTTTCTTTTTTCTTTTGGTCTTTTGGTCTTTTACTCTACTCTTGTTCTTTCCCTTTCTCCCTGCTCTCTTTACCTACTTCTTACTCTCCTCTTCCTCATCATCACGATCCCACAACATCCAACTGCTGTCAGAATCATACCGAGCAGGTAGATAAGGTTGGTTCCAGGGCCACCTGTGTTCGGGAGGGCTGCGCCGGGGGTGTTCTTGACAGTAAAGATAGCATTGGTTGCAACTACTGTTTCATCCTCATCTGTTTCCGGATCATCAGCGACTGCTGCCTGGGCTGCCGTAAATGTCACATTCCCTACCACTGTTTTCGTGGCATTCCAGTTCTTAGGATCAGAGCCTGCCGTTTTTTCTAACAGATATATTACACCATCATCGACTTTGATGTAGAAGCATCCATCCCCCGTTATTACGTAACCGTCTGGAGTTTTCGTTTCTTTAATCTCATAATAGCCTTGTGTAAGACCTTTGAAACCTGCCTCTCCGTTTGCATCTGTGATAACCGGATCACTCTCATCGCCATCATACTCAATACCATTGCCGCCAAGTTTATCCTTGATCTTACGTATTGTGAATTTGGCATTAGGCAGCTTCGTTGTTGTATTGTTCTCATCCTCTTTGACGATGTCTAAATCCACTGTTTTCTGAACATATACATTGGTTAGGGACGCATTATTGAGTACTGCATTACTTTCATAAGACACCTCAAAGACATCTTCTTGCGCCGCAACACTGCTTGTAAATGTAACCACAGTCTTTCCTTCGCTATTTGTGCCGAAAGTAACTGTTTTTCCGCCATAACCAAAGCCTTCTGGATGTTCCTCAATACTAAACCAATAAATATGATGTTTCTTAAATCCACCCTGAGATGGCCATCCATTGATCACTGCTTGTCTTACAACCGTGTTAAGCGATTTCTTAGAAATTACCAGAGTTCCTTCATTTCCGGTCAGCTTTGATAACAGGATGTCGCCATCCTCAAGAATGTATTTCAATTCAGAGGGAGAATCAGAAGTATTCCTCAGATCTGTTACTTTATGCAGCTGGGCTGTTGGCGCAGTTACAGTAATAGTATGCCAATCTCCAGCTGTTTCCGTGATATCTGTCCCATTCAAAGTTGCCGCGGTAAAATCATACCCGGAAACGCTGTCATATTTCACCTCCTTGATTTTGAACCCTGTTGCTTCTGACGGAACATTGGTAATATGCCAGCTGAGTGTCAGTCCACTTGTGGTTTCAACAATCTTGATTCCATCAGCATTTGTTTCATTCTGTCCTTTCTTCAAAGAGATGGTTTTTTCAGACCCACTAAGAGAATATCCAACCACAACTTCGAAATCACTCGGAATTTCATCAACCGACGTAATCCCAGAAAACGTCTTGACGATATCAAGAGTAATCTTATCCGGTCCATCAGTGTCATAATAGGAATTCGTAATAGTGGCTTGTGCTGAACTCTGACTGGCATCGGTGTCTCCCGCAGTTACATGGACAGTGACCTTGCCGTTTTCATTATCAACAGCACTTGTACTATTATCAGCACGCGATAAACCAATCAGCATGAGTCCATTTTTATTAATTTCCTCAATCGTATAATCGCCTTCCGAAAGCCCTGTAATGACAGCCGAAACACCATTCTGAGACTGTGCTGACGAAAGCCCTTCCTCTGAATCAGCTATTTTATAAGATGAAGCGACTCCGTCCGAGACGGTTATCTGTACATACTTTGTAACAGTCGGCGTGACTCCTTCTGCGCTGGTAATCTTGAATTTGTAATCTCCATCAACATGCTGTTTCTGTTCAGCTGTTGTAGGTGTGTTTCCATTGTCGAGAGCAATTTTTGTAAGCTTAAGGGATCCCAGTTTTTCATAAATATTATAAACGTAGAATTCCAGGAATCCTTCTTTCTTATGCTCGCCGTTTAATTTGATGAAATTCCCTGCCACCTCCGGGATACTTGCATAACTACCATTATCCCTTATAAACTCTTCCGTTATATGCATTGCTTTAGGATGCAATGTTTTATTACTGTACTCATCATGACTGCCATCATCATCATCTCTCCTGACATACTCTGTCTCAATGTACGTCTTAACATATGTCCATTCCGCTCCGCTCTTATCAGTTACCGTCTCCGGAAGCGAGTCCTCATCATGTTTTTCGACAATATAATACATGGCATCAGTGGCATTAAAGTCAAACACAATTGCCGAGCCAGTGTCATCAACAGTCAGCCTTTTTGTACGCCAATATGTATATCCGTCATGTAAAGTAGAATCACGGGAATCTGACTGCCAATCCGGATGATTTAGACTGTCTACGACATGAAGTCCTGTAACCCCATTCTTTTCATCGTTAGATGCATTACGTTTTTCATAAATATCAAAATAATTGGTTACTGGTGTACTGAGCTCTATACGGTTTCCCTCTTCATCCATGATTACCTTTGTAATTTCCAGAGCGACAAGAGGAGAATCAGGATTTTCCGCATCTCCACCAAGTACAAAATCCATTCCGCTTAGATTACTGCTGTCAACACCACCAGCTCTCCATGCTGCCTCACCATCAGTCGATGCATAGTGCACTGCAGGGCATTCATTCCCATTGTCCCAGTAATTAAAGCTGGCTGAGAAAGCCACATCTACTGTGACAGTAATGGCATTTCCATCTTCATCGTAAAGCTGACCCAGTTCGGGATCTATAAGATTATATGTAAGCGGTTTAACAACTGTTACAGTATACTCCACTTTATTATTAAGCCGAGCAGTACGAACATTGTTTCGATAAGTAGTATTCTGCGAATATCTGCCACCATCTATAGTCTCATATTCAGTTCCTCTAAGATCCGCCACCAAAAATGAGCCTTCTATACGCACCTGATCCGCACTTAATGATGTATGAACGTTTCCAGAGAACCCTGTAATATAAAAAGCATCATTCAGGTTTTCTCCATTATCAGCTCGTACCGCAGTAATTGTTGCACGTTTCATATCCTCAGACGTGATCTTCAGTTGTGATGGATCAACCATCTGAGCTTTCGAAAGCTCAAGCTTAGTGTTAGATGTAACTACTTTTATTGGATCCTCGCTATCGCCATTCTCTCCGTAATAGTTACCATACGCAAGAGGAATGCTTACATTAGCGCTTCCCTCAATCGAAACGTCTATATGATCAACCGTATGTGTCAAATGGTTCGGTGCTTTTACTGCCGTTGGTGATGCAAAGACAAATTCCGCTGCATCACTAATATCCTTCTGACCCACAAGCCGAATAGGAACTCCGTTTTCATCAAGTTCTACCCCAAGATAGTTTTGGCCAGCATCCCACGCTCCGTGATAGATCTTGTATGTGTCTTTATCATCATTCGGGTCATTATAGATGTTCACAGCCGTTTGGCTTTCCAGTGCTCTTGTTTTATTTCCGTTTCTGTTGATATGGTTTGCAATTGATCCGTCCTGATTAGTATAATCATATTGGACGTCAACATTGTTCGCGTTTTCTTCAGTAATCGCACCAGAAACGGAAGGATCCAGATATCTTCGGTACCAATCTGAAGCTGTTTGTCTCCACTCAAAACCTGTTTCTTTTGAGTTAAACCAGATATGCCCATTCGGGTTGTTCTGATTGACATTCCACAACATAGGATCATCAACTTCCACTGTTTTGGTCGCATCATCATATTTGACTTCCGTCAGACTTCCGTCATTATTTACAATATAATACTTATCCGCATATTTCACCAAAGTCATATATTGACCATTGTTCTGCATAACCGGCTGGCTGGAGAAATTCAAGGTAAGAAGTCCGTTATTAGTTGCGCCATGCCATCCTGCAAAAGCATTACCTGAATTGCCATTATGCTCATCCAAATAATACGTAGTACCATCGCTTTGGGTTGACAGTCGATATGAATTTCCTTCGTTTGTAACAGTAAATGTCTGCGGATTACCTGACAAAGAAGCATTTGCCCGATCGGTGTTATTGTAATTTTTCGTTAAATTGAGGTACTTTTTTTGGTCATTTACAAGTGTGTAAATATAATACGTATTACCACTTGTGTCTTCAGGCTGCTCGAAGAACCATGTGGCCGCCTGTGAGACTGAAGTAGTTTTCCCAAACCCATTTGTATTATTGTTATTCTCAATTGGTGTAATGTTTGTGGTTACATATCGCGAATCATGACTAATTGTAAAAGATTTTCCATCCAGATCTGTGACTGCAGGATCTGGTTGTGCTTCTGGTACAGTGATTACACCGTATACGGAGAACGACTCCGTCTCAAACAGGATATCCTCCCCGACTTCCACATCCATCAAAACCGGCACAGTGATATCATCGGATCTTGTGGCTTCAAAGTGAACCACAGCCAGTTTCTCCTCTTCTGGTGCATCCGCCAGTTCAATCTTAACCGTAACAAGTGCCTTCGGTTCAATTTTCTGTCCATCGGCGTGGATTTCAATATCGAAGAAACGGGCATAATTATCCGATACAGCGACTTCGCTTCCTGCCGCCTTCTCCATGGCCTTCTGATAATACTCAGCGTACTTCTCGTTTTCCCGAAGAATTTCACTGACTTCCAGCTCAGCATCTTTCGGGATCTCAGCGCTATCATCGTAGGTCACAGTGATTTCCCATGTATCGCCCTTAGCGTCGATCACAGTCTTCTTCAGCTGATAGTCAGTCACCCTGATTTCAAAGACTTCACCCGTCTTCATCGTGACAGTCAGGCTCTCCGTACTCTCAAACGGAAGCATAGAAATCAAAGCCCAGTCCCCAGACTCGACTACTGTACTATTAATCTCCTCGATCTGCTCTTCCGTCAGCTCAGCCGAATACTGAACTTCCAGCCCTCTGCTCTCTTTAATCCCTCCTACCGTACTCTCTTCATCAACCTTCCCAACCCATACAAGCTCAGGAGAGCTGAATATCACGCTCTCAACATCCGCGACAAATTCCCAAGTATCCTCGCTTACTACCACATCATCCAGCGTGAGTGCCGTTCCATCCTGATTCTCTATACCAGAGACTTCCATGGGCAATTGAACCCCCGTATTTTCAGCACTTTCAGGGCTGTTTTCATCCTGATTATCTATACTCGGCACTTCCCCGGGCAAGTTGATATCATCATTTTCCCCCGTTTTTGCGACTCCAAGCACCTCAATCAGGTCAGAAAAGCTGATAAATCCGCCGCCGGGGAGGGAAAACTCGTACATCCGTCCATCCACTTCCCAATGGAAGTCCACCGTATAAATAACGCCATACACAGAAAAACTATTCGCTTCAAAAGCTATTGTGTTTTTAGTATCTTCTGTTTTCTTTCCTTCCGAAGTCCCTTCTTCTTCGGCCTCATCAGTTGTCCCTGGTATCGATGTTTCTACAGCCACATTTGCTTCCGGCAGCACGAGAGTTTCCGTATCCTCGGTTACTCCATTTTCCGCTTCGCCGGCGTTATTCCCGCCTTGGCTGTTCTCCGCCTCATTCACTCCTGTATCTGCGACATGATTTGCCTCTTCGCTGTTTTCTCCGTTCGATGTGGCATCGATTGTCGCGAGGACTTCAACCTTTGTTTCTTCTTCCTGCTCGTCAAAATGGACAATATTGGCTGCTGCCGTGTCGGCGCCTTCAACATTCACAGGCTGATCATAGATAATCTCCACGCGTACCGGACCGGTTGGTTCGATTTCCTTCCATTCGCCGTCTTCACCGGCAGCCATGATCTGAATATCGAAAAAGCGCGCATATTCCTTCGGCAAATCCTTACTTTCATCTAAGCCAAGGGCAGATTTTGCCTGTGTAAGATATTCTGCGTATTCATCTGAATCATAGGCGATTTCTTCTGCCTCTACTCTTGCTCCGGCAGGAATCCCGGAAGCCGGAAGGTAGGTCACACGGACCTTGTAATCACTTCCGATGTATTCCAGGACTGCTGTCGTCGGCTCCACATACTCTGTCGTCTGGATCCATTCCGTGGTCTGCTCTGTACTGGTTTCTACAGTTGTCCATTCCGTCGTTATTTCAGTGGACGGCTCAAATGTAGTCCATTCTGTCACTCTTTCTGTCGTAAATTCTGACACCGGCTCGAAGGTCGTCCATTCTGTAGTATCCTCCGTCGTCTGTTCTGCCATCTGTTCGAAGGTCGTCCATTCCGTCATTCCCTCCGTCGTCTGCTCTGCCATCTGTTCGAAGGTCGTCCATTCCGTCATTCCCTCTGTCGTCTGCTCTGTCAACGTTTCAGAGGTTGTAGATTCTGCCATGCCTTCCGTTGTCTGCGCTGTCATTGACTCGATGGCTGTCCATTCTGTCGTGATTTCCGTGGACTGTTCAACCATTGTCGCTTCTGTCGTCACTTGTTCAGGTCGCTCAACTGATACTTCTTCGGTCGTGATCTCTGCAGTACGTTCATTCAACGGCTCTCCAGTCGTTTCTTCCGCAGACTGCGCGACGGATGTGTCTTCTGTTTGCAATTCTGTAGTCTGTTCGCTGATCGTGTATTCGATTTCAGAGATGATTTCCGTAATCGGCTCTACAGTTGTCTCTACCTCATCGGCTTCTGCGATTTCTTCGCCTGCATCATCGCTTTCGCCTTGTTCTGCATCCTCTCCTGCATCAGTCTCGTTTTCGCCTTCTTTTTCAGCCAGTGCCTCCCTGTCTTCATCGAGCACCAAAACAAATGCTTCCGTAGTTATTTCCGTTGTGGTCTCTGCAACCGATAATTCTGTTGTTTCCTCAACAGTGGTGCTTTCTCCGAAGCTCTCCTCGAATTCATTCCCGTTTTCTGTTTTGCCGGGAACCTCCGCAACATTTTCTCCCTCTATTTCAGCCGGAAGGGCAGCACCTCCATCGGAGCCACTGTCAAAGCCAGGTTCCTGATCGTCAGATTCACCTGAGGAGAAAAGATCCTCGCCTGCTGCAGCCAACTCAAAGGCTTCCTCGCCGCCTGTCCCGATAAAGAAGGTGAGAGAATTGTTGTCTTCGTCGTTCTTGTTTCCTTCCGGAATGATGTCGGTATTTTCCTCTGCGATCTCTGAACCAAACATCTCCTCCGGGTCTGTAGCGAAATCATCCGAAGCTCCAATCCCATCGATCACGGCAATATCTTCCGAAATCTCTCCGGTAAAGAAATCTTCCACTGCCCCGACTTCCTCAGGCAGTTCCTCGCCCTTTGAAGCGTAGCAGGAATCATCATGTACGTGCTCCTCTCTACCGCAAATCAGAATTCTCCTGTCGGGGACAAAAGAATAGCATTCTTCACCGTGCTGGTGCGCAATCACTTCCGGCTTCCCGCAGATCAGATTTCCATAAACATCATAGCATTCCTCTGCGTGAACATGAGGAGTCACCTCACCCTTTCCGCATAATGGAACCGCTGCCGTTGAGGATGAAAACAGATCCGTACCCTCGTAAATGCCAAAATCCTCTTCTGCTGAAGTAAAAGCATCCGCCGTGCCAAATCCGTCATAGACCGCTGTAGAGCCGAACAGATCCTGTTCCTCAACGCCAAAGCATGCTGCAGTATGCACATGTTCTTCGATCTCCTGCAGCGGGCAGATCAGCCTTCCTTCTGTATCATAGCAATTTCCATCGTGTTTGTGCAGAATGATCACGCCTCCCACCTGCGTATACGGGCAGTTCAATACTCGCTGATAGGTCGTTTCATAACACTGATCATTATGAATATGCTCTTCTTTCCCGCATACAATGTCCTTTGTCATCGTAATCGCAGGAAGGATCAACAGATATGTGGTAATAAATACAATCACTGCCGCAATCGCAGTCACTCCCCGGTTCCATGGTTTTTTCCGATATACCTTGTCCATGATTTCACGAAATACATTGTCCTTCTTCTGTCTAACCATGGCCGTCCCCTCCTTTCAACATCAAAATTATATATAATTCCGGTGCAAAAAACCTGTTCTCACTCAAAGCCGATCTGCAGCGGGGAAGAGCTTTCCGATACGCCCCGGTACGAGCCTGCGGCAGAGCAAGATCCCTGTAGCCTGTAAATAATATAATATACTAACATCTGTTCGGATTGCGGCAGCGTTCATAGCCATTCAATCTGAAGGAATCATTTTGCACCAGAATGATTTCTTTATTTTTCACTTTTATCAACGCTTAGACGTCCTATAGTATATTTCTTCGATAATTCAAAATATTTTTTCTTTTGATCAGCTTCTTATCAAAAATTCAGCATAAAATATGGGAACCAACGAAAATTATAATTGTTTTATTATACCATATTTAAAGCAAATTGTCATTAAGAATATTATATAAACGAATAAAATTCGCAGGTACTTTATTGCTTTATCGTTTTATTGCTTTACCGATTTATCAGAGTATTTTTTTAATTTCATATGCTTGAAATTGCAGATTTTATCAGCATTTCGTTTTCGTTTCCCACTTTTGTTTCCAAAATCGTTAGCAGCATATTATATATTTATCCTTCGTAAACCTCTGTCGACCCCGAATACAATAAAATGAGGGTTTTTACTTGTAAATGGGATAAAAGGCATATTAGTATATAGGTAATTATCGAGAAATATATCTGGATTAATCCCGGGCTTCAAAAATTGATATGAATGATGATTTCGTACATGAAAAATAGATACTGACAGACCAGAAGTGCGTGGAGAAAACGTATAACAAAAACGCAGCACAAGATCACCGGGGATATTGCTCCCCGGAAATCCTGTGCCGCAGGATTAATTTACTACGCCACTGTTTACTTTTACTTGAATGAGTGAATAATGATTACAGCTTTTTGATCATTGCGGATTTCCTGAAAAAAGAGATGCCATAGCAGATAATCTTTTCATATCCAGGCTCTATCGTTTTGGCATATCCTTTTTCAACGATCTGCTGTATCGCTTCATCACACGCTGTGTCCATCCGGGCTGCGCTCTCCGCTTTTTTCACCTCAAAGATCATGACACGACGATTCTTACGATCCTTGACACGAATGTCAAATCTCCCTAAACCACTTTCCTTATTGGAATCCACCGAGTAACCGAGACCTACAAACAAACCTGCCATAAAAGCGTGATAATAATCCTCATGATAATCATGGTAGCTGATGGTGTCCCACAGGAAGTCGCTGAGCTGTTTTACGGCGCCTTCGATATCTTCATCCCAGAATGACGCCATCAGCTCTTTCTGCCTGCTGTGGTCGAGAGTATCGGCAAACAACTTAACCACCGTATCCTCAAATATCCCCGCGATCTCCGCGTTAGGAATCTTCAACGCTGCCGTCTGGCCCTTGGCAAAAGGATCGGCTTTCGTCAGGTATCCTGTCATCAGGAGAATACTCCACAGGTTTTGTTCTGATTCATGCAGGGTATCATACGTCAACTCATCGGAAACGGTAACGGTGATCGTACCGCCGTTCATAATAGTCTCGAACTTATCGGGGATTCCCCAGTCAGAATGATTGACAAAGTCTCTGATTACGCCATTGCTGCTGGTATTACGCCAGTAATTTTTCGGCTCGGCATCCTCGCGGCGTAAAAGAGCCGCCACATAACTTGCGACATCCCAAGGGCAATATACCTGACTGTTGCCAAATACATAGCCATCATACCATTTTCGGAAGATATCACCCTTATCAGAGCAGCCAGCCTCCGTAAGCAGACAATTCACTTCATCCTGGCTGAACCCAAAGTACTCTGAGAAATCTTCATCCAGCACAGAATATGACGCAAAGTTGTTCGTGCCGGTAAAGATGCTCTCCTTAGCTATCCGCAGGCAGCCTGTCGCTACGGCAAACTTCAGATACTCGTTTGTTTTCAGCGCATTGCTCAACATTCCCTTAATAACGTCAAGCATCTGCATATAATAGCGGTTCTGTGCCGTGTTCTTTTCGCCTGCTTTCGCCAGCGGCACATCGTACTCGTCGATAAGCAAAATCACAGGCCTGGCATACACGGCATTCATCATGCGCATGATGGTTTTGAGGGAAGATTTAATGGCAGCTGGTCCAACCTTCTTTCCCTTGAGCAGACTAAATGTGGCTTTGTCTATCGGGTCAATCATGTCGTTCTCAACGATCTCTGAATATTTGAAGCAAAAATCAGATATTACACCTTGAAGGGCGACAAACGCACTCTCAAAATCCAGTCCATCAACATCCTTGAACGAAATGAACAGCACGGGATACTGGTTCATCCATTCAGAACAGAACTCCTGATGCTTCGAGATGTCAAGCCCCTCGAACACAGCCTTGCTGTCGCGATTGATATCGAAGAAGCTCTCCATCATGCTCATGTTGAGCGTCTTGCCGAACCTGCGAGGCCGGGTGAACAATGTGACTTTATTGTTCGTCTGCCCCACCAGATCGTACAGCAGCTCTGTCTTATCCACATAGTAGAGGCCGGCTTTTCTGATCTCATCAAAGCTTTCATCTCCTATAGCGATTCTGATTGCCATTTTCCAGCCTCCTTCCACTGAATTTTCAGATTAGAATCTGTTTCTCACCGGCTGATGGATAAAGCATACCACTTTCGATATGTTTATTCAAGGAGTCATTCTTGCCAGACAGGGGTGCTTCATCAACGGAGTTCATGATTACTAATCGGCTGCCGTGCCAGTTTGCTTATACCACTCACGCTAATCCTGCCGCGCTTCATCGTATTTTTATATTCACAGCAGATTGTCCTATAAGTAGAATCTTCCCCCATTTTCCGCTTCATTATCATCGTTCCTTACAGATCAAATATGGGGCTAAAACTTTTCCTCCCTTATCTCCCTGACCTTCTCGAAAGTATCACTGTCGATGATGCCTTCGTGATAGTCTTCAAAATGATATTGCGGGTAAGCGCCATCATTCCGGACTCTCCGGAAAGTATCATCACTGTAGGTTTTCTGCAGGATCATGTCGCCCACGTATGCCTCATTCTGCAAAAAGGTGTAGATGGAATTGTATGTCCATTTCCCGCCGACTTCCTGGCCCTTCCAGACCTGCCCGACCCGCTTTGTGGGGACGCCTCTTTTGTTCAGGTCCTTTCCGGCAAGGGCTGTGCTCTGCCTTATTCTGCGCCAGAGGATCGGCTCCCCCGTGCGGTAGTTCATATCAGCGTCAGGTGGGGGACATAGCAAGTTATTAATAAATAGGCAGAAGTCCGGTTTTTCCGGTATAAATTGGAGAAGATCAGGGGGTATGACGGCATGGAACTGGTAGATTTTGACAAAGGGAGTTCACAACACCCGACGCGGTCAGAGAGCATAGAAAAAGCTCGACAGAGTATCAACTCCATCGAGCCTGTTTCTTTTTATTCGATTGTGAGCGTCATTTACCTCGCAGTCATTTTCCGATGGAAAGCAGCTTGTGTGATTCCAACCTGTGCCGCCATATTACGCCCATTCAATTTCTTCTGCCACCTGCTCATCATCCCAGTCAGGATGTGCTTTGATCAATGAAATCACGTCAGAACATACCTGTTCCGGTAAAATGACAAAAGAGGCTATTATATTGATCGGTTGAGAGTTCATATGATGTCTGATAAGTTCAACCTTATCTGCATATTTCCCAAGTCTCACGTTTTCCCTGTCTCTCAAGAACAAAGTCATATACTCCCGCCTCCATTCTTCGCTGGTTTTAACTGCCTCTACGGCACTGTCCAGTTCTTTCGTATATTCCGTTGCGGGCATGTGCCCATCCATGTATCTGAGCGTTTCCTTCAGATCATCACTGATGTCGCCTATCGTTCCTTTGGTATTCAGCACGATCTTGACCGCTTCATCATCAAGAAGCACAGAACGGTCTTCCCTTGCCGTCTGGTCGAAGGTGTAGATATACCGGCTTTTGCCAAAAGGATCATATGTACAGATGAAGATGATGAAGCTCTTTTTCAGCTTATCATAGTCTTCCCCACGATGGATAATATTCAGATCGATAATGCCCTGATAATACCGTGTCCGCTTGGGGAGGTTCTTCTTCCTGGTGGTCTGTATTTCCAGATCGTACACCGTATTATTCTCATCCTCAACATAGACATCAAGACGGATGCCTTTAGCATCATACTCGATATCTAACTCTTTCTGAAGTTCCAGGTATTCGATCTTCCTTATCTTCACACCGAGGATGAACTCCAGCAGTGTTTTGCACCGCTTTGGGTCGCGCATAACCGCGCCGAACATAAAATCATCCACGATGGTGAGTTCTTCAAGCTTTTTTCTTGCCAATTCTTATCGCTCCAATCATTATTTTTAAACCTACTATCTCAATCTGAATGCTACCACAAAACAGCCGTTTTTTCAATCAGAATCGCAGTTTATGTAGGGCAATTGCTGAATTCAAAAAAATGTGAGCAGAAAAGTGATCGATATTTTTATAAAACCATGCGCTTGTGAACGAAGAGTGGGACGAAAATCTAAATAGTGAGATGAAGTAGATAGGGTGGGCGAACAAGTAAAGCGCATAGGAAAGGCACAGGAGCTAGCCCTGTGCCTCGGGTGGAATTATTAAGCGATTGCCCTACTTCCAGACAGGGGGGGGTGTTTCATCAACGGAGTTCATGATAACCAAACGGTTGCTGTGCCAGTTTGTCCAGTCTATTCACATTGATTCTACTATCAGCTTGTTCATAAACGATTGATCTGATGCTCGCAGATTCTATCAATTTTCCCTTCTTAAACCGGAACTGTATTCTTCATATCTGTCACAAGTTCCCTGATTGCTGCCCCTGTCATACTCATCAACCTTCATATTGTCAATAATACTATATACATCCATATTTGAGATTTCCGCAAAGTTCAATACATCTTCAGCTTTTGTTCTCAGTCGTTCATCCCTTCTCAGTTCATCCTCATATCTTACAATCCTCTATACTCACGCTTCCTTTCATCGTTTTTCTTCACATCGCTGCTTCATCAAGCTCTTTCGTAAAATCCCCTTCCGTTTCCCCTGTCTTTAGATACTCTATGACCTCATCCAATTTTAGAAATATCACCTTTTGTACCGGCTATATTCACAATGATGTCATTTTCTCCATCTTCAAAGAACAGATCCTTCTCAAAGCAATCCTTTTTCTCAAACCAGTAAAGTTTCTTATTTCTCCTGTGGGTATCAGTAATCAAGATGACTAAAACATCCACAAACGAAAAGTTCATGATACAACCCCCGGCATGAGTATCTAAAAAACAGCACTGTCACTGAGGTATCTTTATCCTCTGAACAGTGCTGCTCTTTTTTCTCATGCTGGCTGTTTTGCCAGTTTTCTTATCATGTTATGCTGCTCTTCTTCTTTGCTTCATCACCAGCCCTACGCCGGCAATGCCTGTGAGCATGATGCCGAACAGTTCGTTTAATATGGTGCCGGACCCGCCAGTATTCGGAAGCTCAGCTCCGGGATTATTCCAAACCTGAACCTGCCAGGTATCATCCTGCTGTCCTTGCTCCCAATATTCATCTTTCATGGTATATACATTTAAATTTGCTATTCCCTGCATAGCTGTCACATTTTCGGCTGAAACGGTGATTCTGATTACAGAATTCGTAATAACGTATCCCGTCGGAGCCTTTGTCTCTACCAGACGATATTCTCCCTGAACGAGTTCTCCAAGATAAAGGATGCCATTTTCTCCCGTTTTTCCGGAAACAACCTTCACAGCCCCATCTTTTGGCTTGTTTGTGCTGTCATCAAAATCAGACGCTTTATACAATTCAAACTCAGCACCTGACGTAATTACATTAGAATCCATATCTGTCTTCCAGACAGATACAGGTTGCTTTTTCCGGTAAGAATTGATGAACTCAATACACGCAACATCTCTCTCGGTGATTATCAGTTTTGCCAACTCATCTTCCGGAATTTCCTTCCCTGTGCCGCTGGCTACAGTTGTTTCCGTTTCACCGTCTGAGCTTCTTTTACTGATGCGCCACGTCGTTATCTGCTCATAACCGGTGATCTCATCTGTTTTTCCCTCTGTCTGTGGAGAAACTTCCCTTCCATTAGTAAAGGCAGCGCTGCCCCCCGTTGGAATATTAACCGGGAATGTCCAGGATGCAGTCGAAACGGCTTTCCCGCTTTCATCTATCTGTGTCTTGTAAAGATCGTAATCGTTGTCTTTATCTACCGGATCACCAATTATACCGTTGAACTGTTTTTCTTTGTATGTTGCCTCGATGCGTGTTGCATAGTTTTCCGGAAGTGTATCCAGTCCTTTCACTGTTTTCTGGATAATAGCGGTAGCTTGACCGTGGTTTGGTGTAGGAACCGAGTCGCTCAGTTTAATATCATCCAGGAAATTTCCCATTGTAGTATCCCTGGATGCCGTCGGTCCGGCCACGAAGAAAAATCTGGTCAGATACTGGTTCTCAGGTATGGAAAAGTTGCCCGTATAATAATGCCAGTCGGTATTGCCGTATTTGAAGTTAAGACTGGTTCCACTGTCGTATGCAGTAGATGTTCTGCCCTCTGGCAGATTGCCGAAATACGTCGACGGAACCGTCATGGTATAACCACTATTCAAAAACTCCACTTTTCCATCACCTTGATTGGTTGTAGTGATCTTAACGATCTCACAATCATGGAATTCACTGTTAGGATCATTGACATGATTCAGCACTTGGAGCACCTTTGCCTGTGTGGTCACGTCATACTTCTCTGCAAGTTCCGTGGACATGGCAACAACGTACATCGTGTCGGTTTCTCTGTTCTGTGTTTTATCAGTCCAGGTTTTCCAATAGTCATATTCGCCGCGGGCACGATGGTACAAAGCCCAGTACATCTGATCCCCCGGAATCGTCAGGACATCCTGATAAAGTGCGCCGGCAGCT
Source organism: Blautia sp. (assembly GCA_017475035.1). Classification (GTDB taxonomy): domain Bacteria; phylum Bacillota; class Clostridia; order Lachnospirales; family Lachnospiraceae; genus Blautia_A. Next base: position 32,209 of record JAFVGK010000200.1, read on the forward strand.
TCGCAGTTCAGCTCAGCACACTGATTTCCTTCCGGCATAAAGGCGAAGCAATAGTTCCGCAGTGTCTCACCGAGGTTATTTGCGCCTGCTCCATTTGCGTTAGCCCCCTGTGGAATCTCAATATCTCTTTTCGATTTGTCCGGCGCCGTGCCTGTCGTCCTCCAGACGACCCCGTTCTGTCCATTCTCGGCCTGCCAGTTGGATGGCCATCTGTGAACACTTTCATTTGTTGTTCCATTGTTGTGAGGCGTCTCAAATCCACCGTTCCGGACATCATCATAATAAGGAACATGATAGACAGATGTCGTATCAAGAATAACCTCTTCATTATCTACAACTTTATAAATTACCGCTTTATAATACTGATCCGCCCCTTCATCAATGGCTACATTGACCTTAGGGCCTCCAAGTACCGGAATATTGTAAGTGCCGTTCAGGATCTTTGACTGTGTCACCTCCTCAAAGCCTGATGTGCTGTTGCTGCTGCGATACCATCTAACAAACAGGTTTTGATCGATGCCCGTCTGAATCTCTCCTGTCTGATTCTTTACGGTCAGACAACCATCCTCACCGATGGTATCCTGAACATAATACCCCGATGACGGAGCATACACCAGGTACACATCTATCTGCCTCAGGCTGCTCTCATACTCCTGTCGTGCAACAACATTATTGCCGTTGTAAAATTCGACAATGTACGAACTGTTGTTGGATAAAGAACCATTACTGCTCGTGGTTCCCTTCAGTGAAGTAATAACCTGCCCGCTGTACGTACCGTAGTGGGTTCCCAGGTAGGTGTATCCATTCTGACGCATTCTGTTCTGGTAACTACTAAGGGTAATCGACTGATTCATGTCAGCTGTTATACCATTCGTAGTACCGTTAAGCTCTGTCCCGTTATTGTCGACATAGTGCACATTTATGACCACTCTCGGGTTGTCCTGATAATACGTAATCGCAAACTGTGAAAAACTGTTAAGCATAAAGTCAGCTGTGGCTGTATTCTCTGAGACACAGATACCGCCAATATTGTCAGTATCCGCCACCATCTCGACCTGAACCTCACCGGAGGATCGATTCAGGTGCTGCACAGCAACCGTCTCTTCAAAAAGGTCTTTATCATCGGGCAGTTTCTTCATGACGATTCGAACCGCCACAGGAGCTTCCGGTTCAATCGGTTTGCCACTTTCATCCAGAATAGAAATATCCAACGCTTCGAGAACAACCTCTCGAAATATCGAATCTGAAGGTGTTACATCCGTTCCTTCGTCGTTTTCCGGAATACCAGATTCTTCTGCAGCTTTGGATTCTTCCGATTCAGTAATGACGTTCTCTGTTTCCTCTGAGAAGCCTGTTTGATCATCACCTAACACAGCTTTGCGTACAAACTGATACTCTTCTGTTTTTTTATCGAATTTCGTTACCTGCAGAGAAGCTCCTTCAGGAATCTTCGCGTCCTCTCCGTAAATTACAGTCACTTCATAGATGCTGCCGTTCATGCTCAGATACTGTGTGCTGATCTGGGCGTCTGTCACTCGGATTGTGAAACTCTCACCATTCTTCATAGTAACGGTCATATACTCCGTGCTGATGAAAGGCTGTACACTGATCAGAGCCCAGTCTCCGGCTACCACGGTCTGCGCATTTATCTCCGCGATCTGCTCTTCCGTCAGCTCCGCACTGTATTCACATTCCAATCCACGATTTTCTTTAATCTGACCTACTGTGGTCTCGTTCTCAACCTTGCTGACATCCACAAGACCAGGTGAGCTAAATTCCACAGAAGCGACATCCGTCACAAACTTTCGCGTAGCATCCGATACTTTTACATTTCCCTGTGTGAGCACCATGTCCGCATCAGAATTTACTTCACTTTCTTCTGCCCCACTGTCGAAGTCGTTCTCATCCGCATTTTCAGCGATTTCAAACCCATTATCGTCCCCGGTTTTACCAGAGTTCGCACCCTCAATTATACCCAGCACCTCTACGAGATCTGCCAAACTGACAAATCCGCCTCCGGGCAGGCTAAACTGGTATATCTTTCCATTCACCGAGTACGAAAAGTCCACCGTATAAATAACCCCATACACAGAAAAACTATCTGCTTCAAAAGTTACGGTTTCCTGCGTAATATCTTCTGTATTATCCTCTGTTTTTTCTCCGTCTGAAGTATCTCCTGTTTCTTCCTCCTCGGATATCCCGGATGTCAACGTATCATCGTCAAAATTTACTTCTGACGAGATAATTCTTTCCGCAGCCTCGGCGTCTCCATTATCCTCTCCGCGGGCAGCATCCTCACTTTGGCTGTTCTCAGCTGCAGTCATACCCGTATCCGCAACGTGATTCGTCTCCTCGCTGTTTGCTCCGTTTGAGGTGGCGTCGATTGTGGCGAGGACTTCAACCTTCGTCTCTTCTTGCTGCTGATCAAAATGGACAATATTGGCGGCAGCCGTGTCCGCACCTTCGACATTCACCGGCTGATCATAGATTATCTCTACACGTACCGGGCCGGTCGGTTCGATTTCTTTCCATTCACCGTCTTCACCGACAGCCATGATCTGAATATCGAAAAACCGCGCATATTCCTTCGGCAATTCTGTGTTTTCGTCCAGACCCAGGGCAGATTTTGCCTGTGCAAGATAATCTGCATATTCGTCTGAATCATAGGCGATTTCTTCTGCTTCTACTTTTGCTCCGGCAGGGATTCCGGAAGCCGGAAGATAGGTTACGCGAACCTTATAATCTTTTCCTATGTATTCCAGAACTGAGGTCGTCTGCTCTGCCTGCTCTGTTGTCTCGATCCATTCCGTGGTCTGCTCTGTGCTGGTTTCCACCGTCGTCCATTCCGTCGTCATTTCAGTAGCTGACTCAAATGTGGTCCATTCTGTCATCCCCTCTGTCGTCTGCTCCGTCATCGGTTCGAAGGTGGTCCATTCCGTGTTCCCTTCGGTCGTATACTCTGTCATCGGCTCAGAAGGCATCCACTCGGTGGTTTCTTCTGTCGAATGTTCAGCCATCGACTCAGAAGTCGTCCATTCCGTGATTTCCTCTGTTGTATACTCTGTCATCGACTCGGAAGCAACATGTTCTGTTACAGTTTCTGTCGTCTGCTCTCCGGTTATCCATTCTGTCGTGATTTCCGTAGACTGTTCAACAATTTCTGTTGTTGCTTGCGTAGATTGTTCTGCGACAGCTTCTTCGGTCGTAAACTCTGCAGCCTGCTCAGCAAAATCCTCTCCGGTCGTTTCTTCCTCAGCCTGTCCGGCGGATGTGTCTTCTGCAGCAAATTCTGTCGCAAGGGATTCCGTTGTAAAGGCTTCTGTAGACTGCTCACCGACCGTATCTTCGGTTGTCCCTTCCGAGGGAAGTTCCGTAGCTGCTTCTACAGTCGTATCCTCTTCGTCGTCTTCTTTGTCTTCTTCATTTATTGCATCGCCTGCACCATCGCCTTTGCCTTGCTCTTTATTCTCTCCGGAAACTGTCTCGTCTTCGCTTTCTTTCTCCGTCTGCTCTTCCCTCTCTTCGTCGAGAACCAGAATAAAAGCTTCCGTGGTTATTTCTGTCGTCGTCTCTGCAACAGTAAATTCTGTTATTTCTTCAGCAGTGCTGCTTTCTCCGCGGCTCTCCTCGAACTCATTCCCGTCTTCGGTTTTGTCGGGAGCTTCTGCCGCAGTTTCTCCCTTAATCTCATCCGGAAGAGAAGCTTCGCCATCGGAACCACTGTCAAAATCAGGCTCCTGGTCATCAGTTTCGCCCGAGGAGAAAAGATCCTCTCCTGCAGCTGCCTGTTCAAACGCTTCTTCTCCGCCTGCTCCGATAAAGAAAGCCAGGGATTGACTGTTTTCATTTTCAGCGTTTTCTTCCGGAATAATGCCTGCATTTCCTTCTTTGATCTCCGAACCAAACATCTCTTCCGGAACGACAGTGAAATCATCCGCTGCTCCAGCATCCTCGATCACAGCATTGAAATCATCACCCGCTCCAGCATCTTCGATCACGGCATTGAAATCATCACCCGCTCCAGCATCTTCGATCACGGCATTGAAATCATCACCCGCTCCAGCATCTTCGATCGCGGCATTGAAATCATCATCCGCTCCAGCATCTTCGATCACAGCATTGTCTGCCGCAATCTCTCCGGTAAACAGATCCTCCGCTGTACCTGCATCCTCAGGCAGTTCCCTGCCCTTTGAGTCATAGCAGGAATCGTCGTGCACGTGCTCTTCTTTTCCGCAGATCAGAATCCGCTGATCCGGTATGAAAGAAAAGCATTCTTCACTGTGTTGATGCGCATACGCTTCCGGTTTTCCGCAGATCAGGTTTCCATAAATATCATAGCATTCAGCCGTATGGGTATGAGGTATCAGCTCGGCTTTCCCGCACAATGGAGCTGCTGCCGCCAAGGAGGAAAACAGATCCGTCCTCTCGAAATCCGCATTTTCGAAATCTGTATTTTCGCCGGCAGCAAAACCGTCTTCTGCTGAAGAAAAACCATCTGGCCCGCCGAATCCGGCTTCAACCGTTGTGGAGCCGAAAAGATCCTGTTCCTCAGCGCCGAAGCATGCGGCATTATGTACATGTTCTTCGATCTCCTGCAGCGGGCAGATCAGGTTTCCTTCAGCATCATAGCAATTCTCATCATGTTTATGCAGGATGATCGCGCCGCCTGCAGCCTGCAGATATGGGCAGTTCAATACACGCTGATAGGTTGTCTCATAACACTGGTCATTATGAATATGCTCTTCTTTCCCGCAGATAATGTCCTTTGTCATCGTAATCGCAGGAAGGATCAGCAAATATGTCGTAATAAATACGATCACAGCTGCAACCGCGGTAACACCCCGGTTCCATGGCTTTTTCCTGTATATTTTGTCCATGATCTCACGTACCGCATTATTCTTCCGCGTACCCATGTCTGTCACCCTTTCGTTATCAAAAAATATATTCATGATTCCGGCGCAAAAAAATACCGTTCCTACTGATGCGCAGCTGCATCGGATGTACCGCTTTCCGGTACATCACCGATCCGGCATACAGCAGGTCCGGAGTCAAATGAAAATGCTGATATCATTCCGATTCCGAACTGATGGGTCTCTGCCCGAAACAATCCGGAAGAATATTTTCACCAGAACCATTCATCTATTAAGCGCTTTTGTTAATATTCATATATACGGACAGTAAATACTTTTTGCGATATCTATTGGTTTTCTCATCAGCGCTTAATACCCCAAAAAATTAATTATTATGTAAATATGGCTTTATAACTATACCATAATTACAGCAGATTGTCACGAAAATTGTCGACTTACCCTTACAAACATAAACAGATATTTCTCTTGTTTTTTATGCTGTTTTACTGATTAAATAAAGTGAGAAAGCACTGGATTTATCATTATTCAGCCTTTATTTCTCATCTATTATCCTGATTTCCGGTCCCGCTTTGTTTTTTGTATAAATCTACCATATTTCCATAAATCTCTGTCCTCTCTAAGCAAAACGCAAACAGAAATTTATATCTTAAAATGTATAAATCGTCAAAAACACAATAAAGCACTCATCGTGTATTATTTCGGAAACATGCCTGTCTTCTAAAATAAGATCTATTGTATAATTAACGAACAAAACGCCTGCATTTTGATTCATTTACTGCGCGTGATTTCCGCCGCTGCAAGCGGTATGTTTCCGCAGTAAATTCGTGCACATACTATAAAAGTCATGCTTTTATCATTCTTATATCTTTGCGCATGATACACTGATAATCTGTATGAATGATTGTCAATTTTATATAATTGATTCAGGCGACAAAAGGTTATGTAAAAATGAACAGATTTCGAGTGGCTGAAGAATCCCGCGAGCAGCTCTGCTTCGAAGCGATTCGTAAAATCAGGCTTTTTGTTAATGTAATCATATCAATCAAGAGCATAGCAGCACTACTAAGGATCGAGTCAGAAATTACTGTCCCGAATTACCTGTCTTTTTTTCCGGGAGCACCCCTCAAAAACAGTTACATAGTGAGTTCAAAAACTCTCCACGATCGTCTGATTCTTCATCACACATGCCTCTCCCGCCAGTCCCAGACGCTTCATCCTGTAAAACGCTGCTGTGCCGGATACCTTAAAAACATCACAGAGTGTTTCTTTCAGTTCATTCAGATACCAGAATGAATCCATCCGTTCGTCCCTGACCATCTCCGCCACCTTCATGACCAGGCTTTTGGGCATCAGAACCGCGGAAGCAAAGGCGTTCGCCTGCCATTCCAGCCAGTCCCGTTCTGTCTGCAGCCGGTTTCCGTCTGTTTTTGACAGCTCATCCTTAGTATCCTTTATGATCCAGTCCTTCTCCTGGTCTGCGTATTTCTTCATATTCTCAAGATTGGAACAAAATTTCTCGTGGAGAAGCGCGTGTCCCGTTTCGTGGGCAAAGGTAAATCGAAAGACCCGCTCAAGCCTTTTCTGGTATAAGCCACGATCCACCAATATCGTGTGCTTTTTCACAGACAAAGCCGATGTCTTTTCTCTGTTCTCGTCGTATACCAAAACCTCCCCGTCATAAAAGGCTGCCAGCCCCAGCAGGTCTCCTGACTGCGAAAGGTATCTTCCGCCATAATGCCATCCATCCAGGGCTGCAAAAAGCCGTTTTAAATCTGTCGCATCCACCTGCTCCGTGAAATTTTCCGGCATTATAGCTTTAACCAGTTTTTCTGTCAGCTCATCCATCCGGTCATAGCTGAGAATCGGGATACCGTCCGGTCTATATCTCAAGTCAGAAAACAGTTCCTGTGCAGTCATACCAACCTCCGGGGAAAATCATAAAGAAAAGCCTTGACGAAACTTTTCTCATCCCGTCAAGGCTCTTATGGAACATTTTATACCTGGCAACGTAATATTTTACGATCAGCTCAATGTAAAAGAGTGAACGCACTCCCCTTCTGCTCCGCAACGGCAGTGCATTGCGTTCATGAGTATAATCTGAAAATATTTATGCAGCGATACTATCTTTTTTCCGTATCTTCTGTTTCTAACCCATACGCATCTCATGGATGTGCTACTTCGGTTATCCTTCAATCATAATGGTCTTCTTTTCCGGAAGCTTTGCCGTTTCTTTCTTCGGAATCTGCAGGCTCAGTACGCCATGCTCAAATTTCGCTTTGATATCTTCCTCGGTCAGATTCTCTCCCACGAAGAAGCTTCTCTGCATCGAGCCGGAATAACGTTCCTTGCGGATCGCTTTGCCTTTCTTCTCGTGTTCGTGTTCATGCTCCTTCGCTGCCGTCACGGTCAGATATCCTTCGCGCAGCTCCAGCTTAATCTCATCCTTCTTGAATCCCGGAATATCGATCTCCACTTCATAGTGATCGTCGTGTTCATGGACATCCGTCTTCATCAATCTTTCGGGATGTCTGCCGTAAAGCTTTCTCTCTGCTTTATCGATGTCCTTAAAATCCGGCCACTGTGGAAAATCAAACCAATCGTCAAACAGGCTTTCTCCAAAAATACTCGGTACTAACATAATCGTAACCTCCTTTACATGCCGTATCGGCATCTTACTCAAACACGTTAATCGTTTTGAGCAAGGGGACGGAGGGTTCGGATCGGTGAACCTTTTTCTGGTTTGCTCTGATCTTCTCTGTTCCTTTGTTCTGACTATGTTATACTCCTGTTGTTAGCATTTGTCAATGGTGAGTGCTAATTTTTTTATGTCTTTTTTGTGAACTCTGATTACCGGGTTCGAATCATACGTCCTTTTTCAGCAAAGCTGATCTCGGACTACAGATTTCAGATTACCGCTTACAGCTCTGCCGCCTGCTTTAATATCTTCCCGATACTGTCGTGAAATACCAGATCTGCTTTTCCTTCCATCTTTGTCTTGCCTTTGTTGATGATGACCAGATATTTCCCATGGAAGATATGGGCCAGCTGCGCCGCGGATCCCACTTCAAGGGATGTCCCGCCGATAATCAGCAGATCCGCGTCCCGGATCAGGCGGATCGCGTTGTCATAGGCGGGATCCGGCAGTATTTCCCCATACAGGGTAACATCGGGACGTACCATTCGACCGCAGGCGGGGCATTTGGGAACCGGATCCGGAGACGCAAAGATAAAATCGGGTCCGTAATGCTTCCGGCAGCTGACGCAATAGCTGCGCAGAGCGCTTCCGTGTATTTCCTGCACATTCCGGCTTCCGGCTTTCTGATGAAGTCCATCAATATTCTGCGTTACGATTCCAGCAAGCTTCCCCCGGCTTTCCAGGAGGGCAAGGGCTTTATGGGCATCGTTAGGCTCTATTTCCCTGACATCCAGTTTTTCGCGGAAGTACGAAAAAAATACCTCCGTTTTCATATGCAGACATTCCGAGCTCAGAAGGTATTCCGGCCTGTATCTCGCAAATTTCCTGTCTTTCTTCCGATAGAGCCCGTCCTTGCTTCGAAAGTCCGGAATGCCGCTCTCTGTAGAAACGCCCGCACCACCCAGAAATACGGCGTGCTCAGAGGTTTCGATCATCTCCCGGAAAGCCTCGATTTTCTGCTCCTCATTCATTCTCCGGAAATGCTTCAGCTTTTCCCGTTCGGATATAAAGTCCCTGAGATAATCCATGATTCCTCCCCCTTTCATACGATCGCAGTTTCCCTTCACCTGATACTCCGTTCCATCACGGTCACTATTTCTCTGCTGTCTGATCCTTACATTCTACCGCTCTCACGGTTTCACCGTCACATGGTATGTCCGTTCCACCATAGTCTCGCCGCTGGTAATCACGGCTGTCAGGTCTACCTTGACTTTATCGGACGGTGTCAGGATCACGCCGTCTTCCGTTATCACCGAGGTGTCGGAAGATTCCCAGCGGATCTCGCAGCCGTTCATCTCATCGGGAAGCTGCCCATGGGCTTTTGATGTCTCCATAATCACCTTTTTCAGGGCATCCGCAACGATGCCGGCAACCATTTCCCCGTTTTCCGCGTCTGCCTTGCTGCCCCAGATGCAGGTATTGTCCGTGCCTATGGCCGTAAAGGTCATAACCGGCTCTGCAGATGCATTCTCCTTATGCTGACGGAAAAAGATCCCGTGGTATGTCACGTCGGAAAGCGTAAGCGCTGCAAAATCATATCCCTTTCCGGAATCGGAGGCTTCCCAGGTACCAGTCACCGGGCCAGAAACACTTCCGTCCTCTTCAAGAGTGATCAAAACGGTTTCCAGCATATCCCCGTCGCTCTTCCTGCCATGGTTGATAAACTCATAGGTTCCCACGAGTTCATCCATCTCGTAATGCTCCGGCTGCTCACCCCGGTATTCATAGACCGCCGTCACAGGCCAGAGATCCTCATTCATAAACTGCTGATGAACACGCACCTCATGTGCCTCCAGCTGCGGCTTGATATCGAAGCGCTGATGGTACACCAGATATCTGGAACCGTCGGAGGCGTTCAGCTGGGAATTATGTCCGGCCGCCCGTTTTCCGATCTGGTCATGGAAGACGTAATTACCGATCAGCTTAATTCCGTACTTGTCTCCGTTCACCTTATTGTCAGCCGCGTTGTTTCCGGCCGCATCCAGGTACGGACCCGTCACATTTTCCGACCGGAACAGGCGCATATTATAGCCGCCGCTGGATGCCAGGCCGCCATAGGTGCAGTACAGATAATAATACCCGGTTTCAGCGTCATAGGAAATATACGGGCCTTCTCCGGACTGGTGATCTCCGCCGATCAGATGGACGCCGAAATACCGGTCCACGAAATTACCGGAAGCTTCATCTGTCCCATCCGTTCCCGGATATTTCGCCGCGCCTGTTTCGCGATCCAGCTCCAGCAGGAACATGCCGCCGGACCAGGAACCGTAAGACATATACAGCTTCTCCCCGGATGCGTCAAAAAACAGATTCGGGTCAATCGCATTCGGCGCATAGGTGTGATTCCAGCTTCCGTCGGCATTAAACCAGTTGTCACTGATCTCATCGATTCCGCCGTTTTCCGCCCCCAGGTCAACTAAATGTGCCAGGTTCAGATAGTCATTGCTCCAGGTCGTATCCCTGGTGCTCTTCCCGTCATATTCCCCGTTCTTTGTGAATCCGGAATAGACTATGGTATCAACAAACTCATAGGGTCCCAATACGTCTCTGGCCACCAGATAGCTGATGCAGGAACGGCGCCATGTGGAGGAAGTGCACAAATACAGCATGTACGCCCCTTCCTCACCGTCGTTCCAGATATAAAATGGATTCCAGATCAGGTCCGGCGCCCAGACGGCATAACCGTTTCCGGCGCAGTCTCCGTCATCAAAGCCCGCCCACGCGAAGGGCTTCGCAAGGGTTTCCTGCAGATTGCCGTAAAAAGGCAGGTTTTTCCCGTTTCCATAATCGAAATTCAACTGTTTCCATGCAACCAGATCCTCAGACGCAGCAGAAGCCGTATGAGAGCCCACGATATAAAACATCCCGTCCTGATCTTCAAAAATCGACGGATCATGCACACAGACATGCGCCGGCTCCTGCAGCGCAGCTGCTTCCTCTCCCCAGACGCCTGTCTGAATAAAGGAAGCGAGTCCCATGATCAACATCATTGTAACCAATTTTCGCAGCATTAATCATCCCTCCCGGGGAAAGACCCCATTCATTTCCGGGGAAAGATCCCATTCATTTTCGGGACAAACCCCATTTACTTCCGGGACAGACCCCATTCACATCCGGTGAATACGTTCATCAAATTTCACGCAATCCGACTCCATTCCGCCCGCACCTTGGGACAGCTGTTTTTCCTCATCACAGCCCGCAGCTCCACGTAGCAGCCGCACAGACGGCACATTCCCGAAAGGAGCTGATCGCAGCTCTGACATTTTGCAAGCCTCTCCTCGTACACCTCCGGTTCTACCTTCAGGTCTTCGTCCAGATTTCTGATATAATTCTGCAGAGACTCGAAATACTCGGATTCCATTTCCCGAAGCAGACATTTCCGGCAAAATCGCCTGGGTTCACCTTCCAGATTCATTTTTACCCCTTATAAGGATTGCGTCAGAAATTGCTGTCCAGAATTACTTGTCTTTTTGTCCGGGAGCATACCTCAAACAAAAATCCTTCGTCATTCGTTACATTAATTTCTGACTCTATCCTAAGACAGAAACCGAAAACACAGGGGACGGTTCCGCAAAACCATCCCCTGTGTTTTCCTCAGGATCCATATATTTACGGACGAATCCTCACCTTTACTCTACCGTAATCGCCAGCACTGAACAGGCCGGAACCGTAAACTCCATGCCGCCCGGCACCAGCCTGACGCCTTCAAAGGGCTTCGACGCCACCATATCCGGCTCATCAAAGGTGTTCAGGGCGTCCATCCTGTCATGCAGGATCCGTGCGGAAACCTTCTTGCCCTCAAAGCCTGAGAACACGGTTTCAACCGGATAATCCTCTGTAACGGACAGGTTGCCGATGGTGATATGAAGTTTGCCCTCCGCGTCAATGGAAGCAGATTCCGACAGGTTCGGCACCATATATTCCTCTTCCTCACCGATCTGCTTTGTCTCAAGGAAGCTCTCCACCAGGCTGGCTTCCTGATGATCTTTATACAGGTCAAATACATGCCAGGTCGGGGTCTTAAGCATCCGGGCGCCGTCCGTCAGGATCACAGACTGAAGTACATTTACCATCTGCGCGATGCAGGCCATCTTCACACGGTCGGAATGCTTATTGAAGATATTCAGGTTCAGGCAGGCAACCAGTGCGTCGCGCATGGTGTTCTGCTGATACAGAAATCCCGGATTCGTTCCCGGTTCCACCGAGAACCAGGTACCCCACTCGTCCACGATCAGGCCAAGCTTCTTCTCCGGATCATACTGATCCATGATCGCGCCGTGCATCTTCACCAGGTCTTCCATAAAGAGCGTTTTCGCCAGGGTCTTGTACCAGGTCTTCACGTCAAACTGCGTCGCGCTCCCCTTGGTCTTCCACCCCTCCGGATGTGTATAATAATGCAGGGACAGGCCGTCCGCATGTCCGTGCCACATCGGTTCACAGTGGCGGAACAGGGTTTTTAACACGCCTTCGGTCCACTCGGTATCATCGATATTCGGCCCGCAGGCGATTTTGCGGATCAGGCTCGGATTATCGATTCCGGCAGCAAGGGAATTGTCCTCCGAAGCTCCGTACTGACGTACATAGGTCTGATATCTGCGGTACTCATTGGCGTAAAACTCCGGGGTCATATTTCCGCCGCAGCCCCAGTTTTCATTTCCAACGCCAAAGAAATCCACCTTCCAGGGATCCGGATGTCCGTTCTGCGCACGCAGATCCGCCATCGGGGAAACCCCTTCAAAGGTCATGTATTCCACCCACTCGGACATTTCCTGCACGGTCCCGCTGCCCAGATTTCCATTCACATAAGTCTCACAGCCCAGCTGTGAACACAGTTCCATGTATTCGTGGGTACCAAAGCTGTTGTCCTCGACGACACCGCCCCAATGGGTGTTGATCATCCTTTTGCGCTTCTCCTTCGGGCCGATTCCGTCCTTCCAGTGATATTCATCCGCGAAGCAGCCTCCCGGCCAGCGCAGCACCGGAACACGGATCTCTCTCAAGGCTTCCACCACATCCCGGCGCATGCCGTTAACATTGGGAATCTCGGAATTCTCTCCCACATAGAGTCCTTCATAAATACACCGTCCCAGATGCTCTGAAAAGTGACCGTAAATCTCCTTATTAATCTTACTTACTTTATGTCCCGCATTAATAAAATATTTAGCCATTTTATTTCCCTCGTGATTGGCTCTCATTTCATCAAACTTGTAAGGTTATAGTAAACGAACAAAATGCCTGCATTTTGATTCGTTTACTGCGCCAAATTTACACCGCTGCAAGCGACATGATTCCGCTGTAAATTTGCGCGCATACTATAGTTCGTGCGCATACAATAAAATCATGCGCTTTTTTAATCCCGGAGTGTGCATCGTTGTCACTGCGAAATCGATGCACACGCGAAACCGGAACTGATTTTATCATCAGCCCTTCACTGCGCCTGCCGTCATACCATCAATCAGGTATTTCTGGAAAATCAGGTAAATCACTAAAATCGGAATGATACCGAACATGGAACCTGCGATCAGAAGGTCGTAGTTATTTCCATAAGGAGTCAGCAGCGTATTCAAACCGATCTGCAGGGTGAACTTGCTGGTATCACGGAATACAAGCATCGGCCACAGCATGTTGTTCCAGGAACCCATCGCGCAGAGGATCGCCATGGAAGCGAAGGCCGGCTTTGTGATCGGCATCATGATTTTAACGGAAATGCCATATTCCGTACATCCGTCGATACGTGCGGCATCCAGAAGCTCCTTCGGCAGCGACTGCATATACTGCCGGAAAAAGAAGATCGTGGAAGCTGCGCACAGTCCCGGCAATATGACGCCGGCACGGGTGTTGATAATCCTCAGGGCTGTCACTTCCTGATAAAGCGGAAGCATCAGGATTTCAAAAGGCACGCACATGGTCGCGATCACCATGAAGAAAAGGAAGCCCTGCAGACGGAATTTGTACATCGTCAGACCATAAGCCACAAAATAGCAGACCAGCAAGGTCAAAACAACCGTCAGAATGGTCAGAATCAAAGAGTTCTTGTACCACATGAAGTATTTCGCGGAGTCAACCTTGCTGTTGCCGCCCGCGACACCGAACAGGTATTTATAATTGTCCAGCGTCATCGTGGTAAAGTCAAAGTTGATTGCCAGACCGTTCTGTACCAGCTCCCGGCCGGGACGGAATGAAGCAAGAAGGCCTGCAAGCAGCGGGAACGCGATCAGTCCGCAAAGGATCACGAACAGGGCGTTGGCAAGAACCGCCGCAAGCTTGTGGTTGGATTCCATCGTCTTTGGAGAATTTGTGTTCTTACTCATTTCACTAGTCCTCCTTCTTAAATGTGCCGGTCGCGACAAGCTGTACAATATTGATCGCCAGCGCGATGATCATCAGGACCATGCCTACCGCGCACGCATAACCCAGATCATTTTTCTCGATACCACGCTTATATAGATAACCGACGATTGTCAGACCGATGTTCTTCGGAGAGGAATTGCCGTTCCACAGCATAAAGCTCTCCAGGAACATGGACAGGCCGGCATAAACAGAAATCGTGATAACGTAGATCGTCGTAGGACGGATCAGCGGAAGCGTCACATACCAGAACTTCTGCTTTGCATCCGCTCCGTCGATTTCCGCGGATTCATACAACGAACCGTCGATGGACTTCAAGCCGGAAATGAAATACAGCATATTCACACCGGTCCATCTCCACATACACAGCATCAGAAGGGCAATCCACGCCGTCCATTTCGTTTTCAGCCAGGCAATCGGCATCTTGCCGAGAAACGCCATCAGCTGGTTCATCTGGCTGCCTGCAGCCTCGGAGAACATCATACGGAACAACATACCGGAAATAACTACGGAGGTCAGAGCCGGGACATACATGATGACCTTCCAGACGCCTTTTGCCTTGGTCAGCCTGCTCTCCATCAATACAGCGAGGAGAAGAGGAATCGGAATCATCAATACCAGTGTCAGGAGCATGTACTCCACACTGTTCCATACCGCAATGCCAAAGAATTTATCCCTTGCCAGCTTGGTATAATGCTGAATCCCTACCCATGTCCTGCTTCCGAAGGAAATATCCTGGAAGCTCATCACAATACCGCTGATCAGCGGATATGCCCAAAAAATAATCAGGCTCAGCACAAAAGGAAGGACAAACACATAAGGCGCAACCTTTTGCGAATAGAAAACTTTTTTGAATTTATTCACTTTTCCCTTCACCTCGTCATTCTTGAATCAGGCAAGAGAGGCTCGCCTCATCTCTGCCTTTCACCCTGCGGCCTTTCTGCAGGCACAACAGCCTTACAGCAAAGCTTTTCAAAGAAAAAGCCCGGGAAGCATGCTCCCGGGCCTTTTCTTTCATTTCGGACTTCCTGTCAGCCTTGGCAGAAAGCTGTCTTCCTCACGTGCCCTGTCGCTTCAGAAATCCGATTGTACCAGTTGTCATATACCGGTGTAATGATCCTTATCCGACAAAACCGGTCGGATTACATCAGCTCCATCTCAAGATATTCCTGAGCCTCAGCCAGAGCCTCGTCTACATCCATGCCATCCTCAAAGACCTCATTCAGGGTGGTGGTGCACATGTAGTCATTCAGGGTCGGGGATACGCTGGTGGTATAAATCGTGCCAATCGCATCATTGTTTGCCAGCTCCTGCAGAACTTCATACGGTTTTACACGGAAGAAGGTGTTGTACATATTGGACTCGTCAAATGCGAAGTCCTCATCAAACCAGAGGGCAGCGTTGCAGACGTCAAATCCGAGAACACTCCAGATGTAAGACTCACCCTCCTCGGAAAGCTTCGCCCATGCAAGGAACTCAGCTGCAAGATCCGGATTCTGGCACTGCTCCGTAACAACCGTACCGGTACCGCCGATACCTACAGAGTTCTTCTGGCCTTCTTCGAAGACCGGGATCGTGGTGATGTCATATTTGCCTTCCATTTCCGGCATATAGTTGGTGAAACGGCTCATGTACCACATTGCTTTCGGGAAGGAAGCGATCTTGCCTTCGGAAACGTTCTTGAAGCCTGCTTCAAGGTCTACATGACCGTCGGTAGAGATCATGGCGATGCCTTCATCCAGCCATTCTTTCTGCATGGTCATCATTTTCTTTACGGAATCAAGCTCTACATTCACTTCGCCGTCCGGGCCGCCGGTCCAGTCCTCGCCGTACTCAGCCATGGCAATCCACATCCAGTCAACGCCGCCGGTATCAACAGAGGTAAGGTAAACCTCGCCGTTGGAAGCTTCTTTCAGCTGTCTGCCGAGCTCGGTATAGTCATCCCATGTCTTTACGGACTTGTAATCCAGGCCGTACTCTTCAAAGATCTCTGCATTCCAGTACATAACGGAAGCGCCTACATGAGTCGGAACACCGATCCTGGTGCCGTCTGCCTTGGAGTAAACATCCAGACGGGACTGCACAACATCTGCCTCATAAGGAGCAAGGGCGTCATTCAGCGGATACAGCGGACAATCTGCGCCGGTGTAGTTCGGGAACTGGCCGATCTCAACGTCGCACATATCCGGTGCGCCGCTGCCTGCCTGCAGGGACATCATCAGCTTGTTATGCATATCGGAATATGGATAAGTGCTGAAGGTTACGTTCAGCTGTCTGTCAGGATTCTGCTCGTTCCAGAGCTCAACCATCTTTCCATAGAACTCATTGTGTGCGTCTACGAAAGACCATACTTCAAAATGGGTGCCGTCCTCAGGACCTACCGTGGTAACTGCGGATGCTTCACCTTCTTCTGCGAATGCGGTAAAGGGCATCGCTGCAACCATCGTCACTGCCATTGCGATCGCGAGCAACTTCTTCATAAGATTTCCTCCTTGTGTTGTATGAAGTGTTTCCTTTTCACCTATGCCGGCTGCGTCTTAGCTGCCGGTCGTTTCTTGATGAGCTTACTATATACGTTCTTCAGGTGAATGTCAATAGTTTTTTCTAAAGTATTTTAGCTTTTTCTATATCATTATCTTAGATTTTCTGTTTTGCACAGTTTTTGGCTTTCATTTTTGTGCACTATTTCTATTTCAATTTTATTACTTTAGGATTATCTAAAATACTTCTTTCCTTTTTAAATGATATATGTTATACTCTATCCATAATTTGAGGCATAGGCTGAAAGAAGTTCTTTCTATCGACGTTCTTTCTGTCGCATGACTGCGGCGACAGATGACCGCCGGCAGAGGGAAACATATCATAGATCCTGTATCCTGCATGTTCAGGAGCTGTGCAAAACAGCCTGTACAGATGGTGCGGGATAAATTCGTCCAGGCAAGGCGGCGGAAGGAGCCTCAGCGGGCTGCAGCGGCTGACAGCAGCGCAGCCCGGGCAGATTCAGACGCGCCGGATGTAAAGGTTATTTAGGCACAGATCCTTAGGATCGCCCCGTAAATAAAGGGAATATCTTTCGCGTCTAAATCGTCGTCTGCTGCGTTGTCGTCAGTCGTCGATGCCCGCATCGACTCCATCCTCCGCCTTGCATACGGCGATTTATCCTGCGAAATCCTGTTCCATTTATTTACGTTGCAGTCCTTAGTTGGAAGGAGCCTGAAAATTATGCGTTATATTAAGGATTTTCAGGAGGAGCTGGAGCTCTTCCGCGCACTCGGCTCACCCGTACGTATACAAATCATACAGCTGCTGATCCAAAACGGACGAATGAGCATGAATGACTTAGCCCAGGCGCTGAACCTTACCGCGGGGGCGATCACATCCCATGTGAAAAAGCTGGAGGCCTGTGACCTATTGCGGATCAACGCAGATGAAGCCGGACACGGAAATCTGAAAATCTGTGAACCGCACCCGGAAAAAATCCTATTTGTACTTTCCACAGCCGGAAAGAGAGAAAATGAATTCCGCTCCCATGTCAGGGTCGGAAGATATTCCGCCTGCCGGATCTATCCGACCTGCGGACTTTCCACCGCAGCCGGCCTGATCGGAGACGTGGACGACCCTCGGTATTTCACTTCGAACAAGAGGTTTCACGCGGATATCCTCTGGTTCACGAAAGGATATGTGGAGTATATGATTCCCTGTGTGATTCCGGGCGACGCAAAAATAGACCGGCTCTCCATGTCCGCAGAGCTAAGCTCCGAAGCGCCCGGCAGCAATCCGAACTGGCCGTCCGACATTCATTTTTATGTCAACGAGAAGCTTGTCGGTGTTTGGACCAGCCCCGGAGATTACGCGGATGTCCCGGGAATTTTTACCCCGGATTGGTGGTATTCCAGCTGGAATCAATATGGGCTTCTGAAAACGTTAAATATCAGACATAACGGAACCTTTATCGATGATGAGAAACTGTCGGATACGACCATCGATGAGCTGGATCTGCACGCGGATACCCCCATGTACCTGCGTCTGGCCGTGCCCGACAATGCCAGGCATGTGGGAGGGCTGACGATTTTCGGACGGGACTTTGGAAATTATAATCAGGATATTGAGTTTCGCATCAGGTACAGTTTATAAAAGCATGAAGAAGATCTTTTCCTTTCTTTTTCTTTCATGTACCAGGCCTGAGGTTTATACGATATGGTATACGCACGAAGTTACTGCGGAATCATGCCGCTTACAGCGGCGTAAATCCGGCGCAGTAAACGAATTAAAACGCAAGCATTTTATCCGTTTACTATTACCTGACGCTCGGCTTCCAGGCTTGCACCGGCTCCCGGATTGATGTCAAATCCGCAGCAAGCTGCATCGGTATCTGCGAACAGAAAAAGGTCATGCAAAATGAACATTCTCATTTTGCATGACCTTTTTTCGTCTGAATCATTATATGTTTTTAATATGAAAAAACCGGGTTCCCTTCTGCGTCCCATCTGATCTTCATCAACATCGCATGGCGGTTGGGATTGTACAGCGGATCTCCTATGATCTCCGTCTCGGTACGGGCATGGTAAACCATGATATCCTGCCCCTGTTCGTCTACGGTAAAGCAGTTATGACCCGGTCCGTAGATTTTTCTGGAAGCATCGGAGCAGAGTACCGGCAGGCGGCTCTTCTTCCAGACTTCCGGATCTAACAGGTCCGCGTCTTCATCTGCGCAAAGAAGGCCGACACAATAGTCCACGCCTGTTTCGCTGGCGGAATAGGTCAGGAAAATCCTGCCATTCCGGATGATGGCAAAGGGTCCTTCGTTCACCCAGAAGCCTACTCTTTCCCAGTCATAGCACGGGGTCGTCAGCAGAACCTGTGCCGTTGTCAGTTTCCAGGGCGTCTCCATCCTGGCGATGTAAAGATTCGAAATCTTTTTTCCCACGCTCACTTTTTCCGCCCAGACATAATATCTTTTTCCCTTGCAGGTGAATACGGTCCCGTCCAACGAAAAGTCTGTGAACGAGAAGGCATCGTCATCCGCGGCCTGCATCTGTCCTTTTTCCACCCAGGTACCTGTCAGCGGATCTGCATCCGCGCATTCCAGGACATAAGGGCGAAGTGCCCAGATATCATCCTTATCGCTTCCCGCGAAATACACATACCACTTTCCATCGAGATAATGAAGCTCCGGCGCCCAAATATGAAAGCTCATGATCCCGCTTTCATGTTTGTTCCAGATCCTGACCTCCTCTGCCCCGGCAAGACCGGCAAGCGTATCGGCACGACGCAGGGCGATACCGT
Source organism: Blautia sp. (assembly GCA_017475035.1). Lineage (GTDB taxonomy): Bacteria > Bacillota > Clostridia > Lachnospirales > Lachnospiraceae > Blautia_A. The sequence goes on from JAFVGK010000200.1 coordinate 51,409, forward strand.
CATACTCCGGCAAAGAAGCGGTGAAATAATATTTTCCATCTGTGTGACGGTATACGTAGGGATCGGCTCGCTGCAAAATCCACGGTTCATTGTATCTGACTTCCTGATCCATTGCTTTCCGTTTCCTTTCTATTTCCTTTCTATTCTACGATTGCATCGGCAAAAGCCTGATTCTACGGATCGCTTCGCAGCAGGCTGCTCTCACGTCTCGTCTCCAGGGTCTCGCCTTCCGGCCCGGTCGTTTTTAAACGGTGCCCACCGGGCACCAGAAACGGTTGTTGCTTAACGCATCCAAAAGGACGCCTTCGGTATGCCACCGGCATGCAGCAGCCTACAGCCTCTCAGCATTCCCGATGCATCCCGGCGACTGTCTTCGCGCTGCTGCTATAGTGGTCTCGTATCCAACCTGACCTGCTCTATACGGATGTCAGCAACAAAGTTCCTATAAATCTGATTGAGACGGTTCCCGATAATGGCAAGAATCTTTAAGGACTCATCTGTGCTGCCGGTGAATAGTGTATCCTCACATGAATATCCTGCTTATAGTTTCCAAAGCCGCTCCCATATAAAGCCAGCCCGCCGGTATGTCCGTCTTTGGGTCTGGATTCAAACCGGAGTGTCATCTCCTCCTGATTCAGATCAGGAATCGTCTCCGTAATCTTTACGCCGTCCAGAAACGCGCCCCGTTCATTGACCACCAGCATCTTCAGGTACCCATGCTGGCGCAGCGGTCCGTTCCACCAGGCAGGGGTATAAATCCCCCTGCTGTGTTTTACGGAAGGCAGGCTCCGCCATTCTCCCAGAAGGCTTCCGTTCAGGTAAAAAGCAATATCCGCATTCGGATCCTCTTCCATCCCGTAATCCGCATCCGAGACCTCAAAACTGATTGTCATCTGCATGATCCGGTTCCCTTCCGGGAGAAGATTCGGGATCCGGTATTCCATATATCCGTCATGCAGCCAGACCAGCTCCGCATCCAGATGCTCAGGATAGGAAAAGCACCGGGCATCATCCACGGGTCCGATCAGATTCTCAGGGCCTGCCATCCCACACCCGGGCTTTGCGGAATATTGGCTGTAATGCCCCACCCGGATGGAGGTTTCATAAGCCATAAAATTCCGCACCTCCTGCGCCGGATAAAGATTCAATAAGATCTCATCCACCGCCAGGGAACAGATCTTCTGGATTCCGTGTCCGGTATGAGCGGTTTTCACCTGTATGATCCCGCATTCTTCCAGCTTTTTGATATGCGCCGTGATGGCTCCGTTCGTCACCTCCAACGTCTGGGCCAGATCATTCAGGTTCATATCGCCGTTTTGCGAGAGAAGCTGCACGATCCGCATCCGCACTTCGGAGCCAAGAGCTTTAAAAATTTCCAGGCCTTCGTCAAGGCCGTTGATCTGAAGCATCTTTCCTTTACTTCCTCCTCCCAAAACGAAGTTTCATACGTTGATTCAATGTTGATTCAATGTCTTCGGATGACTACTTTCTGCAACGGCAGCCGAGCCCGCCGAAGACAATATCAATTCTCCAATACCATTCTGCTATGAATCATTAAGATTTCTCAATTAGGGAACTGTAAAATAAATTATTTACAGTTTCAAAGAATCGAATCCTATATGATTGCAAATGGTTTGCAAATGGACATAAATCCGGTAAATTATCAGTACGCATATTTATGGCTCGATCCGTTCTTCATTAGATAACGCTCACAGTATATCATCAAAAACAGCTCCTGTCACCTATGAACATTTGCAAATCCATAGTTCGTTGCGGCATAGATCAGTCGCCGCTCAAGCCTATAGCCGGATATAGCAGTCAGACGACAGCAGCGAAACTCTAACGAAAAAGAGCGGTGTCCTGGCGCTGCCTTATTGTCAGATGCCGAGTCCGTGCAGAATGAAGCTGATATCTGATTTATACTCCCGAATCAAAGCAGCCGGACGAAAATATCAGAACAGATCCTTGAGGAATTATTGCACAAATCTTCAATATATGGTAATATTCACCTGTATCTTCAATTACCGAAAGCCCTGTTTATGACACAATTTATGTCTGATAAGGAGCTGTGCAAAAAAACCTGTTCATATGGTACAGGAAAAATTCGTCCAGGCAAAGCGCCGATTGACAACAACGCAGCCTGGGCAGATTTAAACGCGCCAGATGAAAAGGTTATTTGGCAGTTAATTGCGTTCATGAATATAACGAAACAATTTAAAATATATCTTGTTCAGTTAAGGTCCTCACTCTGTGATCCTTTTATGAAGGTCTTATCGGGTTTCAGGAGACATATTTTGCCCACGGCTGCGTTTTTTGCAGTCGTGGCTACAAAATAGTTATCTGTGACCATTGAGTCAACATACAAAACTTCGTTTCGGAAGGAGGTATATATGGAAAATCAATTCTGGAAGCAGAGCAAATGGCAGCTGCTGTTCTTTGCTATCATCGTGGCGCTTACCTGTCTGATCGCGCTTGCTTTTTTCCGGACGGGTATTTTTGTAAAAGGCTTTCATATGCTGCTGTCTATTCTGACGCCCTTTGTGTACGGGTTCGTGATCGCTTATCTGCTGCGCCCTGTATGCCGGTGGCTGGAATCCATCGCTTACAAAGTGGTCAAAAATCCTTCTGCCAAAACAAGCGGCAGAGTACGCCTGATCTGTGTCCTCCTCTCTCTGGTTTTCTTACTCCTGCTGATTGTATGGCTGATCCTGGCCGTGCTTCCACAGCTGGTCGCCAGTATTTCGAAAATCGTCTCCCAGCTTCCCGGCGCTGTAGAGAAATTCCAGGCCTGGATGGCTGGCATGGATACGGACGAAAACAGCCATGAAATTGTGCTCTATGTAAATGAGATCACCTCCACATTATACGAAAGGCTGGAAAATTTCCTCCAGACTGATCTGCTTCCCACGATGCAGTCGGCCATCGGCAAAGTGACCAAGAGCTTTATGGGACTGGTGGATTTTCTGAAAAACTTCGGGCTTGGCTGTATCATATCCATCTATTTCATGAACAGCTGGGAAAAATTCGGGATGCAGGGAAAACTGCTGGTGTACAGCCTCTTTCCCCGTAAGGCGGCAGAATGGATCAGAAATGAAATACATTTTGTCGATGATATGTTCAGTGGATTTATTATTGGAAAGATCATAGATTCCGCAATCATCGGCGTGATCTGCTTCATTTTCTGTTCAATCGTCCATATGCCTTATACTTTGCTGATCAGCCTCGTAATCGGCGTCACCAATATCATTCCCTTTTTCGGACCGTATCTTGGGGCGGTTCCCTCTGTGCTGCTGGTTTTGACAGAAAACCTGCCTAAGGCATTGATCCTGCTCGTTTTTATCATTGTGCTGCAGCAGGTTGACGGAAATGTCATCGGGCCTAAGATCCTGGGAGACAAGCTTGGGATCTCCAGCTTCTGGATTCTCTTTTCCATCCTGTTTTTCGGCGCCCTTTGGGGGCTTATCGGCATGCTGGCCGGCGCGCCGGTTTTCGCGGTGATCTACGATCTGATCCGGCGTGGAATATTCCGGGGATTGAAAAACAAAGACTGTCTGGAACTGAAAGAACAGTATATTGAGCAATATAAGAAAGAATAGGATAAAATCAGCGGCATAGTAAGACTCTTTCATCAAAAGAGCATGTATCGCCAAATGACCTGCGGATCATTTCCCGGCGTCATTGTCATTGACAAAGACAACAGGTAATGACTCGCAGGTCATTTTTGATTTCCGGAAAACTGATGATTCCTTCCGGATTCTGCCCGAGCCTTATCGCAAGAAGAAGCAGTTCTTCTATCGCTTTGACGTTTTATGCCGGAGTGCTTAATATCCGGAATGGATATTTTAGTACTTCCGCATATACTGCGGCACTAAAGTGGAAAATTCCATCTCATTGTTCCCGCAAGTTTATACTCGATATCGTAAATGTCTGACGTATAATTAACGTATAACGAGTGAACACCTGGTGTGCTCAAAATGAAACGGCAGTCAATTGCGTTCATGAGTTAACACAAAAACACCGCCAGATCTTTCACTTCTTTAAAATAAAAATCACAGTTTTGCCGCATAAAGTTTTCGATCTCCGGAATATCATTTGCCCATCCCGCTGCCGCAAAGGGAACTCCGGCTGCCCGTGCCATCTCATAGCCGGGTTTCAGGTCGTCAATGACCAACATTTCCTCCGGTGACAGAGAGAAGGTCCTGGCGATTTCATGAACCGCATAAGGATTGGGCTTACGCAAGGAAGGCTCCAGATCCCAGCCATAGATCAGGTCAGGCTTTGGCAGGCCGTTGTGCTCATAATCCCTTTCGATGTAATAGCTGTAAGAATGAGAGATCACACAGAACAAGCCGCCATTTTCCTTATGTTTTTCAAGAATTTCCCGGATGCCGTCATATGCTCTCGGAATGTGATCCTTTACATAAGAAGCCCAGAACATTTCCTCCGCCTTCATTTCCTCCGGGCTCAGGCCGCAAATATCCCGAAAAAGAGGAACTACGCCCGGATCAAAGTTTAACGCAAAATACTCCTCCAGAGTCAGATGGATATGCGGACGGACATCCTTCATATAAGCGACAAAAGCCGGATAATGAATGGTTGCCGTACTGTTCACGACCGTATCGTCGTGGTCAAGAATAAGACATGGATATTTCATCAGTGTTCGCAGCCTTTCTCCCCCCTCCCGGAACGCAGCTTTGTACGTTGGTTCAAGGTCTTCAGATGGCGTTTTGCTGCTTCGGCAGTTGGGTTGTCGAAGCAGCAAAATCAGCCTCCTCCCAAAACGAAGTTATATACGTTGATCAAATGTTTTCACATTAATCCGCTTGATCCGTGGCAGCTTCGACCGTAAACCGGCTCATGACTGTGTCTCCATCATAATCTTTACTGACAGTAATCAGGAAGAATGTCTCTTCACCGACCGCAAAGTAATAATCCCGGCTGCCTTCAGGGTGCGTAAAGGCCACAATACCACCTTCTGTTGTGTAGTCTTTCTGGTCTTTTCCGATCTCAACCTGTCCATTGTAAACCTCTTCATCCAGCGTAATACCGACTGCGGCAGGTTCTTCTCCCTGACCATCATACAGATAAACGGCTCTTCTTGCAAACTCTACGGACCATCCGTCACTCAGATCAACCGTTACGCAAACCTCGTTCCCATCCTGGTCAAGGTATGCAGATGCAGTTTGGCTGACATCTGCAAATGCAGTAACACAAAAGATAAAAGCCGCGGCAACTGTTGCTGATAAAAATAACTTTTTCATAATCTTGATCCTTTCTTATAAAATATGATTGCATCGACAAAAGCCTGATTCTACGGATCGCTCCGCAGCAGAGCTGCTCTCGCGTCTCGTCTCCCGGGTCTTGCCTTCCGGCTCGGTTGTTTCTAAACGGTGCCCATCGGGCACCAGAAACGGTCGTTGCTAAACGCATCCTAAAGGACGCCTTCGGCGTGCTACTGGCATGCAGCAACCTACAGCCACCCGAAATCCGCTTTGCTTTGCTCTGCGGCCATACAGTGTCTGATCACCCAGGGATGTTTTCATTATAAAACTCCAGAAACTGCTCAAACATCTCTTTATCCAGCATATTGCTCCATTTTTCCCTGTCCAGGTTCTCGTGAATATAATCCGCCTTATCAGCGGCGAACCGGTCTTTATCCTCCGTATAGTCGTAATCCAATGTTTCCAGCCATTCATTAAACCCCGTATTAAATTCATTTATGTAGGACCTGTCATTCAATACATAACTATGTCCTTTGTTCTCAAGACGCATAAAAACAAACCGGGGATCATCTTTGTATTTTTCATAAAACAGATCCAGACCATATTCAATGGGAATCACACCGTCATCCTCACTGTGCACAATCATCACTGCGGCATTACTCGCATCAAAGCCCTTCATCGCTGTGTTGGAAGCATATTTTCCGTATTTGATTCTCTCATGCAGCCTGACGAAGGGCAGCATAGCGTAGATGAAGGATCCGGCCTGATCCTTTCCGCCCGCTTCGAACATAGCCGCGGAACTGTTGAAGCCACAGCACTCAATGACGGCCTTCACCTCCGGATGATATGTCAGAACAGCGCAGACACTGTATCCGCCCCAGCTGTGCCCGAACAGGCCAATCGGAAGATCCGGAAAGTTTCCGCTTTCTTCCACAAACGTGATCGCCCGGTCAAGGTCTATCACTCCCTGCGGAATACCTCCGAGGCTGCTTTCCTTTCCTATTCCCTCACTCTCGTCATTGCCGGAAGCGTCATAGGCGAAAACAAGGTACCCGTTGCGGGCAAAATAATCCGCGCAGTCCATATAGGAGTTGTGACCTGCACCAAATCCATGGGCAAAGATGATAATACCGCGATAATCCCCACTCTCACCTCCGGCCAAGCCGTCAGCACCGGTCGTGCTGCCTGCGCCGGTCTCACTGTCTGTGGAAGTCTCACTGTCTGTCGAAAGATCACTTTCCGCGGAAGTCTCACTGTCTATGGAAGTCTCATCCGCTCTCATCCTATATAAATACCCTGTCAGCTTCTGGCCTTTGTCCGACGTAAACTCATATTTTGTACGCTCCAGTCCATCAAAGTCACTGACCAGGAACATGTGTGGTTCATAGCTCTCAAAGCGCTGGTCAAAATTGTCGTTATAGATGATCACGGTCATGATCCACAGCCCGGCAGTCAGAAGCAGGGCGATACATAAAAAGACAAGAAGAATAACTCTCGGTTTTTTTCTTTTTTTCGAAGGCTTTGTTGGAATTTCTTCCGAAAAGATAGTAGGATTTTCCGGTTTCTCTTTCTTCATTTTAAATTTTCCTCGTTCATCACTGTTTTCACAAAGTGTCTGCTGCTTTTCCGAATCAGCGCAACAAAGCCGCAATTTTCAAGAAAAAGCCAGTCATATTGACGACTGGCCTTTTCTCAGGGTTTTTATTCCTTAGACGAAGTGGAACTGCCTCCCCAAAGGAACAGGAGGCAAAGTTCTTTTCCTTTTACTTATTTTCTTTTCCCTTACTTAGTTGCCTGCCAGAGCAGCCGCCTGCTCCCCGATCATTCTTCCGCCGTTAAAGGCAGACCCAAGGGAGACGCCTTCAATAAGAGGATAGGAATTATTGTAGAACTCTGCCACATCATTTCCTGCTGCAAACAGTCCCTTGATGACGGTACCATCATCCTTGATGACCTGCAGGCTGCTGTTCACCAGAACACCACCGATTGCGCCAAGGCTCATGGGGCGGGCTTTGACAGCGTAGAGAGCACCTTCACCCAGGCTCGTCAGATACTTCGGATCTTTACCCATGGCGATGTCAAGCCCGGCATCACAGCTCTCATTATACTGCTTCACTGTGAGCTCCAGCATATCAGGATCTACACCCATCTGCTCCGCGAGGGAACGGGCATCATCCCCTTTGAAAACAATACCCTTCTCGCAGCCGTCCTCTAATGCCGCCACAAACCCTGTCCATCCTTCATCGACGCTGAACAGCGGAACAGTAGGCTCATACCTTACATCCGTGTCAACATTATAGTACTTTGCGCCATTCTCTTCAAGGTTCTTTGCCATTTCTTCGGAGATAAGAGCGAAGTAATACTCTCCCTGTGTAAACGCACTATTTGAGCTGAGGGCTGTATCATAATTCAAGTCTTCCGGGCAGAACCTGCTGCCACGTGTATTTACCCATACACTGTTGGGAAGATAAATCGCTTTGGCAATATCATCTTTTCCGCTGCCGGTCTGGATTCCGGAAAAGCTGGTCACGCCGTGCAGCTGCTGAATGGTCTTTCCTTTTCCTGCGCCAATCGCCTGGCTCATGGTAGCGCCGTCACCGGTCTGGGTACCGGTTGAGAATGTCTCCAGATGGAAGCCTACTGCCTCATCAACCATTTCCTGGTTTGCGGCAAAGCCACCAGTGCAGAGGCAGACAGCGTTGCAGGAAATGTCAAGGATAGTGCCGTCCTTCTGCCTGCAGAGAGCACCTGTGATCTGATCATCCTCCGCTTTCAGTTCAAACGCAGCCGTCTCAAGATAGACTTCGCCACCGGCTTCTTTAAACCTGTCCAGAAGAACCAGATAAGCGCCTAATTTATTCTCCTGATCCGCGTAAATGTGATAGGTGGGGAAGCCCTCTGCATGAGCGGCCTGCTCTGTTCCCATGAAGTTAAACTCCATCCCGTTCTCTTCCAGCCAGTCAACTGTCCGCCCACTGTCTTCAAAGAGATTGAAGAACAGCGTGCCATCACACATCCAGCAGTTGTAATCCATCCAGTCACGCCATACTTCCTGGATCGTGAAGGTTCCTGCCACACCAGCTTCTTCCTGATCCTTGCTGTCGATGCCCATCGGACCGCCGGCAATAATGGAAACTCCGCCGACGCTGGCAGCTTTCTCCACCAGAATTGTCTTTGCTCCGTTCTGCTGGGAAGCAAGGGCAGCCGCCATACCGGCTGCACCGCCGCCGACTACGACGGTATCGCACTCTAACTCTATCGTCTCTCCCTGATTCGCTTCATCAGCCGCAGATGCGGAGCCTTCAAACTCTGCCAGATCTCCGCCGGCCTGGGTGATGGCGTCAGCGACAGCATCCTTGATGGCATCTGAGGTTATTGTTGCTCCTGTGATAGAGTCTACGTTAAAGGTATTGTTTTCCACAATCGCGGCAGGAATGTCTGTGATAGCGATACCGCCAATTTCAGGGGTTTCCTCCTCTTCCGTTACGACAACGGAGGTAATCTTGCCATCCTCGAACGTTGTCTCTACCGTAACATCACCGTGGATGCCTGGTTTTGTGGCGGTGTACGTACCGTCAGCTGCGCTTCCGAATACTGCTTGTGAGGCCATTAATGCACAGATAACTGCGCAGGTAAAGATGTGTTTTTTCATTTTCCCTTTCCTTTCTGAGAATCATGTGTCTACTTCGCCTACTTCCCGTGTATTGCTGCACAGGTTTATTAATTGGTATGTTACTCTTCATAAGGATATCTGTTTCACCGGGGAAGATCTTTACCGCACCGATAAGGCAGAATATGCCTGGATTCCACATCAGGCTTTAATGAAGAAAGACATCGTGCTGCCTTCCTTTTCATAAAAATGCCAGGTATATCGAAGATCACCATAAGAAGGCCTACCATATAGCGGCTGAGCTTATCAGATTTGGTCAACACTTTCATTCCCAATATGTAGCTGGGTATACAGCTATGCTAATATATTATACAACTTTGGCTTTTAAATGTCTTGATTATTTTTTATCTTGCTTTCGTATTTTTAACCAATTTTATGGTGCAATTATGTGAATGTACACATTTCGAAGTCATTCTCTGTCTGAAGGCTGACTCTGTGATTCCAGCCAGTTTTCTTTTCTCCGTTGGTGTTACAGTTGTGCTTAAAAAAACCAGCCACCGAAGTGACTGGCCTTTTTTCCCCTCAATCAGAGTATGACTCTCTCTTAAGCTTATCTTTATAAGTTTCTATCATATGGGCAGTCGATACCATAAATCATTCAATTCTTTGACAAATTCGTCCAGCCGTCCAGTGAAAGCTGAAATCGCAAAGGCTATAACAAAAAGAATGATCAAAATCAACAGCGTGCAGAAATAAGACCTTGCATAGTTTTTCCTGTTGATATTCCCGTTAGAGAAGGAAAAGACAATTAACAGCACAAGTCCTACTACCGGGATTGCAAACAGAATTCCATAGCCAAAATATGCTCAGGGAGACAGCGGGCGGAACTTCGGATCTCCATCATAACCGTATTTATCCATTTTTGATTCTCCTGTTTTTAAAAAAGTAAGCCAGCATGGGATTAAAAAGGAAAAAACATTTACTCAGCTGTGTTTGACGATACCTTCATTCCTGCTATATAACCTGCATGCGCATCCAGGCTCAGAGCTTCCCTTCCGGGATAATAATCTCCGAAATAGTCACCGGAACTGATGAGGCCTGCGGCATATAAACCGGGAATCGGTTCTCCCTCTTCATTCAGCACTTCGAAGTCATCGCTGGTCAGAATTCCACCATAATTGCCTCTGGTCATGTCATACTCTTTCACAGCGTAGAACGGTCCTTCATCAATCGCGCTCAGGTAATCCGCGCTCTTACCACAATCCGTGTCTTCTCCGGCTTCGCAGAGTTCGTTATAGTGGGTGATGGTTTCATTCAGTACTTCTGCATCAACCTCAATCAGCCCTGCAAGCTCCTCAATGCTGTCAGCCTTATACGCCTTGATGAACGGGCTTCCACCCTCTGTCTTCTCCAGATATGTCTCCAGGTTCAGGAATCTGTCAGCAATCTCCTGGTCCATGATCGCCCATGCATAGTCCAGGTCATCCTCATGGATAAAGAACACCTGCTGGTCATGGGGGCCTGCCGCTTCACTGACTTTACGGAGGCCGTCACGGTCTACAAGGACAACAGCAAAGGGGAACTGGTTGTTCGGCTGTCCGACAACAGGCATATCATAGGGATCTGCATTGAAGTTTCCGCTTAAGGATTCCTGGTAGGGATGAAGAACGGCACCGGCATCCAGAGCCATGGTCAGGCCATCCCCTGTATTTCCGACTGCAGTGGCGGTATACTCACCAACTGTCTCCGGAGCGATCTCCGCGTTCAGATCGTTATTCCGTGCATAGTCACCAGTAGCGAGGATGATGGACTTACCCATGAAGGTTTTTGTTCCATTCTTGCTCTCGGCAATGACTCCGGTGACTGCTCCGTCATCTTCCTGAACCAAGTTCACTGCGCAGGTATTTAAGTAAATATCAACGCCATCCTCCAGCAGCTTCTCTTCCAGGCTGGCGATCAGCGACTCACATCCTTTATTCTTCACCGGGGCGTCTGCCATCTCAATCACCGCGCAGTTTTCAAGGGATTTATCTGACGGAGTCGGGCAGAAGGTGTAGGTCTCTTCATCGTAAGTAAAGGAAGCGCCAAGGGACTCATACAGCGCGATCACTTCCGGGCTTACATCCAGCAGGCTTTTTACCTTATCCATGTTGACCTGGTTGACCTCCTGGATTTTGTTCCGTTTGTTCCAGGCCTCGGCCACGTCGTCCTTCAGTTCGTCAGTTGAGGCGGCCAGGAAATTCCCGGAACTGAAAATGGATGTGCCGCCAACGATGCCAAGTTTTTCGAGCAGGGCTACCTTTGCTCCATTCTTTTCTGCCGTTAAGGCAGCGGTAAGACCGGTAAGGCCGGCGCCCACCACAACAACATCATATTCAAGGGTTTCATCAACAGGTTCGACTACGATTTCTCTCTCTTTCCATTCCTTTTCATCCCCGCCTGCCTCTGTAATCGCTTTCCCGATTGCAGATTTCATCGCCATGCTGGAGATGGTTGCGCCGGAAACGTTATCCACGGCAAGAGACTGGTTTTCGACTACGGCATCCGCTATGATCCCGAGGGCTTTGGCACCCACACCAGCGGTTTCGTTGTCGGAGAGGACAGAGATGTCAGAGATTTTTCCGTCTTCGACGGTGAGTTCGATGGATATTTCTCCGTCCATGCCATTGGCGGTTCCCTGGAACTTGCCATCGGACATTGATTCTGCATGGACAAATGAGGCACAGGCAATGATAAGCAGGCCGGTCATAATGAGTTTTTTCATAGGGGACTCCTTTCTTTCTGAACAAAACAAATCATCCTACTGGGAAAACCAGTTGTTATAAATACGGAACAACTGGCTTTCCCTCCTATGTCCTGTTTCCACAGGTTTATTAATTTGTTATGCTACTGCCTTTTTCACCAAAAGGCATATTACCTCAATCAAGCCTTGATGGAAGAAAACGTCACGCAGCTTTCCTCTTCATCAGGATGCCGGTTCCTCCGAGAATACACATCAAAACACCTATCAGGTAGAAGAGAGTTGTTCCTGCTCCACCCGTTGACGGGAGGGCAGCTCCCTTATTATTCCCTACGGTGAAGGTAGCAACCGTGTCACCTGAAGCCTTTATGTAGGTTATGTCTGCTACGCTACTGGATACAGGAATCTCTGTCCATATCGTAGAACTATTCTCAGGGTCTGGAGCTGTATGTCTCGTCACAACACCTTTCGCCAATGTGAAATAAATATTATTATTATCTGTCTTCACATAACCTTTTGGTGTGTGAACTTCTTCTATCTTATACTCTCCATCGATAAGGTTCTCGTATGTCAGAATGCCATTAGTTGCTTCTATACCGCCTTCTCTCCCATAATTGCTGACGGTTGATGCATCATAGGTTCCGCCACTGCTTCTCTTATACAAACGGAAATAAGCTCCAGAGAGAGAGGTGGGGATGCTATTATTCCTGGTTTCCTGATCGATCTTATTGATCTTGATGTTGGTTTTATATGGCGTATTAGAGATCGTTAACGTATTTCCGCTCAAACTCACTTTATTACTGCCTGAGGTTCCGGTTATCACGTTATTTGAAATAGTAAATAATATCTCATCTTGTAGCTTCAAATAACCTTTGGGTTCCTGAGTCTCAATCAGCTTATAATCTCCAGCGTATAAACCACTAACCGTCACGGATGCGTTACTGCTCATGTCAACTTCCTGTATAAAACCAGCAGAAGTACCTGATGTTTTATACAGTTCAAATTTTGCACCTGGCAACGCCACGGAGTTATCATCTGTTTTCTGGATAGTAATTGACGTCGGGTATGGAACTGTATTTGTCAAAGTCAAAGGATGGTTATTATCCGTACTGCTAACTGTAAGTATCTTATTACCAGCTTTTCCAATCACAGCAACTGTTTCGGGCAGCTGCCCGCTTTCATGAATTTCGGCAATATAGTACAGGTACTGATTGCCGTTAATATCATGATCTACAAGATCCTTAACATTTGCACCCAGAACTGTTTCCTTCCATTTTCCATTCGATAAATCATCTTTATCCAGTGTTATCATGCATTCCCAGTTAGGATCAAGTGTATAACTCATATTTGGATCTGAGGAAGATGGGGCGTTACCGTCATTTACAACATCGATCACATCATCCCTGTCACCATCTCCAGAACCCCGCATCAAGTTAAGCCTTCTTGATCTCAATGGAATCGTGGTACCCGCTGGTAAGCTGTCAAGTTCTCTACCTGTCGGCGAGAAAGAAAGAACATTACTGAACAAAACATTACTCATCGAACCATAGTCAGTATCACTTACATAAATATCCTTATCACCATCTACAGTAAATGTCAGCGACATCCTACCCTCAGAATCATGTGTACCATCTTGGCCAACAACACCCAAAACCTGATTATTTATATAAACGGTTCTCCCGGCATATGGATTATAATCCTTATTCCGGTTATCAAAGGTCATTGTCACTGTTTCACCTGCAGGAAATTCAAGGAACCTCTTATAAGCATAATACCCACTTCCATCATTATTCGATATACCTTCATTTGCGGTATGTGCTACTGAACTATGTAAGTAAACTGTATAGTAGGTATTAGCTGCTTTTCTAATAGTATGTGAAAAGTCGGCACGGGCAATGTTAGCTGCTTCTACGGTAACAGTGACAGCCTGTGATGCCGGGGTAGATGTAACGGAATAATTGTTGTTTGGTGTTGCTTGATATTTGTTTATGTTATCTTTAGTTACTGTTGTTGCATAAGCAGGTGTCGTTATCTCAACCGTATATTCACCCGGATCCAGAAATTCATCAAACAGAACACCTCGGTCTTTTTCTGTACATGTCTTAGTTTCCAGTACTGTATTTCCCTGTTTCAGAGAATAGATCACGCTCATCCCTATTTTCTTTGTTTCATCTGCAGGAATATACTTATTTATCTCCTGTGCTACGTATACCTTCCCACCGGTTGGGATTTCAACATCATGAGGAGTCGTCAGTTTATAACGCTTTATACGCTAATTTCCAAAAATATTACAGTAACTAATTGATTAAATGTTAAAAATCCTGTTGGGAATCAGCTAAAAATCCTTTGTTTATGCTGGATTCTGGACTTGCAATAATTATTTAAATATGATATAATTAGAATTGTA
>JAFVGK010000033.1 GCA_017475035.1 Blautia sp.
ACTCGGAATCCGCTCATTTTGCACAGAAAGATTTGCAAAGTTAAGTATAAATAGTGCAAAATGGCTACTTCCTCGTGTCTGTGGGCGACCCAATCTCATGCAAAAATGAGCGAGCTCATTTTTGCATGACCTTTTGTCGCCTGAATCATATTATGTGAGTTTAAAAGGCTTGGAGAGCATATACTCGTTATAAGATAAGCGTATGCAAAAAAAGCTTCTGGGAGGATGCTGATGAAGAAAAAAAGAAACAGAATTTCCTTGATGATATTGCCGATCCTGCTGATATTCTTTGCGTCATCCTGTGGAAACAGGCAGAACATCCGGTTTGGATCTGCCGAGATCGGTGGAAATTATTATATTATTGCGCAGGCGATTGCCGGATTCCTCAAAGAAGACAACGAAAATCTGGAGATAGATGTAAAGAAGACAGCCGGATCGGCGGCGAACCTTCGACTTCTGTCAGACAATTATATCCAGCTGGGTATTTCTCAGACAGATGTCCTGAACGATGCCTATTATGGTACAGGCATGTTTTCGGGAGACAACCCGTTAAAAGGGTACAGCGCCATAGCCGGCCTTTACACGGAAGCCTGTCAGATCGTCACGCGGAAGGGTTCCGGCATCAACAACGTCATGGATCTGCAGGGAAAAAGGATCAGCGTGGGCGAGGACGAATCAGGCACTGAGCAGAATGCCGAACAGATCCTTCTTGCATATGGACTGAACGATAAACTGGTGGAAAAGGTGAACCTGAATTATACAGATGCTGCAGATCAGCTTCAGAAGGGCAGGATAGACGCATTTTTCTGCACAGCCGGCATGCAGACGACTGTTGTGGAGGAGCTTGCCAGGCGCACAGGCATCCGGCTGATCAGTATCGGGACAGATGAGATCCGGACTTTGCGGGACAGCTATGAGTACTATTCGGAATGTACCATTCCTGCCGGTACGTACACAGGGCAGGAGGAAGATGTAGAAACCGTTGCTGTAAAAGCCGTCCTCCTGGCTGATGACCAGCTCTCGGAAGCTGTCGTGAAAAAGATTACAGCCAGTCTGTTCTCTCATGCTTCCGAACTGCAGCTGGCGATTCCGGTGGATTTTTCTGTCACACCGGAAATCGCGGTGGAGAATATTCCCGTTCCTTTTCACAAAGGAGCCTCTGCCTACTATAAAGAGCAGGGTGTCATCATACCGGAAGAGTAGGAGGTGAAGGATATGCGGACATTCACACTGGATATGTACCAGACACTCGCAATGGCAGTCGCGGCACTTTATCTGGGAAGCTTTCTGAGAGCCAGGGTGAGCTTTCTGGAAAGATTCTGTATCCCTTCACCGGTCGTAGGCGGCCTTTTGTTCGCCATCCTCAACTGTGTATTGTATGTGACAGGTGTGATCGAGATCTCTTTTACAGACACACTGCGGGAAGTCTGTATGGTCTTTTTCTTTACATCTGTAGGTTTCCAGGCTAATCTGAAGGTTTTAAAATCAGGAGGCAGGGCTCTGTTTGTCCTGCTTGGGCTGGTGATTGCGATGATCCTTGCCCAGAATGGGATCGCGGTAGGTCTCGCGGCCGCGTTAAAGCAGGATCTTCTTGTCGGTATGTGCGCTGGTTCCATTCCCATGGTCGGCGGACATGGCACAGCCGGAGCCTTCGGGCCGGTGCTGGAGGATTTTGGCCTGATCGGCGCGACAACAGTCTGTACTGCGGCAGCCACCTATGGCCTGATATCGGGTTCGCTGATCGGCGGTCCCATCGCCAATTATCTGATCCGCAAAAAAGACCTGCTGAAAACAGTGGTGAAGGAAGACGATTTTGTACTTGCGGAAGATGAAGAAGCACATCAAAGGGATTGCAGGAATTACGCGCCGGCCTCTTTTCAGCTTATTATTGCGGTAGGCATCGGTACGGTTTTTTCTTATCTGCTGTCCAAAACTGGCATGACATTCCCGATTTATATCGGCGCCATGATCGCGGCCGCAGTCATTCGGAATCTCAGTGAATATTTCGGAAAGTATACGATCCATATGGGAGAGATCAATGACTTAGGCGGAATCATGCTTTCGCTCTTCCTGGGGATTGCCATGATCACACTTAAGATATGGCAGCTTGCCGAACTTGCTCTGCCGCTTATTATCCTCCTGTCCGCACAGACAGTCTTTATGTTTGTGTATGCCCGTTTCGTGGTATTTACCATCATGGGACACGATTATGATGCGGCGGTCATTACGGCAGGTATCTGCGGCTTCGGTATGGGGGCGACCCCGAACGCCATGGCAAATATGCAGGCGATATGCGATAAATATGCCCCCTCTATCAAAGCTTATCTGTTGATCCCCATTGCAGGCAGCCTTTTTGCAGATTTCATCAACAGCCTGGTGATCACGTTTTTCATCAATCTGCTCTGAGCCCTCCGCAATATGCAGCGTCAGGATTGCCGGGCGAAGTTCCCTGGTTTGGGAGGAGATGAATATGAATATCATTGAAGAAGTCGTTCATAAAGTTGAAGAAGAGTTCCACAAAGGAGTTGAGGATCTGGAGATTCTGACTTACCATGAAAAAAAAGACAGGAAACAGGATATAGTGAGTGAAAATCTGGCCATACCGGAGATACATGTCGGAAAAGCGCAGGCACAAAAAGAAAACCCTCAGGATTCTGCCCATAAAACACCGGATGTAAAGCCGACGGATGCCGGAACAAGTGGAGAACCTGAGAAGACAGAAAAGCCAACCGTCAGCATTCACTCTCTTGCCGTGCCGGAGATTCACCTGAAAAAACAGGGAAAGGCAGAGAGTTCCCCTGGCTCCTGATAACGTTCAGGCTGTCCCCCTGTTCCGACAGTATCCTTTATGGGCGGTATGCCGGTGGGAAGATTTCCTTTATCCGTATATCTTCCATGGCATTACCGACGGTTATTCAGCAAACGGCTGACCCGCGGCTGCATGGCAGTAAGGAAGAATACTATGAATACAAAAACCGATATTGAAATCATTTTTTCCAGTGATTTGCATGCTTCACGAGCGAAAGATTTTGCGAAAACAATGATTTTCGTCTACTTTCAGAACAATTATGAATTGCTTCCTTATGAAAAAACAGACGGGCAGATCCGGTATCAGGGAAGAAACGTAAGATGCGAGGATCTCACAGCTTATTCCGGACTGTGGCGGGAATACAGGTTTACATACAGAGGATACATGAGAAACATCCGCGGACTGGATTCCGGCCATGTAAAAGAAGCGGAGGATATGATCGGACAGATCGTCTGTGACGGGCCGCGCTTCCTGCTGCGTGATTGTTCCGTTCTCCAGGGAGAAGACCGGTCTGCAGGAAACTTTAATGATTTTTTCTCGATGCTTTGCCTGATGCTTGTATCAACGATTCCCGACATTCGATTTGAGGGGTTGTGCTGTTCCGCCAATCCTGATCACTATACAAAAAGATACCTGACCCATGTGGTCTGTGATGAGAGCGCCCTGACTTTTGAACATGCGAGAGGCGATCCTGTCTCTTCTGCTTTCCTTGAATCATGGATACGCTCGGAGGAAGACCATATATTCATCAGGAAAGGCATTGAATTTCCGTATATAAGAGTCAGTATCATCACAGATGACAGGGAAGGCCTGGAGCGGGATCGGGAAATCAGCCAGTGGATCGAGCGCGTTAATCAGGTATATTTGCCGGGAGATGCGCGGATGGAGATGGTCTTTGCAGAACCCAGGTATCTGTGGTCAATGTTTGCCGACATCAATCTGCGCGCACCTTCCAGGAAGGTCTGTGAAAAATATCGGGATATGCTTATTGCTCTTTTGAAGGGAAAGGGATATGAGAC
Source organism: Blautia sp. (assembly GCA_017475035.1). GTDB lineage: Bacteria > Bacillota > Clostridia > Lachnospirales > Lachnospiraceae > Blautia_A. The sequence continues at coordinate 3,829 of JAFVGK010000033.1, forward strand.
CAGGGTATTCAGTCTCCTGGGTGAAAACGAATGCAGCGGCACGCATATTCAGATTCCTGACAGCGTGACATGCATTGGAGAAGATACATTTCGCAGTCATTCTGAGCTGCAGAGTGTGATCATTCCCGCCAGTGTTACTTCTATTCATGATAAAGCATTCGAATCGTGCACCTCGCTGGAAGAAATCATCATTCCTGACAGTGTCACCGAGATTGGATGCTTTGCGTTCTCCCTGTGTACGAATCTGCGGAACGTCATCCTTTCACAAAACCTGAAAAAGCTGGACACCTCTTTGTTCCTTCTTTGTGAAAATCTGGAAAGAATATGTATTCCTGAGAGCGTGGCGGAATTAGAAAGATTTGTTTTCCAAGGGTGCAAAAAGCTGAAACAGGTGGTCATTCCCCCAAAAGTGAGGAAAATAGGCGATGAAGCGTTTGAAGGATGCGAAAGCCTGGAAAGTGTCTTCATTCCGAAAGGCGTCACGGAAATCGGGGAAGACATCTTTATAAAATGCAATCCGGATCTTATCCTGTACGGAGAAAAGGGCAGCATGGCGGAACGTTTTGCCATTGATAACGGAATTCCGTTTGAGGAAACACAGCTATATCAGAACGATCACAGCGCAGAAGAGGACGCGGAAAAGAAAGATATACCGGCGGAACAGGGCTTTGTGATCGAAAACGGAGTATTGGTGAAATACGAGGGCGTTGACAAAGAGGTTATCATTCCTGACGGTGTAACGGCTATCGGCAAAAGTGCTTTCGAAAATTATTTCGAACTGACGAACGTGGCGATCCCGGACAGGGTGACCTTTATCGGCGAAAAAGCTTTCTCCGGCTGCTACAGGCTGACAAGCGTGACGATCCCGGATAGGGTGACCTTTATCGGCGAAAAAGCTTTCTCCGGCTGCTGCAGGCTGACAAGCGTGACGATCCCGGACAGCGTGACCTTTATCGGTGACAGTGCTTTCTATGAATGCCGTGCCCTGACGGATGTGACGATCCCGGAGGGGGTAACCGGCATTGGCAAATGTGCTTTCTGCAAATGTGAAAGCCTTTCGGACATACGGATTCCGGACGGTGCACTCCAGATTGGCGCCAGTGCTTTTGACGGATGTAAACAGCTCAGGGAGATCAACATCCCTGACGGTGTAACCGGCATTGAAAACAGTGTTTTCTGCGGATGTGAAAGCCTGACAAGCGTAACGATTCCGGACAGCGTGACAACGATCGGCGCATATGCTTTCCGCGCCTGCTTCGGTCTTACAGGCGTGAGGATCCCGGACAGCGTGACCCGCATAGGCGCAGGCGCGTTTTCTTTCTGCAGGAGTCTGACAGATATAAAGCTTCCGGCTGGGATCACCATTCTTACAGATTATGTTTTAGGGAGATGCAGCAGCCTGACGACGATAACGATCCCGGATGGGGTAACGGAAATTAGGATGGGGGCTCTCGATTACTGCGAAAGCCTGTCAGGTATCCGGATACCTGACAGTGTGACCGGCATCGGAGAACGTGCTTTTTCTTCTTGCGCCGGCCTGACGGACATTCATCTTCCGGACAGTGTAACCGGTATAGGAGAAGCGGCTTTCGAGAACTGCAACAGTCTGATGAGGATCACCATTCCGGATGGCATAACCTGCATCCGGAAGAGATCGTTCGATGGCTGCAGCAGTCTCGCAGGCATAACGATCCCCGCCGGCGTGACCGGTATTGAAGACTGTGCTTTCAGAGGGTGCAGAAATCTGACGGAAATACAGATTCCGGAAGGCGTAACCTGCATTGGGGACAACGCTTTTGAAGGCTGCAGCAGCCTGACAGGCATTATCTTCCCGGCCGGCATAACGAACATAGGCGCCGGAGCGGTTCCGGAGCAGCTGATCCGCTTTGGGGAGAACCATCTGTGCGTTCTGGATGAGGTGCTTGTCAAATGTGATAAAAGCGCAGAAACGGTCGTAATCCCTGATCAGGTCCGCCTGATCTGCGACAGTGCTTTTGGCGGATGCAGTCTTCTGAAAAAAGTCAGTATCCCCAAAAAGGTAACGAGAGTTGCCGACCAGACATTCTATGAGTGCGGCAGCCTGACGGAAGTCATTATCGAAAATGGGGTGACAGATATTGGCTCTCTGGCCTTCTGCGGCTGCCGCTCTCTTGAGAGCATCACCCTTCCGGAAAGCCTGGAAAGTATTGGTTTTTCTGCTTTTTACGGCTGTCATTGTTTAAAGAACATTCTTATACCGGACAACGTGATCAGCATTGGACAGAATGCGTTTGGTGACTGCGAAAACCTTACAGGCATCCGGATTCCCGGCAGCATAAAGAGTATAGGCGCAGAAGCGTTCCCCAGGCATCTGATATCTTTTGACAGCAACTATCTGTGTATCATGGGACATGCTCTCGTCAAATGTCTCACAAGCGCAAAAAATGTCGTTATTCCGGATCATGTCCGCGTAATCTGTGACAGTGCTTTCGAATGCTGCGGGCGTATGACGGAGGTCACGCTTCCAAAAGGCCTGACATACATCGGCGCCAGATCATTCTGTGAGTGCGGAAGCCTGACGGCCGTCGTGATCCCATACGGGGTCACAGGCATCGGCGAGTATGCTTTTAACTGCTGCTCTTCCCTAAAGAGAGTAACGATCCCTGACAGTGTAACCAGCATCGGGGATATGGCTTTTCATGGCTGCGGCAGCCTGGAGAAGGTTACCATCCCGGACAGTGTCACCAGCATGGGCAAGGATGTTTTCCTGATCGCCTGATGCCGGCCTTCCGACACGATCCCAGGAGATTGGCTGAGGAGCTGTGATTTTCATGCCCCAAAAAGATGGATCAGCCACTGGACAAAAACCGGTGGATACGATAAGACAAACACGTAATCTGATCAACCGGTGTTCCGGATCGTTCCTGCTGCCGATAAGGCTGCTTTCCGGAATGGTGACCGATGATGTGATCCGCGGTTTTACGTATTGCCTGGTCCCGTTTGTCCGCTCAGCTGACTGCCAGCTGACAAGATGAAAACCTGTCAGCTGAGGCTCATAAAACAGGGAACCGACCCGAAGGCAAAACCCCTGCGGTTAAGTCATTTTCGGTAAGTCTGCGTAGTTCTGCCGGATAGAAGACGTTTTAATCATGTAAGGAGACAGTCAAATGAAAAAACTCATCAGTGCTGCATTGGTACTTATTATGCTCATGTCCGGTTACAGCGGCGTATTTGCCGAGAGTGTGGGCGGATTCACCCCCGAGGAGGTATTCCAGTGGCTTGACGAAAGCGATGAAAATGTCAGTACCGCCAAGATGCAGGCTGTGAACGGCGCCCATCGCCTGGCAGAGATCCTCGTCTGCCTTGCCAGTCCCAACGCCGACGAGGAGATGACGCAGGAGATGCTGGATTGGCTGGGGTATATGACCGAAAGCAGGGAGGATGAAAACAGCACCCAACCGGATCTGATGGCCGTAGGCACCATTGCCGTCTGCCATGTTCTGAAGATCCTCTGCGAGGAGATCGACACCGAGGGCGCTAATTCCGAAGGCCTGAATGCGATCCTGGACTACTACAACGCCCAGGACGAGGCCGCCGAGGACGTGAACGGACAGACGGTCAATGCCCTGGAAACCGCCTACAGGCTGGCCGCTCTCATGGCTATTTATATCAGCACCTCTCAGGAGGAGGCCGCGCAGATTCAGGAAGCCCTGGATGAGGCTGCCGCCTTTGAGCCCACCGATAATCCCTGGGATGCCATGGCCAACAGCTCCGAGTGGCTTTACAGGATGCTGTGCGCTTTCGTGAAGATTCAGGACAGCAGCAAGATCGATCAGATCGAGGCCCTGACTGCCTCCACTGAAGAGCTCGTTGAGAATACCGAAGCTCCCGAGCAGGCCGTCACAAACTGGCTGTATAGCTCGGTCAACGCCATCGGCATTCTGCTTGACACCATCACCTTCGACACAGATATATAAGATATGTAATGAGCTTTTAAAATGCCCTCCCTTTCGATTTATGCTCTATGGCAGGAAAGGGAGGGCGTTTTTTATTTCTCTCCGGGTTCTCCGGATGAGGGTACATCCTGTTGCCCGTTATGGCTTATGTAGTGATATCCGGAAAGGAAGACAACAGAGGGAATCGGTGTACTGAAACGGAAGCAGATATCTGTTCTGAGGAAACAGCTCAGAAATGGTGGTGCCTCACACAGGGACACAGGCAAAGACAGGGATCAAAGATATTTGAAAAACATGGAAATTTCTCTTGACAGATGATGAGAGTGAGTGTATGATATGTGTATTAATAGAAGTAATACAAAACATACAAACAATACATTAGAATCAATATGTACACGAGTTATAAAAAGGAGGAAAGGGATATGGAATTCACAAAAGTAGGAAATACCCAGATGGTACTGCTGGCTTTGGGAGCATTGCTGTTCCTGGTAGTGCCGCTCGTCATAGCGATTGTCTGGACTGTAAAGAAAAAAGAGAAGTTCACAACAGTGCTTGTGGGGGCGGCCACATTTCTTCTGTTCGCGGTGATACTGGAAAAGCCGATACAGAACATCCTGGTTTTTCCTGTGCAGATGGGGCTGCCGGAGCATGCGGCAGCAAAGTTCATCAACGCAAGACCTGTACTTTGGGCTCTGATCGTTGGACTCTTTCCGGGAGTATTTGAAGAGACCGGACGTCTGGCAGCCTTTAAGACGGTGCTTAAAAACAGGAAAAACCGTGAGACCTCCATATCATATGGTATCGGTCACGGAGGCTTTGAGGTTATGCTGATCCTGGGGATCACTTGTATTACTTACATCGCTTATTCTGCAATGATCAATGCCGGTACTTTCGGGGATCTGATCGCGAAGATCGCGGCGCAGGCACCGGATCAGACGGAGCAGGGTTACGCGATAGCCGCACAGCTGGCAGCTTTTTCTGCAGGTAATCTTGTGATAAGTATAGTGGAGCGCATTTTTGCCGTCCTGTATCATATCGGTGCTTCGATCCTTGTCTTTTACGCCTGCAGGGATAAAGAGAGGTTCTGGCTGTATCCGCTTGCCATCCTGCTCCATACAGCATTGGATGCAGCTGCAGGCTTGCAGATGACAGGGGCGATCGCGCTCTCACCCGTGATGATGGAAGTGATCACTGCGATCTTTGGCAGCGCTGTATTCTTCGGGGCATATTTCCTTCTGTATAAGAAGGATGTGAATAGTGAGGGAGGCGTTTGATCAAGGCAGGTATTATATTTTCGGTAATTGCAGAGGGATGAGACAGTATGATTATAAGGATCGATGAATTGTCTGATGTGCCCATATACCAGCAGATAAGGAACCAGATCGTGATGGGGATATCCTCGGGGGAGCTTGAGGCAGGAGAGCAGCTGCCGACGGTGCGCGCCCTGGCCATGGAGATGGGGATCAATACCATGACGGTAAGTAAGGCGTATCAGCTGTTAAAAACGGAAGGCTACATCATGACGGACAGAAAGAACGGAGCCAGGATACGCAGCGAGATCGAGAAACAGGGCAGGATCAGCGCAGCTAACCGGTCGGAGCTTAAACGCATCGTATCGGAGGCAAGGCTTTCGGGTGTGCCAAAGGATGAAATAATAAAACTCGTAAATGAGTATTACGGAGGATAAAGGAATGTCTGCATTGTTTGGATGGATAATGTTCCTGTGCGCATCATCAGTTCTTTTATTCAACCTTTTTTATATATATCCTCTTAAGTGGAAGGACAGAAAGTTCATACTCGGAGTCAAAAGCCGGAAAGAGTTTATGGAAGAGGAAACGGCGGATAAGATTGATGGGATAGTAGGCAGAACTCATAAACAGGCTGTTATTATAACGGTTGTTTGCTTTGTGATATCTGTTCTCCTCCTTCTCTTAAAAGGAATGATCATGCAGACTTTTTTCTGGATGCTGTTCATCTTTATCGCGGTCTTTGCCGGTATGATACCTTACATATCGGGACACTCCGCGCTCATGTCCCTTAAGAAGCAGCTTGGGATAAAGAGCAGCACAGGTATTGATCTGGTGGATCTTAAAGTGAGCGGCAATATTCATGCTCTTAAACCCGTAAGAGTGATCATTCCCAATGTTGCGGGCTTTATACCGGTGGCAGCGGCGCTGCTTCTGGATCTCAGGCTGATAGGCTTTGAGGAAAACAGAATCGCGGGGAGTTTTCTCGCTACAGGAGTCATCGCTGTATTCTGGGTCATGGGGCTGCTCTTGACTCTCTTCGCAGTCATTCTGGATAATATGAAAAATGAGGTGATCTCTTCCGACAGTGATGTGAATGCTAATTACAACAGGGCAAAAAAGAAGAACAGTGCGGATCTGTGCGTTGGTTTTATCTGGGTCAATGTTGCCTATACCCTCGTCACAGCCCTGAATTTCTTCTTCTGCTACAGCGAAATGCTCTTGCTGGGCGGCCTGCTGGTGTATATGATCCTGATGTCTGCGGATGTGTTTGTCTTTATACATTACGATAAAAAGATAGAAGCGCGATACCTTAAGGAGACAGAGCTGATCACGGATGATGATGAATGCTGGATAGCGGGGATGTTCTACTACAATCCGAAGGACAGACGTATGAACGTAGAGAAACGTGCCGGCGTGGGAATGACCGTAAATTTCGCGCATCCCGGCGGAAAGATCGTCGGCATCATGGCGATGGGGGCGATCGCAATGGCGATCTTCTCCCTGGTCTGGGCAGGGCTTCTGGAGAGCACGCCTGTCAGTCTGAGGATCGAAGATTCGAGAATCATCTGCCATCAGCTGCGGGATGAATATGTGATCCCTTTTGATGATATCGCAAGCGCGGAGTATGGGGAAGATATCACAACCCACACTTTGATCCGCATGGCCGGCGTGGGTATGGATACGCTGCTGAAGGGGAATTTTTCAGTGGACGGAACAAACGGCTGCAAGCTGTTCCTTGATCCGCGGACAAAGGAATTCATAAAGATCGTTACCGGAAGCGGACAGACCTATTATATAGGCGGTTGTGATGCCGGCGAGACGATGGCCGTCATGGATGCCATAGAGCAAAGGTGAAAATTAATTGAACCGGTAGTATGTTTCATTTATTTGTGGTATATTTCTAGCATCAGCAAAAGAGAACGGGGGAAAGGGGGAAGGACTTACGGCATTAAATGTTGTAGTATGCGCACGAATTCAGCCGCTTGCAGCAGCGTAAATGCGGCGCAGTAAACGAATCAGAATGCAAGCGTTTTTTATTTGAAAAGAGTTGAGTACAAATGAACTATAAAGAATTGATCGACCCGGAACTGAAAAAAGGAGCACGCACATTTCCTTTTAACCGCGGGGTTGCTGCGGCAGGAAATGTCTTTCTGGAGCTGACGTGGCGCTTTACGGCTGCTTCGGCGGATATAGAAGAAAAACGACTTGTGACGAAAGGCTGCCAGGGTTTTTCTTTAAAAACAAGTGTTTTTTCTCCTGCCGGCGCAGGAAATCATATGCCCGCACTCATCTATGTGCATGGCGGAGGGTTTGCTTACAAGGCGGCAGCCTATCAGAAAAAGCTTGCTTTTATCTATGCGAAAAAAGCGGGGTGCAGGGTATTCTTTCCACACTATCACCTGGCGCCCAGGCATAAATATCCCTTCGCTTATGAGGATGTTCTGTCTTTGTTCCGATATGTGGTGGAACATGCAGGTGAACTTGGCGTCGCCACAGAGAGGATAGGAATTGCCGGAGACAGTGCCGGAGCATCGATTGCTGCTTTGATCTGTAATCGTTGGGAAGAGGCGCAGCTTCAAAGACCCTGCCTTCAGATGCTTATATATCCGGTGACGGATGCAGAGATGAGGACGGAATCCATGAAGCGGTTCGCGGACACTCCTGTGTGGAATTCCAGGCAGAACGAACGCATGTGGTTCTACTATTGCGGAGGGGATCAGGACTTAAGGCTCAGCGCGTCTCCGATGCACAGTCCCCTTCCTTCGGTGGTTCCGAAAACGTATATTGAAACTGCGGAGTATGACTGCCTGCATGACGAAGGACTTCTATATGGAGAAAAGCTGAAAAAAGCCGGAGCGGATGTTGAGATCCATGAGACGAGGGGAACTTATCATGGATATGACGCTCAGTTGGATACGGAGATCGTAAAGCAGAATCTGGAAAAAAGAGCTGTATTTCTGCAGGACGGATTCAAGGAGACCTGATAATTTGAGCACAGATAGGCTTTGAGTGTTGAAGAAGCCGCCGTTATTGACTGGAGGAGAAGAATATGGCAGTAAATCCGGATGTATATCTGCTTTATGAATATATGAAGAAAAATGCTTTTACCGTCCGTGTGAAAGCGAATCTGTCAGAGCCTGTTGATGGAAAACTATTGAAGCAGGCAGCAGAGGAAGCCATGACGCGATTCCCGTATTTTTCTGTGCGTGTCGGACTTGACGAGGATGAAAATTACATCCTTCTTCCCAATGACCGTCCGATTCCTGTTCTGCCGGAACAAAAAGGAAGGCTGCTTTTAGGCTCTGAAAAACTGGCGGGTCATCTTTTTGCCATCACCTGGAAAGAAGACAGCATCTGGTTTAACTGGGCGCATAGTCTCTGCGGTGCCTTCGGGGCAATGTTCTGGATCAAAACAACCCTGTACCAATACCTGACGAAGAGGTACGGTCAGATCAAGCCGCCGGCTGACCTGAAAGCTGTCGGATCGCCTGTCGATGAAGAGGAATATGCGTTGCCTGATCCTGACAGCTTTCCTGCAGACGAGCCCTTGAAACGCTATGAAGAGGGGAACAGTAACGTCGGTCTGGTCAATGACATCCTTTATTTTGTGAATCCTTTTGCGAATGAGGTCTATTATTATCAGGTTGAGCTTGAAAGCAAGGCTTTCATGGAGTATGCAAAGAGGATTGACGGAAGCCCCAATTCCATTCTTGCCGCGATAATGCTGAAAACAACAGCACGTTATTTCACTAAAATGCAAGGCTGGCATATTTCCGCTAAAATTGCGGATGACTATCGCAAGGACATCGGATGCAGAAAGTCTTATCGGGATTTTGTCAGGTTTATCCATGTGAAATATGACTGGGAAATGGAGAAGGAATCCATCGAGAGACTGAACCAACGTGCGCGGGGAGCGATCATAGCACAGATGCAGCCGGAGAACAGCTTCGAATGGTATCGTAATATTGTCGAAGCCAGAAAGGGAATTGACAGTCAGCCCGACCTGAAATCCAGGATACAATACGCTCAGAAACACAGTATCTATAAAAGTGACGTCAGGGATACCTATATGATCAGTTACGTCGGACAGACTGACTGGGGCGGTATGACAGAGTATATCAAGTCCATTTATACCATAACAGACGGAAACCTGATGCTGGAAGTGAATGCACTGCCCGACAAGTTCTGCGTAACCTTCCAGCTGCTGACAACGGACAGAAAACCACTGGATCTGTTCTGCGATGTTTTGAAGGAGGAGCAGCTTCCCTTTACGGTTTCTGACCGTTATGTGCGGTATATGCCGGATCTTCTTCTTCCGAATCCGGACGTCCGGGAAAAGACTATCTTTGGAGAAAAATAAAAAGAACAGGCAGAGCTTATCCGGGGAAAATCCAACTGCAAATTGGATGACAAAAGATGGGATATGTGGTATGATTGTCATATCATCAGGAAACAGACTGTGTTACGGGAGACATATTCTGTCCCGGAGCGTGAAACGCGATGGGCAGCAAAACAGTCATCCGGACGGTATGTTGGTTTAAAAAAATCATTGCAAGAGGAGGAAACGTCGTGAAAGCCAACAATATCTCAATGAACGCTTTTATATATGAACATGCCAGCCTGCTGCTCGAAGAGTATCGGGTCATTTGTAATGCGGAAAGATACGAAGCGTTCATTGCTGATTGTGCCAGGAGCGGCGCAGGAAAAATCTGATCCTCCCTGTCTGAATCTGGAAAATCAAAAACGCCTGACGTGCAGCCGCATGACAGGCGTTTTTTTATTTTCCGGTTCCGGAATGAAAGGGGGAGAAGACTATGACGGTAATTGATGTTGCGGCAACAGGAAACAATCTGCGTACTATGTGCATTTCCGCCGGCGTGACACCTAAGGATATGCAGGATGCCTGCGGTTTGACGACAAGAAATGCGGTATACAAATGGTTCAACGGCACAGCGGTGCCGAATATTGATAATCTTGTTATCATTGCGGATGTCCTGGGAACCACAATTGACAAGATCATTTGCATCAAACGTTATTGAAGATCCTGACGATTTCCGGATCCGTCAGCGTATACCCGCCAAGCTCGTTCAGCCTGTTACGGAACATCTCGCTTCCGAGCAGTTTCAGGAAGCATTGAACCTCAGGCATGTCAAGGCTTTCCTGCCGCATGACAAAATCATATTCTTCCTCACCAACCGGAATGAAGTCGAGTCCCATCGCGTGAGCAGCAGAATACACGCCCATGCCGCAGTCTGCTTCGCCGCAGGCAACCTGGGCTGCTACAGCCATGTGCGTGGCTGCTTCCGTATCATACCCGTCAACGGCTTCTTTGAGGATTCCCGCCTGGCTGAGTTTGTAATCCAGCAGTACCCGCGTGCCGGCGCCTCTCTGTCTGTTGACAAAACGGACTCTGGTTAAATCGTTTATTCCCCGGATGTCAAGAGGATTGCCTGGGGCAACGATGAATCCCTGTATTCTTCTGACCGCTTTGATCAGGACCATCTTCTCTCCGGGGAACAAGGAGCGGATATAAGACACGTTGTATATGCCGGTTTTTTCATCCAGAAGATGGGATGGCGTAATATGGGCTTCTTTTCTTTTCAGGGCCATCAACCCGCCGAGGCTGCCGATATGCGTGCTTGAAAGCCTCACCCCGGCCGGCTCCTGTGCCATAAGATCAGATATGATATCCAGCAGCAGATCATGACTTCCTATGCATACCAGGGTTTTGTCCAGATCCTCAGTCGTACCAAACAGACTGACGGACACTGTCTCGCCTGCTTCGTATCCTTCTTTTTCCTGAGGAATGACACAGAATCCGTCTGCCTTTACCATGCTCATGGCTGCGCCCGCACCTCTGGCAAGAGGAGCGCAGACATATCTGCCATCCACCCGGCCGACACGGACGCGCACATATTCCCTGTGCTTCAGTGATGAGACCAGCCGTCTGGACAGGACAGCCCGGATGATCCTGTCATTCGGTTCTTTCCGGCAGGTAAAGGCACTGAGCAGGGGATAGACGAAGTTTTCCATCGCCAGGTAAGCGGAAACCGGATACCCGGGTATTCCTACCACCGGCCTGGAACAGGCTCTGGCGAGAATGACAGGCTTGCCTGGCTTTATGGCGACTCCATGGACAAATACCTCCCCGATTTCTCTGAGGACGTGGACCGTATAATCTTCCGTACCGGCGCTCGATCCGGCATTGACAAGTACGATATCATTTTCATCCAACGCTTTTTTTACGCTTTCCCTGATGGCGTCAAGGTCATCCCTGACGATGTCATATCTTTTGGGAATGCCGCCTCTCTCGCGGATCATCGCTTCGAACATCCTGGAATTTGATTCTATGATATCCCCTTCCGCAGGATTCTCGCAAGGCTCGACAATCTCGGTTCCTGTCGGGATGATTCCTACACGTGGCTGGCGGAAAACCGATATTTCGGTCACTCCGCCGGAAAGCAGTACGCCGATGTCGATCGGCCGGATCTGGTGGTATCCGGTCAGGATCATTTCCCCGGCGATGATGTCTTCGCCAACAGGCCTTACATGCTGCCAGGCAGGGGCAGGCGACCGGATGAGGACTCCTTCAGGAGTCTCCTGGATGTCCTCGGCCATAATGACGGCATCATAAGGCTTCCTGACAGGATCCCCCGTATCAACGACCATGTAATCGGTTTTCGGTCTCAGCAGTACGGGGGATGCTTCCGAACTCCATTCCGTACGTGCAGAGACTACAGCAATGCCATCCATGGCGGCAGAGTTGTACAAGGGAGACGAAAACCTTGCGTAGACTGCTTCGGCCGTGATCCGGCCGAGAGCATCCGTCACTTTGATTGTTTCGGGACAAGGCCTGATATCATCCCTTACTGCTTCCAGATAGATCTTCCTAGCCTGGTCCACAGGCATTGTAGTCAGATAAAGGTTTCTTTGCATCCCATACTCCCTTCACTTCCAAAGGTGAATTTCCACCAGGTCACCGGCTCTGACACCTTCCTGGTTTTCACTCATTTCAAAATAGCCGTCAGCCTGGCTCATCGGCAGGATCATTCCGGACTTCGCAAACAGAGGCATTGCCTCGGGGACATCAGATTTTGTCAGGCTTACAAGCTGGAAGGTGCGTCTTCCCGGAGCGGAGCCGACATTTGAGGTGATCCTGGCTTGTATGGTGCTTTCTTCCGACTGGCTTGTCAGGTCACGCCATATCCTTATCAGGATCTGTTCAAAAATCATCAGAGCCGCTGCCGGGTGTCCGGGAAGTCCGATGAACATGGTCCGGCTTTTTTTGTCAAAGCCTGTTATCGTCGGTTTTCCCGGCTTTGCCGCAACGCCATGTGTGATGACCCCGCAGTCGGCGGCTGCTTTAATGAGAGCGGAAGACATATCTTTTTTCCCTTTTGAACTTCCGCCGGACATCACGATAATGTCGCTGTCCGCTTTGGCATCCTCAAGAGTTTTCAATATGGTTTCCCAGTCGTCCTTCAGGGCAGTCATTCTGCTGACCCGCAGTCCTTCCCGGATACTGCGGGCGGCAATGGTGTAGGAATTAATGTCCCGGATCTGTCCCGGGCCGGGAACCTCTTCCGGAGGGATGAGCTCATCACCGGTCGAGATGACCGTGAGGCTCCAGGGGACAAAAACGGGCACGGATGTGATGCCGGCAGCAGCCAGGATCCCGATATCCTGCGCATGCAGGATACGGCCTTTTCTGAGAATAAGCTCTCCGCTTTTTATGTCTTCTCCTGGCTGTACGATGTTTTCTCCGGGTGAAGACGGCCTGGAAACAGCAAGCATGTTGTCTCCGAAGGATTCACAATATTCCACCATGACAACGGAATCAGCCCCGTCCGGAATTTCTCCCCCGGTAGGGGTGTATACGCAGGTACCCGATCCCACCGAAAGTCCTGAAGAGTCTTCTCCCAGAAGCACTTCGCCTGCGACATTCAGAAACGTCGGGAGCATATCCGAAGCCGCTCCGAGCTGCGAGCTGCTGACTGCGTAGCCGTCAACGGTGGACCTTCTGTACGGCGGAATATTTTCCGATGAGACCAGGTCTGAGGCCAGAATCCTCCCGACAGCCTGCATCAGTCCGACGCACTCTGTTTTCGGGGAAATGAATGGACAATATTTCTTCAGCTTATCTGTCGTTTCACTTATCGTATCGACGTTAAGAAGATTCATTCTACGATTCTTCCCTTCTCCATAAAATGTGTTTGATCGAACAGCGAATTCAGCCTTTCCCACTGATGGCTGACAATCAGCCAGGTAGATCTGTCCATCTTGTGGCGTTCGACGATGATCTCCCGGAAAATAGCTTCACTCTCGGCGTCCAGATTGGAAAAGGTTTCGTCGATCAGTATCATGGAAGGATGGAACACAATCGCGCGCAGGAAAGACAGCTTTTGCCTCTCCCCACTGGAGAGACTGCCCGCGTACTGGTGCTTCAACGGCAGAAGCCCTGTTCGATCAAGGAGCCGGTCGATTTCTTCCTGATCTACCCTGGCGCCTCTTATCCTGAGTGGGTAGGTGATGTTGTCGTAGACGCTTGCATGCATCAGATACGGTCTCTGGCTGGCCATGGTGATGTCCGTCGGTCTGAGGCCTTCGAGGTCTATCGTTCCGGAATCTGGTTTTATAATACCGATGATCATTTTCAGGAGTGTGGTTTTACCGCATCCGTTCGGCCCTACAAGCCCGTGTATCCTGCCTTTTTCGATACGCATATCCCGGATGTAAAGATCCATGCTGCCGATTTTCTTGTGAAGCTCAGTAATTCTCATTGCGGATCATCTCTCCTTCTCCCTGAACGAAGTTTGTACACTGACTCAATGACCACGGATGACTATTTTGCAGCGCGCGTCTGCGAAAAACGCAGCCATGTGCAAAATCAGTCTTCCGCATCAGTAATTCTCATCCCGGAGCTGTTCTTTCCGCAGATGGTCCCCGAGTGTCTGCAGGACGAAGGCGATAGCCAGCAGCACCAGCCCAAGGCCGATGCCTTCCGAATAAATCCCCTGGCTTTTGAGAAGAGAGATCATGGTCGTCATCGTCCGTGTATGTCCTTTGATATTGCCGCCGACAAGCATGACAGAACCGACTTCACTGATCGACCGGCCAAATCCGGCAATAATGCAAAAATAAAGCTCATTCCTCATTTCACTCAGGATGAGCCGGTTTGTCTGTTTTTTATTTGCCCCCATTGTTCTGGCGAAGGCGCGGATCGCAGGTACGGCGCTTTCGGCATACGAGAAGACCATACCGCTGATGATGGGCGTTATGATCAGTACCTGTGCGAGGACCATGCCTTTGACCGTAAAAAGAAGCGACAGAGGACCCAAAGGCCCTCCGCGCATGGTGAGAAGGTAGACGAGCAGTCCGATCACGACAGGGGGAACCCCCATGAGGGTTCTGTTGATCCTGATGACGACCCGCTTTCCGAAAAAATCATGGTTCTGTAGCCAGAGTCCTGCCGCGATCCCGATCATGGCAGAGATCATGGTGGAGGAGACGGCCATAAGGAAAGTGACTTTGACGGCACTCAGCACTGCCGGGCTGGAGAAAACGCCTTTTATCCAGTCAATCATGATCAGTTGTCTGTCCCCGCATTAGGCGTGAACAGAGCCTGACCGTATTCCTCGACGCCGAATCCGGCGATGAGCTCCTGGACTTTTTCGGAAGTGATCCACTCGATAAAAGCATTGGCGGCTTCGTTGTTGAGATCAGGATATTTCTCGGGATTGACGGCAATGACGCCGTACTGGTTGAGGAGCTGCTTGCCTCCTTCACAGACGATATCGATTACATAGCTGTTTTCGGAATCGATTGACTGCTTGAGCCATGTGCCGCGGTCTGTCAGGCAGTACGCGTTTTTCTCGTTGGCCATGGTAAGGGTAGCGCCCATTCCCTGACCGGACTCGAGATAGTTCGGGTTTTCCGAAGGATCCAGGTCAAGTCCTGCCCAGATCTTTTTTTCTTTTTTATCCGTACCGGAGTCGTCACCGCGGGATACGAAGGGGAGCTGATCCTTTTGGATCGTCTCAAAGACTGCAGCGACATCATCCGTGGCAGCGATCGGTTCGGCCGGTCCCACGATAACGAAATCATTGTACATGACCGGGAACCGTTCGACGCCGAATCCGTTCTGGACAAATTCTTCTTCACTTGCCTTGGCATGTACGAGGACGATGTCAACCTGTCCGTCTTCACCCAGCCTTAGGGCTTCTCCTGTACCTACGGCGGTCCACTGAAGATCTATGCCGGTGTCCTCCTTGAAAAGAGGCTGGAGATAATCGAGCAGTCCCGTATCCTCCGTACTCGTGGTCGTTGCCATCATCAGGACGTTGTTTTCCCCCGCGCCGACGAATATGGCGGATGTAAGGATCATAAGGGTACTCAGCAGCATTACGCAGAGTTTCTTCATCTTTTGTTTCCTCCTTTACTGATTTCCATTGTTTTAGGAACCAGGCCTCAAATAATGGATCGACGAAATGATCCGTTTAGCTGCGGCAGGTTCGTGTTGCCATATATTCCTGAACGCCGATCCGGGTCGGGCAGAATATATCCGGTTAAGGTTCTATTGGGTGAAATGGCCGCTCCGGCCTCCGGATTTTTCCACAAGATGTATATCGGTGATCCGCATCCGCCTGTCGATAGCCTTGCACATGTCATAGATGGTAAGAAGCGACAGGGAAACGCCCGTCAAAGCCTCCATCTCGACACCGGTTTTGCCATCGGTAGCGGCTTTGCAGGTCGCGGTGATTTCACATGCTTTTTCATCCGCCTCAAAGGTGACTTCCGCACTGGTCATGCTGAGCGGATGACACATCGGGATGAGCTCTGCGGTACGCTTGGTTCCCATGATCCCTGCGACCTGAGCTACGGTAAACACATCCCCTTTTTTGATCCGATGTCCCAGAACGGCATCCATGGCGTCCGGGTTAAGATGAATCTTTCCCCGGGCAATGGCCACTCTTCTGGTGACCTCCTTGTCAGAGACATCAACCATGCGGGCATTGCCTTTTTCATCGAAATGTGTAAATTCTTCCATTATTTTTCTCCGGGTTTTATAGCGTTGACCGGCAGTGACACGGTATAGGGGTCAGGACGGCAGCGATTTCCCTGCGCATTCCCTGTCCCTCCCGAGCATGATTTTCAGTCCGTGTTCCAGGGGTCCAGGCAGCAGGTATTCAAGACACTCCCTGACTGCTTTGGGACTGCCGGGCAGGTTTATGATCAGGGTCTGTTTCCGCATGCCGGCTGCAGCCCTGGACAGCATGGCCATAGGTGTCTTTGTCATCGAGTAAGCCCTGAGAGCCTCCGCGATCCCCGGCACCATCCTGTCACAGACAGCAATGGTGGCTTCCGGGGTAAGGTCCCTCGGCGATAAGCCTGTCCCTCCTGTCGTGAAAATGACATTGACCTGTCTCTGGTCGGCAAGGCGGATCAGCTGTTGTTTCAGTTTTTCCACGCCGTCGGGAAGCAGGAGGCCTTCGATCACATCAAAACCTGCCTGCGTGAGGATCTCACGGATCAGCGGTCCGCTCCTGTCTTCCCGTTCTCCCGCGGCGCCTTTATCGGAAAGGGTGATCCATGCCGCTGTAAAAGGCCGGTCCGGATCCGGCCCGATCATTTCGATCACGTCTCCGGGTCTGACATCACCGCTTTCGAGAACGATCGTGAAGACGCCTTCTCTTGGCATGATGCAGTCTCCGACCTGATGGTAGATTGCACAGTGGGTATGGCATTCCTTGCCGATCTGTGTCAGTTCCAGAAGGGCATTACCGATCCTGAATCTGGTGCCGACCGGAAGGGTGCGCAGATCGAACCCCTCTACGATGATATTCTCTCCGAAGGCTCCGAAATCCACGTCCGCTCCCTTTTTCCGAAAGTCTTCGATTTTTTCCAGCGCGAGCAGGCTGACCTGGCGGTGCCATCTGCCGGCATGGGCATCCCCTTCGATCCCCATGCCGGCAGTCAGCCTGACAGAAGGCACTTCCGTTTTTGCAATGCCTTTCCGTGCGCTGGTGCAGACGGCGATCACTTTTCCCATTTTATTCATCCTTTATCCTCCGATGTGGGACATCAGCCTGTGCTCTTCCGATCCGAAGCGACTGGCTGTAAAGCAGTGTTTCACTGGCTTCTTCAGGATTGCTTCTTTCAGCGCGGCTTCAAGCTCTGTATCCGATTGCTGTAAAAACGGCTTGAGGTCGATCCCGTCATCATAAGAAAGACAGGGCTTGACCTGTCCTTGTGACGTCAGCCTGATCCTGTTGCACTTATCACAGAAAACCTGGTGGATGGCGCTGATGAAGCCGATCCCGCCCGGGATTCCCGGCCGCCTGTAATAGACTGCCGGTCCGTTTCCGTGTATGTCGGCATCCGGTTCCAGGTCAGGCCATTTTTCCGTAAGCTTTCGAAGGAGCCATTCATTGGAAATTCCCTGAGAAGGATCTGCAATCCCGACAGGCATCAGTTCTATGAATCTCATGAAAATGCTTTTTCGGAACGCGAATCCGGCCAGACGGAAGATCTCATCTTCATTGAAACCCTTCTGAAGGAGGCAGTTGACCTTGGTCCGGATGCCGGACGCTATGGCGAGGTCAACTGCCTGAAGGACCCGTTCAAGGCTGCCGCCGCCGGTAATATAAGTGTACCGGTCCGGGTCAAGCGTGTCCAGACTGATGTTGATGCCATCAACACCGGAATCCTTCAGCTCGTCCATGTACCGGTACAGATTCTGCCCGTTGGTGGTGATTGTGACTTCTTCAATCCCGTCTATCGACTTCAGGCTCCGGATCAGATCCGTACATCCGAGCCTGACAAAAGGCTCTCCCCCCGTTACCTTGATTTTTCTGATCCCGAGGCGGGCCAAGACACGGCAGATCCTTATGATCTCTTCATAAGTCAGGATCCGGCTCATGGAAACTTTATCACAGCCATCAGGCATGCAGTATCTGCACCGCAGATTGCACCGGTCTGTGATCGAGACCCTCAGATAATCAATGCTTCTCCCGAAATGATCTTTCATACAAACAATCCCATATTTTTTTTCTGCAGCGGCTTCCCTGGCATCGTCCCATGCCGGCTCCTGTCCTGCGTCTGATTCCTTCAAAGTCATGCGCACCCTGTTCGATTGCCTGAAGTATTTCAGACAGGGTGACATCCATGCATCCGCAGACGACTTCGCCTCTGCAGGGGTCTTTCCTGATCAGGGCTGCCCGTTCCCCGGCGGACAGATCCCTTGTCCTGGCGATGCCGACGCGATAAGGACTATAGCTTTTCCGAAGCTTGGTCCTGCCCGTAAACGCCGCTGCCTTATCCGCAGCCAGTCGGCCCAGTTCGTTTGAAAAAGTCAGTCCCGGCGTTTTAATCCCGATGAGACTGAAAAACCCATCTTCCTCGAGAAGCGAAAAATCCCTGATCCGGGTATCCTCTCTGATGATCCTGCCTTCTTCTTCATGGACTCTGTATACATTCGGCCGAAGAGATCCGAACGCGCGTATCTGCTTTTCTGTGAGGATAGACGGAGCAACCATGCGGCACAGACTTCGGAGTTCCATAAGGCCGTCGGTGCTTACCCGGAATCCCGTATCGGATATTACGCCATATTTCGGTTCGTGGTTCGTCGGTCCCACAAGGATGTTGCCGTCAACGGTCGGAACGAGAGTCAGTCCTTTTCCGTTTTCTCCCTCGTGGAAAATGATATGACGGATCTTGCCGCTTTCGCTTGTGTCGAGAACCATGTAATCAGCTGCCGTTGGATACAGCCTCAGCAGCGGTTTTTGAATGAATTCTCTTACCCTGTCGGAACTGAGTCCGGCGGCATTTACGACAGCCCGGGCAGAGTAAAGCCCGGAATCCGTCTCAACCAGGAAAGCCCCGTGATCTCTTTTTATGGAATGCACTTCGCTTCCGAACTGAAATCCTGCTCCGTTGTCCCTGGCATTCTCGTAAGCCGCGATGCAAAGCTCCCACGGATTGACGGTTCCGGTACTGCGTGAAAACAGTGCGGAGCTTATCCCGTCGGCAAGCCGCGGCTCGAGCTCCTTTGCTTCGCATCCGTTGAGAAGCCTCAGCCCTTTGATGCCTGCCCGGATACCGTCCGTGTATTTACGGCGGATCACCTGGTCTGCCCGGGGACCATAACCGATCATCAGGGATCCCGGTCTTGAGAAAGGCACGGCGAGCTGACGGGCCAGGGCATCAAAGGCCTCGTTTGACTGGATGCAGAGCTTGCTTTTCAGGGAACCGGGCTTGTTGTCATAGCCGGTATAGATAATGCCGGTATTGGCCTTGGAGATCCCCCTGGACACATCGTTTTCTTTTTCCAGAACCAGGATGTCCATTTCGTATCTTGTAAGGTTCCTGGCTGTAAAACAGCCGAGAAGACCGGCTCCGATCACGAGCACATCGACTCTTTCCACCTTATGCCCTCCTGCCTCTGGCTGCAGTTATGATGCTGCGGATTTTACATATTTCCGAATTGTCTGCAGCTTATTCGTACTATACCATATCTGGGAATTGTAGTATAGGGAAAATTCTATTTCGGTGCAAGAATGTGATTCAGGCGACAAAAGATCCTGCAAAACATGAGAGCGAATGATTGTGTGATGCGGTATCTTGTGGTAAGATTGAAAAAACATCCGTGCCGGAGGCTGCATAAGGATTGCCTGGCAAGGACAAATACGGCGCTGTTTAAATCATCTGGAGGAAATACGTTATAGAAATGTCATCTATCAATGAAATCCATACACAGATTCTGGTGATCGGCGCTGGTGCCGCCGGTATGGCCACGGCGGCAGGTGCTGCGGGTGAAGGCGTTTCGGTACTGCTTGTTGACGAACGGCCCCGGCCCGGGGGCATACTTTTACAGTGCATACATCGCGGATTCGGTCTCGGAGTTTACGGAGAGAATCTGACCGGACCGGAATACTGTGAAAAAGAGGCCGGCAGATTTTATGCTTCCGGCGTGCCCTTTCTTTCCCGTGCGCATGTGATCGGGATCCGGTCGGAGAGAACTGCGTTGATCTCAAGTCCGGAAGGACTTTATCAATGTTTCTTTGACCAGTGCGTACTCGCGGCGGGGTGCAGGGAAAAAAACCTTTATTCCCTGGATATTTCGGGAACGAGGCCGACAGGAATTTACACGGCGGGAGAAGCGCAGGAGATGATGAATCTGGGACACTATGATATCGGAAGCCGCGCTGTCATCCTTGGCAGCGGTGACATCGGTCAGATCGTTGCCAGGAGGCTGGTGCTGACGGGCAGGAATGTCGCCGCAATGGTTGAAATGAAAGACCACCTCGGAGGACTGAAACGTAACCAAAAGGAGTGCATCGAAGCATATGCGGTCCCTGTGATCCTTGGGGCAACCGTGACAGAAATCCATGGATATCCGCGTCTTACGGGGGTCACAGTGAAGCATCTGGATACCGGAACGCAGGAGATTATTTCCTGTGACATGCTTATCACTGCTTTGGGGCTCGTGCCGGATACTTCGACGGCGGATTCTCTTAAAGGGGAGGAAGGCTTTCCGGAATGGCTTCATCTGTGCGGCAATGCCGAATATATCCATGAAATTGTTGACAGTGTTACACGGGAAGGCCTTCGATTGGGCAGGGCTCTTGGCTGTTCTCTGGCCGGAAAACGGGCGTGACCGCAGAAAGGAAAGGAGTCTGTTCCGGATGTCCTGCCGTTTCCCATCGGCAGACAAAGGTTAAAAAGATGAGGAGGAAATGATCATGGAAGAGCGCTATTCCCGCAATATTCCCGCGGTCAGCGAAGAAGACCAGAATAAACTGAAGCAGAGCAGCGTCCTGGTCGCCGGATGCGGCGGTCTTGGCGGGTTTATTGTGGAATATCTTGCCCGCATGGGCATCGGAGCCATAACAGCGGTTGACGGGGACGTGTTTTGTGAGTCGAACCTGAACCGCCAGCTCCTCAGCAGGATAGACAATCTGGGTAAAAAGAAGGCGCTTGCCGTGGCTGACCGGGTCAGGGAGATCAATCCTGATGTCCGGGTACAAGCCGTCCCCGAATTCCTTACAGAAGAAAACGCCGTCGGATTGATGGAAGGCACGGATATCGTCATGGATGCCCTGGACAACGTCGATTCGAGATACATTCTCGAGGATGCGGCGGCCGAAGCAGGATTGACGATTGTGCATGGGGCGATCTGCGGCTGGGATCTTCAGGTAATGCTCATACCCCCGGGCTCCGGAATGATCCACCGGCTTTATCCTGCAGGGTCCCAGGCCGCCTCAAAGACTTCTCTTGCAATCACTCCGGCAGTCTGCGCAGCCTTTCAGGCATCCATGGCGGTCCGTTATCTTTGCGGATGCGCATCAGACAGTGACAGAGATCTTTTTGTCGGCTCCCTCAGAGATCTCAGCTTTGAAGCAGTTCATCTGAGAGATTGATTTTGTCTTTGGCAGCTCAACTGCCGAAGCAGCAGAATCGTCATCCGAAAACATTGGGTCAACGTACAGAACTGTGCTATGTGAGGAGATTGAAATAACAGAGAAAATGTTTTTTAAAAGCACCTGCGATAGCCGACAGGTGCTTTTCTCTTTTGAAACAGACCTTTATGGGCCGGCAGAAATGGTCATCGGTAAGATGCAGAAGCCGGATCCTTTTGTCGTTTCTGTATATTTCAGCGCTGCCCTCCGGTACGAACCCCGCGGCGATCCCGTTGGCGATCAACCGCAGATGGGGATCCCTTGAATCGACACAATGGACATGCGCCATCCGGACATTCTGAGCCAGGCAGACATGGAACGGATATTCATATTCCGTCCTGTACCTGAGGAAGACAAAAGGCAGGCCGTCCATCATACGGACCGGAACCGACACCCTTTCGGCCAGGGAACAGTCCGTCTTTACCGCGAAGTAATATTTTTCGGTATAAAAATCATAACCTTTGAATTTCAGGAAGATCAATTCATCCGGATAGATGATCAGATCATATTTATTGATGTCTGGCAGTTCGGAGCTGTCCGACAATGTGTCGATCCTAAATTCCACATTGGAATAAGCAAGCCTGAACATGGACATGCAGCTGAACAGACGCGGTTCCATACTCATGGCACAGATCCTGATGATATTGTCTCCTCCCTCGGACATGTGCCGGAGATCTTTGGTCACGGCATCCGTTTCTTCCAGGATCCTTTCACAGCTTTGCAGGAATCTCCTTCCGGCGTCATTCAGGACGAGCTTTTTTCCGAACCGGTCAAAAAATCTGATCCCGAATTCCTCTTCGAGCGCCAGGATGTTTTTGGAGATGGCAGACTGGGAAATGTGCATGAGCTCGGCCGTCTTTGTCACGTTTTCAAGCTTTGCGGCGATAACAAAAGTTCTAAGATTCTGTATGTTCATAATAGTGTCATTATAACATCTGCTTATTCCAAAACGCAATATCCGATATGGTTTTCCGTATTTTTATAAAGGATCGATGTGTACTATAATTATAATAAGCAAATAGTATGCCTGCTTTTTACATTCGTTTACCGTGCCGGATTCACGCCGTGGAGGCGGAACTGTTTTGTGGTAAATTCGCACGCATACTATAATGTATACATTCTAAGTGAAGCCCTGAGGAGACAGATTTTGCTGCTTCGGCAGCCCAACTGCCGAAGCAGCAAAATCGTCATCCGATGACATGAGTCAACGTACAGAACTTCGTTTTGGGAGGAGGTGAAGGGTATTAAGGACATTAATGCCCGAACGGATATGAAACAAATAGTGATAAAACCGGAAAAATGTATCGGATGCCGGACCTGCGAACTGGCGTGCTCATTCGGACACTTTGGCGTTTTCAACCCGAAGCTTGCCAATATCCATGTTTTTGAGTATGAAAAGGCGGCCGTGGCTATTCCGATGATGTGTCTGCAGTGCGAGAATCCTTCCTGCCTGAAGGTATGCCCCGTCAATGCCATTACTCGTGATGAGAACAACGCTGTCGTGATCAACTACAAAAAGTGCATCGGCTGCAAGATGTGCATGAACGCTTGCCCGCTGGGCAATATTTCCTATCATCCGCTGGCAGCGAAGGTATTCAAATGCGATCTTTGCGGCGGAGACCCGAAATGCGTCAGGTACTGTCCGGGACATGCTCTTGAATTTACGGACACAGATGCGATCCAGGACAAGAGGGCTGCCGTAAGCGCTCAATACAGAGATCTTATCGGAGAGGAGGCGCAGTAATGAATAACGGATATGTCGGAACAATACTTCGTGTCAACCTTGACACCGGTAAAATTTCCAAAGAACCTCTGAACGATAAAAGCGCACAGGATTTTGTCGGGGCCAGAGGACTCGGAACGAAATATTTCTGCGATGAATGCGATCCCAAATGTGATCCGCTGGGACATGACAACAATCTGATCTTTATGACCGGGCCTCTGACAGGTACCTTTGCGACGTCCTCGGGACGTTACAATGTCATCTGCAAATCCCCTCTCACCGGAACCATTGAAGCTTCCAATTCGGGCGGACATTTTGGCCCGGAGCTCAAATACGCGGGGTATGACGGCATTATCTTTGAAGGGGTGTCTGACAAGCCTGTCTATCTTTATATCAATGACGACACCGTGGAACTGCGTGACGCATCTGCTCTATGGGGTAGTGACGTGTTTGATACAACGGAAGCTCTTTACAAAGAATGCGGCGAGAATTTCCGCGTAGCCGCCATCTCCGCCGCTGCCGAACAGGGCGTCCTGTTTGCCGGCGTCATGAATGACAAGCATCGCGCGGCCGGCAGAGGTGGTACCGGCGCGGTTATGGGCTCCAAAAAGCTCAAAGCCATCGTGGTTAAGGGGACAAAGTCAGTTAAAGTGGCGCATCCCGACGAATTCTTCAAGGTCTGCGCCGACGCGAGAGAGAAGCTGGCAGCTCATCCCGTTACAGGAGCCGGTCTCGGACAGCTCGGTACCATGATCCTGGTCAACATTGTCAACAGTGTCGGCGGCCTGCCGGTTAACAATGGCCGTGACGGGGCTCTCTTCCCATTGGCCGACGATATCTCCGGCGAAACGCTTGCGGCAAAGCATCTCATCCGCAACAAGGGCTGTTTTGGCTGTTCGATCGGATGCGGCAGGCTGGTGGACATCGCGTCAGGCGCATTTAAATCCAGAGGAGAGGGTCCGGAATACGAAGCCGGCTGGTCCTTCGGATCGGACTGCGGGGTGAGTGATCTCGGTGCGGTCTGCAAGGCGAATTTCCTTTGCAATCAGTACGGTCTTGACCCGATCACGATGGGTGCCACGATCGCGTGTGCGATGGAGCTTTTTGAGATGGGCTGCATCAAGGAAGAAGAAATCGGCTTCCCGCTCAGGTTCGGTGACGCCCAGGCCATGGTCGATGCGACCGAGATGACCTGCAAAGGAGAAGGATTCGGCAGAATCCTGGGGCTCGGATCCTATCGTATGGCTGAGAAATACGGTCATCCGGAGCTTTCAATGTCCGTCAAGAAACAGGAGATGCCGGCCTATGACGCCCGTGCGATCCAGGGAATCGGTCTCAACTATGCTACATCCAACAGAGGCGGCTGCCATGTGAGAGGCTACATGATCTCTCCTGAGGTTCTTGGCATCCCGGTGGCGATGGATCCGCTGGTGACGGAGAACAAAGCGTCCATGCTTAAGGTCTTCCAGGATCTGACAGCGCTGTGCGACTCTTCGGGCATCTGTCTGTTTACGACATTTGGCCAGGGGCTGCCCGAAATCGCTGCCATGCTCCGTGAAGCCTGCGGATGGGATGAATCCGATGAAGATATCCTGCTCAAGGGTGAGCGTATCTGGAATCTGGAAAAGAAATTCAATATCGTTGCCGGTGTGGAGAAGGATACGCTGCCGCCACGTCTTCTGAGAGAAAAACTGAAAAACGGACCGGCCGCCGGAAAAGTCAGCGAGCTGCAGGTCATGCTCAAAGAGTACTATGCTGTCCGCGGATGGGACGAAGAGGGTATCCCGACCAGGGAAAAGGATGTACAGCTCGGTCTTTAAGACGAAGCACGATCCGGTACAAAACCGGTGAGGGAAACGTCGGTGCTTATCGGTAAACGGTTAAAATCCGGAAGCGGTATCCGCTTCCGGATTTATTATGACAGCGGAGGCGATTGGAACGGTTTTCCGGAGGTTCAAGAGTATGATTGTTAAGTTCTTTGCTTTTTTCAGAAACAGTGACTTTGCGGGCTGTAAGGAAATGCAGTGGCCCCAGGAAGCCGGCTCCGTCTATGAGCTTTGCCATCAGATCGCGGACCGGTTCGGCCCGAAGTTCCGAAATGAGCTGCTGACGCCTGACGGTGAGGAAATTTCAGACAGGTCCTTTGTTCTGGTCAATGGACGCCGTATCGAATTTCTGAACGGTATTCATACGGTTCTTCATGATACGGATACGGTATTTATATTTCCCGTCGTTGCGGGAGGGTAAGGGTCTGTACACAGATAACCTTTACATCTTACTTGTAGTGTAAGGAGCTGTGCATAAATAACCTTTACATCCTGCGCCATCTGTATAGGTTGTTTCTGCACAGCTCCTAAGGGCTGCCACGTAAATAAATGGATCAATTCTCGCGTCTGAATCACTGTATGCTTCGTTGTCCTCGGTCGTCGATGCCCGCATCGACTTCCTCCTCCGCCTCGCCTGCAGTGATTTATCCTGTGTGACTTGTCCATTTATTTTCGCGGCTATCCTAAGTTAACAGAAAGGCAGGTACTGATCATTGTCTGTGAGTATAGAAAAAATCGATGAGATCCTGCATTCTTATCCGGCTGTTCCGCATTACAGCCTGGCGATCATGCAGGATCTGCAGCATGAATTCCAATATATCCCGAGAGAGGGCCTGGAGGCGCTGGCACGTTACCTGGACATGCCTTTGTCTTCTCTCTATTCCATGGCCACCTTTTATAAGGCTTTGTCGCTCAAACCGAAGGGCAGGCACATCATCAGGCTTTGCGATGGTACAGCCTGTCACATCAGAGGATCCATGACTCTCGTTGAGGGTGTGACCAGGATTCTTGGCATTTCCGATGGAGAAACGACACAGGACGGGCTCTTCAGCCTGGAACTGGTGAATTGTCTTGGCTCCTGCGCGCTTGCGCCTGTTATGGTTGTGGATGATACCTATTATGGGAAAATGACCATAGAGAAGCTTCCCAAGGTATTGAATACATACAGAGAGGAGGGATGACTGATGAAAACTGTCCGTATCTGCTGCGGTACCGGCTGTCTTGCTAACGGCAGCGCCAAAGTGGCTGAGGAGTTTGAACGTCTTCTTAAAGAGAGCGGGCCGGAAGCCGGATTTGAATGCAGGATCAAACGTACCGGCTGCAATGGGTTCTGTGAAAACGGGCCGCTTGTCACGATCCTTCCGGATGAAATATCCTACTATCATGTCAAAGTGTCTGATGTGAAGGAGATCATCGAGAAAACCGTCGAAAAAGGAGAACTCGTCGAAAGACTCCTGTATAAAAATGATAAAGGGGAGTCTGTGAGGAGCCAGGAGGAAAATCCGTTCTATGCCCCTCAGATGAAGATCGCGCTGCGCAATATCGGAAAAATCAACCCGTCGGACATACAGGATTATATTGCGGCGGGAGGCTATGACGGACTCAGAAAAGCCCTGTCCATGACGCAGGAGGAAATCATAGAGCAGATCGAAGCCTCAGGCCTGCGCGGCCGCGGGGGAGCCGGTTTTCCTACCGGACGGAAGTGGCGTACGGCGCTTGAATATGATAATTACCCCAAATACGTAGTCTGTAACGGTGATGAAGGCGATCCCGGCGCATTCATGGACAGATCCATACTCGAAGGCGATCCGCACAGTGTGGTCGAAGGCCTTGCCATATGCGCCATGGCGATCGGTTCGGAACAGGGATATCTGTATATCAGGGACGAGTATAATCTGGCGGTGGAAAACGTGAGAAGGGCTCTGAAGGATGCCGAAAATGCCGGCTTCATCGGTGACGACATCTGTGGAACCGGCAGAAAGCTTCATCTTGAAGTCGTCAGAGGCGGAGGCGCATTTGTCTGCGGTGAGTCGACTGCCCTGATGCAGTCCATAGAGGGAAAGGTCGGAGAACCCCGGGCGAAATATATCCGATCCGTGCAGAGAGGCCTTTGGAATCAGCCTACCGTCCTCAACAATGTAGAGACACTGGCCAATGTACCTTACATTATCAGCCATGGCGGGGCGGCCTACGCATTGGTCGGGACAGAAAAGAGTAAAGGAACCAAGGTATTTGCCATGGTGGGCAAGGTCAGACGGACAGGTCTTGTCGAAGTTCCCATGGGAACCACCCTGCGCAGCCTGATATTTGAGACAGGCGGCGGGATCAAGGGCGGGCGGCCGTTTAAGGCAGTTCAGACAGGAGGACCGTCGGGAGGCTGTATTCCGGAAAGCCTTCTTGACCTTCCGGTGGATTTTGATACGTTGAAAGAATATGGCGCCATGATGGGATCGGGCGGCATGATCGTCATGGATGACCGCAGCTGTATGGTTGACGTCGCACGCTATTATATCAATTTTCTCTGCGGGGAATCCTGCGGGAAGTGTACACCCTGCCGCGAAGGGCTCAAACAGATGCTTTCGATCCTGACCGATATCTGTGAAGGGCGAGGCAGGATGGAGGATCTTGATCTCCTTGAATCGCTGAGTGAGACCATGATCGACTGTTCGCTCTGCGCCCTGGGGAAATCCGCGCCGAATCCTGTGCTCACCACGCTGAAATATTTCAGGAACGAATATGAAGCCCACATCCTTGAACACAGGTGTCCTGCCGGAGTCTGCAAGGCTCTTACCACATTCCGGATTGACCCCGAAGCCTGCAGAGGTTGCACGTCCTGTGCAAGATCGTGTCCTGCCGGCGCAATCAGCGGATCGGTGAAAAAGCCTCACAGTATCGACCCCGCAAAATGCATTTCCTGCGGCAGCTGCCGTGAGACATGCCGTTTCGACGCAGTGCGCACAGAGGGGAAACAGATTATGTCTTCGGCAGCCCAACTGCCAAAACAGCAAAATCGTCATCCGAAGACCTTGCGTCAACGTATAAAACTTCTTTTGGGAGGAGGCGGATACAATGATCATCAGGATTGACGGTAAAGAATGTGCCTGCGAAAAAGGGGAATATCTGCTGACGGTAGCGCGCCGAAACGGGATCTTTATCCCCACTCTGTGCCAGCATGATTCTCAGGAGGACGGCATGGGCGCCTGCAGACTCTGTATTGTGGAGATTACCGACCGAGGCAGAAAGAGTGTCGTGGTTTCCTGTGTATATCCTGTAAATCATGAGATTGAAGTCGAGACCAACAGTGCAAGGATTCTTCGTGAGCGCAGGATGATTCTGGCTCTTTTGGCCAGCCGCGCCTCCGAAAGCCTTCGAATCAGGCAGATGTGTGATTTTTATGAGGTGCCCCGGATAGATCGGTTCGTAAAGTCTCCGGGGGAAAAATGCGTGATGTGTGGTCTGTGTGCGAAGGCGTGCGCTTCTTTGTCTGTCGGAGCCATTTCCACCATAAACAGGGGGATTACAAAGAAGATCTCCACTCCATACGGGGATCCAAGCACTGTCTGTATCGGGTGCGGGGCTTGCGCAAAAGTCTGTCCGACCGAAGCGATCGAATGGGAAGAGGATGAGACGACACGCACGATCTGGGGAAAGACCTTTACACTCGTTCATTGCCCGCACTGCGGCACCGTAGTGGGTACCAGGGAACAGATCGAAGAAGCTGCCCGCCGCAGCGGGCAGGAACCGGAGCTTCTGTGTGAAAGCTGCCGGAAAGAACGTATGGCCAAGGTTATGGCCGACACATACGGCTTTGAACCGTCATGATGACGGACATCGGCCGGCAACATATCGAAATTATTTCGACCTGTGCATGGTGATCGCCGACGTGAGCGGAAAGGGGCGTGCCCGAAGCCATAGATCTCAACAAAAAGCTTTTCGGTACGAACCGGATGCCCGATGCTCTGAACACCAAACTGCTCAGAAATGAGGTCTTTCTGGCGAATTTGCCGGGAGACGTGTAATAGGCAGTGAAAAGCGGAAAGCGGGAACAACGTGCCTGCATCAGGAAGAAAGGAAGAAGTATGAAGGTTTTTGTCGGGAATCAATTCGGACGTTATTTTATAATTGGCCTGCAAAAAGACGATCTGATACTGGAGAGCATCCAAAAGGCAGTAAATGAGTATGGAATAAAAAACGCGATTATTACCAGCGGAATTGCCGCCACGTATCATATGCGCTGGCACCATATAGGAAATACGGAGGACAGGCCTTCAGATGTCATAATGGAACACTCCGCCCCTATGGAGGTTGGCGGCATCAGCGGCATGGTAATTGACGGAACGCCTCATCTGCACTGCACATTTTCTGATCATGAACGGGCCTGGGCAGAGCATCTGGAGGAAGGATGCAGGATCCAGTATGTAGGAGAAATCAGTATGATTGAACTGCTGGATGTGAATCTGGGCAGATTCGCCAATGATTTTGGAGTGAAGCTGATTGGCGAGAAAGTATAAATCATGCTTTGACAAAGATCCTGAATTAAAAGAATAGTTGTATCC
Source organism: Blautia sp. (assembly GCA_017475035.1). Classification (GTDB taxonomy): domain Bacteria; phylum Bacillota; class Clostridia; order Lachnospirales; family Lachnospiraceae; genus Blautia_A. Next base: position 33,576 of record JAFVGK010000033.1, read on the forward strand.
GGAACGAAAAGCGGCGGTATCAGAATGTAAAACCCTGGTACCGCCATACGTTTCCCTGTCTGCCTGCCGGTGATACTATCACACACCCGCTCATTTTCCCGCTGCCCTCGTGGAAGTATTCAAATAATCGACTGTACATATTCATCCAGGTACATCAGCGCGCCTCCGGTTGCGGAGGCTTCTGTTTTGTATTTACAAACAGATATGTAATCAATAATATCGGTAAAAGGATCTTCATCTACAGCCATTGCATACAGCTGATCAAGATAGGGATCCATGTATTCGCCCAGATATCCTCCGATCACGATATTGCAGTCGAAGAGCATGCGGACGTCATTGATTGCGATAACAAGATTATGAAGGTATTCATCCCATAATGCCGCAGCCTGTTCATCGTTCTTCTGAAGCAGGGCGAAAAAAGCAGCCAGATTACCGTCTGTGATACTGGAGAGTTCTTTTGTGGAACAGTAAGCCTCCATACATCCCTTTTTTCCGCAGTAACATCGTCGTCCGTTTTTTACGAGCCGTATATGACCGATCTCACCGCTTCTCTGGTTTATCCCGACATAGGGACGCCCCGACAGGATCGGGGTGCCGATAATGGAATCGCTTATCATCAGATAGAAGAAATCCTCCGGTTCATGGCTGAACCAGCTCTCGGCATATGAAGCGGCTTTACCGTCATGGCAGAATCGCGTCGGGTAGGGAAGATACTGTGAAAACTCACGGCATTCCATGACGGGCGTCTCATTGAGAACGCCATTATAATATGTACTTTGTCCGTCCCTGGAGATCAGTGCAGGAATAACCAGGGCGACCCCCAGTACCTGTTCGTCAGTAACATCCGCCTCCCGTATCACAGTTTCTACAATATTTCCGATAATACGATAATATTCTTCGACCCTTCTGAAAACCTGGCGGATTCGTGTCCGTGCAATGATCTCCCCTTTGATGTTGATAACGACTGCGGAAATATGGTGTCTTGTGATATTGATACCGACAGCGACGTGAACATTAGAAAGCATTTTATATAATCTTGAATTTCTGCCGCCGGTATTCTTTTTGATTTCACAAGGGCTGATCAGTCCGAGTTTTATCAGCTCATTGAGGTTTTTCGTTATCGTCGGCAGGCTAAGCTCCAATTGCGCGGACAGTTCCTGTGCAGACAACGTTTCGCTGCTTCGCATCAGATTTAATACACGGATCAGGTTATTCTGTTTTATGTCATTTCTTGTAATTTGCTCTCCCTGCTCTATCATAATCTCCATCCTTCCGGTTTATTATCTGTCTAAGGTTGATAACAAATTCACAATCAACATTAGCTTATCATATTTTACAGGATATGACAAATACAATTTACTTCTGTTGATAAGTCTCGGATAAAGTATACAATTTGCATAAAACAACAAAGGAATATTTTGCTATTTTGCCTATTGCAAAATAGCAAAACGTGGTATATACTTTAATTACCAATAATGAAATTCATTTTAAAAACCATTTATAAAATGAATTTCTTAACAACCTCCGGGTCATGGATCTTGAATGAATTACTGATTCGGATTCCGGCGGCCTGGTCAATGCCGCAAACCCATGTTTGATCGACAAAGCAGCTGAATAAATTCAAATTCAGGTTTCAGGAAAAAAATGGAGGAAATGAGAATATGCCAGTCAGGGGAAGTATACCTAAAACTATGAAAGCTTTGGTTGCATACAGCAAGGATGATTACCGTCTGGAAACGGAGTATCCGACTCCTGAGTGCGGGCCGGATGATATCATCATCAAAACGGAAGCATGCGGGATCTGCGCAGGGGACTTAAAATGCAGCCACGGCGCTGCCATGTTCTGGGGGGATGATGTACAGCCTTCATGGGTGAAGCCTCCGTTTATCCCGGGTCATGAGTTCTATGGCAAGATCGTTCAGATGGGTGAAAACGTGGAGGGCTATGAACTGGGCGAGAGGATCACAGCCGACCAGATCGTCCCCTGCGGAAAATGCCGTTTCTGCAAAACCGGCAAGTATTGGATGTGCCAGCCCCATGATATGCTGGGCTTCATGTATTACACGAACGGCGGCATGGCAGAGTATGTCAGATATCCTAAGAACTGCGTGATTTCCAGGGTTCCGGCTGACATGCCATTAGAGCAGGCCGCTTTGATTGAGCCTTACGGCTGTTCCAAGCATGCGGTGGACAGAGCGGGAATTACAAATGAAGACGTGGTTGTGATCTCCGGAGCAGGTACACTTGGCCTCGGAATGATCACCTATGCGAGGATGAAGAATCCGAAACTTCTCATCGTTCTTGATATGCAGCAGAACCGTCTTGACCTGGCTAAGAAATTCGGCGCGGATCTGGTCTTCAATCCCGGTCAGTGCGATATTGATAAAGAGATCAAGGCACTTACGGAAGGCTACGGCTGCGATATCTACATCGAAGCAACCGGAAATCCGGCCAGCGTAATCCAGGGGCTTACCATTATCAGAAAACTTGGCACCTTTGTCGAGTTCTCCGTATTCGGAAAAGAGACCACGGTTGACTGGTCCATCATCGGCGACCGTAAAGAGCTTGACATCCTTGGAGCGCACCTCAGCCCCTATGCGTATCCCTTTGTGATCGAAAATATTAAAAACGGCAATCTGAAAACGGAGGGTGTTGTGACGTCCGTAATCTCTCTGGATGACTGGAAGAAAGGCTTTGAACTTGCAACAGGAGCACAGGGCGACCTGAAAGTTGTCTTCAAGTTCGACTGACAGTCATCCACCCGATTTCAGTGCTTTTTGACCGCTGTAGGTCAAAGAAATAGATCTCACTAAAAAGGAGGAACATGAAATGAAAAAAGTATTTGCTGCTGCCCTCTCAGCCCTTATGCTGGTTTCTTCCCTTGCGGTTGCGGTACCTGCGGAAGAAGCTTCCTCAGATTTCGACTGGAAGAAATTTGACGGAGAAGAAATTACCGTTCTGTTCAGCGAGCATACCTATGCCGACGCTGTAGAGCAAAAACTGGCCGATTTCACAGAAAAGACCGGCATTAAAGTCAATTATTCAAGCATGCCGGAAGGAAACTATTTTGAAAAGCTGAATGTTGAGCTCAGCAGCCATTCAGGCTCTATCGATGTATTCATGACCGGTGCATATCAGTCCTGGGAATACGCGACAGCAGGAAATCTTGAGCCGCTTGAAAACTTTATCGATACCGACCTGACAAACCCCGAATGGCAGTATGATGACTTCATCCCCGCCGTTATCGACGCGCTGAAGTGGGACTGCGTTCCCGGCCATCCTGTGGGAGCAGGTTCTCAGTGGGCTCTTCCGATGGGCTGGGAAGTCAACATCCTTACCTACAACAAGAAGGTTCTTGAGGAAAAGGGTCTTCCGGTTCCTGAGACCGCAGAACAGCTTCTGGAAGACGCAGAGGCTCTGAAGGAGTTTAACGGTTCCGGTTCCTATGGCATCGCGGTCCGCGGTCTTCCGGACTGGGGCACGATTCATCCTGCTTATATGTCCCTTTACTCTACATGGGGCGCTAAGGATTTCGAGATCGAAGACGGCAAGCTTGTAAGCCAGGTAAATTCTCCGGAAGCGGTTGCCATGACAGAGTACTGGGTTGACCTGATCAAGAAGGGCGGCGCTCCGCAGTGGGCTACCTACGGTTGGGAAATGTGCGGTGCCGACCTTGGCGCAGGCAAGGCAGCGATGATGTGGGATGCTGACAGAGGCGGCTATACCCAGAACGTAGAAGGTGCCTCCGCGGAAGCAGGAAACTTTGCGTTCGGTATGATTCCTTATCCGGAGTCTGCCGGCAAAACCGCCGATGATATGAGATCCAACCTTTGGGTTTGGTCCATGGCTATGAACGCTGATTCTGCCAAAAAGGAAGCCGCATGGTACTTCATGCAGTATTTCACCAGCCCTGAGTTCATGCTCTGGTCCGGCACGGAAGCTGCCTGCACAGACACACCTCGTACCTCTGTACTGAACAGTGATGAGTATAAAACGTCTGTTGCCGGTGCAGAGGGCTATTACGAAGCATTCTCCAAGGTATCCGAAACCGCGAGCATCTTCTTCACTGCACAGCCTTACTTCACAGAGACAACAACGGAATGGGCAAAGACCCTTCAGGAGCTTGTTACGACAGATAAGTATGCATCTGTTCAGGACGCTATGGACGAGCTGAAAGAATTGATGGACGAAATGGTTTCCGATCTTGAAGTCGAATGATCTTTGCTGTTTGTCCGAGAGAAAGTTAAAAAATTCATGAATTGGAAATGCGGAGGGAGGGATTCTTCCCTCCGCATTTTCCTTACAGGATTCTTCTCCCTCTACTCTATTGAATTTCCATATATTGTGAGGTTAAAACATGTCTGAGCAGAAAAAAACGAATAAATCTCAGCTGAATAAGGTTCCCTTTAAGACAAGGGTAAGGCCTTATCTTATCGTTGCTCCTTCGCTGATCATCACGATCGGCATCATGGTGCCTTTCGTGATGGCGATCTGGTACTCTCTCACAAACTTCTCGTTCAAACTTCCGACCCACAAGTTTGTAGGATTGACAAACTGGACAAACATGCTTTCGTCAGCTGATTTCTGGAATGCCCTTAAAGTATCGCTGATGTATGGCCTGATCGCCACTGTGATCGAGATGCTGCTTGGCCTTGGAGTGGCGATCCTCCTCAATAACCTGAATAATGGTCTTTCCCGGGTTCTCAGAGTTCTCCTGGTATTCCCGCTGATGGTAGCGCCGGTTACGGCTACCATTGTCTGGCAGCTGATGCTTAACAGCTCCGTCGGTATTGTCGAAAAGCTCTTTAACGTATTCGGAATTTACAACTTCCCCTGGGCCGCTTCTCCAAAAACTGCACTGATGACCGTGATTCTGATTGATGTCTGGATCAATACGGCATTTATTATTCTGCTGGTTCTTGCCGGTCTTCAGTCCCTTCCCAAGTCTCCTTTCGAATCCGCCAAAATCGATGGAGGAAGCGCGTGGTTTAATTTTATCAATCTTACTCTTCCCATGTTAAAGCCCAGTCTTTATATTGCTCTGCTGTTCCGGCTGATGGCTGCCCTGCAGGAATACGCTGTTATTTTCGCGCTGACAAAGGGAGGTCCCGGAGACACCCTGATGTCGCTGTCGCTTACGGCATATCAGAAGGGATTTAAATTCCAGAAGTTCGGTGCCGCGATTCCGTTTATCCTTGTCCTGTGGCTGGTCATCAATATCTCGGCAAAACAGATCGTTAAGCTTCAGCGGGCTGCCCAGAAACAGGCCACGGGTCTGGAAGAATAAGGAGGTATGGCGTGAAAACCGGTAAGCAACGTGCGTTAAACGTACTGATGAACGTTCTTTTGATTCTCTATGCGGTATTTGCTCTGTTTCCGCTTATCTGGATGATCCTGATCTCATTTAAGTCTGATACAGAAGTATTTACTACAACTTTTTTATTCCACCCGACACTGTCGAACTATCAGCAGGTACTGCTCCGCTCTGACTATGCCAGATATATTAAAGACTCTCTTTTGGTATCGGGCGGCGCTGTCCTTGTCTCCGTTATTGTCGGTGTTCCCGCGGCGTATGCTCTTGCCAGGTATAATTTCGCGCGAAAGGAAGAACTGGCTTTCCAGATTCTTTCTTATAAGTTCGCGCCGGAGATCCTGGTCGTACTGCCTCTTTTCATGATTTATCAGAAGCTTGGCCTGTACGACAGCTATATCGGTCTGATCTGGGTTTATCAGCTGATTTCTCTGCCGCTGCTGATCTGGGTTGTACGAGGTTATTTTGAAGATATTTCTGTTGAGATCGAATACGCCGCTCAGGTAGACGGATATTCCTGGTATCAGATCTTTTTTAAAATGCTGGTTCCGCTCATCAAGCCGGGACTGGTTTCCGCAGCTCTCCTGGCATTCATCTTTGCATGGAACTCGTTTACTTTCCCGCTGATCCTCGCCAGCAGCAAGGTTTATCCCGTAACAGTCGCGATCACGAAGTATCTTGGCACTGACAGCGCTCATTATGGGCAGCTGGCAGTAGCGGCTACTGTTTCCGCTATTCCCGCCATGATCTTCGCTCTGTGTATCCAGAAGCATCTGGTTCGTGGACTCAGCTTTGGCGCGGTGAAAGGATAAGGTGCAGCATGGCAAGAATAACACTTGATAATATTAAAAAAGCCTTTGGCAAAGTCCAGGCTCTCGACGGCATCAGCCTGGAAATCAAGGATAATGAGTTTTTCGTTCTTTTCGGACCGGCAGGCGCAGGAAAAACAACGATCCTCAACTGCATAGCGGGGATTGCGATGCCTGAAGAGGGAACGATTTCTTTTGACGGAGAGATCATGAACCTGGTCGACCCGGCACATCGCAATGTCGCGATGGTATTTGAAAATTATGCACTGTATCCTCAGATGACAGTCTATGACAACATGGCTTCTGCCCTGCGAAGCAGGTTGTACAAAGCGGATGAAAAAACGATCAAAGAAAGGATTGATAAGGCCGCTAAAATGATGAAGATGGAAAATCTTCTGGAAAGACTGCCCAGTCAGCTTTCCAACGGCCAAAAGTAAAGAGTTGCCATGGGACGGGCTCTTGTCCGGACTCCCAATGTTTTCCTGATGGACGAGCCTCTGGCGCACCTTGACGCCAAACTCAGGAACTCCATGCGTACGGAGCTCAAAGAAATGCAGGCAAGCCTCGGTTCCACATGTATCTACGTAACCCATGATTTTATGGAGGCCATGGCGCTTGGTGACAGGATCGCAATCATAAATAAAGGAAAGATCGTCCAGATCGGCACCGGTGATGAGATCTATTACATGCCCTGCAATGAATTTACTGCACAGCTGATGGGGGACCCGCAGATCAATATCCTCCCTGCGGTGATAACCAAAATTGACACAGGGTATACCGTTTCGATCGAGGTCAATGGGGAAAAGATCACCCTCGATCTTCCTGAAGATAAAGCCGTATTCGCGAAGATTGCGGAAAACGGAATCACCAAAGCAGATCTGGGGATCCGTCCGCAGCATATCAGATACTCTTTCGAACCTGCGGAAGGATATTTCAGGACAACCGTATACGGCTATGAGAGCATCGGCAATAAGTCCGTGATATCCGCCGAATGCGGCGATTACCAGCTGCGCATGATTGCTCCCAATGGTCTTAAGGTTGATGTCGACAGCGAAATCTATCTTAAGCTTGAGCTGGACCACGCTATTATGTTTGACGCAGACTCCAAAAATTATGTGATCCGTTATGACGAGGAAACGATTAAGAGCTTTGCGTTTAAGGAGGTGCAGTGATGGCAGGCCTTATCTTGGAACATTTATATAAACGCTATGACAATTCCGGAAAAAAGAAAAAAACAAAAAATGATTTCGCAGTAAAAGACCTGAATCTGGTCTGCGAACAGGGAGAATTCATTGCGTTTCTCGGGCCCTCCGGCTGCGGTAAAACGACTACTCTCCGTATGATCGCCGGTCTTGAGGAGATTACACAGGGAAATATTTATATCGGAGATCAGCTGGTAAACAACCTTCATCCCAAGGACCGGCATATCGGCCTGGCTTTTGAAGATTATGCCATGTATCCGCCCCTGAACGTCTATGGAAATGTAGCATTTAACCTGCGCGCCAAAGGCGTAGATAAAAAAGAGATCGACAAAAGGGTAAGGGAAATCGCCCCCCTGATGCAGATCGATGATATTCTCGACAAAATGCCGGTTAAGCTTTCCGGCGGCCAGAAACAGCGTGTCAATATCGCAAGAGCCATCATTAGGGAACCGGAGCTTCTTCTGATGGACGAGCCTCTCTCCCATCTTGACGGTAAAGCCCGTCAGGCCATGCGTGTGGAGATTAAGAGGCTGATCAACAAGATTAAGTGTACGACGATCTATGTGACGCATGACCAGTTAGAGGCAATGTCTCTGGCAGACAAGATCGCAATCATCAACTTTGGCGTACTGCAGCAGTTCGGTACCCCGACGGAAGTGTATGACGACCCTGTGAATGAATTTGTCGCATCCTTCATCGGGGAACCTCCGATGAATATCCTGGTCACGACGATCGCAAAGATCGACGGAAAATTCTTCTTTACATTTGAAAACAGCAATTTGAAGATCGCAGTCCCGAAGAGATACTACAGCGTGGTATCGGATGGATTCCGCTGTAAGATGGGTGTCCGTCCCATGGACGTGCTGATCGGCGGGGAAGACTCTGACGGCACACCGGAAAAGATTGCTACGTTTGAAAATCTTGGTGATGAGAGAAGGATCGGCATCCATGTCGGCGATATCCTGCTGATGCTGATCACGGAAGATGAGAAGCGCTATAAGAGTGGCGACATCATCAAGCTGGAGGTAAGAGGGGAGAAGACCCACCTGTTTGATATTGAAACCGGCGAACGCATCAGAGAAAAACAGGAGGTATGATATGGATTGGGATTGGTCAAGTGTAGCTGCCGTCGTCTTGTTATTGGCACTTGCGTGGCAGATTTTAGGATCTGTCTGGAATATTGTGGCAATCGTCTGGGGATTATTTAAAGACTGAGTATAATGACTTTTGGATTTAAATCCCAGTATGCGTAAATTTTGCAGCTTCGGCAGTTCAACTGCCGAAGCTGCAAAATCGTCATCTGAAGACATTGAGTCAACGTACAAAACTTCGTTTAGGGAGGAGACATTTTTGTCCTAGAGCACAAAGCGCGATAGGGTACAAAATCGTCATCCGGACAGTAAGTCACAGTGTATAACATGCGTTATAGGAGGAGGAGAAGATATGCTTCCATATTTTTCAAAAGAAGCGATCTCAGCGCTTAATTTCACACTTCAGGGCAAGACAGCCATCATCACCGGAGGTACGGCGGGGATCGGGAATGCCACTGCCGCATATTTCCTGGGCCAGGGCGCGAATGTCGTTATGAGCGGCCGGAATCCGAAAGTGACGGAAATGGCAAAGGAGATGGGAGGGGATAGAGCCGTTGGCGTACAGGGTGACATCTGTGACGCCGCACATCGCGCTTCCCTGATTTCGGCAGGTGTTGAAGCCTTCGGCCGGATTGACATACTTGTCAACTGTGCCGGTATAACACTGCTGGGAAATGCCGAGGAACTCTCGGAGGACGACTGGAATGAAGTAATCAAGGTAAATCTGACCGCAAATTATCTGATGGCACAGGCGGTCGGGAAATATATGATTGATCATAAGGTGGAAGGCTGCATCGTTAATGTTGCTTCTCAGGGAGGGATCATCGCGCTCAAGCGCCATGCGGCGTATTGTGCTTCCAAAGGAGGACTGATTGCTTTGACAAAGGTTCTTGCATTGGAGTGGGGCGAATATGGGATCCGGGTCAATGCGGTTTCCCCGACGGTGGTTTTGACTGCAATGGGGCATAAAGCCTGGGATGGCCCCCAGGGCGAGCAGCTGAAACAGGAAATGCCATCCGGACGATTCGCGGAGCCGGAAGAGGTTGCTTCTGTGATCGCCTATCTGTGCAGCAGCGGAGCAGCCATGATCACAGGGCATAATCTCGTCATCGACGGTGGCTTTACGATTAAATAACCAACCGATAAATATGGAATATTGAGCCTGAGACTTGTATCCCTTACGGTCTCAGGCTTCCTTTTTGTCTTTTGTAACAGCTGCCTGACAAATCAGACATGAGTCGGACAGGTATGTCTGGATGATTGTCAACTCGGATTCATTAGGCTATAATATGATTCAGGCGACAAAAGGTCATAAGTATATTTACACCGGAAATGCGGTAATAATCAGAAATCAGAAGTTATGTATCCCGACGGGATAGCGAAAGGGGAAAGCGATATGGGAACATATTTGAACCCTGGAAAGATCGGGTTTGCCAAAATCAGTAAAGGTGAATATGTAGATAAAACCGGGTTGATCAGATTGATGAATGAAAAAATAGACGGGCCAAACAGTCTGGTCTGTATCAGCAGACCACGCAGATTTGGCAAGTCTTATGCCGCTAAGATGCTGTGTGCCTATTATGATTTTACATGTGATTCGAATGATCTTTTTCAAGATAAGGAAATCGCAAGTGCGGAAAGCTATGAGAGGCATTTGAATAAATATCATGTAATCAGTCTTGACATCACAGGTTTTATTTCAAAACTGAAAAGTGGTGAACCGCTCAGCAGTGTTCCAGACAAAATTGTTTCAGCTCTTCACGATGAACTGGTTTCTCTCTATCCGGATTTTTCAGGAGCGAAGGACCTTTCGGAATGTCTGATTCAGTGTGTGAGAAAAACCGGACGCCAGTTTGTTTTTGTGATTGATGAATGGGATGCGCTGATCCGTGAGGCGAAGGACGATAAAAAGACACAGGATGCCTACCTCAGACTTTTGCGGGGCTGGTTTAAGAACAATAATTTCACACCGGAAGTGATCGCCGCTGCGTATATGACCGGCATCCTTCCAATCAAGAAGGATGGATCTCAGTCAGCGATTTCAGATTTTGCGGAGTATCCGATTCTAGATCCGGGGAAATTTGCGGAATATACAGGTTTTACATTAAATGAAGTTCGATGCTTATGTGTGAAACATGGAATGTCTTTCGAAAAGGCGAGATCCTGGTATGACGGGTACGATTTTCCGGAAGTCGGCCCCATATATAATCCTTATTCGATCATGGAATCAATAGATAAAGGAAGATTTGCCTCCTACTGGAAAAAAACATCAGCTGCGGAATCTCTTCTGACATATATCAACATGGATTTTGACGGACTTCAACAAATTACGGCACGGTTGATTTCGGGTGAGGAAATATCCGTGGATATCGAACGTTTCCAAAATGATTTCGAAACCTTCAGAAGTAAAGATGATATACTGACATTATTGATTCATCTGGGTTACCTCACCTACAACCAGGAGAAGAAGAGCGCCCGTATTCCGAACGAAGAAGTCCGGCTTGAATTTGATGAGATTCTCACGAGCCGGAATATAAGCAGGAAATGGGTGGAACTGCTTAGAGATTCCCAAAAACTGCTGTCCGATACTATTAACGGAGACGAAGCGGCCGTGGCAAAAGGGATAGAGGCGGTGCGAAAAAAAGAGTATGCGCCAACTTTTTATAACGATAAGCAGGCGCTTCGCTATGTGATTAAATTTGCTTATATCGCATGTATCGGTCAGTATGCAAAAATAGAAGAGCTGCCAAGTGGCCGGGGTATTGCTGATGTGGTATACATTCCAAAGAAATTTTCACATCTTCCTGCATTATTGATCGAATTAAAATGGAATACGACTGCAGCAGCTGCTGTCAGCCAGATTGAGGAAAATGATTATCCGGCTGTATTAAAAGAGCTCGAGGGTGAGATTCTGCTGGTAGGGATCGGATATTATGAAAGGACTAAGGAGCATACCTGCAGAATAAAGAAGGTAGAAGGTAAGCGATAAATGATTTCCCGTTTTTTCATCCGGAGAGATCTTACGCTGTAAGAAAGGCGCATTATAGCGTAATGCAGGCGCAGATGGAAATTCTTCCAGCCATACGAAGGATGCTTTAGAATGATTTTTGTACAGAGATTGATTTTTCTGCTTCGGCAGCCCAACTGCCGAAGCAGAAAAAAATACGGAACATGGTTTTGATTAAAACACGTGACAGGTATCGGCCGGAATCACATCGGGTCTTTCCACATCAGATGTTTTTCCAGGGCGGTGACAAAACGTTCCAACCCCTCCCTGTCATCCTGGGAGAAGCGATCCATCCTGGGACTGTCAATGTCCATCACACCTAAAACAGAACCGCTGTTGTCATGGATCGGCACAACAATTTCTGAGTTGGATGCGCTGTCACAGGCAATGTGACCCGGAAACGCATGGACATCCGGAACCAGAACCGTTTCGTTCCGCTTCACGGCTGTCCCGCAGACACCTTTTCCGACAGGGATATGGATACAGGCAGGCCTTCCCTGAAACGGACCGACTACGAGCCTTTCCCCGCGAATCAGGTAGAACCCTGCCCAATTGAGATCGGGCAAGGTATCCATCAGGAGCGCGGAAGCGTTGGACAGGGCAGGAACATAAAAAGGCTCCTCTTTCAGGAATTCTTCAAGCTGGTCACATAAGAGAGCATAGTTTGTCATGAACAATCATCTCCTTTCAAAACGAAGTTTTGTATGTTGACTCAATGACCACGGATGACTATTTTGCTTTTTATGAGTAATTGGAAGTTCATTCATAAGCCTTGAAGCAAAGTATACGAGACGAAAACAGATTTTGCAACTGAAGATTTTGTCTGCAAGAACACCGGAAACGTGAATTGAGAAAAGAAATTGTACCGAAAAACTGCTTGTCAAATGGAGAAAAAGGTATATAATAAAATGGAATTAGCAATAACTAATAACGGTATGTCACATGAATAGGGAGAGTCTATATGAAGATGCATAAATTTTTTGCCTGGGCTGCGGTTATATGTTTTCTGCTGACGATGGTCACAGGATATGAGAAAAAATAACGACTGCTGCCTTTGGTATTTATGATAGGGGGATGGTATGTACTATCATATTGAAGCTCAGTCGAAGAGGCGGATCCGTGTCAGGCTGCGCAGCTCAAAGTTAACAGAGGAGGAAGCACGCATTCTGGAATATGCATTTTCAGGAATGCCGGGCGTAACAAAGGTGACTGTGTACCGGGCGACAGGAGGCTGTGCCCTGGAATTTAACTGTAGAGTCGATGAGATTCTGGGCAGGCTTGATCGTTTTCGCTTTGAGAATGTCGAAGCATTCGCCAGGGAAGAGGAAAAGCGGATCAGCCTGAAAGAAATGGAGAGCCGAAAGCTGGATGAGCAGCTGAAAGCAAAGCTGCGGCTCCGGATTCTGGCAGAGACGGCGGCAGACATTGCCCTGCCCATGCCGGTTCAGATAGGATACCATCTCTGGCAGATGATTACACTGAAGAAGCTATGAAGCTATAAGGTACGCATGTTTTTTAAAAGGAGACAGATTTTGTCTTCGGCAGCCAGCTGTCGAAGCGGCAGAATCTTCATCCGATGACAATGACATTGAGTCAACATACAAAACTTCATTTTGGGAGGAGAATAAGATGGACTGGAAAAAACTCGGTATATTTGCAGGCGGCGTTCTGATGGGCAGCTACGGAATCAGGATTCTCTCCGGCCGTGATGCCAGGAAGGCTTACACGCACACAACTGCGGCTGTTCTGCGCATGAAGGATACCGTGATGAAGGATGTCACCACGATCAGGGAAAATGCTGAGGATATTGTTGCCGCGGCAAAGGACATCAATGAGGAAAGACAGCGCGAATATGACGCACAGATGGTTGAAGACGCAAAGGAGGTTCTGGCCCGGGCATCTGAGGCAGCTGCAGAGGCTGATCCACAATGAGATGCCGGATTCTCCATGAATCCCGGGGGCGCATGCGGGTGCATTTCATGCAAAGACGCATGATGCCGGAGCAGGCAGATCTGATACAGGCCTGGCTGGAAAAGCAGGAGATCATTACAAAAGCGCGGTCTGATGAACGCACCTGCAATACCGTCATCTGGTACAGGCCGGATGCCAGGAATCAGGTTCTCGGGCTTCTTGCCGATTTTAACTATACGGAAGCCATGGAGGAGGCAGTGGTGCCGGAGCACACCACCCGTGCCCTGACAAGAACCTATGAAGATAAGATGTTCTTCCACATTGCCGGGAGAGGGATTACCAGGTTCATTCTGCCTTTTCCTCTGCGTATGGCTATAACTGTCGTTAAGGCGGTTCCGTATATCGCAAAGGGTCTGAGATCGATTCTTTCAGGAAAAATAGAGGTGGCTGTACTGGACGCCGCATCCATTACCGTTGCGATGCTCCGCGGGGAATTCAATACTGCCGGCAGTGTGATGTTTTTGCTTGGGGTTGGCGAGATCATGGAGGGATGGACGCACAGGAAGTCCGTAGAGGATCTCGCGGCAGCCATGTCGCTGAATGTGGAGCGGGTCTGGATCCGTACATCGGATGGACAGGAAATTCTGACCGGAATCGATCAGGTCAGGGAGAACGATACCATCGTGGTCCGTACCGGAAATATGATACCACTGGACGGTGAGGTGCTTGAGGGGGACGGCATGGTAAACCAGGCCTCCATAACAGGGGAGCCCCTTCCCGTTCATAAACGCCCCGGCAGCATGATTTACGCAGGAACGGTGGTTGATGAAGGAGAACTTGCAATTACGGTACGGCAGGAATCCGGTACCGGAAGATATGACCGTATCATAAAGATGATCGAAGAATCAGAAAAGCTTAAATCCCAGGCAGAGGATAAGGCTTTCCACCTTGCAGACAGGCTGGTGCCCTGGACGCTCGGGGCTTCTGCCCTGACCTGGCTTATTTCCGGAAACGCAGCCCGGGCGGCGGCGATTCTCATGGTTGATTTCAGCTGCGCTCTGAAGCTTTCCATGCCGATTTCGGTTCTGGCCGCCATACGGGAAGCCGGAACTCATAATATTTCCGTCAAGGGAGGCAAGTTCCTGGAGAACTGTTCGGAAGCTGTTACGATTGTCTTTGACAAAACCGGAACTCTGACCTGTGCTTCTCCGAGCATACGCGCTGTGGAAACCTTCGGAGGGTCAGATCCGGACGAGATGCTCCGTCTTGCCGCCTGCCTGGAAGAACACTACCCTCATTCCATAGCAAACGCTGTGGTGAGGGAGGCGCAAGAGAAAAATCTGAAGCATGAAGAACGGCATTCTACGGTGGAGTACATCGTTGCGCATGGGATCGCAAGCAGTATCGACGGAAAGAAAGTGCGCATCGGGAGCTTTCATTTCATCTTTGAGGATGAAGGCACTGTGATACCGGAAGGGGAACAGGCTCATTTTGAAAGCCTGCCGGATGAATACTCTCATCTATATATGTCCATTGACGGAAAGCTTGCCGCGGTTATTCTCATTGAAGATCCCCTGAAAGCGGAGGCGGCAGATATTGTCCGGCAGCTTCATGCTCTTGGGATATCCAGAGTCGTGATGATGACCGGCGACAGCAAACGTACCGCCTGCGCTGTGGCAAAGATGGTAGGCGTAGACGATTATTACGCGGAGGTTCTGCCGGAGGAAAAAGCGGCATTCATTCGCAGGGAACATGTCTCGGGAAGAAAAGTGATCATGGTGGGGGACGGCGTGAATGACTCGCCTGCCCTTTCGGAGTCAGACTGTGGCGTCGCAATTAACAGTGGCGCGGCAATCGCGAGGGAAATTGCGGATATAACGATTTCAGAGGATGACCTGTACGCCCTTGTTGTTCTGAAAAAGCTTAGTGACAGTCTGATGAAACGGATTCATGGAAATTACAGGAAAATCATTTCTTTCAATTCCTTCCTTATAGCGATGGGAGCGATGGGGGTTTTTCCATCCACGACCACCGCACTGCTGCACAATGCTTCGACCCTGGCCATCAGCCTGAGCAGCATGACGAACCTGCTTCCGGAAGCAAGGGCCTGATTCAACCTAAAAAGAATATCTTTTCAATGCAATCCTGTTATTGAGTGGGAATGCCAGCTTTTTAACAAAGAAGCTGATGTTCTCACTCTTTTTTATTGATACGGGCATACGGATTATTGTGTGAAAACTCTTGCAATGTCCTGCTATGGTGCGGCAGCAATAGCAAAGAATGGGGCACTTTGTGTTCTTTCATGCGGTCAGTAATGTAAAAGTTCTTTACTTTAATCTGATGCTGTGATACTATGTTAAAGGCATTTATATACTTGTGCAAAATAAAAGGAAGGAAATCATTATTATGAAGAAATTTACCAGTCTGATGCTTGCTCTGACTATGACTTTAGCTGTTTGTGTTACTGTTGCAGCCGAAGAGGAGAAGTATGTGTTCCTGGAGGAG
Organism: Blautia sp.; assembly: GCA_017475035.1. Taxonomy (GTDB): domain Bacteria; phylum Bacillota; class Clostridia; order Lachnospirales; family Lachnospiraceae; genus Blautia_A. Next base: position 49,412 of record JAFVGK010000033.1, read on the forward strand.
GACCTGGGCGTGGAGTCCTACGCCATCGGTTTCCGCCTTGGTGAGGAAGAACTGGCTGAAACGGTCGGCGGGGCTTTAAAGGCTCTGGTGCTCAACGGCACCTATGACGAGATCGGGGAGAAATATCCGGATGTAAAGGATTATCTGTGCCTGAAAGCGGAGGATATCAATGCGGATGAGCTGCCGGAGGAAGGCTCCGGAGACAGCAGCTACACCTTCAAGCATGGTTTTGACCTGGATTACCCGCCGTACTCCTATCTGAAGGATGACGGAAGTGTAGGCGGTCTTGACGTGGAGCTTTGCAAGGCAGTCTGCGAGTACCTTGGCTGGGGCTACGAAGCGGTTCCTTTCAACTGGGAGAGCAAGGATCTGGAGCTGAACGCACAGAGCTGTGACTGCATCTGGTCCGGTTTTACCAAAGAAGGCCGTGAGGATAAGTATACCTGGGGTATCACCTATTCCAACAATACACAGGGCATTCTGGTGGCAAGCGACAGCGGGATCAAAACCCTGGACGACCTGGCAGGCAAAATTGTCGGCGTACAGATCGATACCTCTGCGGCGGAGATGCTTGCGGGTGACCGTGCGGATCTGGCTGAAACCTTTGGGCAGCTGAACACCTACGAAACATATACGGTCGCTTTCAATGATCTGAAGGCTGGCGCGATCGACGCCATCGCCATTGACATGACGGCAGGCTCCTACCTGATTTCCAGCGAATCCTGACAGAGGGATATTCAGAACTCTCATGATCCTGCAGCCACTCGGAATCCGCTCGTTTTGCACAGAAAAATCTGCAAAAATGAGCGAGCTCTTTTTTGTATGAGATTGGGTCGTCTGAATCATCATATTTATAGCAAACGAACAAAATGATTCATTTAGATTCGTTTACTGTGCCGAATTTACGCCGCGTAAGCGGCAGCTTTCTGCAGTAAATTTGTGCGCATACTATATTTTCGATAAAGCCGGTCTCCCGTATGAAGGCCGGAATCGTCAATGCTGCAAAACAGGGGGGAAACCTTCCCCCCTGTTTTGCGTAGATCTGTATTTGTAAAGACATATTTTGCCTACGGCTGCGCTTTTTGCAGACGTGGAAGCAAAATAGTCATCCATGGTCATTGAGTCAACGTACAAAACTTCGTTTCGGGAGGAGGAGATTGTATGTCCTGGTCTGTGATGCTTATTACCATGAGCGAGGGTATGCTTCGAACCTTTGCCATTTTTTTCCTGACGCTGCTGTTTTCCATGCCGCTCGGGATGATTGTCATGCTTTTGCGCAAGTCGCGGTTTGTCGTGTTCCGCGTGCTGATGAAGATCTATATTGCCATCATGCGCGGCACCCCGTTGATGCTTCAGCTTCTGGCCTGGTATTTCGGACCTTATTACCTCTTTGGCTGGTCCATACGCGGGTACCGTTTTACAGCCATCATCATTGGTTTTTCCATGAACTATGCAGCCTACTTCGCTGAGATTTATCGTGGAGGTATCGAAGCCATCCCCATCGGTCAGTATGAGGCGGCGGATGTGCTCGGCTACAGCAAGGCGCAGACATTCTTCAAGATTATTCTGCCCCAGGTGATCAAAACCATCCTTCCTTCAGTTACAAACGAAGTGATTACGCTGGTAAAGGACACTTCCCTGGCCTTTGCGCTGGCTTACAATGAGGTTTTCGCGCTGGCAAAGCAGATTGCGGCGTCTCAGACGTCTTTTCAGCCATACGTGATAGCAGGCGTGTTTTATTTCATCGCAAACTATGCGGTGGCTTTTGTCATGGAGCGCATCGAAAAAGCCTTCGATTATTACAGATAAGGGGGTGACGGTATGGTTCTGGAAATGAAAGGAATTCAGAAATCGTTTGATCAGGTAAGTGTCCTGAAAGATATCAGCCTTCAGGTTGATTCCGGCGAAGTGGTCAGCATCATCGGCCCCAGCGGTTCAGGAAAAAGCACGCTGCTGCGCTGCGCGACGTTTCTGGAGCGGATTGATGCCGGGATGATCAGCTATCTGGGCGAATCCGCCGTGACTACAAATGATGCCGGGAATGCCGTGTATATCAGCCCTTCCGGGATCCGGAAGATGAAGCAGCATTACGGACTTGTTTTTCAGCAGTTCAATCTTTTCCCGCATTATTCCGTGCTTAAAAACATCATGGACGCGCCGATCCATGTCCAGAAACGCCCGAAGCAGGAGGTTCAGGAGGAAGCGGAGGAGCTTCTGCGCAAGATGGACCTGACCCACAGGGCGCATGCCTATCCATGCCAGCTGTCCGGCGGGCAGCAGCAGCGTGTGGCGATTGCCCGGGCGCTGGCTCTCAAGCCGGCAATCCTTTTCTTTGACGAGCCGACCAGCGCCCTGGATCCGGAGCTCACCGGAGAGGTGCTGAAGGTTATCCGCCAGCTGGCGGAGGAAAAGATGACAATGGTGGTGGTTACGCATGAAATGCCGTTTGCACGGGCTGTCAGCAACCGTGTCATTTTTATGGACGGCGGCGTGATCGTAGAGCAGGGGGATCCGGAGGAGGTTTTCGGAGCGCCGAAACAGGAGCGCACAAAACAATTCCTCCGGAACTATCAGCAATGAGACATATTTTGCCCACGGCTGCGTTTTTTTCGGACGCGGCTGCAAAATAGTCATCCGTGATCATTGAGTAAACGTACAAAACTTCGTTTCGGGAGGAGTGAAATGGGAGAGGGGATTCGTTATGTTCTGATGGATCCTTCCGGGAATCGGACGATTCTGGTGGAGACTGAGGTGCCGGTACAACTCCAGCCGGCTGTGGCGTCAAAGCTGATGGAAATGGAGCCGACTGCAGAACAGACCGGATTTTTGCGGACTTCTTCCGCAGAAACCGGGCCGGTTTCTGCGGATATTCAGGTATTTCTGCGCATGGCCGGCGGAGAGTTCTGCGGAAACGCCAGCATGAGCGCCGCAGTCTGGTATTGCATGCAGCAGGGTGTGAGAGAGGGACAGCTGAAACTGTCTGTTTCCGGAGCATCAGAGCCGGTAGAGGTCAGTGTAAAGAGCCTGCCTGACGGCACCTGGAAAGGCAGCGTTTCCATGCCCGGCCCAAGCCGCATAGAAACCGTATCCTTTTCAGAAGAATACTGTTTTCCCGTCGTCACGTTCCCCGGTATCTCTCATGTGATTGTGGAAAAGGAAATACCAAAGGAACGCGCAGAGGACCTTGTCAGACAGTGGTGCTCTTTCCTCGGCACAGATGCACTGGGAATCATGTTCCTGGACCGGATCCGGTCTGTCCTGACCCCGCTGGTCTATGTGCCGGCAGTGAATACACTCTTTTGGGAAAGCGCCTGCGGAAGCGGGACGACTGCCATAGGCGCCTGGCTGGCCGCAAAAAGCGGAAGTGAAATAAATCTGTCTCTGCGCCAGCCGGGCGGAGTGATGGAAATATCGGCAGAAAAGAATGGGACACTGCGTCTTGGCGGCACCGTCAGAGTTGTTGGTGAAGGTTCCTGCTGATTCTGCTGTGTTTTATAAACGGTTGGAAGCATCTTCGTAAAGCTGTGCTGCATTGTCAAGGATGCCATTTAAGCGAAACTGCCGAAATGCAAACTATAATCCCAAAATGGGGAGGATTGCAATACACAAACCGGAGAAAAAACAGAATAATTCCCGTAAAAAAAACCTGCGATTACCAGGATGACTGGAATCGCAGGTTTTTTAGTCCGGCTGAAATATCATTAATACTTTATATGATGACTGCATCGACAAATGCCTGATTCTGCGGAACGCTTCGAAGCGGAGCTCTTTTCTGCATGATCTCTTACCATATGATCATTATATCATATCGATTCTGGCTTTTTGAAAAAGGTTTCCGCGGGCACGACAGGCAATAAACAGTCCTCCGTGACCATTGAGCCAATTTACAAAACTTCGTTCCGGAAGGAGTAAAATACTCACAAAAACAATCCGGGGGAGTATATGCTATGCTTTATACAGTGACAAGAATCGATGAGGATCTGGATTTTGGATGCGAGGAGCGGCAGGAGAATGAGCCTGTGAAAGCAGTTGTAACCATTAAAGGGGATGACGGAGAAGAGACGGTAGTCAAGATGGCTGATGCAGTGCTTTACGAGCGGAAGATTGACTCTGGCACTGTCGTTTTCATTGATGAGGAGGGGCTTTTGCAGAAGCTTTGAAAAGCTGCAGGCAGTTTGCCGGAACGCGAATTTCACGTGTATCGTACAGGGGGGAGGGAAGCTATTATGGAGGCTGTTATGAGGACTATCTTTCATGTAGATGTCAATTCGGCGTTTCTTTCCTGGACAGCCATAAAGCAGCTTGAGGACAATCCCGGCTCTACAGATCTACGTACCGTGCCGTCCGCCGTAGGCGGGGACGTTGAAACACGGCACGGCATTATCACGGCAAAATCAATACCCGCAAAAAGATATGGGATCCAGACGGGAGAGCCGGTTGTAAAAGCCCTGGCGAAATGCCCGGACCTGATCCTGGTAAAATCGGATTTCGTTACATATCGGAAATATTCATCTCTCATGATGGCTCTTCTGCGGACGTATACGCCCTACGTGGAGCAGGCTTCCATAGATGAAGCTTACCTGGATGTAAGCGGGATCACTGCTTCCTTCAATGGAGATGTACCGGCTCTTGCGCGTGACATTGCGGACAGGATAAAGAATGACCTGGGTTTTACGGTAAATGTCGGTATCTCGACCAATAAATTTCTGGCGAAGATGGCCAGCGATTTCAGTAAGCCTGATAAGGTTCATACTCTCTATCCTGACGAAATACAGGAAAAGCTCTGGCCCCTTCCCATCGGTCAGCTTCACGGATGCGGAAGCGCTACGGCTAAAAAACTGCAGAATATCGGAATCTACACCATCAGGGATGCGGCAGGGACGGATCTTCTGATTCTTCAGAATATCCTGGGAAGCAAGGCAGGCGCCTATATTCATGAGCGGGCCAACGGCAGGGATCATTCAGAGGTTGCATATCAGGAAAGGGAAGCGAAAAGCTACTCAAATGAAACAACTACCGCTGAAGATATTGATAAGAATAACTATGAGCGCCTTGCTGTTCCCATATTGAAGGAACTCAGCAGCAAGGTGTCGGCCAGGCTTCAAAAAGACCATGTCCGCGGCGCCACTGTCAGCGTAGCGGTTAAAACCGGGAATTTTCAGAGACATTCCCGGCAGGCTGCTCTGAATACATCGACAGACAGCAAAGATGAATTGTTTTCCCAGGCGAAAATACTTATGCATAACCTGCTGTTTGGATCAGACGGCCTGTTCCGGAAAGGAGAAGTCATTCGCCTGATCGGCGTGGGCATCAGCAATCTGGAGCATGGAGAAAACCAGCAGATGACACTGCTTGAATGGATGCAGCTGAATGAAAGGCAGACCAGGCAAAAAGAGAAAAATGACAAACTGGACAGGATGCTGGAAATGGTGCAGAAGAAATATGGGGCAGATGCGTTGAAAAAAGGAAATTTCTGATTTTCAGTTTTGTCCGGGAGCATATCTCAAAAATCAATTACATAGCCCGCAATGTGTCTGATTTTTGAGGCTGCTCCCAAACAAAAATCCTTCGTTATCCGTGACAATTATTTCTGACGCTATCCTTAATCAAAATTATGGAAAGAAGCATCTATTTCAGGCCGTGCTGCCTCCATCGGGAAGCCTGAAATCAAAATAAATGTCTTCCGGCGCGGCTGCTGACATGGGAACGCGGAACAAGTGGGCGCCGTTTGCCTTTTTCGAGCCTTCGATGTATTCCATGTGCCCCGATCCGATATAGGTGAACGGAAGCTGAATCCCATCTTCGTTGTCTACCTTACGGACAAAGATCTCGATGCCCCTGCTGGTTTTCAGGGCATTCAATTCCTTCTCGCTGACATTGGCAACCGTTTCCCACTGGAAGGTATCCGGATCGATGTATCCGTCCGCGTATTTCAGATCCTCCTTTGTGCTGTTTCCCTTGATCACAGTGACATAGGCATACACAATGCCATCATAGATCTTGGTACCGAGCATGATATCCTTCGGATTATTGAGAAGCAGCTGCTGCACCTGTTCTTTCCGGTATTTCGCCCACAGATGGAAACGTTCCCCGGGAGATTCCCCGTAAAAATCCGCTTCGTATTTCCCAAGTCCATACTCCAGAAGATCATTCAGATAAGATTCAAAAACAACGTCTCTTTTCACTCCGCGCAAGGACAATTCCCCGGCCGTATCATCAAAGAAGCCGCTTGCAAGCATATAGCGCAGTGCGTGATCAAAAGAAGCCCGGTCCCAGTTCTTTACTGTCCGGCTGAGCTTTTCGATCATTGCGCCGATGTCCGCGCAGCCGGCGTGCAGGAGAAGCTCCTGAATGCTCAGGTACTCATACGGACGCACAATGGGAAGCATCTCGGAAACATATCTGATAAATGCTTCCTGCCGCTCATCAAAGGACGGCAGTTCTTCTTCGCCGATTGCCTGCAGAAATCCATAGTAGGAGGCGGTCTTGCGTCCGCCGATCCTTGACTGCATAAATTTGATCAGATCCGGCGCGTAATCATTGTTCAGGTAGTCTACATGCTGCGGATATGTCGGGGAACTGATGTATTTCTTGAAATTCCGGTAATCCTGCGCGAGGTATATTTTGGTATTGAAGTTGACCTCGTCAATATAAGACAGAATCTCTTTTTTGCTCAGATCGTCCAGATGAATCTCAACGCCATAGTCCGCGAGTCCGATGCTGGCGAAATCATCCTCAATCAAAGCGGCGATCAGTTTTTTCTCTACGACAAAGTTCTCAGAGAGATTTCCCAGAGCAAAGGCAATCTGCACGCTTCGCTTATAGTCATTTCCAATGAAATCCAGGACGGTGACATATTGCTTGCCTTCGTATTTCCGGAGACCTCGGCCAAGCTGCTGGATAAAAATCGTCTGAGAATCCGTCGGCCGGAGGAAAAGAACCATGTTGACGCCGGGAATATCCACGCCTTCATTCAGGATATCCACTGTGAACAGAATCTCCAGATCTGCGGTGTCATCCTGCAGATTCTTGTATGCCCGGACACGTTCTCCGATGGAATTTCTTCCGGTAAGATATGTCGTATGATAGTAATCCTCCATCGCCTGGGACATCCGGATTGCATGGGAAATGTCCCGGCAGAAAGCCAGGGCTTTCAGCTTCTGACCCGGCAGCCGGTGCTTTTCGATCATATTATAGATGAAATCGACGTGACGATCATCGGAAAACTGCTCAACAAATCTGTGGCCCTTTGTTGCCTGAAGCCCATATTCGATCAGTTCATCCCGGATCCCGTAGTATTTGAACGGGACGACCAGCCCGTTTATGATGGCATCGCGGAGCCGTAGTTCGTAGGGCACGTTCTGGTCAAACAGAGAAAGAACGTCTTCTCCATCCATTCGTTCCGGCGTTGCCGTGATACCCAGTAAAAACTGCGGTTCAAAATAGTTCAGGATCTTCCGGTAGGTCTCCGCAGCCGCATGATGGCATTCGTCGATGATGATGTAATCCCAGGTATGCCGGTCAAAAAGCTCCAGGGAATTGGCCATGGTTACATTTGTCGCAAAGACAAAGTCGGCGTCAGACTCCTTGTAATCCCCGTTATAGATGCCATAGGATCGTTCGCTGCCGAAGACCTTCTGGAAGGTTTCGAAGGATTTCATCAGGATCGAACCCTCATGGACGATGTATAAAAGTCTCCGGGGATTAAAATTCAAAGCGTCGAAGGCAGCGAGAAAGGTCTTTCCGGAACCTGCAGAAGCCGTAACCAGCGCTTTGGCGGCACCCATGGCACGGATCCGGTTCAATTCCTTCAGAGCCCTCCGCTGCATATAGTTTGGGCGAACCTCCGCATTTGCGATCTCGTAATCCATGTCCCATCTTTCGATGGAATAAAAAAGACGGGTCTTGTACTCGTCAATCAGATCCCTCGTCAAAGGAAGAGTCTTAGACCAGAGCGCGTCAAATTCTTTCCTGGCGGCTTCGTAGGTTCCCGCCTTATCGTCAATCACGGAAACATCCCATTCGATGTTTTTGAGCAGCGCATAGACAGTGATATTGGAAGAGCCTACCAGCAGTTCCTTATGGTCTGCGTATTCAAAGAGATAACCCTTGGAATGAAATCCAACAGCGGAACCTTTGGCGTCATGAAAGCACTCCCGGTCAAGGCGGCAGGAAAAACGATCCGGGTATCTGGCGGCAAGATCATAAAAGAAGACCAGGGAGTCTACATCCGTGAAATTCTGATATGTCGAGGTGATAATCCGTCCTCTTGCTCCGCGTGCGACGGCAGCTTCTATATTGGGGGCAAGAATGACCAGGCCAGGCTTTTTGATAAAGCTGACCGAGAAGTAAAAAGCCTGGCAGGTATCGATGCTCGCTTTCAGTTTGTCGATAAACTTCTCATCGCTGTAATTTGTATAAAAATTGCTTGGCATATCTCACCTCTCATAACGAATTTTTTCATCTTCCGGTCTGATACGGCAGTTACTGCGTCCACGGGTATCATGTCTCCGGATAACGGTCCTGCATCTTCGGCATCTGGACTGCCGAAGACAATATCAGTCTTCCCGTTTCTTTGCTTATCAAAAATGTCATGTTTATGCGAAATACATTTACAGTATGATTCAGGCAGCAAAAGGTCATGCAGGTAAATCATGCTTTTGTCGTGCAGTCATAGATATGAGACGTGTGTTCTGATTATAGCAGCTTTTATATGCAGTGAACAAGAAAAATACAAATGATGATTTTTCTGAAATAATGATTGACAAACCTTCTTTTTGGGTAGATAATATATACAGAGCGAAACGTTTTACTCAAGCAAAAGTTTGTTAAAACGTCAGAAGAAGGTGGATTACATTGGCTGCGACTATCAAAGATATAAAGGAAGTAACAGGCCTTTCGCTTGCTACGATCTCCAAATATTTGAACGGCGGCAATCTGCTTCCTGAGAATAGGGCGAAAATCGAAAAAGCCATCGAGGAGCTGCATTATGAAGTGAATGAAATGGCAAGAGGCCTTGTCACGAGTAAAAGCAGATTGATCGGGGTTGTCGTTTTTGACATCGCGAATGTGTTTACCTGTACACTCTTAAAATATCTTGGAGCTCGCTTCAGGGAAGCCGGATACGCTGCCATGATCTGCGACTCTCAGAATGATGTACAGGTGGAGGCGGATAATATCCGTTTCCTGATCGGTAAGAAGGTGGACGGGATGATCGTCATTCCCGTAGGAGCATCTTCCGCATTTCCGGAGCCTGCCAGGAGAGCCGGCATTCCGGTTGTCCTTATGGACCGCTCGATAGATGGAGCCGGCGTTGACTGTGTGAAGGTAAATAATAAGGAAACCTCATACAAAGCAGTCGAAATGCTTTATGATTACGGCCATCGCAGGATCGCCATAATCGGCTCGGATCAGGAGCTTACCGGTATGGAACGTCTGGAAGGCTGTCTGCAGTTTTTGAAGGAAAAGAATATCGACACGCCTTCGGAGTACCTGAAGCTGGGGCGGCACAGCATCGAACACGGCTATAACGGCATGCAGGAGCTTCTCGGGCTGGAGGAACCTCCGACCGCTGTATTTATGGGCAATTTTGAAATCATCCTTGGCGCGGTAATGGCCGTAAATGAGTCCCCGTTGCAGTGCCCCGCCGATATCTCACTGATCGGTTTTGATGACCTGATCATTTCAAATCTTTCGAACCCGAGACTGACGCTGGTAGTACAGCCGCTGCAGGCTCTGGCGGACAGCGCTGCCGATCTTCTGCTGAAAAAGATAGATCAGACGTCTGATGAAAAGAAAGTACCTGAGCCACAGGGAGATCTGATCCTGCCGGCGCGGATCGTGGAAGGAAACTCTATAGCCCGGCTTGAATAAGATGATTCAGCAGCAAACTGTCATGCAAAAATGAATGGATTCCGAGCGGCTTAAGAATCGCGGGAGCACTCGGCAGCTGATCGATTCGTATAATCAGGCTTCAGCATATACATGATAATGTAGTAATATATAGTAATGAAGTGATATATAGTAATGAAGCAATATATGGTAATGAAGCAATAAAAGGAGGGAGCGCGATGATTGATCCGAAAACAGTACCGATGATGCGGCTGGGGGACGGCGGCAGCATCCCGTGCCTTGGCATGGGAACCTTCGGTTCTGACAGAGTCAGTCCGGAAGAGGTGGCCGGAGCGGTGGCCGGAGGAATCCGCGTCGGTTACAGACTGTTCGACTGTGCAGCCTGCTATGGCAATGAAGAACAGATCGGCAGGGTGTTCCGCGAAGCCTTTGATGAAGGCGTAGTGAAAAGAGAAGATCTGTTTATCATGACAAAGGTGTGGAACGACATGCACCGTGAGGTGGAGAAATCCTGCTTAAAGAGCATAAAAGATCTGCAGTGTGATTATCTCGACATGCTTTTTATCCACTGGCCGTTCCCGAACTATCATGCGCCGTTTTGTGATGTAAACTCAAGAAATCCTGATTCCAGGCCTTTCTCCGTAGAGGAATTCCTGGATACGTACCGGCAGATCGAAGCCCTGGTCGATAAAGGACTCGTCAGACATATCGGCATTTCCAATATGACGATCCCGAAAATGAACGCCGTGCTCGATCAGCTCCGCATCAGGCCGGCAGCCTGCGAGTCGGAAATGCATCCCTGCTTCCAGCAGCAGGAGCTTCTGGATTACCTGACCGCTCATGACATCCTGCCGGTCGGCTATATGCCGCTCGGTTCGCCAAGACGTCCGGAGCGCGACATCGAGCCTGGCGACATCGCGGATATGCAGATGCCCGAGCTTTTGGAGATCGCAAAGGCGCATGGCGTCCATCCGGCGATCATCTGTCTGAAATGGGCGCTCGGCCGCGGCGTACTGCCGATCCCCTTCTCCGTACACAACTATGAAGCAAACTTAAGAGCTGCTGTCACGGAAAAACTGACAGAAAAAGAGATGGCGGCGATCGCTTCGCTCGAGCGCGGCAACCGTCTGGTAAAAGGACAGGTTTTCCTGTGGGAAGGCGCCAGGGACTGGCATGATCTGTGGGATGAAGATGGCGTGATCGTGGATTGTACAGACTGCTGAGGAAATTTCGGAAGGAGAAAAAATGTACGATGTTAGCCCGGCGTGGTCGGAGTACTATCGGGAGCTTGAACCGGAAAGGCGGGCGATGATCCTTGAACGGCTTCTTAGCGAGGAGCCGGATGATGGATCGAACCGTTTCAGGAAAAGGCTGTTTGAACAGCGCTATCTGGAAGGAGACGGCCAGAAGCCATCGGTGGACAGGTATCTGTGGCAGTGCGTGAATTTTGTCCAGCTTTATGATGCTTCCCGGTTCTTTAAAAAGGGCAGTCGAAAAGAAGTGATGTCTTTTCTTAAGGAGAGCGGGTACAACGAAGCGATGGAGGGCGGCCCGGAGGGAGAGAAGGCGTTGTACTGGGAGATCCGCAACGCGTCGAAGCGCTATTTTAAGACCTGCAGCGGAAGCGATTACAGAAGAGCTCTTTTCGGGCTTATAAGTCCGGGTGAAGCAGAACGGAAAAATCAGATGTGTCTGGATACCTGGAAGATGTCCATCGGGATCGGGCAGCGGCTTGACATCGCGAAAAGCCTTTCGCTGTGGAAAATGGCAGTGCTCGATGAGTATGAACAGACAGATCTGTCTGCGGTGGACCGGATGCAGAAACTGATTTCGGAACGCGGCTGAGGAAGGAATCAGCAGCTTACAGGAGGGATGGCAGTTGGAAGCGATCAAAAACAATCCGCTTGTTAAAAAGCTTGGTTTTAACCGGATTATTCTTTTCATTATTCTGCTTTTGATGTACGGCGCCTTTTCGTTCATCATTCCGGGATTTGCCAGCAAAGCGCGCATCATGAGTATCCTTAACTATGTGTATTTTCTCGGATTCCTTGCGCTGGGCGTCACATTTGTGATCGCGACAGGCGGGATCGATTTTTCCATCGGCCCGGTGATGTTCTGCTGCGCGCTGATGGCCGGCTACACACTGAACACATATGGCGCGCCGGTGATCGTTGCGCTGCTGATGAGTATTGTCATTGGTTTTTGCTTTGGTTGCTTTAACGGTTACCTGGTCGCTTTTGTCGGCGTTCCCCCGTTTATCGTTTCCATGGCGACCATGAATATAGCCAAAGGCCTTGGCTCCGTCTTTACCAAAACACAGTCGGTCAGCTGGCCGCAGAGCAGTGATCCGTCCGGCAACGGCTGGTTCAGAAATCTGGTCAAGGTGAACGGTATTCCGACGGGTCTGATCCTTTTTGCCACTGCCGTCATCATTCTTTATATCGTGATGAACAATACCAAGGCAGGACGTTATATCCTGTGCCTGGGCAGCAATAAGGAAGCGGTCCGCCTTTCAGGCGTGAATGTCAAAAAATGGCAGATGCTGGCGTATGTGATCTGCGGGACCATGGCGGGAATCGCTGCCATCTTCTTCGTCAGCGCCTATACCACCGTGCAGCCGGGGCTTGGCGATACCTACAACAACGAAGCCATCGCCTCATGCGTCATGGGCGGCACTTCGATGGGCGGCGGCCTAGCCTCCATCGGAGGCACCGTGATCGGTGTGTTTGTCATTTCCCTACTGCAGGAGGGAATCATGGCCATGCGTATGACCAAGGAAGTACAGATGATCATCACCGGCCTGATTGTCATCGTGTTCGTTTATGCGGACGTCTCCGCGAGACGGCGCAAGAACTGACAGAAAGGAGAAGGATAAGATGGGTGAAGTGATTCTGACAATGAGCGGCATCGACAAAACCTTCCCCGGTGTTCACGCGCTGGATCATGTGGATTTTGAACTCCGGCGCGGCGAGGTTCATGCGCTGATGGGTGAGAACGGTGCCGGAAAATCAACGTTGATGAAGGTGCTGACCGGTATCTACACTAAGGATTCGGGCACCATCGAATTTGAAGGTAAAGAAGTCGAGTTTCACAATACGCATGACGCACAGGAAGCAGGCATCGTCATCGTGCATCAGGAGCTGAATATGGTGGGCGACCTGACGGTGGCGCAGAACATTTTCATCGGCCGCGAATTCAAAAAGGGCTTTATGATTGATGACCGCAGGATGATCGAAGAGTCGAAGAAGCTTTTCGATGAGCTGCATATCAATATTGATCCGAGAGCCAGAATGAGCGACCTGACGGTCGGGAAGCAGCAGATGTGTGAGATCGCGAAGGCCATCTCACACAAGGCGAAGGTGATTATCTTCGACGAGCCTTCGGCAGCCCTGACTGAAAAAGAGATCCAGGATCTGTTCAATATCATCCGTGATCTTCGTGCTCAGAACCTGGGCATCATCTATATTTCTCACAGAATGGATGAGATCAAGGTCATTACAGACCGCGTCACGGTCATGCGTGACGGTACCTACGTAGGGACGCTGATCACCGATAACTGCACGAAGGAAGACATCATCAACATGATGGTTGGCCGCGTCATCTATGAAGAACCCAAGACACACAGCATGGTTCCGCCGGATGCGCCTGTGGTGCTTAAGGTCGAACACCTCAATGCCGGCAAGATGGTGCAGGATGTGAGTTTTGAGCTCCGTAAGGGCGAGATCCTCGGTTTCTCGGGACTGATGGGCGCAGGCCGGACGGAAACAGCCAGAGCGTTGTTCGGCGCGGATCCGAAGCAGAGCGGTGATATCTATATCAACGGACAGAAGGTGACGATCAACTCACCGGAGGACGCCGTGAAACACGGCATCGGCTATCTGTCTGAAGACCGCAAGCGTTACGGGATTGTCGTACAGAAGACCATTACCGAAAACTCAACGCTGGCAACGCTGAAAAAGTATATGGCCGGCATGTTCATAAACAAAGGCGCCGAGAAAACGGTCACCCAGCAGTATATTAAGGAACTGGATACCAAGACGCCCAGCCCGGATCAGCTGGTAGTCAACCTTTCCGGGGGTAACCAGCAGAAAGTGGTCATTGCCAAGTGGCTTGTCCGGAACTGTGATATACTGATTTTCGACGAGCCTACCAGAGGAATCGATGTCGGCGCGAAAAACGAGATCTACAAGCTGATGAACCGGCTTGCCGCGGAAGGAAAATCCATTATCATGATCTCTTCGGAAATGACGGAGATCCTTCGTATGAGCGACCGGATCATAGTCATGTGCGAAGGGAAGAAGACCGGGGAAATTCCTATTGAAGAAGCAACGCAGGAAGCCATCATGGACAAGGCGACACGCGATATCATGTAAGGGGGCGGGATCATGAAAAAAAGGAAAACTGTTTTATCCCAGGAAATCATCGTCGCGATCGTTCTTGTTGCCCTGTACATGATCTTCAGGACGATCAGCTCCGACTTCGGCAAATATACGACCTTCCTGAGTATGATGGACATCTCATATTATTATGCCCTGATGGCGATCGGCGTGGCGTTCCCGCTGATCACCGGCGGCGTGGATCTTTCCATCGGTACCGGCATGATCTGCTACGCGCTGGCGGGCGGGTTCCTGATCCGTAACTATAATTGTCCGACCGGGCTGGCCATTCTGGTCTCGATTATGTTTGGCGTGCTGATCGGTCTTTGCAACGGTATTTTGATCTCGGTTCTGGGACTTCCGCCATTTTTGGCAACGTTGTGCAACTGCATGATCACCAGAGGCCTTGGCTCTGTCGTGACAGGTTCCTTTGCGGTGCCCTGGCCGACCGCCAAGCAGGCGAATGGCTGGTTTCACTCGATCTTCAAGATCACGACGGCGAACAAGACCAAGATTCCGCTCGGACTTGTATGGATTATCCTGCTGATGCTGCTGATGCAGTTCATCCTGGCGCATACCCGTTTCGGACGTTATACCATCGCCATCGGTTCCAACAAGGAAGCGGCCATTCTTTCCGGTATTAACGTGAAATTCTACCATGTGATGGTCTACATGGTAAGCGGCCTGTTCGCCGGCCTGGCATCCATCGCCTACGCCGCAGTCATTAAGACCGTTCAGCCGGGCACCGGCGCCGGCATGGAGCTGGATGCAATCGGCGGCGCCATCGTAGGCGGCGTTTCGGCGTCAGGCGGTTACGGCACCATCTACGGAACCGTGATCGGGGCATATGTCATCATATTCCTGAAACAGGGACTTCCCTATATCGGCTTCAACGCCAATATGCAGCAGATCATTACAGGCCTGGTGCTGATCGGCGCGGTGTGCATCGATATCATTAAGAGGAAAGTGATCAAATAATTATAGTAAACGAATAAAATGCCTGCATTCTGATTCGTTTACTGCGCCGGATTTACGCTGCTGCAAGCGGCATGATCCACAGTATACCCGTGAACGCATTTAACTGCCGCTTTCGGATTGGAAGGGGAGCGCGTTCACTCGTTATACGTTGAGCAGATCGGTAAACATTTCGTTACACAGTATAAATTCGTGCGTATACGATCTAAGTGATTTATGTGACCGGTGCGATTCCGGTTCATGATCAGATACCCGGAAACCCATTCATCAGTAAATCACCCCGGTGCCGGGGGATTGAAAAGGATCGGGAGATGCAACCGATCCCGAAACTATTTTCATTCGCAAAGGAGGAAAAAAGAATGAAGAAAAAAGTGTTGGCTATCATGATGGGTGCAATTCTGGCTGCAAGCGCTGTCATTCCGACTTTCGCTGCCGAGAACCTTTCCGATACCACGGAAGGCGTTGCGCAGTTCGAAGGACTGACTGCAGACGAAGCTTATGATTTCCTGATCGTTGTGAAATCCTTCCAGTCCACCTACTGGCAGGCAGCCCTGAAGGGTATGGATCAGGCAGCAGAAGAACTGGGCGTTACCTATTCCGCACAGGGCCCGGCTTCGGAGTCGGACATCGCTGATCAGGTGAACATGCTCAACAGCGCCATCAACGGCGCTCCCGCAGGCGTAGGACTTGCAGCCTGCGACACTTCTTCTGTTTTAGAGTCCCTGCAGGCAGCTGTAGACGCAGGCGTTCCGATCGTAGCTTTCGATACCGGTATTGCTGATGCTCCCGAAGGCTCCGTGGTCTGCACCGTTGTTACAGACAATACCGCAGCCGGTGAAGTTGCTGCTGTAAATCTGTATGAGGCTGTTAAGGATCAGATCGGTGACGGCCCCGTCCGTATCGGTGAGATCAACCAGGATAACTACGCTCTGAACATCCAGCAGCGTGGCCTTGGCTTCATCAACAAGCTGATCGAACTGGCAGCAGCTGATGGCTATACCGTAGCCATGGAAGGCAATGAGTTCTACGTAAACGCTGCGGAAGGCGCTGTTGAAGGCGACGCAGACATCATCCTTGAGGTTCGTGTTCCTGCTCAGACCACAGTTGACCTGTGCTCCACTGAAGCCGGCACCATTCTTGACAAGGAAGATACCATTGCCGTATTCGGTTCCAACCAGACCGCTGCGGAAGGTCTTCTGGTAGCCAACGATAACCGTGAAGTTCTCGGCGATACCGTTGTCGGCGTAGGTTTCGATGCCGGTACATCCATCAAAGCTGCTGTTGAAGACGGCACCTTCCTTGGCGCTGTAACACAGTCTCCGCTGATGATGGGCTACTACTGTATCTATGCTCTGACCGCAGCTGCAAACGGCCAGGAGCTGATCGATGTTCCGACCGATGGTTACTGGTACAATGCTGAGAACATGACCGACGAGAGCATTGCTCCGAACCTGTATGACTAATGTTATTTAATTGCCTGCTGTGTGATATAAAATATCAGTAAAGGCTTAAGGTAATTATCAGACGGCAGGGTGTACTGCGCGGCTGGGTCCGCGCAGGGCACCCTGATGTTGTCTTTATGTTCGTGAACGCAATGAACTTCTGTTTCAGATTGGGAAAGATAGCGTGTTCACTTATTTACATTGAGTTGACCGGCAAACGTTTTCGCTGCCGGTTTTAAATTGGAGGTGCAAGGATGGCTGATACCAGAAAACTGATCGGAGGACGCCCCGTGATCGGCATCCGTCCCGTCATTGATGGCCGTAAAGGTCCGCTGGATGTGCGTGGTTCCCTGGAGGAACAGACCATGGGAATGGCATTGAAGGCTAAAAAGCTGTATGAAGAGAATCTTCGCTATTCGGACGGTACGCCGGTGAAGGTCGTGATCGCCGATACAACAATCGGCAGAGTGCGCGAGAGTGCCGCCTGCGCAGAGAAGTTCAGGAAAGAAGGCGTGGATATCACTCTGACGGTCACGCCGTGCTGGTGCTATGGATCTGAAACGATGGACATGGATCCGACCACGATCAAAGGCGTGTGGGGCCTGAATGCGACGGAGCGTCCCGGCGCTGTCTACCTTGCATCTGTTCTGGCGACCCATGCCCAGAAGGGTCTTCCGGCGTTTGGCATGTACGGCCACGAAGTGCAGGAAGCGGACGCGGAAGAGATCCCGGAGGATGTGACAGAGATGCTGCTTCGCTTTGGCCGCGTTGCTGTGGCGGCGGCGTCCATGAGAGGAACTTCTTATCTGCAGATCGGCTCTGTGACGATGGGCATCGGAGGTTCCATCATTGACCAGGATTTCATTGAAGCTTATCTGGGGATGCGCGTCGAGTCTGTTGATGAGGTGGAAGTGATCCGCCGTATGTCAGAAGGCATCTACGATGAGGAAGAGTATCAGAGAGCGCTGGCCTGGACAAAGGAAAAGTGTAAAGAGTGCTTTGACAAAAATCCGGACTGGATACAGAAATCCCGCGAAGTGAAGGATGAGCAGTGGGAGTTCACGGTAAAGATGTATGTGATCATCAAAGACCTGATGCGCGGCAACGAGAAGCTGGCAGAGAAGTTCCCGGAGGAAGCTCTCGGACACAACGCCATCGCAGGCGGTTTCCAGGGCCAGCGTCAGTGGACGGATTTCTATCCTAACTGCGATTATCCGGAAGCCTTCCTTGCGACTTCATTTGACTATGACGGCGCGAGAGAGCCGTATGTGCTTGCCACCGAAAATGACGTGCTGAACGGTCTTTGCATGCTGTTCCAGAAACAGCTGACCGGCAGGGCGCCGATGTTCTCCGATGTCCGTACTTACTGGAGCGGGGATTCTGTCAAACGTGTGACCGGTTATGAAATCGAAGGACATGCCAAGGATGCGGACGGCTTTATCCATCTGATCAACTCCGGCGCATCTGCTCTTGATTTCTCGGGCGTCTGCACGGATGAGAACGGGAATGCATGCTGCAAGAAGTGGTGGGAAGTGACCGATGAGGATATTGAAAAGATGGCCGCGGCTACAGAATGGGCGCCGGCAGACAACGGATACTTCCGCGGCGGCGGTTATTCTTCCCGCTTCGTGACGAAAGCGGAGATGCCCGTCACCATGATGCGTCTGAATCTGGTTAAGGGACTTGGCCCTGTTCTGCAGATCGCGGAAGGCTGGACGGTCGCGCTTCCCGATGAGGTGACGGATACTCTGTGGAAGCGTACGGACTATACATGGCCCTGCACCTGGTTCGCGCCGCGCTGCGATCATAAGGAGGGCAGTCCCTTCAGGAGCGCTTATGATATGATGCGTGCCTGGGGCGCCAATCATGGATCTTCCGTGTACGGACATGTCGGCGCGGATCTGATCACGTTCGCTTCCATGCTCAGGATCCCGGTATGCATGCACAATGTGCCGGATGAGAAGATTTACCGCCCGGCTGCCTGGGGGGCTTTCGGCATGGACAAAGAAGGAGCGGACTACCGTGCATGCAAGAATTTCGGACCACTGTATAAAGCGTATAAGTGAGAAGAGGAGATTATAAAATGCTAAAGAACATTCCTCCGATTATTTCTCCGGAACTGTTATCGGTTCTGAATGAGATGGGACACGGCGACAGGATCTGCATCGGGGACGGCAACTTTCCGGGATCTTCCGTTGCTTCCGCAGAAGGAGCGATCCTTCTTCGGGCTGACGGTCACGGAGTTCCGGAGCTTCTTGACGCCATCCTTCAGCTGATCCCGCTGGATGAGTATGTGGAAACGCCGGCGATGGTGATGGAAGTCACCCCGCAGGATAAAGGACTGAAGGTTCCGATCATCGACGAGTATAAAGAGATCGTCGCAAAATACGATGACCGCGGTGCCGCTGCTTTTGGCTCCTATGAGCGTTTTGAGTTCTATGAGCAGGCAAAGAAGTGCTACTGCGTCCTCCAGTCCGGAGAGACGGCGATCTATGCGAATCTCATCCTGCAGAAGGGCGTCGTGAAATAAAGAAAAACAAGCAGCTTATGCGGCTGACGTGATAAAGATCCGGAATGGGCTTTCCGGTATGCTTTATGCGGTCTTCAAAATGTATAAAAGGATCCAATCCGGATGCCTTGGGGCAATCAGTTGGATCCTTTTCATATCTTCAAAACCAGGATAATCTATGAAATGATGAGTTATCACGGATACGGGAAGGGGTAATATTATTTATGAAACGTTCTATGAAAGAGTGGACGATCAGGATCGTCATTCTTATGATCGGCCTGACCATTGCGCATCTGGGTGTCACCCTGTTTTTACTGGCAGAGCTTGGGTCGGATCCTTTTAACGTCATGATTCAGGGTTTCTTCCGCTCTTTACAGCAGGCGTCAGGCTGGCAGTTTTTAACGCATGGAAGAGTCCATATCGCAGTTTGCTTTCTGATCATATTGATTCTCCTTTTTATTGACAGGAGCTATATCAAAGCCGGGACGATTCTGTGCATGATCTGCGGCGGTCCGATCATTGATTTCTTCAGCCGCCTGTTAAAGCCCCTTCGCATTCAGGATCAGGCAATGCCGGTAAGGATCGCCATTCTTGTCCTCGGATGCGTCATTCTGGCGTATGGCATGACGATTGTCATAAAGTCTGATGCCGGAACCGGCCCCAACGATCTTGTCGCCATTGTGATCAGTGACAGGCTCCATCGGAAATTCAGCGTCGTGAGGATCATCGTTGATGTGTGTTTTGTAACAATCGGATGGCTGACCGGCGGTATCTTCGGGATCGGAACCATCATATGCGCTTTCCTGGTCGGACCTGTGGCGGGTATATTTCTTCCCTTGAATGAGCATATCATAGAGTCTGTCGTTCACAGATAAGGATAAGGATCAGGATGCTATCCGCTGGCATTCCCTTGAGATGTCTTTAAAGCATATAATAATCAGAAAATATATACACATCAGACATAAAATTTATAAAAAAGTACTTGACAAATGAAGATGTATGCATTATAATACAATCATCAAGAGGAAACGAGGTACAGTCCAATGCGCTAAGTAATGAACTACCCCGAAATAAGCCGACAGGAGGTCAAAAATGAGATTATTTGAACCGCACTAAAGGGCGTTCCAATGACGAGAAAGTTGGAACGCCCTTATTTTTTTGCCTTTTTCCGGCCGCTCTGGGTCCTCGGGGCCATTAATATGATTCAGGCGACAAAAGGAGCCTGCTCTTTTGAATGGGAACTGCCATAAGGACAAAAGAACATGGATTTCATCCGTGATGAAAGATGGTGATGACCATGCCTGCAGCAACTAGAATAGAACCCAAGAAGAGGTAATTGAGTTTTGGAATAGTGAAGCAGGAAGGGATGAGATATACGAATCTCTGCGTGATTTGTACGAGGAAACAGTTCAATAATATATGCGAATAGGGAATATGGATCTTTTTAAGCTCTGTAAGCGTTTTTCAGGGCTCCAAAGTGGATTATCGCTGCGGAACCCGAAAACGCTTACAGGGCTTTTCTGCCATTATGTGCTATTTGTATCAGATACCGTGGCAAGACAGAAAATGTCTATGGCCTGTCTTTTGCGAACGGCGTGGTGCTGAAGAAAAAGACGCTGATCTGCTCTGGGGAATACGCCGGGTGCTGCATCCACCAACGGACAGTTTCCGCGAAATCGCAGATGATATGGTTCAGCATAAACTCCTCCGGCACATCAGAAGGATACTTCTCCAATTCTTTTTTGAAGATGCCTGTCAGATGTTCTTTAAAGAATTGCATGAATATTTCCCCGCTCTCGCAGGACAGAATACCCTTGATATAACTACGGCTGTCTTGTAGATGGTAAAGTATGTGAGTGATCTCAGACTCGATGTCCTGTTGCTTCGCAGAAAAGTCGTGGGAGCTTTCACTGGTCAGATGATCTGAAAACACATGGTCAAATATCTCTGTACACAGAGCCCTGAGCAGTTCATCCTTTGTCTCGAAATGCGTATAGAAAGTGCTTCGCCCGATATTTGCCTCGTCTATGATCTCCTGTACGCTGATGCCGGAATACGATTTGCGCTCCAACAGTTGTGTGAATGCCTGAAAAACCGCTTCTCTTGTCCGCTTCTGCCGCCTGTCCATAGATGCCTCCTGAACAAATAATCAAAAAAGTTCAGTATCGGACGTTTACGCCGATCTGATTCTTGTATTTCTCCTGATGACCAGTATAATCGTTATCGAACAGATTGTACGGTATCTATATGATATATCCATAAAAAGTGATTGTTAACAGGGGGCATGGAGATGATCAAGAAAATCAATGATTTCCTGGCGGGGTGGCCAATGACACTGGTGGGCGGGGTGTTTCTTACAGCGTCCTTCATTCTGCCTCGAACGGGTTATCCGTCTGGCGAAAAGCTGGCCTGGGTCTGCGTCATCATCTGCGGGCTGCCGCTGCTGTACCTTGCGGTCTGGCGAGTCATATACAACAAGGGCATCAGCAAGATTTCTTCCGCATTGCTGATCTCAATGGCTATGATTGCCGCATTGCTGATCGGCGACCTGTTCGCCGCGGGTGAAGTAGCCTTCATCATGGAGATCGGTGCGCTGCTGGAGGAAATGACCACGGAGCGGGCCAAAAAAGGATTGAAAAAGCTGATCGCCCTTTCGCCTGAGACGGGCAGAGTGATCCGGAACGGAAAAGAGTATCCGGTTCCTGTGGCGCAGATTGCCGTGGGTGACGTTGTGCGCATCCTTCCGGGTGAGACGATTCCGGTGGATGGTATCGTCGATGTGGGTGAAACTTCCGTAGACCAGTCGGTTATGACCGGTGAAAGTCTCCCGGTCGATAAGGAGACAGGCGATGCTGTTTTCAGCGGCACGATCAACCGATATGGTTCGATTGATATTCGCGCATCCAGGGTGGGTGAAGACAGCTCACTGCAAAAGCTGATCCGCATGGTGGAGGACGCAGACAAGAATCAGGCGCATTCACAGCGTATCGCTGATAAATGGGCCAGCTGGCTGGTGCCTGTGGCGCTGTTGATTGCTATTTTCGCGTATCTTTTCACCGGGAACATCGTGCGTGCAGTTACGGTTATGGTGGTATTCTGTCCCTGTGCGCTGGTGCTCGCAACGCCGACCGCCATCATGGCAGCGATCGGCCAGGCGGCCAGGCACGGCGTAATCATCAAGTCCGGCGAAGCGTTGGAGAATATGGGTAAGGTAGACACCATTGCTTTCGACAAGACCGGTACGCTGACCTTCGGAAGATTGGAGGTCAGCGATATCATGCCTGTGCAGGGCATGGACGCCGAAGAATTACTTCAGATCTCCGGTTCCGCAGAGAGCCGCAGTGAACACCCTCTGGGCAAGGCCATCGCTGAACGCGCAAAGCGGCAAGGCGCTTTGCCTGAAGCCCTGAATTTCAGGATGGCGGCCGGAAAGGGCATTCAGGCTGAGATCCGGGGTGAGACATACCACTGTGGAAATGAGAAGTACATCACAGATAATGGTATTACGTTCTCTGATGCGGCAAGAGAGGCATTGAACAGGCTTCACAGCGAAGGCAAGGCTTCGGTGATCGTTGGCAGCAGCAGCGAGGTTGTGGGCATCATTGGTCTGGCAGATATGCTGCGCCCGGAGGCTGCGGACGTGGTGAAACGGCTGTCTGATATGAATACGAGGACGGTACTTCTGACTGGAGATCATCAAAAGGCGGCAGCGTACTTTGCCGATAAAGCGGGCATTTCAGAAATCCGTGCTGATCTTCTCCCCGAAGAAAAGGTTGCCTGCATCAATGAATTGAAACGAACCGGGAAGGTCTGTATGATAGGCGACGGCGTGAACGATGCGCCAGCCCTCAAGACTGCTGACGTAGGTGTGGCAATGGGCGCCATGGGCAGCGATATTGCGGTAGAAGCTGCTGATATCGCACTTATGACAGAGGATATCTCAAAGCTGCCATATCTGAAATGGCTGTCTGACACGACAGTAAAGACGATTAAAGACGCGATCACGCTTTCCATGTGCATCAACTTTGCGGCGGTCACCCTGTCTGTCATGGGCGTTCTCAATCCGACGACAGGCGCTCTCGTGCATAATGCGGGTTCTTGTTTCGTAGTTCTCTTGGCGGCCTTACTCTATGACAGGAAGTATCAATAGATCATTTTTCTTCATGTCTGTCATTTGGCAGATTTTGTAGATTTTGTGGTTTTCAGCAGTTTTCGAGACTTTCGAGGCAGTTTTTGAGGAATCAATCGGGAATCAATCGTTGGAATCAACCGTTTTTTTTGTTCATGTGGATTTCCATTATCACTGCCGTATATTATCACGTCAGATGAAATGACATCCTGAATAAAAAAAATAATTGAATTTTGAATAAAAGAAAGGACTTGAAAACAATGAAAAACTTTATGAAGAAAATGATCTGTACTTTAACGCTTGCAGCAGTCTGCCTTACCGGTTCCGCAGCAGTCGCCGCTACGGCCAGTGCCTCCGGACATGATGTGCAGGATGTATATGTCAGTGACCTGGAAGAGCTTGTGCTCTATGAGCAGGCATCCTATAATTCACGTATCATCTTCAGTGCCTGCGGATACGGTTATGAACTTCACGTGATGGAATATCTGAACGGATTCGGATACTGCTACGTACCGGAACTCGACGTGAATGGCTGGGTTGATCTGAATGATATCAGCTATCTGGATACGGTGAATTATGCAGAGAAGAATACAGAAGACGATTACTTTGTCGAGACCCGCTATTCATACGTCGATAATGGATTTCTGGCTTTGAGGTCTGAGCCATACAATGATGCATCCAACGTCATCGCTGAGATTTGGGAGAATGGAACAGAGCTGAGAATGACAGAAGAGTTTGTCGGAAATTTCGGGTATTGCTACGTTCCGTCTCTCGGAATGTATGGATGGGTGAATATGGATTATACGTTTTGAGAGATTGGTTTTATCGAATAAATACAAATGAAGATATAAAAATGGAGTTTTCCTGGCTATGTAAGTCAGAAAGCTCCTTTTTTGTTTTGTAAAGGTCTGAAGCGGGCTTATCCATTTCTGCCCCTTGTCCTCTAAGAGCTGGCTCTGCAAGCGGCAGATCCATGATCGTTCTCAACTTTTTGTACCGGGAAGTGAATCTGAAAACGCCTCGCAGGGCTTTTCCACCGAAAAAAATACTCGTGTATTTTCTTTCCTTAAAAGCCGGGAACAGCGAAGGGCAGCATTACATGGCCCGGGTCTGACCATAGCAAAAGCTGTTACAGAGAAACACCACGGAAGGATCATCGTTCCTGCCGGGATGGCAAGGTACGGTTTGAAGTTTCTCTGCCGGTGAAAAAAGAAAAAAATTAAAGAAAATTCAATGTAAATTCAATAAACCTCCCTTACAATGAGCTCATACAATTGTAAAGGAGGTTTTTTTATGAAGACGAAACATATGAAAATGACAATGGCATTATTGCTCAGCGCATCACTGGTTACCGGACTGTGTATCAGCTCCGCGGCAGCAGATCATGGTTCTGCGGGTACGGCCGAACAGACAAATGTATCCGAAAACACAGGAAACAGGCCGGATGGCACCGATGAAGGCGTTCCGGGGGATTTCCCCGGTGAGCCGCCTGAAGGAGGGAAAATGGGGATGCCGCCCGAGAAGCCTGACGGAAACGGCCGTCCCGGAGGAGCACCTGATGGCACGTCTCCTGACGGAAACGGCGGCCCCGGAGGAGCACCCGATGGCACGCCTCCTGACGGAATGGGAGGCCACGGAGGTCCGGGAGGAGCACCTGGGGGGAGAAGCGCAGATATTGAATATATTGGCGCAATTGAGATTTCTTCCAATGATACCCAGGATGGGCAAACCTACATCAGTAATTCTTCTGATGAAAATGCGCTCTTGATTTCCACATCAGAAGAAGTAACGATCACGAATCCGACCGTCACAAAAACAGGAGATTCTGATGGCGGCGACAACTGCAACTTTTATGGACTGAACGCGGGTATCCTGGTGAAAGACGGATCTACGACCACTATTACCGGCGGAACGATCACGACAGATGCCGATGGAGCAAACGGCGTGTTCAGCTACGGCGGCAACGGCGGACAGAATGGCGCAGACGGTGACGGTACTACGGTTATTATCCGGGACACTGCTGTTACTACGACAGGCGATGGATCCGGGGGCATCATGACGACTGGCGGCGGCACGACCTATGCCTATGATCTGGATATCCATACATCCGGCCGGTCTTCCGCTGCGATCCGGACCGACAGGGGCGGCGGAACTGTGGTAGTGGATGGCGGCACCTATGCCACAAACGGTCTCGGCTCTCCGGCCATCTATTCCACGGCGGATATTACTGTGTCCAATGCCGAACTGACCTCCAATCTTTCGGAAGGGGTCTGCATAGAGGGGCTGAATTCCATCACGCTGAACGACTGCGACCTGACAGCGGACAACACGGAGTGCAACGGGAATGCCACGTTCCAGGACAGCATCATGATCTACCAGTCCATGTCAGGAGACGCTGACAGCGGTACCAGCCATTTCACCATGGCAGGCGGAAGCCTGACCAGCAAGAACGGTCATGTCTTCCATGTGACCAACACCAATGCAGTCATCACGCTTGAAAATGTGGAGATCGTGAATGAAGACGAAGACAATGTCCTGATTTCCGTCTGCGATGATGGTTGGAGCGGAGGAAGCAATACAGCTGAACTGGATGCTTCCGCTCAGAATCTGTCGGGTGCCGTGCTTGTCGGCAGTAATTCATCGCTTGATTTGAACCTTACAAACGGCTCTTCTCTCGAAGGTTATGTTGACGGGAAGATCACAAATGCAAAAGGAGAAACCGTATCCACCGAAGCCGGGAATGTCACAGTGACTCTCGATGAGAGCAGTACCTGGAGCCTTACCGGGGACAGCTATGTAACAGAATTTAATGGTAATGCGGAGAACGTGATCGCCAATGGGTATACCCTGTATGTAAACGGTTCTGCCCTTACAGGGACCAATTAAGCATATGAGGCATGCTGCCTCTGAAGACGACATCGCGAAAAACGCGGAATTGCCTTTTTTGACACATAAAAACTGAAAAGGGCTGCAGAAAGCCTGAAATCAAAGTGTTTCACATTGCGTGGAAACTGAAAAACAAACACAGGTTTTCATTCCGTCATTTTTTCCGCCCCCCAGGAAAG
Organism: Blautia sp.; assembly: GCA_017475035.1. GTDB lineage: Bacteria > Bacillota > Clostridia > Lachnospirales > Lachnospiraceae > Blautia_A. The sequence continues at coordinate 75,760 of JAFVGK010000033.1, forward strand.
TTCATTTTTTTGCAAAACGCACCTTGACCCTGACGTTGCGTTATAGTTTATACTGGGCTTATCAAAAACTGAAGGGAAGGTGATGAACCGTTGAAAACAGTTCATGAAGTCAGCGAGTTATCCGGCGTGAGTATCAGAACCCTGCAATACTATGACAGGATCGGTTTGCTGTCGCCAACAGACCGCACGGAAGCCGGTTACCGGCTTTATGATGACGCTGCACTGGAGAAGCTGCAGCAGATCCTGCTGTTCCGGGAACTCCAATTTCCGCTGAAGGATATCATGGAGATTGTGAACAGGCCGGAATTTGACAGGAGCAAGGCGCTGGAGCAGCAGATTGAGCTGTTGAAGCTGAAGAAAGAACATATTGAAAATCTGATTGATCTTGCTGAAGGAATAAAAGCATTGGGGGTGAAAGAATTGACGAGAGAGGGATTTGAGGCGTTTGATACCAGGAAGATTGATGAGTATGCAAAGCAGGCTAAGGCAGCCTGGGGAACTACGGACGCTTACAAGGAATTTGAACAGAAGAGCAAAGGCTGGACAAAGGATGACAGAGAGAATGTCCATAAGCAGACGATGGATATCTTCCGGGAGTTCGGAGAGATCAGGAAGAGTGATCCGGGAAGTCCTGAAGCACAGGCACTGGTGAAGAAGCTGCAGGACTTTATTACCGAGAAAATGTATACCTGTACGAACGATATCCTCAGCGGCCTCGGCAGGATGTATGGCGCTGGCGGCGATTTCACCACAAACATCGACAGAGCAGGAGGCGAAGGGACGGCGCAGTTTGCCTGCGATGCTATTCAGATTTACTGCGGGAAATAGAAGGTTTTGATTAAGGAGGTATCTGACCAGCCAAAGCATCTGGCGAGATTGTAATCATCTGTTATTAAAGTCCTGTGAGTGTTTTTTAAGGATCCATAACCAACGGCTTTCACGTTGGGCGGAAACTGAAAAATATTCACAGGACTTATTTTTTTGGCCATTTTTTCCATTTCCCAGGAAAAACAACTGAGACGTCCCCTGTCCCCGGAATCAACCGTTTTTTTTGATCATGTGGATTTCAATTATCACTGCCGTATATTATCACGTCAGATGAAATGACATCCTGAATAAAAAAATAAATGTATTTTGAATAAAGAAAGGACTTGAAAACAATGAAAAACTTTATGAAGAAAATGATCTGTACTTTAACGCTTGCAGCAGTCTGCCTTACCGGTTCAGCAGCAGTCGCCGTTACGGCCAGTGCCTCCGGACATGATGTGCAGGATGTATATGTCAGTGATCTGGAAGAGCTTGTGCTTTATGAGCAGGCATCCTATAATTCGCGTATCATCTTCAGTGCCTGCGGATCCGGGTATGAACTTCACGTGATGGAATATCTGAATGGATTCGGATACTGCTACGTACCGGAACTCGACGTGAATGGCTGGGTAGATCTGAATGATATCAGCTATATGGACACAGTGAATTTAGCGGAGAAGAATACAGAAGATGATGAATTTGCCGAAACCCGCTATTCATACGTCGATAACGGATTCCTGGCTTTGAGGTCTGAGCCTTACAATGATGCGTCCAACGTCATCGCTGAGATTTGGGAGAATGGAACAGAACTGAGAATGACGGAAGAGTTTGTTGGGGATTTTGGGTACTGCTACGTCCCGTCTTTCGGAATGTATGGATGGGTGAATATGGAATATTTGTTTTGAGAGATTGATTTTATAAACCAAAAGGAATAATAAAAAAGGAGCTTTCCTGGCTATGTAAGTCGGGAAGCTCCTTTTTTGCTTTATGGCAGGGACGGCGTAATGTAATATTTCGCCTGTCGGCGAACGCCGTCCCGCCGGAGGATGGAGATCGGACAGGCCTTCCTCTACCCTATTGTAAAGGCCTGAAGCGGGCTTACCCATTTCTGCCCCCCCTGTCTTCTAAGAGCTCGCTCTGTAAGCGGCAAACTCATGATCGTTCGCAACTTTTTTGCCGGGAAGTGAATCAGAGAAAATGGTAGAGTAAAGACATCAAAGGCACGTACAGCAATGATTATGCAGATACCTTTTAAGTATTTCGGAGCAGGTTCGACTCCTGCACAGCGCGGACGCTTCCAGCAGAAAAACGTGCCTTGTATATGCTGCCGCAGTTCAAAGGCAGAACGGGCGGCTGTTAACTGCCTGGCGAAGGTTCAAGACCTTTCGGAGGCACCTGATCAGGAAAGAATCTGTGCTTAGAAATGATCCTCTGATCAGGAAAGAATCTGCTTAAGAAAGATCCTCTGATCGGGAAAGAATCTGTGCTTAAGAAAGATCCCGTGATCAAAAACAGTAAAAAACGCGGATAATAACGCGGAAAGGAGAGAATATCATGCTGAATTTACTGAAAAAGACGGCGAACCGGACTTTTACCGAGAACGGCGCGGTAACGCCCCGCAGCACCGGATCTGAGTGTCTGAACCTGTTTGCAACCATTGGAGCGCTGCGCACGCAGAGCGAAGCTGAGATCGAGAATCGTTTTCTGCGGGCTTATGCCGAGAATCCGGATCTGGCGATGAAGATTCTCTTCTATGCCCGTGATATCCGAGGCGGCTTAGGTGAGCGGCTGGTATTCCGTACCATTCTCAGATGGCTGGCGGAGAACGAGAAGCCCTCGCTGGTGCGTAATCTTCCGTTTATCGCGGTGTATGGCCGTTGGGACGACATTCTTGTACTGCTGAACACGCCGGCGCGCCGGGAGGCGGAATCTGTCCTGCATCAGCAGTTCCTGGCGGACATGAAGGCGATGGAGACCGATGAGCAGATATCCCTGCTTGGCAAGTGGCTGCCGTCCGTGAACGCTTCCAATGCGGAGACGGTTCAGATGGCGAAGCATCTCGCCCATGCATTCGGTATGAATGATGCTCAATACCGCAAGGCGTTGTCCGCTCTCAGGGCGGAGATCCGCATCATCGAGAACAATCTGCGCGAGCGCGACTATACCTTCGATTACGCGAAGCAGCCGTCCAAGGCTATGTTCAAGTACCGCCATGCTTTCATGCGCAACGACCAGGCACGCTACCAGGCATTCATGAAACTGGTAAACTCCGGTACGGCAACGCTCCATACCGGCACGCTGATGCCGTATGAGATTGTAACATCCTCCTACAATGCGCGGGAGAATGAGCGGGAAGCTCTGGATGTAACCTGGAATGCGCTGGAGGACTTTACTGATAACGAGAATGCGCTTGTCGTAGCTGACGGCTCAGGCTCCATGTACTGGGGCGGCAATCCTCAGCCTGCAGCCGTAGCCCAGTCGCTTGCGATTTATTTCGCGGAGCGGAATCATGGCGCATTCCATAACCATTTTATCACCTTTTCCATGTCGCCTCAGCTTGCAGAGATCAGGGGCAGGGATATTGTGGAGAAGGTACGGTACTGCCGATCCTTCAACGAGTGCGCCAACACAGACCTGCAGGCAGTGTTTGAGCTGATCCTGCGTACTGCGGTGGAGAACCGTGTGCCGCAGAAGGAACTGCCGGCTTCGCTCTACATTGTTTCCGACATGGAGTTTGACTCCTGTACACATGACGCGTCCCTCAGCAATTTTGAGAACGCGAAGGCGCTGTATCGGAAGTATGGTTACAAGCTGCCGCGGGTTGTGTTCTGGAATGTCCGGTCACGCAATCAGCAGCAGCCCGTGAGGATGAATGAGCAGGGCGTCGCACTGGTTTCCGGTTGCACTGCCAGGATTTTCTCGCAGGTAATGAGCGGCGAGATGGATCCGTACGCCAACATGATGCATGTCATCGGAAGCGCGCGGTATGAGATGATCAAGGCTGGCTGATGCGGTATCTGCTTTGTCGCATGCAGAGATTCTCCGGTGCTTTCCCGGAAGGGGGTAAAGCAGAGGTTCTCCGGTGCATTCCGGGAACGGAATAAAGCAGAGATTCTCCGGTGCTTTCCCGGAAGGGGGTAAAGCAGAGGTTCTCCGGTGCATTCCTGGAACGGAATAAAGCAGAGGTTCTCCGGTGCTTTCCCGGAAGGGAGTAAAGCAGAAGTTCTCCGGTGCTTTCCGGGAACGGAATAAAGCAGAGATTCTCCGGTGCTTTCCCGGAAGGGAGTAAAGCAGAAGTTTTCAGCTGCTTTCCCGGAAGGGGGTAAAGCAGAAGATGCTGCTTCAGGAATATTAAAGGAACCATACTGTTTCATAGCATAGAATATAGGAGCCGGACATGATGCCCGGCTCCTATGTTTTTTTTTCATTGGTTATTTGCCATCCGAAATTCCGGTTTGACAAAGTATATAGCTGTTATCATTTGTCCCGCAGACGTGTAGTATCATCAGTTCAGCCTGGAGCGGAAATATGCGGAATACCCGGATGGATTGCAACCGTACAGGTAGAAATCTTTAAAAAGGGACATGACGATGCGCAGGCGAAGTTCAGGCTCTTTAATGAGTTGATCTGTAAGTACCGTGACATAATGCTGTCTGTATAAGTACACTATGGTGAACACGATGAAAAACCTAGATAACCTGCTTGTTTTTCCATTTATTGCTTTTGAAGCGCAGTACATCCAGCAGAGCCTTGAGACACCAATCCAGCACCATCGCCCAGGCGATGCCGAGTATTCCCATGTTGAGCCACAGCCCCAGAACAAAGGACAGCACTGTTCGGAATGCAACTGTGCACAGCAGCGACGACCACAGGCTGAACTGCACATCTCCCGCGGCGCGAAGGCCGGAGGACAGCGGCATGGCGAAGGGCTGCACCAGGGCGGCGAAGAGATTGTGGATGATGACGATGAGCCAGATATAGTGCCGGGTCTCGGCGGTGACGGCGTACAGCGGCAATATGGCCGGTACGATCAGCAGCACCAGCGCGTTCCACAGCGTGGACAAAAGAAGGGACAATCGTGTCAGCCTGCGCATGTACCAGGCGGCGGCATCTGTGTCACCCGCGCCCATGCACTGGCCTACCACGGTGATGAACACCGGACTCATGGACGTGCACATGCAGGCAGCCAGCGACCACAGCGTCTGCCCGATGCCGTTGGCGGCGATCTGGGAGGTGCCGAAGGTGGCGATCAGGCTGCCCAGAACCACCTTCGCAAGCTGAAACAGCACCTGTTCGGCGGCGTTGGGCAGAGCGATATGCAGTATGCGCACGGTCATGTCCCTTTCCGTCCTGAGCATGCCGGCAAGCCGCACGAACACACCGTTGTTTTCATTGAAGCACAGCGCAGTCATTACGACGGCGGCGAAATACCAGGAGATCGTCGTGGGCCATGCTACACCTGCGGCTCCGGCCTTCAGCACGAACACGCCGATGGCGTTGCCGATGACGTTTATGAGGTTCATGCCTGCCGAGACAAACATGGTGGTACGGGTCCTGCCCATGGAGCGATAAAGCGCCGCGCCGGCGTTGTAGATGGCGTTGGCGGGGAAGGACAGCGCCACGATGCGCAGATAGATCTGACACGCGGACATCACTTCTCTGTCCACATGGGCGTAAAGTCCTGCCAATACGGCGTTCCCGAACAGCAGTGTCAAAACCAGGCAGAGCAGCGACGCCGCTCCGGCGATATGGAAGCCCTGGGACGCGGCAAGGTTGGCATTGTCCTTATCGCCTCTGCCGATGTACTGGGATACGATCACCGCCGCGCCGGTGGCGACCGCCGTGAACAGGTAGATGAATATGGTGTAGATCATTGTATCCAGCGATACACCTGAGACTGTCGCCTCACCCGCGTAGCTGACCATCATGGTATCCACGATGCCTACGATAAGCTGCAAAAGCTGCTCGATCAGAAGCGGCACGATCATGGCTTTCAGCGCCTTGTCGGAGAAGATCTGACGGTCTGCGGGCAGAACAGGCTTTGGAATGAGAATGCGATGCATGTTTAAATCACCTCACCTACTATAATCATTGATTATATTGTATCATAATCCTGACATACGGTCAACGCAGAAAAGATTATCATATTGACGAAACGTCATTCAATTGCTATAATGGCAATGAAAAAGGGTGTTTTAAGGCGACATCGGAGAAGCTTTTCCACTGAGGCCAAAGAAAAACAGAATACAGCTAAACATAAAAATGACGCCGTGTCAGATCGGGTGTGCGCTGCTTGATGACATGGAGTCAGGTTTCTGCAGCCCGGTGTTGTTCGAGTTCCCGAACGATGAGTGCTTCGTGACCGGCGAAAAGGCGGGCGACTGTGAAAGGATGGATGCATGATGAAAAAACTGATAATCGAATGGATTGTATTGCTGTCACTCTGCCTGTGCTGCGCTTCTGCTCAGGCGGCGGATCTGACCACTAACGGAGGCGTGGAGCTCGACCTTTCTGCGCTGCCCCATCAGGATAAAACCGCGTCTGCCGTGGTGTACTTCATTTCGGACATCACACCGGAGAGCCTGGTCAACGCCTATCAGGCCTTGGGAGTGGAATTGCCCGGCAAGGTGGGCGTAAAGCTGTCCACCGGTGAAAGCGAGCGTACCAACTACCTGCGGCCTGCGCTGATCGGCGACCTGGTGCAGATGCTGGACGGCACCATCGTGGAATGCAACACCGCATACGGCGGCAGCCGTTCCTCTACAGCCATGCACATGCAGCTCGCAAAGGACCATGGCTTCACCGACATCGCGGAGGTGGACATCCTGGACGCTGAGGACAGCATGGAGATACCGATTGAAGGCGGCACGCGGCTCCTGGTGGATTATGTGGGCAGCCACTTTGCCCATTACGATTCCTTCCTTGTGCTCTCCCACTTCAAGGGCCATGCTATGGCAGGCTTCGGCGGAGCGATCAAGAACATCTCCATCGGCTTCGGCTCCTCGATGGGCAAGGTATGGATTCACTCCGGCGGCACCCGCACCAGCGGCAGCATCTGGGGCGACCAGGATCCGTTTTTGGAGGCCATGGCGGACGCGGCCAAGGGCGTGGATACCGCTATGGGGGACAATATCGTCTACATCAGCGTGCTGAACCGCCTGTCCGTGGACTGCGACTGCGACGGCAATCCCTCCGAACCGGACATGCACGACATCGGCATTCTGGCTTCCGCCGATCCGCTGGCCATCGACCAGGCGGCCATCGACCTGGTGTACGCCATGCCGGACAGCGGCAGCCTCATCGAGCGCATCGAGAGCCGTAATGGCCTGCATACGCTGGATGCCGCCGAGACCATTGGGCTGGGCAGCCGAAATTATAACCTGGTGATCATGAAATGATGGAATGGCTTCGCCGTGAGGCGATCTATCTCTGGTATTACCTGGACATCCAGGTCCGGCAGATCGCGCCATACTGGGCGCTGGGCATCCTGATGGGCAGCGCGGTCTCCGTGTTCGGCAAAAGGGCCATCCATGGCGCTTTCACGAAAATCGGCCGGTGCCGGATGGGATGGCTGGGCGTGATACCGGCAAGCCTGCTTGGCGTCGCCTCGCCGCTGTGCATGTATGGGACGATTCCCATTGCGGCGTCATTCTCCGAACAGGGAGTGAAGGACGATTATCTGGCTGCGTTCATGATGTCGAGCATACTGCTCAATCCACAGCTGATTTTCTACAGCGGGGCACTGGGTCAGACTGCGGTAGTCATCCGCTGTGTGAGCTGCACCCTCTGCGGCTGTACCGCCGGATGGCTGATTCGCCTGTTCTACAGCGGAAAGGGCAAGTCCTTCTTCGATTTCACCGGCTTTCATGATAGCGCGAGCCGGGACACAGACCCGAACATTTTATTGCGTTTCCTGAAGAACGTCTGGCGCAACATCAAAGCCACCGGACCTATGTTCGCGCTTGGCATACTGTTGACGGCGCTTTACCAGATACACGTGCCGGGCGATTTCGTAAGCGGCTTGTTCGGGAAGAATGAGGGTTTCGGCGTGCTGATGGCAGCGACCATCGGCGTGCCTCTGTACATGTGCGGCGGGGGAACGATTCCGCTTCTGCAGCAATGGCTGGTGGACGGCATGAGCATGGGCAGCGCCGCGGCATTCATGATCACCGGACCCGCGACGAAAATCACCAATCTAGGCGCAATGAAGATCGTATTGGGGTGGAAGCGTTTCATCGTCTACATCCTGTTCATCATGGCCTTTGCCTGGGCAACGGGCATGATAATGTGAGTCATGGGGACAGGTTCCTTGACTCAAGGGGACAGGTTCCTTGTGAGTCCTTGTGAGTCAAGGAACCTGTCCCCTTGACTCAAGCCCCGTGACACACCCGTGACTCTGAGCCATGGAACTTGAGTCAAGGAACCTGTCCCTTTGACTCACCACAATTCACTCTGATAACTGGCAATTCGCTCTGAAATATGATCCGACGCTTCATTTTGTGGTATCGTGATTTCACTGACAGGAAAGAGAAGCTTTTCTTAAGTAGGATGATCGATCAGGTACCTGTAGAATGCTGTTGAAACAGAAATGGAGGAATTAGCTCAAAATGAAGGGAAAACGAGTCTGGAAGGTTTTGGGGACGCTTCTGGCAGTCGGACTGACGGCTATGTGTCTTGCGTCAGCCGTTGGCGCTGAGGAAGCCGCGAATGGAAGGAATGTGCAGACTTTAGACGACGGGTGGTTTTTCTTCTATGCGGGAGAGGATTCGCTGGATGAGGCCGCCGGGGCTGAATATGAAGCGGCTGACTGGGAAAGCATCAGCCTGCCGCATACCTGGAACGCCCTGGACGCACAGGACGGCGGCAATGATTACGCCAGAGGCTATGGATGGTATCGCTATACTCTGCCGTGGGAGGCTTCCATGGAGGGAAAAAGTGTATTTCTGAAGTTTTACGGCGCCTCCATGCTGAGCGATGTTTATATCAACGGTGAGGCCGCCGCGCATCACGAAGGCGCTTATACGGCTTTTGCTGTGGAGGTCACGGATCTTCTGAAGGCGGATGGAGACAACGTGATTGCCGTTCGCTGTGATAACCGCAAAACCGAGGACGTTGCGCCGCAGGGCGGAGATTTTTCCGTACAGGGTGGACTGTATCGTCGTGTAGAGCTGATCTGTACGGACCCGGTTCATGTTGACACCCTGAATTTCGGCTCCAATGGTCTTTTCCTTACGACAACGGACGTCTCCGCACAGGAGGCCGTTCTGACAGTACGGTCCGACCTCGTGAACGAAACCGATGCGGAGCAGACAGTTACGGTTCACGCCGTTCTGGCAAATCCGGATTTCTTTGAGGAACTGGATGTTGTCGAAAAGCCGCTGTTCGATGTCTCTACGATGGCTCCCGGCGGAGAAGTGTCCGCGGCTGATCAGACAGTGACGATCCCGGCAGGGGAAGCGGTTCCTTTTGAAGCAGAGCTTAAGGTTGATAATCCCCGCCTCTGGAACGGCAAGGCCGATCCCTACCGCTATGAAGTTACGTTGTCAATGCAGACCGAGGACGGCATGGCAGACGAGGTGAAGGATTTTGTCGGTTTCCGCTCCTTCACGGTCGACGCGGATAAAGGTCTGTTCCTGAATGGAGAACCCTACCAGCTTCATGGCGTGAGTCGTCACCAGGATGTCAGAGATATAGGCTACGCCCTTTCCCTGGAGGATCATGAGAGAGATTTCGGAATTCTTTATGATCTTGGGGCAAACGCCGTCAGGCTTGCCCACTATCCGCAGGATCCCTGGTTCTATGAGCTCTGCGACCGCTATGGCATCGTCGTATGGGCAGAGATTCCCCATGTGGGCGGCACCTTGAATACAGACGCGTTCTGCGAAAACCTGAAGGTTCAGCTGCAGGAAATGATCCGTCAGCAGTATAACCATCCGTCTATTTTCTTCTGGGGCCTGCAGAATGAGATCAACGATCCTGAGATCGTATGGATCCTTGAGCAGCTGAATGACCTGGCTCATGAGGAAGATCCGACCAGGCTTACCACCCAGGCGATCGAGAAGGCAAATGCCCCGATTTATCCTTCGGATGTACTGGCATATAACATTTATCCGGGCTGGTACTATGAAGGAAGCGTCGCGGAGATGATGGACGCGGCTTACGCAATCGAAGACGAGCGCCCGCTCGGCATTTCGGAATATGGCGCAGGCGCCAATACCGCCCAGCATGAAGAGAACGCACAGCTTTCCATCGGCCAGTCCCGCGGACAGTGGCATCCGGAAGAATTCCAGAGCAATTGGCATGAGGCCGCGCTGGAACAGATTTCCGGGCGCGAATTTATCTGGTGCAATTTCATCTGGAATCTGTTCGATTTCGCCAGCGACGGAAAAGCGGAAGGCGGACAGTATGGCATTAACGACAAAGGCCTGGTAACACATGACAGGCAGACAAAGAAGGACGCGTATTATCTCTACAAGGCAAACTGGAATCCGGACGATCTGTTCGTACATTTCACCAGCCAGAGATATTCACCGCGTGACTTCGAGATCAATGAAATCAAAGTATACTCCAATCTTCCGGAGCTTTCCCTGACCGTAAACGGCGAAGATTACGGAACCCTGGAAAACAATGGCTTCGGCGTGTTTAAATGGGAGGGCGTTCCGCTGGAGATCGGAGAGAACACCCTGACCGCGGAAGGCGCGGACGGCATCAGCGAGACGATCATGCTTGAGCGTGTGCTTTCATCCAATCCGACGCTTTCATCCGACAGCGAAGCGGTTGTCATTGATAACCAGAACCGGGAGATCACATTGAACGGCGTGGTTACGGCCGCCGATTTCCTGACTTTCGTCAAGGGAATCAACGGAACTGAGATGACCCTCCTGAATGCGGACGGAGAGGAACCTGCCGAAGATGAGAATGTGACCGTTCAGATGACCGTGAAGACGGTTTCTGCCGATGGCAGCAGCGAAATCCAGTATATTTTCAGCGAGCCGAATCTGGCTGAAAACGCGGAAATCAGCGCTACCTCAGAGATCAGTGCTCATCCGCTTGCCTTCATCAACGACATGGACGGCAAAACCTACTGGTCCTCTGACCGTGGGGCAACCGCGACGATCGATATCGATCTTGGCCAGGAATATAACTTAACCGGGTTTATGGTAGACTGGTTAAACAACAGCATGAACGAACGTATCTATCTCTACACGATCGAAACCAGCCTCGACGGAGAAGAGTATACCATGATTGTCGACCGCTCGGCCAATGAAGAGGGCGTCGCCCCGGCAAGTTCTCTTCGCCTTGAGGACAGCCTGGAAAATATCCGCGCTCGTTATATCCGGCTGGATGTTTTGGGCGGCCCCGTATTCTGGGCGGAATGTGTGGAAATCAACGAGATCAAGATCGACGGCTATGATGTCTCTTCCGAGGCGTTTAAGATCGATCATGACGCGTGTACCATTTCGATGAAAAAACCGGATGATACCTTGTCCTGGGAAGCATTTGAAGCCGAACTGACCCTCAGCGGAACCTATCAGGGCATCACCACGCAGACGGGGGCATATTATGTGTCCTCCGGAGACGAGTACATCATTATCGACGCAGACGGGGAACAGCATTCCTATACGGTTCTGTTCCGGTAAGACAGGGAATGCCCCGGACAACAGGTGTCCGGGGCATTCTTGAATGATAAGCACAAGGAAAAAGAATAAGCGTTATGGGTTATGGCAGGGAGAATCAGGGGGTACATGCCCCTGGTTCTCCCTGCGGTTCGATCAGGAATACCGCCGCATGGAAGACTTCGCCTTCGGACCAGACCTTCAGGTTTCCTTCATATTTTCGGGCTGTTTCCAGGACGCTTCGAAGCCCATAGCCATGGAAACCTTCCTCTGCCTTTTTGGTCGTGGCCGGCAGGGTATCGTCGCACAGAGGGACAGGATCCTTGCAATAATTTGCCACATGGATGTTTCGGAGGATCCCTTTTCGTTCCAGGGTCAGGCTGACCAGGCGCTTTTCCTTTGCCTCGATCTGTTCCGCGGCAGAAATCGCGTTTTCCAGCAGGTTCCCGAAGAGGGAATAGATATCCATCTCATCCATAAAGGACAGGTCTTTCCCGTTGCCCAGGAAGGTCATCGTGACACCCTTGCTCTGGGCTGTCAGACCTTTCTCCCCCAGCACCACATCCAGAGCCTTTTCTCCGGTTTCGTAGACAGCCCCATAAGTATCCAGGGCCTGCCGCATGGACGCCAGTTCCTTTTCCGGGAGCTTTTGCTCGAGGGCGGTCAGTTTATGCCGCAGGTCATGGTGAATGATGTGCAGGCGGTCAGCGGCTTCCTTACTGATGTCGTATTGCTTGGCCTGTTCCTCGCGGATCCGCTCGGAAAGGGCTTTTTCCATCTCCATCTGGGCAAGACAGGAAAGATAAAACCGCATAAAAAGAGCCATGACGCAGCAGGTAATCGAATACAGGCTGACACTCAGGCGGAGGACGCTGCTGTAATCCCTGCTCAGCCGGGTAATGCGGGAAAGGCCGATGCAAATGAGCACGGAGACAACAGAGGCGATGACGAGCCGGGGATCCTGACGGGGATACCGGGAAACCTGCTTAAGCCTTTCCTTAAAAAGGAGCCAGGTCAAGGCTGTCAGGATAAGAGAAAAAGACAGCTCATGCCATACCGTAAAAGGAATGTCGGGGCGGAAAAACAGGATCACATGGACCAGATGGTAGCTGATGTGCTGCAGGGAGACTCCCGAAGCCGTTCCTGAGAGAGCTTCCAGAAACGATATGTCAAACGCCATGAACATTCCCATCAGGGTGAAGCCAATGATGCCCAGCAGGAGAGCAAAGGCTGTCAGCTGGCCGGGGTAATCCGAAAACATGAAATAGCCTAAAACCATCGAGCAGGCCGTAAAGGGAAGCAGCCGCAGGATGGAGTGTGTCCGGCGGGGATAAGGCAAAAGAAACATCGCTGAAGCCGCCAGGATCTGCAGCGGATAGGCCGTAAAAGATAAACGGGATAAGCCTCCCATGGTTCTCACCTCCTGTCGCTTCGGCCGCTGAGGAATTCCGAAAAGGCCTGGGTGAATTTCGGTTTCTGGGTACGGGCTACCGCAAGCTCTTCTCCGTCTACCATGCAGGTGTTTCGGAGGACGTGGGTAACATAGCGGAGATTCACCAGGCATCCCCGGTCGCACCTCACAAAAGCGGTATCGTCCAGCTTTTTTTCGGCCGCAAGCAGTGTTCCGTACTCTGTAAAGACTCCTTCGCGGGAATGATATTCCACATAGTGTCCCTGAACTTTCAGGTAACGGATCAGGCTGACACGGATGCGGTATAGCTCTCCATCCTCCGCTACTGTGATCGAGCGGCTGTCCTTTGCCTCGATTCTGGTCAGCACCCGCTCCATCTTCAGGGCGAAAGCATAACGATCCACGGGCTTCAGAATGAAGTCCAGGGCATCGACCTCGTAACCATGCAGAGCCATCTGCGCCATGTTTGTAATAAAGACCAGAGCTGCAGTCTGATCGATTTTCCGCAGCTTACGGGCAGCCTCCATCCCGCTCTCGGCGTCTCCGAAAAACACATCCATGAAGATCAGGTCATAGGAGCCATCATAACGCATGAGGAAGTGCTCGGTGGCCGCGTACTCATCCACATGGAATTCCACGCCTTTTTCCCTGGAAACATGGGAAAGGCAGGAGCGTATCCTTTCCCTTTCTGACTGCTCATCATCAACGATAGCCACGTTCAACATTTCTGCTCCTCCTGATAGAAACATCGGGTTTTACCATGATTGTTTATCTTCTCACATCTTCTTGTTTATTTCTGAAGCAACCAAATCAGTCTTTGCAAGCAGGATAACATGAGATAACAATTTTATCAAGTGATCCGATCATATGGAGTCTGCAAGGAACGTGTTCTGCAGATGAACGATTACCGATGGATTGGAAAGAAAAAGCATATAGTAACAATTAATATTAAATGATTGCATCGAAAAAAGCCTGATTCTACGGATCGCTTCGCAGCGGAGCTGCTCTCGCGATCCTACAGCCACTCGGAATCCGTTCATTTTGCACAGATACAAGAGTCAAGGGGACAGGTTCCTTGACTCACAAGTAAACTCGTGGTCTAAAAATAGTGTACCTCATATTCCCGATGAGCGATATTGTCACATGGGGGACAGTGGGAGAAATAGTGTATCCCATGTGGTTATTTAACACCAACTGGAATGGACAACGACAGGGTCAATACATGAAATCTTTGTAAATGCTGGCATTCCCTGTCGTTGTTCATGGAAGGCAGTAAGGCAAGCGATAGCGTGCCAGAGGAATAATGGTTGCATGGGGGCATGTACCCGATGTATAGAATGCCATAAACACTGGCTTTTGACCACGGAAGCACGAGTTTTAATCTGGAGTCTGAGTGATGAGCTGAGCCGCAGGGACAGGTCCCTTGAGTCAAGGAACCTGTCCCTGCGGCTCAAGTTACGGTAGAAATCCGCAACGTAGCGTGCTATACTTGTGAGTCAAGGAACCTGTCCCCGTGACTCACATTTAGGGAGGAAAAGATTATGACTTGGAATAGGATCATCCGCTGCATGCCGGGAGTTTTTCTTTTGTTCATTCTGTTTTTCGCTGTACCTGTATATGCTGATAAACTGTCCAACGCGATGGATTCTGACGAGTGGTGGGAGGAAGCGGATGACCTGCTTCTGGAAAAGGACGGAACACTGCGCAGAGATGCTGAGAAGCAGGTTAAGAAAGCGTGGAAAAAGCTGAAAGCAGGGGAAAGAGGACGCTTCCGCCTGGCATTGAAGGCACAGCAGTACATCGAAAAAGGCTTTGACGCTGCTCTTGCCGCACAGTATGCGGATGACGCACTTCTCACGACAGATTACGATTGGCTTAGTCTGAACACGGATGACGATGATGTGTCTGCCGATCAGGAGATTTCGGATTCTGATCAGACCGCTGTTCCTTACACAGACGATACAGACGCGGTTTCAGAATTGATTGCCTGCCGCAGCCAGGCTGACCTGAAAGAGATTTTTGCCCGTATCCTGGAAGCAGAAGTCAGGCCGAAAAGAATGACCCGTCTGTTAGAAGAGATGGGGCAGGTACTGCAGGGAGAAACAAAAGAAACGGTGATTCCCTTTGCGCTGCAGGCGGAGGAAGCAGACTGGGACGGAGCGTACCTTCTTCATCTGATCTGGACACCGGATCAGTCTGCCGCAGATACGGCGGCATCTTTGTGCGCCATGGAAGATGATCCGCAGCGGTCTTTGCTGCTCGAAGCCGCCGGGATGTCTTTTTCTGATACGGATGAGATACTGCAGTATATATCTTCCTGCGCACAGTTGGGAGCAGCGCCTTCTGCATGTTATCCGGAGGGAGTCCTTCTTTCTCTTGATCTTTCCGATCTGAATCAACATGCCGTCAGCCGGGCAGACATAGATCAGACAAAGCTGCTGATCCTGAGCCGAACCGAAAAGACACCGCGGCCGTCCGAAATTATCATTCGGGAACTGGCCGATTCCAATAACCATCCGGATCCGGAAGACTGCACAGTCAGGCTGGAGACGGCGTGGATGGACACAATCCCTGCGGAGTGCATTCCTTCCTCCCTGGAAGAGTTAAATACGATCCTGCTCATGGATAATCAATATTACGTGAGCGGGACGATTACCGTGGAGTCAACCACTACGCTTGGCAAAATGACAGGAGGTCCTTCCACGAAGGAGTACCAGACGTATGGGGCAGTTCAGGTCAATTCCTGCTTTGACTGGCCGTCACAGTCCCTGCTGTATTCGTTCGCCGGACATTATACGGCGCCGCCTGAGATTCCGGAGGAAGACAAAGAGGAGAGAAACTATGGTTTTGTGATGGTACCGGGCATGATACTGAAATATTATAAAGCGGATATGGATCTGGTCTGGGCTGCGGACAATATGCAGGAGCATCTGAATGTGCTGTCGCAAAGCGGCTGGAATACTGCAATACCATCCGAAACCGACAGGTTCTCAGCCATTTCGGGAAGCGATTGGACTCATATCATTCAGGAGTTTTACCCGGGAAGGGCGGGATGGCTGAATGAAGACCAGTTTTCAGTACAGATGAAATTGGACCGGATAGAACTCAACTGGGCATCCTTTGCCGGGACGGATATATGCGACAGTTACTATGTGATATTCTGGAAGGTTTCAGGTGGCTTCCGTTATTACTGGCAGGTGATTTCCCCCGGAGAGAGTACGGACTTTACTTTCGCAGCCATGCCCGGCTGCGACTACAAGATCGGGATCTGGCAGGGCGCACAGACACAACCGGTCGTGGATGGCAGCATGGAATATTATACAACGGAAGTATTTTTTGGGGCGGAGTCCGACACGGCTACGGATGCAGGCATGATAGCCGGACAGCCTTTTATTCAATTGCGGCATGGAGAAGAAACAGAAACATTGGAAGGCGCCCTGGATCCGTCTGTGATCACGCAGGACGATACAGAAGTGAAGTTTTGTGTTCCGTTGGAGCCTGTCGACGGGAAAGGGAAAGATATCCGGGTCACATATTGTCTGTTGTCCCCGGAAGGACACATTTATTATTCGTATGTTGATTTTACAATGTATGACGCGCAAACCGTTTATAAGTTTAATATCCTCGATTTGCTGAAGCAGAACAGCGAAGAATCGGGAGGAATTATATCCTCCGGGAATTGGGCAGCCTATGCGTCTATTGAGGGGGTTCTGGTAGGAAGAGCGGATTTTTCCGTTTGAGTCACGGGGACAGGTTCCTTGACTCACAAGGAGCCTGAGTCATGAGCGGAGCCGCAGGGACAGGTTCTTTGAGTCAAGGAACCTGTCCCTGTGACTCACAGGGGGGTACAGATGAACAGCGAAAAGAAATACCAGATTCTGGATGGAACCATACTGAAAATAATCGCCATGATCAGCATGGTGTTTGATCATACAGGTGATATGTTTTTTCCTGATGTAATGTGGCCTAGAATGGTCGGCAGGCTGGCAATGCCCATTTTTTCTTTTTTCATTGCAGAGGGGTTCGCGCATACAAGGGATAAAAAGAGATATCTCTGCCGAATCGGCGTTTTTGCTTTGATCAGCGAAATTCCGTTTGACCTGGCTTTTGAAGGTAAGATTGGATTCGCACACCAGAATATCATGCTGTCTTTCTTTCTCTCGGTCATAGCACTGATACTGTTTGACTGGATTCGCGGCGGAAAGGATCCGGAAGAAAAGCAAGTATCCATTGGTAAAACGTTATTGGGAGTGTCTGCCGTTGCAGTTATTGCCGCTTTGTCGCTTTTGCTGCGCGCAGATTACACAGTCTTTGCGGTTGCTGCTGTGTTCCTGTTTTATGTACTTCGCAAGAAGCATCAGCTGATCCGGAGCGGTGTGGGTGTGGCTTTCCTGGCGCTTACGAGAACAATGGGGTATTATTGCGCGACGGGATTAAGCTTTATCCCCCTTGCCCTGTATAACGGGAAGAAGGGGAAAGGACTGAAGTGGCTGTTTTATGTTTTCTATCCGGGGCACCTTCTTCTGCTGGCCGCAATAAAGCATATACTGCGAAGCTGATATCCTTAAGTGTATTGGACCGGTTATGTTTTCTCGGGAAAGGGAAGCAGCAAACGTCTGCGCCGGGAGAAAGTCTTCCTGCAGCCCCTGATCGTACTTCTTTCAATATATTCGATAGAATACTCAGCCCTGAACATCAACTGGAAAGCAGAGTATACTCATATGGGATACTCTGCTTTTTCACATATGTGAAAGATCTGACCTGTTGCGAAAAGACACAGGGACAGATTCCTTGACTCACAAGGAGCCTGAGTCATGCGTTGAGCCGCAGGGACTGGTTCCCTGAGTCAAGGAACCTGTCCCTGCGGCTCAAAGACACGAGTTATACGAGGGAGGTTTGAAAATGTTCTGTTATGTTTGGCCGATTGTTTTGGTGGTGTTGTCAAATACGGCGTATCAGATTTGCGCCAAATCCGTACCGAATGACATGAATCCATTCGCCTCATTATCGGTCACCTATCTGGTCGGAGCACTGGCAAGCATGGTTTTATATTTAATATCCGGGTCTGCCGGGAATCTTATCAGAGAATATGGAAAACTGAATTGGGCTCCGTCTGTTCTTGGTATTGTGATTGTAGGTCTGGAGGCCGGCTGGATTTATGCGTATAAGGCCGGCTGGCAGGTAAGTACGGGATTCATTGTTCAGAGTGCATTTCTTGCCGCAGCACTTTTGCTTGTTGGCTATTTCCTTTACCATGAGTCAATGACATGGAATAAGGTTGTCGGAGTGAGTATCTGCCTGATCGGAATTGTTTTTATCAATTTCAGATAGCCGGAATCCGGTTTGTTGATATGTTTTCTCGAATGTCAAAGAGGCACAGGATTTGATTTCCATTGTCAAAACGGGGGTAAGCAGAGAATGGAAGCAATGAAGATAGGGACGTGGACGATACAAAAAGAATTCCATATCGGCAGCGCAAAGCTGTATAAAGCATATTGCCCGCAGTGTGGATATGCGACAATCGCCAGGGAATCAGACCTTATGTATGATAAGCGATGCCCTTGCTATAATGAGGACAAGCGGTATCCGGGAAAGGTTATCACGGAGGCTGAGAAAAAGAAACTGATCCTGAAGGAGCAGCCGGCCGATACGGAACCAAGGGATTTTCTCGTATCAGCGGCAGGAAAGACAAGGGATGAACTTGTTTACGATGTCTCCATGAGTATCCTGGAAATAAGGTATCTGTTTGGCAAGTTTGCAAGCAGGAAAGAACAGCGGGATGTAAGGCAGGAAGTGGAACGTGTGATGCTTCCCGCGGCTTACCGGGAAATGGATTATATAAAAAAAGGCTACATACCATACGATGAATATGTGAAGAAATACGGAGTTTGCAAGGAATGTGTTCTGCAGATGGACGATTACCGGTGGATTGGAAAGAAGAAGTATATCAGGGATTTACCACCGTCAGAACTGAAAAAATAAACATGATGAGCCCGGAGCAATCCGGGCTTTTTCTTTGTCCGGGACGAACAAAACAGGGCGCCTGTCATAAAGGGTTTCCTTTGTGTCATTGTGAAAGATTTCTCCCGGTTAAGACGTAACCATATCAAACCGGGTGACTGATCTTTTTACTCCGGCATCAGCAAAAAGCCGAAATACGCCCGCCTGTCGCTGAGGAGCGACACCATAAAATTGACATCCTTAAGCGGAAAGCATATAATATAATGTTGGAAAATTATACGCATTTGCGTTTATCGTGGAGGAAGCGACCATGCGAATCCTGATGCTTGGCAACAGTTTTACGTTTGCAAATAATATGCCTGCCATGCTGGCAGAGCTCACCGGTGCCGAGGTGGTGCATCACACCCGCGGCGGTGCCCGTCTGGCAGAGCAGCTGAATCCGAAGACAAAGACCGGAGCCAGGACGCAGGCCGCTTTGGAAAACGAATTCTGGGACTACGTGGTACTGCAGGAAATGAGCAGCGCCCCGGTCACTTCGCGGAATTCCTTCCTTAAGACCGCCGGACGGCTCTGTGCCCGGATCAGGGAAGAAGGCGCCTCTCCTCTTCTGTTTGCCACCTGGGCTTATCAGAAGGGCAGTCAGGCTATGGCAGATATGAAAATGAGCTATGACGAGATGGCGCAGGGTCTGCACGAAGCCTACCGCGAAGCCGCAGATCAGAACGATGCGCTTATCGCGGAAGTCGGACAGAAATTCTATGAACTGGGTGATTCGCGGGATCTGTATGCCGAGGACGGCCGGCATCCAAGCGCGGCAGGCTCCCGTCTCGCGGCAGAGACCATTGCTGCCGCAATCAGAGCAGATCAGGAAGCGAAGAAAGCCTCTGCCGCGATGAAAGCCGACCCAGACCTGAACCGGAACGACATTCGCCTGCGTGTCCTGTATATGTACCAGCTGCTTCTGCAGCATACCGACGCGGAGCATCAGCTGACAACCAACCAGATCCGGAATATCATGGAGAAGGAGCACGGCATCACCATGCATCGGACCACGGTGCCCGGTGACATCGAGATATTGAAGGCCGCCGGATTTGATGTCCATGCCAGACGGTCACGCCAGAACAGATACTATCTGGAGAACAGCAATTTTGAGCTTCCGGAGCTGAAGATCCTGATCGACGCGGTAGAGTCGTCCAAATTCATTACGGAGAAGAAAAGCCGGCTGCTTGTTGAAAAGCTGCTGAAACTGACCAGTGAAGCCAGCGCGGCGAAGCTCAAGAGAAACCTGCATGCCTCCGGCCGTGTCAGGTCCGCAAATGAGAAGGGATATTACATAGTTGACGCCATCAATGAGGCAATCAACTCCGGAAAGCAGATCTCCTTCTTCTACACGGATTTTGACAGCAGGAAGAAGCAGATTCTGCGGAATGACGGAAAGCCTTATATTGTCAGCCCGTACACCATGATCTGGAACGGTGACTATTACTATCTGGTCGGCTGGAACCATGAGCAGGAGGAAACCAGAACGTATCGTGTGGACCGGATCCTGAAAACACCGGACATCCTGCGGGATGACGCAAAGCCGGTGCCTGAGGATTTCGATGTGGCCCGCTATACCCGGGAAGTCTTCCGGATGTACGATAACGAAGAGCCGGAGGAAGTGACACTCCTCTGCGCCAATGAAGTCATGAAGGGCGTTCTGGACAAGTTTGGCATGGATATCACCGTGAAGAAAGCGGATCCGGAACATTTCCGTACGAAGGTGAAGGTCTGCGCCTCGCCCACTTTTTACAGCTGGGTGTTTCAGTGGGAGGGCAAGGTACGGATTGAAGGACCGGAGGATGCGGTGAGGGAGTACAGAGAAATGGCCCGGAAAGCGCTGGGAGAATAAACCTGCGTTAAGGCTGTGAAGTGATGGAAAACCTTACTTTTGGGGTATTTTATCGGGGTTTGAGGAATGAATGATACGATACAATATTATGAAGACCATGCAAAGGAGTTTACAGCCAATACCATAGATGCCGATATGGAAGAACTCCGAAGACGCTTTCTGGCTCGTCTGCCGGAGGGAGCCCGCATTCTGGATTTCGGCTGCGGAAGCGGCAGAGACGCGAAGGCGTTTCGTGATCTGGCTTATGAAGTCACTGCGCTGGACGGTTCTGAAACTATGTGCCGTATTGCAGGCGATTTTACAGGACTGCCTGTGAGATGTGTGGATTTTCGCGCGTATTCTCCTGCACAGGGAGAACGATATGAGGGAATCTGGGCATGCGCCTCTCTGCTGCATCTGAAGAAGAAGGAGCTTCTTCCGGTGATGAGGGAACTGGGAAAAGCCTTGGAGCCGGGCGGTATCCTGTATCTTTCTTTTAAGTATGGAGACTATGAGGGAGAACGAAACGGGAGATATTTCACGGATTTTACCCCGGAAGGGTTCTGTGAGTTCCTGAACAGGATTCCCGAATTCAGACAGGAGGAATACTGGGTGACCGGAGACGTCAGACCGGGACGGGGAGAGGAAAGATGGTTGAATATGATATTGAAGAAAACGCAGATTCCTACGTGATCACCCCGACGGACGCCATGACCGGAGACCGCAGCCGCCGGATGCAGCTCTACTACCAGCTGATACAAAGCATTGCCGGGGCGAAGAAGATCGACATCATTGTTTCGTTTCTAATGGAGTCCGGCGTAAGGCTGCTTCTGAAGGAACTGAAAGGAGCCATGGACCGGGGCGTGTCCGTACGGATCCTGACCGGAAATTATCTGGGGATCACACAGCCTTCGGCTCTGTATCTCATTAAGCATAAGCTGGGCGAACGCGTGGATCTCCGCTTCTATAACGAGAGTGAACGATCCTTTCATCCGAAAGCATATATTTTTCATTATGATCACCATAGTGAGATTTTTATCGGATCCTCCAATATTTCCCGGAGCGCGCTGACCTCGGGAATTGAATGGAATTACCGATTCAGCAGCAGGAAAGATCCGGACAATTATGAGACATTCTTCCGGACATTTGAGGATCTCTTTGAAAATCATTCGATCCGCATAGACGACGCTGAGCTGAAGAAGTATTCCAAAAGCTGGCACAGTCCGGCAGCTGCGAAGGATCTGGACCGGTACGACGCGAGCGAAGAAGCTCAGGACCCGGATGCTAAGGTCAGGATGCTGTTTGAGCCCCGGGGAGCACAGATCGAAGCGCTTTGCGCTCTGGAGAATGCCAGGGCAGAAGGCGCAGTGAAAGGCCTGGTACAGGCTGCGACGGGGGTCGGAAAAACATATCTCGCCGCATTTGATTCCCGAAGGTATGAGCGAGTTCTGTTCGTAGCCCACAGGGAAGAGATTCTGAAACAGGCGGCAGTATCTTTTCGGAATGTCCGGGGATCTGAAGAATACGGATTTTTCGACGGAAAGACGAAATGTACAGATAAACCGGTGATTTTTGCATCCGTAGCCACGCTGGGAAGCACGCAGTATCTGAACGATCGATTTTTCTCGCCGGATTACTTCCAATATATTGTAGTGGACGAATTTCATCACGTCGTGACGGATCAATACAGGCGAATCGTGGATTACTTCAAGCCGGAATTCCTGCTGGGCCTGACGGCAACGCCGGAACGGATGGACGGGCGAAGCATTTACGAGATCTGTGATTATAACGTCCCGTATGAAATCTCGCTGAAAGAGGCGATCAACAAAGGGATGCTCGTGCCCTTTCATTATTACGGAATCTATGATGACACGGATTATTCTGCCCTGCATGTGGTCCGGGGAAGATATGATGAGAAGGAATTAAATGAGAAATACATCGGGAATACGCGCCGCCATGAGATGATATACAAATACTACTGCAAATATGGATCGAGGCGGGCTCTGGGGTTTTGCTGCTCCAGGGAACATGCCGAGGAAATGGCACGGGATTTTTCGATGCGCGGAATACCGGCTGCGGCAGTTTACAGTGGAGAGCAGGGAGAATATGCACAGGAACGATCTTCCGCCATTCAAAAACTGAATGAAGGGACGATACGGGCGATCTTTTCCGTGGATATGTTCAATGAAGGAGTTGACATTGCCTCCCTCGACATGGTGATGTTCCTGAGACCGACAGAATCGCCCGTCGTGTTCCTGCAGCAGCTGGGGCGCGGGCTGCGCACATTCCGCGGAAAACAGTATCTGACCGTACTGGATTTCATCGGCAACTATGAAAAAGCCGGGCGCGTCAGATTCTATCTGACCGGGCAGACCGCTTCAGCCGGCGGCATGTCCTATTTACCGACATCTGACCAGTACCCGGATGACTGCCTGGTTGATTTCGATATGCGCCTGATTGACCTGTTTGAACAGATGGAGAAAAAGCACAGGCGTGTGCAGGATATGCTGCGGGATGAGTATTTTCGGATAAAGGAATTACTGGATCACCGGCCGACGCGGCTGGAGCTTTTTACCTATATGGACGCCGATATTTACCAGATGATAATCAGCCGGTCGAATATCAATCCATTCAAGCGGTATCTGGAATATCTGCATGATCTGAATGAACTGACACAGGATGAGACTGTGGTTTACCATAGCATCGGCAGGGAGTTTATCTCGTTGATTGAAACAACGAATATGTCAAAGGTTTATAAGATGCCGGTTCTGATGGCGTTTTACAACAACGGGCAGATGCGGATGGCAGTGACAGAAGAGGATTTGCTTGCAAGCTGGAAGGAATTCTTTGGAAACGGAACGAACTGGAAGGATCTGGATCGCGGATTAACATATGAAAAATACCGGGCGATTTCTGACAAAGATCACGTCAGAAAGATCCTGCAGATGCCTGTCCATTTCCTGCAGGAATCCGGAAAGGGATTCTTCGTGCAGAAGGAAGGGTATGCACTGACTTTGAGGGAGGAGCTTGAGCAGGCAATACATGATCCGGTATTTGTCGGACATGTGAAGGATGTCATTGATTACAGGACGATGGATTACTACCAGAGAAGATATGCGGAGCGGAGATAGGGGCTTTTTTTTACAGACATATCATCTCGCAGCATCGGTAACATAGTAATAAATCAAAGACTACAGGAGGCCTTCATGTCATACCGTACCCGCCCTGATATATACGAGATGTTAGATACTCTTACTCTTGAGATGAAGGAAGAGCTTTTGGAATACCTGAAAGTCAATATTGCCGCTGCAAAGGCTGCTCCGAAGAAGACCTATCTGGAAGAACAGTGGGCGGAGATCAAACCTGATACGAACGGTTCATAAAAAGTGCGAAGATGCGGCGGGCAGTAGATTATGCGAAGGTTCAGCAGGCATTGAATATTTAACGGAGTGATATAAGTGGCAAACGAAAACGGAACCTGGATCATGCGCGGGCTGTCATGGGACAATCCATACCGCATCCGTACGTGGCAGGAGCTTGTAAACTGGATAAATGAAATAGGCTTCCTCCCACTGTTCGCAAATGAGGTGGAAGGGTTCTCGGCGGAAGAGCATGTATCCCCGGACTTCTGGTGGACGGGAAACCGGCAGCAGGATCCGTGGGAGTGGCGGGAGATCATAGCGGCGAGCCATCAGGTGGCTTACGGAAAATTTTTTGCCAATAAAGCCGGTTTTATCAGCGCAGAGTGGCTGCCGTACTTTGCAAACTTTCGCAGGAATGGCTATGACTTTGACTCACGGTGGGAGGATGGGCTTGCCAACAGGCGTGAGAAGGTGATCATGGACCTTCTCACAGGAAAGGATGAAGATGGAGAGACAACCTTTCCGGATACTCAGATCCTTTCCACAGAGCTTAAGAAGATGGCCGGTTTTGGCAAGAACGGCGAGAAGAACTATCCGGGGATTATCACCAGCCTGCAAATGCAGACATATCTGGTAATCACGGACTTTCACCGCCGGATAAATAAACGGGGAGAAGAGTATGGTATGGCGGTATCTGTTATGCTTCCCCCGGAGGCGATATGGGGATATGAGACGGTGACGCAAGCCTATTCGGAGAAGCCGGCAGAATCCTGGAAGAGAATAGTCAGCAGAGTGAAGGAACGATTCCCGGCAGCGGATGAAAAGGATATAATCCGGCTTATAGGCAAGAAATCTTCAGAGCCATAATGAGAATTGTTTCGTGAATTGGATCCCTTTTGATGAGTGTATTAACAAAACATACGATACAAATGGCTTGCTATGCCTTTCTTAGCTATATAGGTTTCACTCACAATAACCCTTATAACGTATTATAATAGCACGATTTGATCTGCCAGAGGAATATTTGATGGCTAAGAATAAAGCAAAGAAATCAAATAGGAAAAAGCTATATTTTTGCCCAAAATGTTTTTTATTGCGTTCGTTCAGAACGTGAGTGCCCAAAATGCGGATGTAAAAAAGGCATGACAAGTGTTTGGGGGAAATCCCTATAGATTAAACAAATACCATATGAAGATTTGTTGAGAGTTGTTGAATACAGGAAAATAAATTGCTTTTCTTATAAGACATATGAAAAATGGTTGAAGATTGTTCCAAGACTTGGAGCGAGAATCTCCAGGGATGAAAAGCCTTTATATGGATTAAAGAAGCCTCGGAATCAAACAGGCGGGTATGGTGGTATAGCAAATCATGCAGGCATATCTGGTTATGTCCATACCGTTCCAGGTGGTGGAATCTCACCAAGATAGAATAAACTGTCAATATAGACCATGCAGTAGTTTTAAGAGTGTCGGTATTATTAGTATTTAGAAAAAACGAGTACTAAACTCATGAAATATGGAGGCGGTCATGGAAAGATACATACAATCAGAGAAACTCTCAGAGGAAAACAGTGTAGCAAATGAGACAAATGATGCTCGGGAAGAGATCAAGATGAAACTACGCCAATATTTTGATGGGAGGATCGTAAGAAAAGATCTAACAAAGGCAATCCGAGAGGGGGCAAATGTGCCAGTATATGTTCTTGAATATCTGCTTGGACAGTATTGCAACTCGGATGATGAAGAGGTAATCAGTGAAGGCATTGATAATGTGAAGTGCATTTTGAGGGATAATTATGTGCGTCCGGATGAAGCACAGAAGATTTTGGCTTTGTTGAGAGAACGCGGTAACTACAAAGTTATTGACAGAATCACAGTAAAGCTGAATACAAAGGAAGACCGTTATGAGGCTACTTTTATGAATCTGGGGATCAAGAATATTCCAATCCATCCGGATTACGTAAAAAGCTATGACAGGCTTCTTTGTGGCGGTATCTGGTGTATCCTTCAGTTGGATTATGAGTTTATAGAGGAAGATAAGAAAAATACGCAACCTATTCGTGTGCGTAAGCTTACTCCGATCCAGATGCCTCATGTAGATATGGGAGAGGTCAAGAACGGTAGGAAAGCATTCACGAAGGAGGAATGGATTGATATTTTGCTTCGCTCTATTGGTATGGAGCCTGAGAAGTTCAGCGATAGAGTTAAGTGGCTGTTGATTGCGCGTATGATCCCACTGGTAGAGAACAACTTCAATCTTTGCGAGTTGGGTCCGAGATCTACCGGAAAGTCATATATTTATGAACAGATTTCTCCTAACAGTATTCTGATTGGCGGTGGTCAGACTACGAGGGCAAACTTGTTTTATAATATGTCCAATAGCCAGGTGGGATTGGTCGGTATGTGGGATGTGGTGGCATTTGATGAGGTTGCAGGTATTAAACCGAAGGAGAAGGATGTTATCCAGATAATGAAAGGATATATGGCATCCGGGCAGTTTTCTGTAGGTAAGGCTCAGGTACAGGCGAAGGCATCCATGGTATTTGTCGGAAATATTAATCAAAACGTTGAAACGTTGCTGAAGACATCTAGCTTATTTGATCCTTTCCCACCTGAAATGGGGCAGGATACTGCATTTTTGGATCGTTTCCATTGTTATATTCCGGGATGGGAGATTCCTAAATACAGACCTGAATCATTTACGAACGATTATGGATTTATTACAGATTATCTGGCAGAATTTTTGAAGGAGCTGAGAAAGGAAAATTACAGTGATATTGTTGATAAATATTTCCGTCTTGGAAAAAATCTGAATCAACGTGACACAATCGCTGTACGTAAGATGATGTCTGGCTTCATGAAATTGCTATATCCGGATGGAGAAGCAACAAAGGAGCAGGTGAAAGAGGTTATCGATATTTCTCTTGAACTTAGACGACGTGTCAAGGAGCAACTGAAGAAGATTGGTGGAATGGAATTTTA
The DNA here is from genome assembly GCA_017475035.1 of Blautia sp. Taxonomy (GTDB): domain Bacteria; phylum Bacillota; class Clostridia; order Lachnospirales; family Lachnospiraceae; genus Blautia_A. Next base: position 102,768 of record JAFVGK010000033.1, read on the forward strand.
TGATGTAAATTTCTCATATTTTGATAATGAGACTCTTGAACAAAACTATGTGACTGTTCCTGAACAAGGAGGTGGGAAGCTGATTCCTGAGGGAATAGGTAAGCCGGGATGTGTATATACTGTGTCGAAGAATAAGACCGGGATGATAGGCTGTTATAGATTGGAGACACAAATGATGCCAGGGAATGGTAAGTTGACCTTGACGGGATTGGGTACTAGTTCTGAGATTAAGCAGGGTCCGAATACTGCGTTTAACTATATCAAAGCGAACAGTAATGCTATATCACGTCAAATCAGTACTACTATGAAAGATTATATCGTTAGCTATCAAGATATGCAAGGCATTGGAATGACATCAGATCTTGCTTTGACAACTCTTATTGCTTTGTGTTCGGCTGCACTTAATAAAACTCCACTCAATAGTTTAGCAATTCTGGGAGATATTACCATTGGCGGAACTTTAATCAAGGTGGAAAATCTTTCAAACACACTTCAAGTGTGTCTAGATAGTGGTGCAAAAAAGGTGTTGTTGCCGATGACATCCGCAGCAGATTTGGGAAGTGTTCCTGCTGATCTTGTAGGCGCGTTCAGTTTGATCTTTTTTTCTTCTCCAGAAGAAGCGATATTCAAAGCTCTTGGAGTGGAATAAATAAAGATATGGGTATGTGACGTATTACCCAGAACTCAGTAATATCATGGGTTTTGAGGGATATATCAATGGAGTGGTTGAAACTACTACAATTGGGCTAAGAGAAAAAGTATCAATAAAGACTGATGAACATTGTAGGGAGGATGTTGGTTATGGAATATTACTTGACAGGCAAAGGGCAGGAAGCCAGTGAGATGGCCGATAAAGTCATTACCAATGTGCTGCAGGAATGTTCCCGGCAATTATATGGGTTTACCAGATCAGAATTTGATAGCATTATAGAATACGACATTATGAACATTCTTGCATTTTATTACTCAGAGATGAATGCTCAGCAAAAGATGTTTATTCTGGAGGCAGTACAGAATGAATTCAATCTTGCGGATTTAGAAGACACAATTGAAAACCTAGTCATGTTTGCAGATGACGAACTCTATATCCCCCTTTCATGTAAGCTGATGGATCAACTTGGCGATAGCCGAGTAACTATTATTGTGTATCAGACCTTGTTTAAGTACAGTACTGATATGGTTATTGAAAATTGGGATCAAGATAATTCTTATTCGAATTATCTTGTGCTGATGAACGCAGCGTATTTTGATGCACTTGCAAACAAGCTTCATGTTAGAGATAGTTGTATAGCTTCTATGGAAGAATATTATGGCTATGAAAGCTTTGATGATTTTACGGAGTCGCTTTACGAAAAACATCTAGACGATCTTAGCTGGGATGAAGATGTTGATTTGGATCTTCTTGATGAGATGATCTCTGAAAGTAAACGGAATTCTTCTTTTGAAAAAGGAATAAAAGAAGAGTTTTTTGACGTAATCGAGGTTATCAAAAATATCAGAAAGGAACACACTCAAGTTTCTCTGGTGAAGGAAGAAAAAGATGGATTTGAGCGTATTGTTCAAAAGACGGGTATAAGAGAACGGAAATGTATTAATATACAGGGCTTTGAATGCCATTTTTGTGAAGCAAAAGCAAGTGATGAGGAATATGTAATTGTGTTTCAGCACGAAACACGTATCCATGAAATTATAGATGACGAAAACGCATGGGCTGGATTTCAAAGAGAACTATATAAAGAAGACATCCGACAGAATACAAGTCGAACAGTGGTTTATATAGTTTATATTCTTGATAATGACTCTGACAATATTCCAATTCAGGTTATAGAGAGTAATAAGACCTATGGCAGGAAGTATGTATTCACTGAAGATGAAACAATCACTTTTATCAATGGTATTGTTAAAACTTCAAATGAAGACATAGGTAGTATCTCTCCTGTACAGGAATGGGATAGAATTCTCCGAGAAGAACATTTGACAGCTTGTCTTACCGAACCTTATACAGCCAAAAAGGTCGAAGGCTATTTATCAGGAAGTCGTTTTGATGCGGATTATGCTCAGGAAGATGATTATTCTTTTTCTATGAAAGAGTCTGTTGTACCACAAGTAAAATGGGTAAAGTCTCTGGATACTACAGGATTCCGCGGCTTTTGCTTTGCTGATAAGACTATGCAATTCGGTCAGATTAATCTTTTTTATGGTGCAAATGGATCCGGAAAAACATCTGTGTTGGAAGCTATTGAATATGCATTGACAGCAGAGGTTCGTCGTATTAAAGACTTTAAAGTGAAACTTCCTTCAGGAATGTATCCAGAGATCAGTGTTTATGACCGAGAAGCTGGAATCCATACTTTCACGCCAGGATTTTCGAAAAAGAACTGCAAGGAAATTGAAAGAGTATGGTATGGTGTTCCGATTGGAAGAACAAAGACGACTTTGAATGATAATTTTAACAGATTTAATGCTTTTGATTCCGAGGCGGCGTATAAGTTTATTCATGAATCTGATAATAGTGAGGACAGTTTTTCCACGATGTTTGGCAATTTGATGTTTGGAGAGACTGTTGTTGATCATGAGAAAAAATGGCAACGTTTTAAGAAAGCTTTTAATGATCGCTATACAGAACTGAGAAGTGAATTGAGCGAAGCTAGAAGCATGGTTGAATACTATGAACAAAGTTTAGCTCAAAAAAGTGATGATTCAAAATCAGACGAGATTGAACGCGGCATAGAAGATTTGAGATTGATCATACAAGTAAAATTGCCCAATTCGCCCTTTGATCGGTATCCGAAAGTTCTTGAAGAGATGGCAATTGTTCGCAAGTATATAGAAACACTGTTGTCAAATAATTTCGAAACAGAGACTTTTGCGACTATTGCTGCTAGAATAGCTGAGATCAAAAGAAATAATCTACTTTATGCAAAACAGAAGAGGAAAAAAGCAGAGCAGATTACACAATTAACTGAGGATAATGGAACACAGAAGCAAAAGATTTTTGCCGAGCGTGAAAAACAGACTGGGATACGGCAGCGTTTAGAACGAGTAAATACAGATATTAGGAATTGGTCAATAGTACAGGATGTTTTGGGCCATGAAGACACGATTAAGTTAGCAATGGATCTCGTAGATGAACTGACAGAAGTGGAACGGGAACTATATTTTATTTCCCAAATTGAACAGCGTACGGCAGTGATTAATTTCCTGAAACTGGATAGTTATGATACTCTTTCTTCTTCAAAGAGACGGCAGTATGAGAATGAACTGGAAAAAGCAAGAACTCAGAAGCAACAGCTTGAAAACCAGTATAATGAAGCAAAGAAAGCTTTTGGTGAAAGAGAACAGCAGGCAATGGAACTTAGAAAGATAGGTAAAATGCTTTTGATCGATGCAAAATGTCCGCTGTGTGGCCATGAGTATAGTAGTACTCAGCAGCTTATTGATATTATTGATAATGCGGTCGTAGTGGATGATAGCATGGATGTTCTTATCTCCAAAATACAGAAAGTTGCTCGCAGAATCATGGATCTGGAGAAGATGCTTGATAGAGAGAAGCTAATTGCAAAAGCAAAAGCTGAACTTATGATGCTGAAAGATAAAGTTCCTATGATCAAAAAATGTGGTACTGATTATAAACGACTTTATGCTTATCTTTCCTCAAAGGTTGAGAAAGAGAAGAGAAAGGATGAAATAATTGAGCAGCAAACTGCCCTTGATCAACAAGGTTTTTCAATAAGAAATATAACTGCCTGCAAAGAATATAAGACGACAGATCCTACATATTTGGAATATATGAAGAGTGGAACAGGACCTTATACAGATTTTCTGCAAAACCGGCTTCAAAAGATACAGATGGAACTGGCCTTATCTGAATCTGCCATTTCTGGATTTGAGCAGAAAATTCAAGAGAATGAACAGGCTGAAGAATTGCTAAGGATAGAAATACAACAATTAGATGCTAAAACTGAAGCACTTGACGCAGATGTAAATCGTGATAATGAGCAAGCTCTTGAAAATATCAAAACCAAATTTGAACTATCTGATGAAATGATTTTGGGAGAATGGGTAAAGAGATATCATGCAGTATTTGACAAATGTGAGTTGGAAGTCGAAAGGTTGAAATCGCAGAGTTTAGTTGCTTTTGAAAGGAAGTCATTGTCAGAGTATAAAGCGACTATTAAACGTAAAACCCCAATAGTAGAAAGATGTGCAAGAGCAGTTCAGACATTTGAAAAAATGCCTTCCCTCAGTTCTTTTGTTGAGCATGGTATACGTAGTAACATCCAACATATCAGTAAATTCTTCAAGTGGATGCACCATTCGGGAGAGTTTGAACGGTTGGATATTGATGAGAATGGTATTTATGCTGTAAGGGGACTCGATAATCAAGAGGTAAGGACGTATGAGATGAGTACCGGACAACGTTCTACGATCGCAATGGCTGTAATGTTTGCCTTACATATGGCAGCACCGGATGCACCTCAGTTCCTTCTTTTGGACGAGCCGCTTGCTACCATGGATGATACCCAGGTATTAAATGTCCTGGATATTTTGAAATCTATGGCATATCAAAACACACAGATCTTTTTTACCACCGCGAATGGTATCATGATTGATTTGTTTAAAAAGTGTTTCAAAGATACGCCCTTTGATTATAAGGAGTACGAATTTATAAAACGCGTAAACCGTCCATCAGAAATAAAAGAATCCAGTGTAAATGACACAAAAACTATAGAAGAACTTACCTTGGAGGATTTGACTTTGGATTTCCACCAGTTTGCACAAATACGTGAGATGCTGCGACGTAATCAAGAGAAATTGGTTGCAAAAGAAGACTGGGAAAGCTTAGATGCAAATGGAGATGCTGAAGGAGAATTATCGGACAGTCAGAGTTGCTCGAATACGGAGAATGAATCTACTGATAATTTCTTCTCGATCTTGACGGTGGAGGAAAGAAAACTGCTGTTGATTCTATTAAAAGATGATGGTCGAAGCTCATCTCAGTTGAAAAAGGCACTCAGCGTATATCCAACATTCCAAATGATGTTTGAGACTATTAACGAAAAGGCTGTTGATTTCTTTGGAGAAACGGTTGTCGAAAATGATGATGAACTTCCCTGGCTTGATGATGAATACAAAAAAGAACTTGGACTGCAGTATGCCTTATTTGCTACAATCAGTGAATAAAAGAAATGGAGGGTGATTCATGGAAAAGAGAATTCCAAAAAAAACATATCGGAATATTATGAATTCTCTTGGAGGAGGTACTGTACCAAGGGAGGGTCTGGGTTATATCGCAGTAGGCAGAGAACAGGAGATAGATTCTTTCATTCGTGATACTGAGATTATTCAGGATGGCGGGGCAACATTTCGGTTTGTTGTTGGTGATTATGGTAGCGGAAAAACTTTTTTATTACAGACAATCAAAGAATATTGTGTGAAAAATGATTTTATTGTAGCGGAGGTTGATTTATCTCCGGATAGAAGTCTAATCGGGAACTCGACGAGGAAGAAGGGGTTAGCAACTTATCGCGAGCTTATGTCAAATGTTTCAAATAAGGTGAACCAAACTGGTGCAGCTCTTGCGAAAGTACTTCAATCATGGGTAAATACGATATTTGTTCGTGCCGCAAAAGAGTTTTCGAAGAATCCCAGAGGTGAGACGAACTTAGAGCGGATTGCAGAAACATTAATGTCTCAGGATTGCGTAAAGTTACAGTCTTTGACATATGGGTTTGAATTCTCGAAAGCTCTTAAACTATTTTGGATATCAAGTAGAACTTCTGATTTAAACGAGAAACTAACAGGACAAGAATCAGTTCTTCGATGGTTCAGAGGAGATTTTCATAACAATCAGGAATCTAAAAAAGCATTAGGGATAAACGCAACCGTTCAAGATGATAACTGGTTTGATTACATCATTCTGTGGGCACAGTTCTTTGTTATGGCTGGATATAAAGGCTTTATTATTCTTATTGATGAGCTTGCTTATATCTGCAATACAGCAAATAGTATTACAAGACAGAACAATTATGAAAAAATATTAATGATGTATAATTCTGCCCTTCAAGGGAAAGCGGAGTATCTTGGTATTATTATGGGAGGAATACCAAAGAGTATCTATGATAAGAAACGTGGCATTTTTAGTTACGAGGCCATGAGATCCAGGCTTTCTACAGGAACTTATCAGGATCCAAGCATCGTTAATATGATGACTCCTATCATTAAAGTGCGTCCCTTGACAAAAGAGGAAATGTTTGTTCTTCTGGAAAAGTTAGCAGATATTCATTCTAAGTTGTATGAGTATAGAATGATAATCACTGAATCTGAAATAGTAGATTTTGTTAAATTGGCATACTTAAAGCGAGAAACCTGTTTTATTACGCCGCGTACTATGATTCGTGATTTTATTCAGATTTTGGATGTAAAAAAGCAAAATCCTAACAAAGAAATACATGAGATTCTTGCGGCTTACAAATTTGCTGTTGATGAAGAAACTAGCTATGAAGAAACTGGTGATGAGGGACATAGTGAATGAAGATAAGGGATCTGAAAATATCTGCCAGAGCAAGGGGGTGTTTGATCAATGCAGGGTATTCAACAGTTGAAGAAATTGTAAATCTTCCAGATAATGGTTTATCAGGAATCCATAATCTCAATGGTAAATGTGCAAAGGAGATCAAGGATGTAATTACTGAATACAATAGGGATATAGAGCCAGAAACTGACTTTACATTGGATCTTCATAAAGTAGCAAAGATTCGAGAAATTCTCCGTCACAATCAGGAAAAGCTTGTTGCAAGAGATGACTGGGATATCATGGATGAATATGAAGACTATGAAGGATTATCCGTGAAACGTCATAGTGTCCAGGAAACACAGATTAAAATATATCGGAATATTATGCATTCCCTCGGTGGAGGAACTGTCCCAAGGGGAGGTTTGGGATATATTACAGTTGTACGTGCACAAGAAATAGATTCTCTCCTTCGTGATAATGAGAGTATTCAGAACGGTGGAGCAACATTCAAATTTGTTGTCGGTGACCATGGTAGTGGAAAAACATTTTTACTGCAAATGATCAAAGAAAACTACATAAAAAATGGTTTTATTGTCACTGAAGTGGATTTATCTTCAGACAGAAACCTAATAGGTGATGCGACAAATAAGAAGGGATTGGCAACTTATCGCGAGCTTATGTCAAATGTTTCAAATAAGGTGAACCAAACTGGTGCAGCTCTTGCGAAAGTAATTGAATCATGGGTAAAAACGTTATTTGTTCGTGCCGCAAAAGAGTTAACGAAGAATCCCAGAGGTGAGACGAACTTAGAGCGGATTGCAGAAACATTAATGCTTCATGATTGTACAAAGTTACAATCTTTGGCATATGGGTTTGAATTTTCGCAGGCTCTTAAACTTTTTTGGAAAGCAAGTAGAACATCTGATCTAAACAAGAAGCTGACTTTGCAGGAATCTGTGCTTCATTGGTTATTGGGAGGCTATTATACTAACCAAGAATCAAAGGAGGCATTAGGGATAAACGTAACTGTTCAAGATGATAACTGGTTTGATTACATCATTCTGTGGGCACAGTTCTTTGTAATGGCTGGCTATAAAGGGTTTATTATTCTTATTGATGAGCTTGCTTATATCTGCAATACAGCAAACAGTATTATAAGAAAGATCAATTATGAAAAATTATTAATGATGTATAATTCTGTTCTTCAAGGGAAAGCGGAATATCTTGGTATTATTATGGGAGGAATACCAAAGAATATCTATGATAAGAAACGTGGAATTTTTAGTAATGAGGCTATGAGATCCAAGCTTTCTACAGAAACTTTTCAGGATCCAGGCATCGTCAATATGATGACTTCTTTCATTAAGGTGAGTCCTTTAACTAAAGAGGAAATGTTTGTTCTTCTGGAAAAGATGGCAGAAATTCATTCTCGGTTATATTATTATAGTATAATAATCACAGAATTTGAAATAATAGATTTTATTAAATTAGCATACTTAAAGCGAGAAACCTCTTTTATTACGCCACGTACTTTGATTCGTGATTTTATTCAGTTATTGGATGTAAAAAAGCAAAATCCGGACAAAGAAATACATGAGATTCTGGCTGCTTACAAATTTATTGTTGATGAAGAAACCAGCTATGAAGAAACTGGTGATGAAGGACATAATGAATGAAGATAAGAGATCTAAAAATATCTGCCAGAGCAAGAGGATGTTTGATCAATGCAGGTTATACAACAATTGAAGAAATTGTTCATCTTACAGATGATGATCTATTAGAAATTCGTAATCTTAACGGTAAATGTGTAAAGGAAATCCGGAATATAATTACTGAATGTTTGGTTAAATCATTTGAGGATCTCGGACTCTCAGTTGGTACCTATATTTGTCTGAGAAAAGCAGGAATAAAAAGAATAGAAGAACTCTGTGATCGAACTGCTGAAGACATAATTAAAATCAAAAACATTGGTAGAAAAAGACTAGAGGAAATAGTTGCAAAACTAAAGGAATATCATCTGAAACTTAAAAGTGTTGTTGATGACGAAAATGAAGAAAAATCCCAGAGTTATATGGATGAAACTATAGAGAAAATGGAATTATCTGTAAGATCCTGTAATTGCTTAATGCGTGCAGGAATCTACACGTTGGGACAACTATGTGAACTAACTTCGGAAGAAATGATGAAGATACGTTATCTGGATCTAAAAATGCTAGAAGAAATACTTCGAAAAATGAAGGAATATGGGGCAGGGTTAAAAGAACCAAAAGATGAAACTCAAAAGAATGTATTAAAATGGTATCGAAAAGCAGCGGAGCAGGGAAACACATTTGCACAAAAAATTCTTGGAGAAATGTATTATTTTGGAAACGGAGTTGCCCAAGATTATGCAGAAGCATTAAGATGGTTTAAACTAGCGGCGGAACAGGGAAGTGTAGATGCTCAAGAGAATCTAGGTGATATGTATTACTACGGATATGGAGTCGATAAGGATTATACAGAAGCTGAAAGATGGTATTGGAAAGCAGCCGAACAGGGAGATGCCACTGCGAAAGATAGACTTGGCTGTAGGTATTATCATGGAGATAGAGTTTCCCAAGATTATACAGAAGCAGTAAAATGGTTCCGTAAAGCGGCGAAACAAGGGTGTGGGTCTGCGCAAAAAAATCTTGGTGGTATGTATTATTATGGGTATGGAGTTTCCCAAGATTATACAAAAGCAGTAAAATGGTTCCGTAAAGCGGCAGAGCAAGGATATGCGTCTGCGCAAAATAATCTTGGTGATATGTATTGTAATGGATTTGGAGTTATCCAAGATTATACAGAAGCAGTAAAATGGTTCCGTAAAGCAGCTGAACAGGGAAGTGTAGATGCTCAAGAGAATCTAGGTGATATGTATTACTATGGACATGGAGTCGAAAAGGATTATATAGAAGCGGAAAGATGTTATCGGAAAGCGGCGAAGGAAGGGAATGCCGCTACGAAATGTAGACTTGGTTGTAGGTATTATCATGGAGATAGAGTTTCCCAGAATTATACAGAAGCAGTAAAATGGTTCCGTAAAGCGGCGTACAAAGGGAATGAATCTGCGCAATGTATGCTTGGTTTAATGTATATGAAAGGGTGCGGAGTTCCTCAAGATGATGCAGAAGCAGTAAAATGGTTCCGTAGGGCAGTGGATTATGGAAATCCGTTAGGTCAGGTGGTACTTGGATGTTGTTATCTATATGGATTTGGAGTCGACATAGATTACTTGGAAGCAGAAAAATGGTTCCGGAAAGCGGCGGAACAGGGAAATGCAAACGCTCAATATTATCTTGGAAACATTTATATTTCTGGTAATGGAGTTGCCCAGGATTATACAGAAGCAGTAAAATGGTACCGAAAAGCAGCAGAACAAGAGAACGTAGCTGCTCAAAATAATCTTGGAGTTATGTATGAGAGAGGATATGGAGTTTCTCAAGATTACACAGAAGCAGTAAAATGGTATCAAAAAGCAGCAGAGCAGGGAGATGCAATAGCACAATACAACTTTGGATTAATGTATGAAAATGGTATAGGTGTAGAAAAGGATATTGAACAGGCGAAAAGGTGGTTTATACTCGCAGCAAGTCAAGGAAATGAAGATGCAGAGAAGAGCCTGAAAGTGATAACATAGGAGGAAAAATCTTAAAAATATAGGCTTAAACACATAAAAAGCAGAAGAATTATGAATAACGAGAAAATCATCAGCAATATGAATACTTTCATTTTCCGACTGAATGAACAATTGGGAAAATGGCTTGCAGAAAAGCTACCAAAGATTACAGAGAACTGGTGGCAGGAACTTGTTCTGGATAATCTCAGCACTCTGCAGAAGGATACATTTCAGAATAATGATATCCTTGATCTAAAGGGACTTGACCTGGCTGCACTTCTTCGGGTTGTAGACAGGAATTGGTTTGTCATTACAATCTGAATTTTGAACAATTTTCTACGTATTATTTTTGGCGAGATAAGAAACAGCTCTTTCTAAGCAGATTAGACAATGTTAACATGATATGAGCAGTTATTAAATGCAAATAATTATACGTTATAATATTGACTTATTCGC
>JAFVGK010000005.1 GCA_017475035.1 Blautia sp.
GATGTATCCACCGATACAGAATCAGGCTCTCCGGTCCCCCGCAATGCCTGGATAACCGTTGTAGTACTCTGTGAGGTCGTGATCTTACCATCCTTGTCACCGGCAAAAGTGAAAGAATCATTTGTGAGGGATACTGAATACTGATCGGAAATGTCAATAACTGTTACCTGATCTGCTGCTTTAATATTAGGCATAATAATTTCTCCTTATATCATGAGAGTACATTGAAATGTTACCTTTGTATCTACATCTTCCGGAGATAACCGGAATTTGAAGCCTCCGTCATATATCCTTGAATCATCTGCAGATATAACTCCATACCGTTCATCGTCCAAACGTTTCCATGACCACTGGATATATGATCCTGCACCAAATATGGAGCGCATCGTGTCTGCGTCCGTAATAACCTGGCTGCCTTTGAAGATTGTGACAGACAGGATTGTATTTACAGTATTATTTTTGAAAATAAATCCATTGGAACTGTCAACTCTTAAAAGCACTGCATCTTCCCCTGCGGCTCCAGCGTTTCCTGTAATCATTACAGGATCTCCCGTTTCAGAAATGCCGTTTCCGTATGTTGTTACAGTCCTTTCCCATATATATTGTCCTTCTGCCCGTACAGGTGGTTCCCTTGTCCAAACAGCGCTTTCCTCCGGTTCGTCCATAGTATCTGTAACGGTATACTCCCGCACAGTCTCCATAACTGCTGCTTCAGCAATCTCTCTGGTTCGATTTATCTGGTTCCATATCGGACCCCAATTCACATTTGTCTGTTTCTGCGCAGGTGCCTGTATAGTTGTGGTTGTGCCTCCGTCATAAGTTAAGACAATGTTCATACAAGGGATCTGACGTATTATCCTTTCTAAATCCTCAATTTCGATCATATCAATCGGTTCTAGTCTCGGATCTCCCATGAATCGTACTATTCCCGGATAATACTCATATTGTGTTATCTCCCCACCTGCATCCATCGAAACCACATTATCTGACAGAATTATTTCATCAAGGCACTGATTGGCATTAATCCTTCTGACTGGTACTTCACCATACGGAGCAAGCACAACATTACCGTTGTGATCCGCATATGCAAAGCCACCTTTCTGCCCTGCGATGTTGCCAATCACTGTGGATATCAGCGTTCCTTCCGGTGCAGAAAAGCCTTCCATATCTCTTATCCCGGGGTACGCGGTCAGGTCAAACACAAGGCCAGTCTGATTCGTGATATCATCCAGCACGTCTCCGGCAGTGCAAGGATATATAACCGTTGGGGTATATGCCTGACTACCAGCTCTTGCCAGCCTGTCCCATGCCGTCAGTGTAACAGAGTGCTTCGTTCTGGATATGTCTGCAACAGATGCGCTATATATTCCCTTTGGTACATACTCAACTGATTCGTCATCAAGGACAAGACCAATTTCAAGTAAGAATTCCTGATCCGTCAGATCTATTTCAGGGTCTATAATCGTAAGATTCGCATAGCCCGAGAATGCGGCCCCAACAGTGAACATTTCTGATCCGCAACTTCCTGACACAATCGTTGCCTGCCGGATACCGTTATCAATAACACTTTCATCATCAAATGTAATTCGGGCGAGAAACGTTCTTGTCTCCCGCCCGATCATCTCATTATATGCTGCGCTTGTCTGATACATGCCTTCTCCTTACTGCTGGATCACGGATACGGATACGGATCTGTAATAATACTTACCGTCTCCTATATATCCGGCGGCTTCTTTCTGTATAGTACCTCTGTAATTCGTGATGGTAACAGTAGATCCGTAATCCCTGAATGTAAGCGGGAAGAAACCGGCCTTGAGCTTTGTCTTAATCAGGTTTGCTTCGGTCTCGGTCAGCCATGCCCACTTGATATCGAGGGATTTCTTTTCCGCGATAATGTCACCCAGCATCTTACCTGTTTCGGGAGATCTCCCCGCGTTCGATGACCAGATTATTTCATCGCCGCTCGATAACTCTACCGGCTCCGGAAGCACCGTATCACCGCATTTTAATGTGGCCATATTTCCTCCTTACGTTACGATCTCACAAACGCCTGTTGCCCGGGTGTTCTGGTTGATTCGCTTCACAACATTGTCCTTGATGCTCTTGCCGTCAAGGTAAACGCTTGTGTCCATGGTCTGCAGGATCTGGATGATCGTGCGCATCATCGTGATCATCTCTGCATTTCCGCTACCTGCCGCACCGGCTGCTGCTTTATTAGCCATCGCCTCTAACTTCTTCTCAGGAGCAACATACTCACCCTGATGCCGGTTATCACCGATCATGGCAAGCTGGGGTGTGTTCTTGCGGACAAAACCACCTTGGGCGAGTTTTGCCCACTCAACCTTGGGCCATGGATAATCTATCTTTATGGGGCCTTTTTCAAATGTTTTCGTTCCCCAAGTGATTTTTGGCAGTTTACCACCCACAGACAGTGAGAAATTCTTCGTTACATTACCGATCTTACTTTTAAACTCGTCCCATTTTTTCTTTATGTCGGCGATCTTACTTGAGAAAGAGTCTTTTATTTCTGTAGTGAAGGTTCTGGTTTTATTACTGATTTTACTTGCGTAACTGTCCCATTTATCCTTTATGTCTTTGATCTTACTCGCAAAGGAGTCTTTTAGTTCTGCAGTAAAGGTTCTGGTTTTATTACCGATTTTACTTGCGTAACTGTCCCATTTATCCTTTATGCCCTTGATCTTGTCTGAGAAGGAATTGCTTATCTTTGTCGTAAAAGTTCTGGTCTTATCTGCGATCTTACTTGCATAATCGCCCCATGTTTTCTTTATGCCATCGATTTTACCTGAAAACGAATCAGCAGTTTTTGTAGTGAAGGTTTTAGTTTGTGTTACGATTTTATCTTTAGCATCGGTCCACTTTGTTTTCAAATCGCCAATAAATGAAGAAAAAGAATCTTTCAGTGTGGCGGTCATCGTTCCGGTATGATCAGTAACAATCTCTACCGCAGCAGCCCAACCGTCTTTAAGCTTCTCGATCGCGCCGGATACTTTTTCCTTCGCTTCCGCAACTAATGATGCCGTCCGGTCTTTCACGGTTTCCCAGCCTTCTTTCAGCTTTTGAATCGCGCCGGACACTTTTTCCTTGGCTTCTGCAATCAGGGAAGCCGCCTTGTCCTTGATATCATCCCACTTTTCACCGAGCCACTCCAGAGCTCCGTCTACCTTTTCCTTCGCTTCGGCTATCAGCTCAACTGTCTTGTTTTTGAAGGCATCCCATTTCTCTTTCAGCTTCCCGATCAATTCCGTGATCTTATCCAGAATCGGTTGTACCTTTTTCTTAAGGTCTGCCCATTTCTGTTTGAAGAAATCAACGAATTTTTTCAGCTTAGGCTTGATCTTGTCCCAGTTCTTATACAGCAGGACACCAGCCACCACGAGCGCCGCAATAACACCTATTACAATCAGTACAGTAGGGCTTAATCCTGCAAGAACAAGCTTGGCAACTCCAAATACTTTCTTTACTTTCTGGAAAAATCCGATAACCTTCTTTACAATCGTAAACGCCTTAAACGCACCGACCACGGCAAGGATAGTCGTTGCAATGCCAGCGAACAGCTTCGGATGGTCTTTGATCCACTGCGCCAGCTTCTCCAGCCATTCAGCGACCTTCTTCAGCACGGCGATCAGGATCTCACCAATCTTCTTCGCCACCGGCTGCAGGATCTTTTCCCAGAGGAATTTTGCTACGGGCGCCATCGCTTCCAGTGCTGCTGTCACAACATTGACCGCGCCGGTCAGGATATCGACAAGCACAGGAGCCAGAGTCTCAATTACCCATGTCCCAAACGGCTTCAAAATATTATCCCAAATGTACTTGAATGCTTTCTTGACTACCTTCCACAGGTTGCTGAATGCCGTTTTACATCTCTTCAGTGATTCAATAAGATTATCCCAGATGGGGCCGAGTTTTTCCGTGACCTTTTTTTTCAGGTCATCGATCATTGATGTATCAATGTCTAAGGCAGCACCTGTCACTCCTCCGATGCCGCTCACCGAGGAACCGCCGCCACCATTACCCCCTCCGGGTCCGGAGTCCGTTGACTGCTTTTCCTGCACCTTGTTGATCTGGTCAAAGCCCATGAGATTCCTGGCGTCTTTTGCCGCTTTTTTCAGGGCTTTCCCAAGTTTACCAGTGTTCCTCGATGCTTTATCCGCACCAGAAGAGGCATCCTGGTAACCGTCGGTGATATTCCCGATCTCACCGCTGATCCCACCAAGATCTGCCTTGGTCTGGCCGATCCCGGATTTCTTTCCAAAGATGGACGCGAATCCCTTTCCGAGATCAATAATTTTTGCGAGGACAAAGTTGATCGCCTGCACAAGAGGGCTCAGCACCTTCATGATGAGCTGGCCGATCATACTGCCCAGCGTCTGGATCTGCACCTTCAGGTACCTGATCTGATTCGCCCAGCTGTTGGATGTCCTCGCCACGTCGCCCTGCGCCATAGCAAGCTTTTCCTGCACAAAGCTGTAACGCAAGGCCACTTTTTCCGCCTCACTCATAGCAGAAGTGGTATGCCCGAACCCATTCGCCATAGCATAGGAATCCAGTGCGGACTGCGTCATCACGATTCCAAGCTCTTTCAGGCTCTCTGTTTCACCGGTGAATACGCTTTTCAGTTTATTATAGGCTTCATCCTGAGTGATGTTGTAGAAGGATGCCACATCCCCGGCCAGCCCAGTCAGAGTGGTACTCATGGCGGCGGCCTGTTTTTCGGTAAAACCAAAAGCCTGTGCCATAGCGCCGAATGTGCCGATATATTGTTTCGCCATCGTTTCGGATAACCCGAATTTACTAGCGGCGTTTTTTGCAAAGTTATCTACGTACTCGTACATCTTCGGGAAAGCAGTGGCAACCACGTTTTCCACTTCCACAAGATTCGAAGCCAGTGTTACGCATTTGTTCGCGAAAGCAGCTATAGCCCTGATGGTAAATGCCGCAATGACCGCTTTGCCGAAGGTTTTTACCGATGCAGTCAGCCTGGGAAATAAGCCTGTCGTAGCCTTGACAGAGTTACCAAAATTACCGACAGCACCCGTATTGAAACTGCTTTTTATTCTGTTCTTTAAATCGTTAAGCCGGTTTTTAAATCCAGATGTATCAAGCTTCAGCTTAAGACTGATCGTACCAGCAGACAGTCCATTTTCTCCCATATCGCTTACCCGTTTTCAGTATAATAATCCGGAGGGAATCATTCTCCCTCCGGATGCTTTTGTCCTGCCATGGCAAGAAAGGCGTTTTTTATAGACTCCAGGAAAGCATCCCTGTCTTCTTTTGGTTTCTTCTTTGCCATTCTGCTTCTCCACTCTGTTCGGATCCTTCGCATTTCAGGTGTGAATTCTTTAAGCACATCAGGATCATTTTCTGAGCGGATAGTTACCATGCGGCCCAGTGGCGTTTCAGGGCCTATGCCAGCAAGCATTGCGCTGAATTCATCCCATTTCATATCCTGGAATGATTTCTGATAGACCCGTATGCCGTACTGCTCCGCGAATGATGCCGCTATCAGGTCCCAGTCATCGAAGAGATCGTAATAGTGCTCCCCTCCGGCTTTGGGTCCTCGTCAGCACCGCCTGTGATCAGATTCATAGCGGTCTCCACAAGGATGCTGTAGTCATGGAAATTGAGATTCATCCTCGCGATGATGTCCTTGCCTTCCTGTGTAAAAAGCATATCGCTTAATTCAGCAAGAAGGCCAGGCGTGACATCCTTTTCCCCGTCCCCCATCTTTCCCATGAGTTTCAGTACCGTAACAGCGTCATCATTGATCTCGATCTTCTTACCGGCAATCATGATCGCTGGCTTTACATCAAATGTCAGTTTATCTGTGATGTCAATAATTCTTGCCATGGCATATCCCCTCCTTAGCCCGCCGGCGTTACGGTCGGCTTGCCGTTGGACATGACCTCAAACTCCAGCGGAGCTACATTGGTGGAATCCGCTGCGCCGACATTGGTTACATTGATCACTGCATCCGCGAACATAACAACCGTCCCATCCGGGAACGTCCACTGGAAATCAGCTTCGGCATTCCTGCCGTTTTTCCAGGCAAGGCCTGCGATAAAGTCATTACCGTCATCGCCAACATTCCTCTTGGCGGTAACAGAAACTGTGACGCTCTTGGCAGTCATCAGCCTGCGGGTCCATCCTTCGGTGTCAAATGGCGTCCACTCCTCGACGCCGTTATCGAAGGAGACACTAAAGCTCTCGCAGTCCGCGATCGTCTTCAAAGAGGCTGTCGATGTGTTCGACGTGTCAACCTTAAACTGGTTCTCATAGCAGGGATATACTCCAGAAGTAACACTCATGATTTTTAATTCCTTTCTTCAAAGTAGATTGTCGCTTCAATTACATATTCACAGATTCCGTGTTCGTCCTTGTCCACATCGATCGGCCCGTTCTGTATGGGCAGAATGAACAGGATTCTGGTATCGTTTACAGTTACGTCTTTTACCGCAGCAATCTTGTCAAAGAGCAGCTGCGCGGCTGCCTCCGTCTCCCTGGGGCTTTCATTCCAGTGGACAAGGAAGGAGAAGTCTGATGATTCATACGTCCCGCTTCCACCGATCGAAGGATGATAAGCCGTCCCACGGTTGAGGTGATAACAGCCGATCGATTGTTCTTTTTTGGCATCAAGCTTGGACATATAGACGTGATCATCTTCCGTCACATCAAGACTTGATATCAGATCTCTGACTGTTTCAAGAGAAATCATACACCGGCCTCCCTTTTGTAAAATTCTGCAAAAGCCTTTTCAGCAAAGTCTTTATTCTTCCCCGAGATCCAGTCCTCAAACCATTTTCCTTTCGCGTAGGGGTTCTTATCGTGGTTGAAGTGATACTCGGGATGAAAATACAGCCTTCTTGCATATGGCGTGCTGTGCACAAGAGCGACCTCGGACTGCCCGCTTCGTGAAGCATCTATAAAGAACGCTTCATTCTGCAGTGTGCCTGTATCACGCGGGACAACCTGCGCCTGCACGATCTCTGTATGAAGTGCCTCGGCCGTAAGTTCAAGCGCTCGTATAGCAGCTGTATTCAACTGGTTTATTACTGACGTGTTGAACTTCACTGTAGAATCAACATCTCTGGCCATTGCTTTACTCCAATTTCAGCTCGGTGTAATTTACTGTTCCGTCCGGATTTCTGGCTTTAATACCATGCACGATGCTTCGTTTGACTCCGAACACTGTTACACTCCCTCCGGAGATAACCGGAAGCTCTTCCGCAAGGTCACCTGTGAACAACGCCTTCCCGGAGATCTTCACGAACTCCTTCTCGGATACCCGTATCGTCTCTGCACTGTCCTGGTAATTACACGTGGTTTCCAACGTGCATTCCGTTTCAGGTTCGCCGTATTTGTTGATATCATTACAGTTCAGCACTACCGTTACAGGAGTTTTGCACATTGCTTTCGGCACTAGATCAGGGTATTTCATTCCATCACCCCGCGATCCGGCAGCAGAGCCCGGTCTGAGCCAGCAGCGCGTAGTTGTTCTGATCCATCGCCACACCGTTCTCTGCATGCACGTTCCAGCTGCTGCCGGAAAAGCCCATTGACACCCCATTGATACTGTAGCTTGACAGGACGCTTTCAAGGATGTCCGCATGCTCCGTCTCAAATTCGGCCTGCCTGCAGACAACTTCCTTGATTATGTCCTGCTGGAATGCAGTCAGATTATCAAATCCCCTGCCTACAATACGGTTGAATGTCAGCGTATCAATATGACGGCTTGCCGTTGTCAGCGCCTTTGCTAGGCTGTCCGCCGGTATGGATACGCCTCCGTATGTGTTATGGTAATACTCCGCATCTGCGTAAGGCTCATAAGCCATTAGTCTGCCTCCTTACTTGCCGGCTCCTTTGCTTTTTCCCGGTTTCCGTACCGGCTTTGGCTCAGCATTTCTTTCGCTGGCCGAAGCCGGTACATCCTCCTGGTTTGAAATGGGATCCGGTTTTGTTTTGTCATCAATAAGACCGATTACCCTCATTGTCGCCTGCCTTTATCAGTTCAGGACAGCAACGGTCGAGCCGTTTGCGGTAGTGGACGCGATCACGATCGCGCACTTACCGGCTGCAACTGACGTACCGGTATCACCGGATACGTTCTTGAGGGTGAAAGCATTGGTGCCGCCGATATTGGTTACAATAACGGTATCACCGTCTTTCAGGCCAAGCGTCAGGGTCTTACTGGCCGCTGACGCAACCGCATTGATAAACGGGCGCTTCTGCTCATCCGTCAGCTCGGCATTCGCGCTGAACGTGATCGCAGTATTCAGATCGCCAAGGCACCACCCGTCTGTAAACCTGTTTCTCATGATGCTGATCCTCCTTATGATGCTTTATGATGCAGATAAATACCGGCAACCTTGTTGTCGTATACGTCTGCGATACCGACATTCCTGTATCCGAACTTCCAGGCATCCGCATCCTGGTTCTGCTCCGGAGTGATGATCTTCGGGGCGATATGCTTCTGGAACTGGATCAGCGCCGGTTTGTGAATGATCATGAAGTTGATGTCCTTGCCGCTGGAGGCATTCTTAATGTAGCCGCCTGCTTCTTCACCGGAAGACGAACCGTCATACTGCGTAATAGCGGTATAGAAACGGGTCTGCGGCACCTGCTTGATCGCAGCGAAGTTCTGCAGGACCTCACGGCTCTTTGTGGTATCCAGATCCTGGACAAGGCCGAAGAGCGTAGGAGTGATGAACAGGTACCTCTGATCGAGCGGCACCTCGTCCTCATTCATTTTGCTGACTGCCACACGAAGGGCAGCAATAACGTCCGCGCCAGCACTCAGGGTCGCGCCGGAGTCAACTTTGGAGATCCCGGACGTGCCCGCATACATCGCGAAACGGAACGCATCCAGCTCAGGAACCACTTTTGTGCGGATGAATTCACCCGCCAGGCGTCCAAAGGCCAGCCCTGCGGTTTCCTGGTTGTCCATGGTGTCGATCGTGAACATACGGCCGCGGTCGAAGTTGCAATGGACCGTTTCATTGGTCATCGTGACATCGCCGGTCACATATCCGCTGTTCCTGGAATAATCACCGAGGCCCTGCATGGAAAGCTTCGGGATGATCAGCTCGTTGGCGTTCGCTCCCTGGCTTACGAGCTCCGGGTTGCCGTCCAGCTCGGACGTGAGAGATGCTTCTTTGTATACTTCGTCAAGAAGCGGTACATACTGTTTTGCTAATGCAATACTGTTTGCCATTTTTTATTCCTCCTGTTATTTCATTTCAAGCCGAAAGCTGCTCTCAGCTTGTCGTTCCCTGCAGCTCCGACGCCTGTGGATCCTGTGTCCGCACCGATGCGGAAGCCGCTGTTTTGGTTGCTATCGGTGTTGGCTTTCAGCTGCGGAATGTCGTCCAGCACCTTTTTCAGGCTCTCTTTCAGTTTGTCGTCGGATATTTCCCCCTCTGCCACTACGTCCTTCAGATCTGCCATCTTGATGACATAAGGCATGGTCTTAATATCCACACCCATGTCGCCGGCCATAAGAAGCGCCTTGCTTTCAATCTGTGCCCTGAGCGCTCTCTTCTGTGCCTCCGCCACCTGGTTCTGCAGGCCGGGCAGATCCGGGGTCTTCTCGGCCTTCTGCTTCTTAAATGCGTCGATCGCCTGCGTCATCTCCTCAGCAGACATTCCCTGCTGCCTGAAGTATGACTTTAATACTGTATCCTCTGTCACTGTCTGCTTCCCGCTGATCAGTGCCGCCAGCTTCTCATAATCAAATTCCGGTGCGCCGGATGCGGTGGATCCTCCTGCACCTGCGCTGTTCTGGTTCTGATTGTCCGGCGTGTTCTGCTGCTGGTTTCCATTCTGGTTGCTGTCTGCCATAGTATCTCCTTCAGTTTTAGGTGTGTCTCACCGTTGATTCAGTTTATAGGGTGTCTCCCTGTTTCAGTTTCTGCCGGGTGTCTCCCTGTAGTTTTAAGCCTTCGGGCATGAAAAAAGACGCTTTGAGCGCCTCTGTTTCCGATCAGTTATTCTCTTTTTTCTTTCTGGGTTTCTTCGGCTTCTCAGCCTTCTTCACAGCTTCCTCCGCGCCCGTCTCCGGCGTTTCTGCAAGCTCTGCAGGATTCTCCACTACCTCTGCAAGACCTCGGGATACGAGCTTCTCAGCGCGTTCAGGTGAAGCGTCAAATTCTTCCCCAACGCCCCTGGTCACCCTTTCTTCAAGATCAAAGAAACGGTATGTCACCTTCAGTTTCAAGTTCTCACCTCTTTTCATCTTTTCTGTATTCTGTTATTCTCCTTTCAGGAGGGCTATGTCATGGATAGAACAGCAAAGAAGGTCGTTGAATATATCAAATCTCAGCCTGATCAGACTTACCACGCTAACCGCAGATACACCGGAGAGATCCCTTTTCCCGTCTTCCAGGGAGCTCTGGTCTATCTTGAAGCCCTGGGGATCGTTGAGATCAAACGCGTATCAGGCGGCATCGTATCAGCAGGACTGACACATTACGGAAGATTTTACAGGGAGATCATCTGGTCAGAAAGAATCGACTTCTTTAAGCGTTCCATCCTTTGTCCTGTTGTCGTTACCATACTCACAGAGGCAGTAATACATGGATTACCACGGCTGTTAGAATGGTTACTATTACGGGTATGATGAAATCATAATACCATCCGTCCATTTTCTGTTCCTTTCCCATGTACCAAAAAACCACCGGCTTTTACCGATGGTCATGTAGCAATATCAATTATTCCTCTAGCCAGATCTGCAGCCTTTTTCATAAGGCTGTTGGTCTCCAGATATTCCAGACCCTTCAGTGTGATCTCCGGACGAGTCAGGGCAACTCTGGGATATCCATAATCCGCTGCGTTCCAGGTCTCAGCACCTGAGATATACCCTTCCTTGATCAGCATGGCCATGATCCGGCTCCACTTGGGGACTGACAGGCCGAGCCGCTCCGGAGACAGGCTGTCTTTGTCGAATTCCTCCAGATCCATGGAGCGCTGAAGAATACGAAGGATGTTATAGATGATCCTGAAGTCCTGCATAATTTTTTATGACTTCTTTTCGGTGATCTCAATATGCCTATCTGGCCTGTCACGGATGATAGGGGGATTGTTATTGTCATCAACAACGTGCGCACGTCTTTCAAATTCTTTCTGTTCTTCAGAAGTTAATTGAATTGTTGGTAACTTTGTTAAATCCTTCATCTAAGCCCCCTCCTTCTGAAATAATTATACAACTTTTGATCTTTGGTTTCAAGTAATTGGGGATCTCCGACAAAACATTCATACCCATCACTGATATACTCAACAAAATCTTCAATCTTTACAGGATGTTCTAAACCATCGATGCCACGATCAAGGATATAGGTTCTACCTTGGTAAGGTTCAACAAGCAAATCAGATAATCCCATGTAATAGCATTTTCCACCGACCTCACACCTTGCATCTGCATATATACTATCCCAAAAGTTTTCCAACACTGCTCTGAATTCCGGATCATGATATAGATCATTAATCATTTCAGCCAAATGAGCACATTCATGAGCGAATACAAATGACTCATCTGTATAAGGATTTATCTCAATCACATATTTCAAAAGGCCGTCCGCGCCAACTTCTTTTTCTGATCCATTGAAGGAATTAGCTCCTTGTGTCTTTTTAATCATCAGGCCTGTATTTGAGATCATAGCAAGATCTTCTTCAGGCATGTGACGGACGCTATTTTTGACGCATTCGATAACATCCGCATCTTCGGGCAGTTCGATCGATTCCATAAATGCATCTACAATATCATCAGAATTTGTTATGGCCGGTGCGTTCAATCCGGTCATTACAGGACCACTGTTTAATCCGTCTGCTATTTGCTGCCAGCCTTTTGCCCTTGATTCATACTTCTTCCGGTTCTCCGAATCCAGACTGTGCTCGGCCAGCCGGTCATACTTCTCCGCCTGGTTCTCCGCGTAAATCAGCTTCTCCCGCTTCTTCTCGTCCTTCTCCAGCGCTTCCAGTTCTTCCTTCGTCCATCCCTTGTCCGGCGCGGTGGAGACCCCCGGGAAATACGTGCTGTGCGAGTCCCGGCAGCGTGGATGGTACAGGCCTTTGCTCATGGCCGTGCTGATCAGCATGTGCTTCCCGTCCGGCTTGCCTCCGCTCCACACATCGTCTATCATGACCTTGCCCTGGAACGGCAGGCACTTCGGACAGGCATCTGTGCGCTTATTGATGATCACCAGATCTACGCCCCACTCCTTGCGCTTCTCGCCTTCTCCGGTAAGATAGGCGCGTTTCGTGGCTGTCTTGATCGCCATGTCAGCATAATCCCTGACTGTGTGCCGGCTGCCATTCTTGTACTCTATGCACTGGATCCCGGCCTTCAGGAAGTCCTTCGTGGCCATATCCACTGCCTTTTCATAAGTCCCGGCACCGGAGTTCGCATATACCATGGAATTGAAGATGATCTTCCGGTACTGGTCATCCGCCTGCCTCAGCATTGCCCTTTCTGCTTGTTTGAAATCACTCTGTGTGGCAGTGATCAGGGCATTCATTTTCCTGTCATTCGTCTTGAAGAACTGCGCTGTCATCTGCTGATCCGTACGCTTCAGGTCTGCCCCGTCGCGGATCGCCTCCAGGATCCGTTCTTCCTGCTGCATATTGCCGTCATCCCTGGCGGCATTAATCAGGTTTCCTACCGTCTTGTGGATCTGTGAGAAGTCCTTTGAGAACTTTGTCCGGTTCCTGCGCCGGTACTCTTCCAGCGCGGCAAGTTGGGATACCTGCCACTGTTCCCACTTGTATCCTTCCGCGGTCTCCTCTGCACGGTGCCGCTTCAGGTTCCGGATCATGGACGCGATCAGCTCCTCCTCAATGGCAGAGAAGGCCTCCGCGATATCATATGCCATTGCTGTATACCTTGAAGCCCTGGGCTTTCAGCTGGCGGGTCAGGGCCTTCCCCTGTGTGACTGTGGTCTTCTCATTCATCAGCTCCGCATAATCACCCTTCAGGATCGCGTATATTCCCCGCGGCACCTGTTCTGCCGCCACCTTCAGGAGCCCTTCGAATTCCTTCCTGGTCATCCGGTATATCTTATTCGCTACCTTCACCTTCATCGATGATATCCACTCCCTCCAGATTGAGCGCCGGCTCCTCCATCTCGGCTATACCGGCTTCTTCCTTAAGCCTGCGGACCTCCTCGGCCTTCCACTCTTCGTCCCGGGAATCACCATACAGTTCATCCACGGATGCTTCGATCGACATGATTCCCTGCGTCTTCGCTTTCCCGATCGTCTCCACCTGGGATTCGAAAGACGGGTTCGCGTAATCACCAAAGGAGACATCCACCTCAACCGGATTAGCCAGCCCTGTACCCAGCGATTCGAAGTATACACGGATCGTGGTCTCGATCAGCTTCTTCAGGTCTTTCTGAAGCGGCTCCACGATGTTATCCCGCATATACAGCGTGACTTTCTCCTTCTCCCGCTGCGCTTCAGCATTGTCCAGCTTCTTCATGTCGATACCGAGCGTAGACGGGGAGATCAGGCCCTGCAGACACTGATCCAGTGCCGTTGCATACGTGGATACATAAGAATCATGCGGGATAGAGGCCTGTTCCGTCTGGACTTTGCTTTCCGCTCCCTGTGCCATATCACGCTCGGTCCGTATGAACCGGTTGTCAAAGGCATTCGGCTTTGCCAGCTCCCCCGTATTGGGATCTCTGGGGATCAGGTTCTCGGGGATGTAGGTCTTTGCCCGGCCTGCCCGCAGCGCGTCCATCCACTGGCTCCATGCTTCGTCAAGGCTGTCGAAGTTATCGATCTTCCGGTCAAGGATGCTCTGTCCCCGACCTTCCCATTTGCCGGAAGGGAAGAACATGATCGGGACGGCCATCATATACTTGTCTTCTCCGGAGCCGAACTCCACCGGCTTAAGCTCTGACAGCGGCTCAATGACAGACAGGTCAACCTGCTGGTCCCCCTGGTACAGTTCGTATCTGACATAACCCATGCCGTACAGCTCATGGAGCTCATATTCGCGGTTGTTCTTGCCCTTTATCCTGCTCTTGAAGATAATTTCCGTCACCCTGCCGCGCTTCATGGCGTATTCAACCCTGTCGCCCGGGAAGAATTCCAGGATCGGGTAATCGGAGATCTCCCTGTCTATGGAGATCTTCCAGGCACCGTCACCGATATACAGCGTTTCTTTGATGCTGCGGTCCAGCAGCTTCTTGAACTTATTCTCCCGGTCTATTTTCTCCCAGATATCCGCGTAGACATCGTTCTGGAACTCCATGTCGTTGATGTTATTCACAACAACACCGGCCAGGGTATCGATGATCACGGCAGGCAGGCCCGTATGGATCTTCCGCATTTCCATTCCTGGCGTGGAGACGGACGCCCAGAACATATTCCTGGCATTCCCGTCTCCTATGTTCTGGTACAGCTGTGACAGCTCATTCCCGTCACCACGGTACCAGATCCTGTTCTTGATCGCGTTCGCTTCGTAATCCAGGTATTCCTGTATGTATATTGTCTGTCCTACAGCCGGTTCGATCTGCAGGAAACTCCTTATCCGGTTTCTGATTGCATCCATGATTCCCATGTCCTTACTTCCTGTTCACGCCTATACGGCCCTGATACGGGATCCACCCGTATTGATTCGAGTTGATGGTATGATCATGCCCGTCTTCCGGCACGCCCTTTTCCGTGTAGCAGTATGATTCCAGCTCCTGTATATGGTTCCTGCAATGGTCCAGCACGATATAATGCCCGGTCTCCAGCCAGCCTAGCTGCAGGTTTACCCTGTCTATGATCGGGATCTTATAGCTGCCGTTGAATATAAACGGACACGGATGGGCCCGTCTGTACTTCGCCAGCTCGGTGATTGTTGCCTGATCCGCGGAATCCACGAACACATTCCGGAACATGCCCCATTCACGGGCGCAGCGGTTCAGGAACATGACATACCTTTCTGCAATGTCAGACGGTGCAAAAGGCTCATGCATCCCGGCATTGTTGAGCACTTCCTCTTCCAGTATCATCAGGATCCCGTCCCTGGTGATCCCCTGCATCGTCATCGCTATGGTATCCTCAGACATGGCGCTGTATGATGTATCCAACCCCGAAGACAGCTGTGTGAAGACAATCGGCTCTTCCGCCTTCGGATCCATGAGCTTCTTCAGCTCCTGCCGGTTCATCGTGTGCCTCCGCCTGTCGAAATTCGGGAATACCAGGCCGGTTGCCTTTCCCCTTAAGCCCTGGATCTTGTTCTTCCAGATCTTCGTGCCGGAAGGCGTGTTCCGGAAGATCTGTTCCCGCTTCTCCTCCGTGAGTCCAGGGTTATCATCAAAAGAAAAGAACCAATGCACCCAGCCGGGCATTGATTCTTCTATTAACGCATCCAATATTTCACGCGGCGTATCATGTTTCCATTCAGGCAGCGGCCTGCTGTGGTTAATGTATTCCCTGTACACCGGAAGATCCGGATCATCCGGGTTCAGCGTGGCCAGCAGGTAATCCGACCGCATGACAGACTCACGGACAAAATCGATATCCGCGGTATTGATCTCATCAATATACAAACATCCGTACTGACCGCCAAGGGCATCCTTCCACTTTGCCCGGTTCCCGTATCCTACAACGAATATGACCTTATCCCCATTCGATGCATGCAGCAGGATATGGGGCATCTTATACGTGCCGGATCCGTTCCCCTTGTACTCTGTCAGCCTGCCGAAATCATCCAGGATACCGAGGTCACGCTGAATGATATTTTTCTCCGCTGCACCCGTATCATCCGAAGCGAGTATGTGCAGCTTCTTCGGGGACTCCGCGACCTTCAACATGAACTTGAACAGCCCGACTGTTGTTTTCCCGGAAGCCGTGGTACCCTCCATGAACTCTACCGGTGCCTGGCATCGCAGGAAAGCTTTGTATTTATTCGACAATAGCAGGCTCATGCCGCATCACCGCGCATCTGCTTTATAATGCTGTCAAGCTTCGTCTGCTCTTCCCGCAGATCTGACAGCTCAATGTTCTGCCGGTCTTTCCACTTATCCGGCATACGGTTCTTCAGCCAGAATATCAGGGCCGTGACATCCGGCGGCACGCTCTTCTTCACCCGTTTGGTAACGGTCATCTTGTATTCCCCGCTGGCATTATTAAACCGCAGCTCCTCAGTTTCTTCGTAGTAATCATATCCAAGGGCGCGTTTCAGGAGTGTGTTTTCAACCTCCAGATCCACTACTTCCTTGCCCCTTTTTAGGGACTCCGAAATCTCCGGATACATTGCCTTCCAGGCATAGAGTGTTGATGGGGCAATCCCGACATTCTTAGCCATCTGTTCATCTGTCAGTCCGGCCCTGGCCCACCCGGTAAGCAGCGTGAGGCCTTCCGCTGTCAGCCACTTTTCATATTTTCCTTTTGCCACATTGCATTACCACCTTTACTGCTGATTCCTTTTATAAGGTTCAGCCCAGTCAATTCCGTATCTGTCAATAATCGTCCTGAAATCTTCCACATCATGCGGCACCACTCTATATACCGGCCTGCCATCATCGTCTTGCCCCCTGATGCCGATATGAAGCAATTCATGATACAGCAATATTTTTATCTGTGCCTCCGTCATCCCGGCTGTACATGGCCCGTACAAAATGACCATGAAGTCATAAGGACAGCACCATTTGTAATTCTCTTTTACCAGGATGCACTCCCCGCAAACAAGTCTCCCTTTGCTCTTCTTAAGTTTTGATGACCGCAGGAATGCGATCCTGACACCGGATCTCACAATCCACCAGAGATCCTTATGCTCTTCTATAACTTCATCTGCCAGATCAGCGATCTCTTTAGATTCCATAATTATATTTTCGTCTATAATGATCACCTCCGGGAGGAAAGACCGGACGTGTTACCGCCCGGTCAACGGTATTTATATTGCGCCTTGTCCGCCGTGCGCCAGAGCTGCATTGTTAAGTCAGCAACTGTTTAGCCGCAAAGGAAAGAGGACAGGCCGCGTATGGTCTGCCCTCAGATCTGGGATGAATTCCAAATGAAAACCATTTCGTAATTATTCACAGTATCAGAATAACACATTGACTTGTCCCGTGATTACCGCAGTTATATCAACTGGGCAAGTTCGTAATAGAACCGTCTACGGAGCTGATAATAATATGTCTTGCCGCACGGAATGCCCTGCTGTGCTAAACGATAATATGGTGAATCAAAGCACACGCCGAGGATCAGCCACTTCCACATGCTGCCACCGACATCCTTTGCGGTCTGGTCGATCATGTCTTTCTTCCTCGAGATCTCCGCCCGACGGATCGCAAGGTCTGCCGTGGCATCGGAATCAAAGGAAGTCTGCACGCGGTCTTTATCGTAAGTGATGGCCTTAACTGTGTCCGTATTGGTGTTCAGGATCGCTTCCCATTCTGGATACTGTTTGCAGTAATGGATGACCGTCAGAAACGTTTCTTTCGGTAAGTAGTACTTATTCTGTTTTGAAAGCGTCCTGTGTTCTGTCATCCTCTGCCTCCATCGTGAACCGCACGCCGTACAGGTCAGCGGTCTCCTTCGCGTAATCACGAATATCCTTCCGGTCATCGTGTCGGATGTCATCGATAACCTCAAGCACCCGCTCGACGAATCGCTCGGTCTTTGTCTTACGACAGTTCTGATAGCGCGGCGGTTTCCAGCCGAAGTCCTCGATCAGAACACGAACAGAGACAGAAAGGAGATAACTCATCATAGTATGAACATCCTCGTCCTTGTCCCCGCTGTTGAATTCTGCCCCGATCTTGTTGAAGTATTCACGGACATATCGGTCGGCAGTCCTCTGCATCCTGGCTTCAATGTCCCGCTTGTATGCTTCAATGACTTGCCGATCATGTTCTTCAAGCCACCGGCCCGTTATCTTCGGCGGATTGTAAACCGCGTTCAGCTTCTTCGCGGCGCGGAGTGCGTCACCGTTTCGCCCCATGTTTCAATCTCCTCCCTTCGCAATGTTCGAACTCTCGCCAGTGTTCCCAGCAACGGCAACCGTCCAGTCTGGCAAGCGACAGTTCTTCGTCATAACGCTCATGATAATATGGCGCGTCTGGATTGTGACAAGTCCGTTTTCGTTCGTTGAAGTACAAACAATTGCAATGCCCAGGTGTCATAGCAGATCCTCCATGCAAGCTATCACGATCACGCCGACCACGCAGCAGATCCATGCGCCGATGATGATGTAAGCGGTCATGATTGCCCTCTGTCTTTTTGCCACAACGGGCAGTTGATTCGTGCTGGTTCGCCCCAATCAGGACACACTTCACAAACCTTTTGAATCCCGCAATCGTTGCAGGAATGCTGTTTTGAGATGCGGTCTGCAAGCAGTATGCAATCAGCTATCTTGTGTAATGTCTGTGCAAGTTCGTATTCGGTCATGCTTCGTCCTCCACCTGAATAACATCCGCAAGCTGTTGCGTAATGTTGATTTTCGGCTTACAAAATCCTTTTGCGATTAAATCCCGCAGACCGTTTTCGACCATACCGCTTCGGGCGTTCTGCCGAATTTCGCTAACTGTAAGCGTGTTTTCGTTTTCTTCGATCTCGTCTTCAACTTCTATCAGCGCAACGTATCGGATTTTAATCATCCTTCGCCCCTTCTTTCCTGTTCAATGCGTCTGCAATCCGTGATAACTGATATGCAATGTTCCGCAAGTCAGTGTGGTAGTCATGTCCGTTCGGTATGCTCCATACTATTGCCAGAGCAATTATAAAACTAGAAGCCATAATCGCCGTTGTCATTCCGCTTCACCTTCTTCCTCTATTTCTTCGAACCAATCGCATAGTCCTGTCTCATCTTCACAGCAAATACTCATGTCTTTGCAGTTTGCCATAGCAAGGAAACAATCATTACACGTATATCCTTTTTGTTCAGCTTCCCACCGCATCATTCCGCTTTACCTTCTTCCCTCACCGCTTTATAGCAGAAGCCGTCCGGCTCTGTCTGCATTGTTCCAAAATTGCTCCATGCTTCGCAATAATAAGGATGATAGTATTCGCAGTTCTTGCACCGTATGATTTCTGCTTGTGCGGATGGTAACTGCTTTAATGCTTTAACGACTTCGTCTGTCACCTTTTTCACATCTTCGATTGCTAACCCTGCACAATCCGTGTAGTCTGCCACAGCAATCGCCTCCTGTCTGTTAATTTGATCTTTATTCTTCATCTATCGGTCTCCATTTATCAAGCGGACAAAAGTCCGGCCGTTCTATATCTGCCCGGGTATAGATCCCCTTTGCAATATATGCGGCTCCTCCTCTGTACGCCTTATATAATCCGCATCGCCATGATGCGCGTGTCCTGTTCAATCGAAACGGGCAATCATAGCAGCTTTTTGGCATTTCTATGTCCAATACAATCTGACCGCTCATTTTTCAGCCTCCGCCTCAACGATTTTCGTTTGGCTCGGATAAATGTTGATCGTACAATTACGACAGTTTTTAACAGTTACCTGTGCTGGAAATCCATCGTAGACCTCCGCCAAAGCTTCAAGTTCTTCCGTTGCCTCTTCAATGCCATCCGTTTCAATATTAATTTTTATATCCTTATCCATTTCCCCCTCCATACGGTTCCAGATCGCACCAGGCATTTACTGTGATATTCGCGTCTGACTCATCCGGGTCAAAGCCTTCGATATACCACCCTTCATCCGGAACATAGCTGCCAATCGCAAATGCGTGATCATAGGTCGCGTTCCTGACCTTGCCGGAAATGGTGACCACTACGAAGGAATCATCTGCCGGCAACTTCTCGGATGGTTCGTGCCATGTTACTATT
This sequence comes from Blautia sp., assembly GCA_017475035.1. Lineage (GTDB taxonomy): Bacteria > Bacillota > Clostridia > Lachnospirales > Lachnospiraceae > Blautia_A. The sequence goes on from JAFVGK010000005.1 coordinate 19,801, forward strand.
GTTTGACGTTCGATCATGATCTGTCCTCCTTTATGCGGTTTATATTTCATCCTTTTTCAGCCACTTGTTAAACGTCTGCATTATGTCTTGCTTTGTTGCGTGTTCCAGAACAACTTTGCCCTTTTGCATATCGTATGCACAATATAATGCATTACATCTAACCATCTTTTTCCTCCGATTTTCGAATAAGCTCCATCAGCTTATTCTTCTCAGTCTCCGTATATTCTCCCCGAATCCGCGCTGCCAGTTCGTAAATGAATGAGATCATCAAGTGCTTCACTATCGGATATTGGTCACCCTGCTCCATAATGCGCAGTGCCTCATTCATGCATTTGTCCCAGTCGGTATCCAGTGCCTGGGGTGGGAGTTTCTTCCACTTTGAGAACCAGATATTGAATATCACATTCATGAGGGCTGACAGCTTGTCATCCGGTATTGTTTGATTATTCAAAGTTCTGTTACCTCCACATAGATCCCCGGTCTGAAGGAATACATTTTCTCGGTTATTTCCGAGACTACCTGACAATCATCTTCCCAGAATCCGGCTGCAGTCATACAGTCCTTAAACAGTTTGATCAGATTATCCGTATCCGGTTTCGTGTCTTTCCAGACAAAATAAGTCGGGTCAAGCTTCTCCATCATTTCAGAATCCACATCCAACGGCCAGATCCATTTAGTCAGCAGCCGCACCGGACCGGTAATCTTCATTTCCGGTGCATGCGGTGTAAGAACACCTTGGAACTTATAACGTGCCGCTTTCAGTTCTGGCGGATCATAAATCTGCGGCCTGCCGTTAATGATCCGGATCTTATGCTGCTGCTGTGTGATCGTCGGCGGAATCATCGGGAGAAAAAAATTAATCGTCGCCACACACGTACACCTCCATCTTCTCGGACTCCTCGATTGCCAGACCATCCGGATTCAAATCCTCCAGCCGACGAGTGATCTCGTGCAGATGCCTCGTCACACTGAGCGCGCAGCACTCTTTATCATGCTGGTCATACCATGCACACGATGACAGATCACAAGTCAGATTCAAGTCACGCAAAACGGATTCGTCCATGTCAAATGGTTCATCGCTGTCGCAAAAGCAAAAAGCGCCTAACATTTTAAGCGGACATTTTTTTAATTTCACATTCACCTCTCCCTTCTCGCGCGTCTGGTGTCTGGTTGTGCATCCCTCCGAGTGGAACAACGGCACCGCTTAAGCCGTTGTCCCGAAGGTGGGTGTGCACACACCAGCAGGGTGTACCGTCAGGGACAGCTATATACCTTTAGGTATATCTGTCCTCACTCGCTGTCCCCAGAGAAAAGGACAGCGGTTTTTTCGCTGTCCCCGCATGCTGTCCTTTTTCTTTTGGGGACGTCAGGGACAGCGGTGTTTTCTCGCTGTCCTCAAAAATTTACATTTCAGGGACAGCGGTGTTTTCCTCGCTGTCCTTTTCTCTCTTTCGGGTGATTTTCCCTCTGTTCCAGGAATATCCCGCCTCCTTAAACGCTTTGCTGTGACGAGGGCTGAACCGCCCTCTTTTGTCTTTTGCACCGCAAAAATCCTTCTTGACAGCATCCAGACTTTTACCTGTGATTTCGGCTACCTCTTTGTAGCTGATTTCCTCTGCCCCATCGGAAAATAACTCTTCAAGTGCTTCTTCATACTCCGTCCAGGTTTCCTTTGCTTTTTCTTTCTGCTGCTCTGCAAAATCCTTTTTCGATCTCTTCCATGGGATTCCGTCATCCACTTTTATATCAACAAGGACACCTACCTCATCCGGCTCATGAACAGGATACCGGAACCAGAGATTCAGCGGAGGGAACGGCGCGAACTCTCTCAGCGTCCCTTCTATCCTCCAGGCTGTGATCTTATCCTGTTCACGCTGTTCCTGTTCCATATACCGGATCATTTTCACCTGTTCCGAAATCCTGCCTTTTAGTTTTTCATCCGCATAGAATTTCATTGCTGAAGGGCTTAACAGATCATCCTGCGACGGTGCGTCGGGCTGTTCCTTCCATTCCGGCACAAACTCATTCAAAGCCTTAATGATGCCTCTGATCTGAGCCTTGCCGGCTTCATTCTTTCGGATCTTCTCATCCAGATCCAGTTCAGTAAGATCGAGCAGTGCATCTGGATCCCTTGCAAAGACCCCGGAGCCGGAAGCGCGGTCCATCGACTTTTTACCGCCCTGCGCGCCCTTGCTGTGATGATGACAATAAATAACTGCCGCTTTCAGTTGGGTACATATCTTGTCGAACTGATTGCAGAACGCAGCCATCTGATCAGCGCTGTTCTCATCTCCGGTAATGACCTTGTAGATAGGGTCGATTATCACAGCCGCATAATTCTTCTTTTCAGCGCGTCTGATAAGCTTTGGCGCAAGTTTATCCATAGGACAGGAATTCCCTCGCAGGTTCCATATATCAATGTTCCTGAGGCTCTGAGGCGGTATTTTCAGCGCCTCATATACATCCCTGAACCTATGCAGGCAGCTTGCCCTGTCAAGTTCCAGATTGACATACAACACACGTCCCTGACGGCATTTGAACTCCGGGACCAGCCACGGCCTGCCCTCAGCTATTGCTATCGCGAGCTCAATGAGAGCAAATGATTTACCTGCCTTACTCGGCCCCGCAAGGAGCATCTTATGTCCCTGCCGCAGCACATTCTCTATCAGACAGTCCGCAAGCGGCGGGAGGTCATCCCAAACCGCAGTGAGCTCCTCCGGATCAGGGAGGTTATCATTCACTCCTTCTATCCATTCCTGCCACTCATCCCAGGACGCCTTTCCTATATTTGTCGCCATCAGGAACTGCTTGTGTCCGTTACGGATCACGCCCGGCATTCGCGATAACCTGGAAGGATTTTTGTTCTGTGTATCGACCTTCAGTCCGTTCTTATCGCAAACCTTATACAGGTATTCCACCCGCCTCCGGTACTCCGAATAATCCGTTGCTTCGATCTTAACTATCGCATGCACCGATTTCCCGCCGGAGAACACCAGGCAGGCCACAGGCAGCTCAAGCTCCCTTATGATCGAGTTCTGCTTTCCCAGAGAAACGCTATCAGACTCCACAAGGGCATACCGGTAATCCGTGATATTATCATTCTTGATGCCATTTCCATCCAGAGGATTGAAGCGGATCCACGCCCCCGCCTTTGGATTGCAGTCACCGATCACTGCGCCAATATCGTCCTTGCATCGTCTGAGCTCTTCTATCAGCTGGCCTGCAGTGCGGTCCCAGTTCCCGCGCTTGGGAGACAGCCTGTCATCATTCTCGTATACGTCTGTGACGTACCCGACATTCTCTGTAGACTGAAAAAGTGTCTGAAGATAAGTGATCAGTTCCTGTGCCGGCTTCCATTCTTTATCATCCGGCTCAATAATCTCTTTCTCTTCGATCCATCCTGGATCCACGACTGTAAGATCATCCCGGGTTATCACGTCATCCCATGACAAAGCCTGATCCGGGATTGATGAGGCCGGTGTAAATCCTCCCCGTTTTGCGTATTCAACAATGGTTCCGCCCGTCACTGTATCAGATCCGAGGCGCTCAAAACTCATCCATTTCCTGAAGCATTCTCCGGGCTTATACCTTGTGTCTGCTTTGCTCCATGAATCCCAGTCTGCCGCGGTATAGCCCTCTGCTTTGAGGGCCATACCGACATTCACCCACTCCTGATAACTCAGGGCCGCAGGGTTCACGTATACAGATAATAACTCTCTTAAATCATATTGCTGCATCGTAATCACCAGGGCAGATCACCCGAAGATACTTCACCTTTGCTTACAACAGGGTTATATGTGCGCGGATCGATACTGTAAGGCACTACCCAGCCATTCCCCGCTATCCTGTCTATAAGCTTTCTTGCGCTTTCAAAATCCCATGTTCCTACGTGCTGAAATCCCTTGCCTTCGAGGAACCGGATCTGTTTCGGAGTAGTAAGGCCAGCATTCTGACGCATCATAAGCCTGTCTATCAGCTTCTTTGCTTTACCTGCGTTTCCTATCTCATCAGGACAGATTCCACGTTTTTCAAGAGTATCCAGCTGGCTCTGTGAAGGCGGTGCGGCTTCCCATCCGAAAGCAGGAACGTATCCTGACAGATCTTCAGCCTGTATGGACATCTCAAACTGCAGCGGATCCACGAGCTTTTTCTTTCTTCGTTTCATCTCCGCAAGCTGTTTAGCCAGGGCTTCCTCGCGCTGTGCGACCACATCCTCTGATGCTTGTTTTTCCGCTTCTTCGAGATCTACAGCCTTCCCGGCATCATCTTCCATGTTTTTAACCATCTGTCGTGCGACATCCGGATCCTCACAGATCAGGTTTGCTGGATGGCACAGCTCATGTCTTTCTGTCATCCACAGGAAATCCAACAGGAGCAGCTCCTTTTTCCCCGGATACAATCTGGTGCCTCTGCCTACCATCTGGCTGTAAAGGCTCCTGATCTTTGTTGGCCTGAGTACTATGATGCAGTCAACAGACGGGCAGTCCCAGCCTTCAGTAAGCAGCATGGAATTGCAGAGTACATTGAACTGTCCTTCGTCAAAGGCCTTCAGGATCTCTTCGCGGTTACTGCTTTCTCCGTTTACCTCGGCCGCATTAAAGCCGGCTTCGTTCAGGTACTCACAGAACTTCTGGCTGGTCTTGATCAGCGGCAGAAACACCACTGTCTTGCGGTTCCTGCAGTATTGCTTCATGACCTCTGCTATCTTCGGCAGGTATGGATCCAGTGCTGTGCTGATCTCACCGCTCTTGAAATCGCCTGACTGAATGCCTACGGATGAGATATCCAGTTTCAGCGGGACCGTAAGCGCCTTGATCGGGCACAGATAACCTTCTTTGATAGCCTTCGGCAGTGAATACTCAAAGGCCAGTGTTTCAAAAAACTGTCCGAGGTTCTTCATATCCCCGCGATCAGGTGTAGCCGTTACTCCCAGCACTTTCGCCTGATCAAAATGATTCATTACACGCTGGTATCCATCTGACAGGATATGGTGTGCTTCATCCACAATGATTACCGGGAAGTAATCAGGCCTGAACCTATTAAGCCTGCTCTCACGCTGCAGTGACTGCACAGATCCGACTGTTACCGGATACCATTCATCAAGGCATGTCTTTTCCGCTTTCTCTACCGAACAGGTCAGCCCTGTTGATTTCTTTATCTTGTCCGCCGCCTGATCAAGCAGCTCGCCGCGATGCGCCAGGATAAGGACCCTGTTCCCCTGGCGCACCATATCCTCAGTTATCTTCGCAAAAACTATTGTCTTTCCCGTACCGGTCGGAAGCGTCAGAAGTGTTTTTCTGGTGCCTTTCATCCACTCATCTTCAACACTTCTTCTCGCTTCCTCCTGGTAAGGCCTCAGCTTCATGGCTTCCATTCCGGTGCTCCGATCAGAACTGCCCCGGTGTGAAGGTCTTATTCTCCTTCGGGATATATCTGCTGACACGATTGTTTTTACGCTTTTCACCGTTCTTCTCATATTCATTGATCGTCAGTTCAAGCTTCCCGGTGGATCCGGGCACGAGATTCCAGTTAGGCTGCAGAGGCTCGCCCTTCTTTTTCTGACCGATGGCCGTGAAGAACTGCGACAGCCTCCATTCTGCCTTCGAATGAAGATACAGCGTATCGAAGATCTTCCCCTGCAGATCTCCGTCATGAACGATAAGCGTCAAGTTTGCCTGAGGGCACGCGCTCATCTTCTCGCTGCCGGCAAAGCGTCCGCGCTCCATCGACTCTACTGTGAAATCATATGTACCTTCCGGCAGGAGTTCGAATTCTGATTCCTTCTCAATAGTGCTGTTCCAGTCCAGTTCCATATTCATATTTTCATTACTCATTTTTATGCTCCTTTAATTAAATGGTACTTCCTGTTTTTCCTTTATCTCTGCTATCAATTCCTTAACTTTAGGCCAGAATGCGATGATCCAACCCTTTATGAACTCCGGATCCATGTTCTGGATCAGAGTGTCTTCGGGGTAATATCCCTTTGCATAAACAGCATGCTGGATATCCCATTCGCATATATCATCCTTGGTCATCAGGTCCTTAAGTTCCTTAGGCAGCCGGTCGGGATCCGAGAAATAGGGTGACACTATTTTCTGTTTCTCCGCTGGTTTATCTCTTATAGCCGGAGCAGGTATAGGCGTACTGACTGCGGCCCCTTCCTTCATAGCCATCATGGCATTGAGATCTATCTGCTCTTCCTCATTCAAGATGACTGGTGCAGGAGGTTCTTCCCTCTGCGGTTTCGTTTCACGGCTGGGCTTTGTCTGAGGCTTCGGTGCCGGTGCGGATCCGGAGGACTCGATCACGTCTCTTATACTTTCATAGTCCATATCCATTTCATCCGGAAGGCCGAAGCGGTTCTTTGCATCCCAGCAGGCATGATGCGTGGCGTAGATCACGCGTTTTCCGCCCTGGACTTTGTTCTTTCCTTTCTGCGCTCCCTGATTATCCACATTTATGACCATGGTCTTGTAATTGCAGAAAAGGAGCATATCCGCCCATTCCTTCACCATTGGAGCCGTTTTCTTTTCCATCTTCAACTCCCAGCGGTCATAGGCTCCGAGCTCATCAGGCTGCTCAAATTTGCGCATCTGCGCATGTGCTGTAACAACGACATTCACACCTTTATCGAGCACATCATTCAATAGATTGAGCAGCTTCCCGAATTCTTCCTTGACGTAGACATAGCCCTTCCCGTATCCTATCGACTCGATACCGTCTACTTTCCTGGTACTGCATACATGCTCTATGCACATTTTTTCTGCCCAGTCTGCCGTATCTATCACAAGGGTCCTGCAGATATCAGGATGATCTCTGACATACTCGACCTCTTCCTTCAGCATCGTCCAGGAAGACGGTGCCGGCAGCCTTGCCACATCCATATGAGATGTAGATCCCTCGGTATCAATGAACAGCGGATCCGGGAATCTGGAAGCCAGTGTGGACTTTCCTATTCCTTCAGGGCCGTAAATCAGGGTTTTTATAGGCTTCTTTATCTTTCCTCTGATGATCTCCATCAAAACTCTCCTTCCTTCCATTTCCTTGCCGGAGCAGCTGCCGGCCTGTCATTCTTTAGTTCTCCATAACCATCCTGGATAATGATGCTGCATTCCTCTCCGGTGCTCACGCGTGTGGCGATCACTTGCAGGCCTTCCGCCTCAAGCCATGCGCCGAAATCAGCAAGCGTCTCCTGATCCATCTGCTCAAGCTTATCGATCAGCACGAAACCGCATTTCGGATTGAGTTTTCTTACAATAGCAGTTGCGACTTTCAGCTGCTCCGCTCCGGACATGTTGTCCCACTGCTGGCCTTTATACAGCAGCTTTCCGTCTTCCACAGTGAGGTCTGGAAGCGGGAGCTCCGCATTATTAAGAAGTGCTTTCTTCCGGGCCCTGACCTCCTCGATCTGCCCGGTGAGATCTTCGTACTGCTCAGCGTAATCCCTGGCGTCATCTTCGGCCTTATCCTTGTCCAGGTTTGCGCGCACTTTCCTGTTGATCTCGTCCACCTGGCGGATGCTTTCTTCAAGCTCTGCAGTTGACTCTCTTTTTAACTGCGCAGGAGTCTTTTGTGCCTGCACTTCACGTTCACGCAGCACTGCAAGGTCATTTTTCAGATCTGCTATTTCTTTCTGCTTCCGATCTATCAGATCTTCTATATTCATGATGTCATCCAGAATATCTTCATATTCACGCTGCCATCTTTCACGCTCGGCATTTCTGGCAAGGATATCCTGCTGTTCTTTGATCAGATCCGCAGCTGACACCGGTTCCTTCGGAGCCTCGGGATAATAGATCTGCTCATCAGCAAACTTCTTTTTCTGGTCGGCTATTCTGCCAACAGTCAGCCGTTCCTGATACAGTCTCTTCTCCTGCAGCTCCAGTTCTGCGAGCTTATCGCCAACACCAATGATGTTAAGCAGTGTCTGGGCTTTTTCCTTGTCATTTGCTTCCATGAACTTCGGAAGATCCAGAGCAAGCCTTTCCACAAAGGAATCCAGAAGCTGCTGGCCGGCCTTCTGCCCGGAAGGATCTGTCACTTTCAGATCGGAATTCTTTCCCTTGCGCTCCACCACAAGGCCATTATTCATGACGATATGCAGATACGGTGGAATCGTCGATCCTTCACGCTCCGGAGCCGAAGGCCTGAAGGTGTTGCCTCCCAAAGCCCAGGCTATGGCATCCAGAACGGAAGTCTTGCCCTCTCCATTCCTGCCGCCTATGATGGTCAGACCGTTTGCCGAAGGCTCCATCTTCACTGCCTTTACGCGCTTGACATTCTCGATCTCCAGCTTATTGATCTTCATGCTCATGCCTCATCCTCCTGTACCTCTGAATGCTCATACGCATACCTGATCAGCTTTGCGCAGATATCCGTCATGGATCTGTTCGTCTGTTCCGCAAGCTTCTCTACGATCTCATATGTATCTCCGTCCACACGTACGCGGTACATGTTGTCATGCGGGCGTCTGGTCTGTTTCTTGATAACGAGTTTTTCAGTTACCATTGATTTTCCTCCTATGATTCTGTTATAATCGGAGGTGCAAAACGCCTTGTCACAGCATTTGCACCGGTCCGCTGTTCGCGCAGCGGGCTTTTCTATTCCCAGATCTTGTCTTTTATTTCATTCAGCCAAAACAGAAACACGAACCATGTGTATGACAGCGTGATCAGCACCGTCGCTGCCATGTAGTTGTCCGACTGCAAGCCTTTATAGGATGTCAGACCAAAGCCGAAAGCCATGCCCGTGATGAACAGTGTGACGGGGACAGCGATCTTATTCCACACGGCCAGGATCCTTTCTTCGATAATCTCCTTCATGCCGCACCTCCTATCTGTACAGCAGCAAGCTGATGAACATGCTTACCGCTCCCCCGAGCCCGCCATAAATCACTGCCTGGACAAGGAGTTTTTTCAATTTCTTCATTTCAGCTCTCCTCATGCTCTGCATTGTTTCTTAAGTACATCGGCAACCTCCCGGATCAGGTAATACTTCCCGCCTACCGCTTCCAGATCAGAGAGGTATGCCGCCTTCACTTTCTTAGGATCCGAACGCCCCATGGCCTTCGTCAGCTGGCTGACTGTTATGAAAGCCTGCCCGCCGGACGCCCTCTCAAGCGCCAGGCAAATGTCATTTCTCGTCATCGCTCTTCCCCCTATAGATACCCTCCTGCTTCAGGTGGTTGATCACCGTCTGCACAGAGCATCCTATATCCTGCGCGATCCACGTTACGCTGTGCGGCGGGTTCGCCGTATACAGCGCCAGGATCTTACCGTGATCAATCTTTTTCCGGGGAGGGGGGGGATCCACCGATTTCGGTTTCTCCACTTCCGCCTCCAGTTCAAAGAATCCGGCCGCACAGGTCAACTCTTCCACCGTGGTGCCCGGATAGACCCTGGTTACCATGAAGATCATCTCCTCCGGATTGGCTGCTTTCTCTATTGCCTCCCAGGCTGCTATCTCCTTGTACTTGCCCATACCTGTTTCCCTCCTAGCTGATCTGTCTGCAGATGTCCCGGATCATAGCGATACCGGAATCCATACTGACGTTTGCCCGTTTTTCGTAGCCGTTCGCAAACGTCGCGGTTACGATCTCCTCCCATTCATCGATCCTGGAGTACTCGAGTTTCTGCAGATCATACAGATCCCTGGTTGCCTGCAACACCGGCAGCAGCAGATCGCAGATACGTTGTTTGTCTTCCATTGTGAAACCTCCTTGCTAACTATCTTGCGTTTTCGCAAGTCAATGAGCAAAAAAAATATTTTCAATAGCTGGCTTATCCAACTTCAGAAAATCAATTATTTTACCGATTTCTTCCCTGGTAAAGCTGCCATCATTTGATATCTTCCGATATAGTGTTGCCGGATTGATATCAAGTGCACTTGCCAGCTCATTCACCGATACACCGGATCGGGCCATCTCGGCGCGTAGTTCGTTCTCTTTGAACATTCTTTATGACCTCCTTTTGTTATAAACTTGCGTTTTCGCAAGTTCTATGTTATCACACTCTATTATGGGTGTCAATGCGTTTTTGCAAGTTTTATGAATATAATATCTTGTAAACCTTGCAGATATGCAATATAATTAAGATGAAAGGGAGGTGCAGACATGGAGATCAAAGATATCCTTAGAAACAAACGTATAGAAATGGATATGACCATGAAGGAGCTCGCTGAGAAAGTCGGTGTTAGTGAGGGAACTATTTCAAGGTGGGAAGCCGGGGAGATATCTAATATGCGCCGTGACAAGATTGCAGCCCTTGCTGACGCTCTTGGTATCTCTCCTTTGGTAGTGCTCGGCGTAGATGAAGATCCCAAAGTCCCTGCAGACGGACAATCTCAGAGTTATTATGAAGATCCAAAGGCACGCGAACTGGCAGAGTTCCTTCACTGCAACCCTGATTACTCCGCCCTCTTTGATGCTGCCAAATCTGTACCACCTGAAGATCTTGAATTCGTCCGGCAAATGATCGAACGTATGGGAGGAAAGGACTGATTGTTATAGAATCGAAATGTTATTTATGGGACCTGCCGATGAGTATCCGCGGCTATGCAGTAAGAAAAGATGACTATTATACGATTATCATTAATTCGAATCTCTGCCCCGAAGCCAGGATGCGCGTGTATGAGCATGAACTGGAGCACATAAGGGG
>JAFVGK010000034.1 GCA_017475035.1 Blautia sp.
ATAAACAGAAAAATCAAAACCATACGTTGGCATTCATATGGATTTCCAGATGATGAGTATTTCTTTCTAAAAATGATGGATGCGAGCCGACATTGAAAACGGAGGTTAGACTAAGCTACCCATACACTTTGTGACAGAGGCATAAGGAAGATAACAGTATGTCTTGTATCAGTCAGAACAGGTATCGCTGCCATTTTTATCTGTCCGCCTTCATCTTTAAAAATGGCATAAAAGTTCATCGAGATCCAGCCCTTAAATTCCGGCCAGTCGCTGGGTTCCGCTACAAGGATTTCTTCTTTATCAACGCTTTTGTCAAATTCCCTTAATTTCTCTAAGGCATACTGCTCCAGGCCGCCGATCATCCTGTCCTCAGCTGACAGAACCGTAAAGCTATAAGTGAGATCATCCTCCGTGTGTGTTAATATGGGATAGGTTTCCCCCAATTCCACCGTATACCTGTCGAAAACCCATTGTATTTCAAAACAGTTCCCGTGTACCAGAATGTGGTTATCATCCAGCATCTCCATATCGCCGGGTTCATAACTGTCGGAAGAGGCATAAACCGGACTGCCTTCATGAAGCTGCGGGAGCGAAATCCATAAAATCAAAGCAAATAAAAACAATCTTCTCATGATTTAAGCGAACCTCCAAATAAAAACAGGTTTCAAAACAGAGAACGCGGGATACCGGTAACAGACGTTGCCGAATCGTCCTTGAAAGAACCCTTCCATGTGCCACTGGCATGTACCGGTAAGGAATCTTTCATTACACAAAACCCATAAAACCTGCTACGATTATAACACAGGATCATATGAATGTGCGGAAAAAAATGATTCGCTTTTCCGGCTCTTCAGACTGAGCGTTATTCACGGTTTAATCATAAAGCCGTGCGGATGTGAATGGGTCTCGTCACCCGACCCGGGAGCAGCTCTGCTGCGAAGTGATCCGCAGAAACGGGTTTTTCGATGTAATCATATAGTACGTGTGTGAGAAGGATATGCTTGAATTTGATAAAGGATTCATGCAGATTGATTATGAAAACCGTCTTCGGGAAGCAATAGGATACGCACGAAGTTACGGTGTTAAGATGCCGCTTGTGATGTGTGGATTATGTCCGTGAAACGAATAAAAACAGGCGATTTACTGTTTTAAAGAGTGGCAATTATCTTGATTGTGTGATAAAATGATAGAATCATCTGCAGTCAAAGGAAAGCAGCAGATTTTGTTTTATATCCGTTTTTGTCTGGTTCAGCCGGACACAAAGAACAGAGAAATGATCCGGAAACGGATGGATCTTCAGGAAAGGAGGAGGACATGAGAACGAGAAAATTCAGAACCTGTCTGTGGATTATGCTTGCCTTGATTGTAAATCTGGCTTTTGCGGGCAGCTGTTTTGCAGAGGAACTGTTTTCTTCTGAGAGCAATTTGTTCGCATCAGAATCTGCGGATTTCATCGCCGACGACGAGACGGATGGGCAGGATATTCCGGAGATGACGGGTGTGGGTTCAGAGGAGGGAATTCCTTTCGACGGGACGGAAAGTCCCGAGGAGATTTCAGAAACAGGCGATATCTTTGCAGATCCTTTTACATCAGAGGAAACGCCGGATCCGTCACCTTTCACCTCCGGCGGAGACGGGGGACAGGATCCGGAAGGCTTTTCCGGAACCATTACCGATAAGGACACTGCGGCTATGCTTGCCTACGCTGAGTCCATGGGAATGAGCGTTGAAGAATATTACAGCCTGATCTCCCGTACGGAAACGGAGATCAATCCTCTGTATGATGATGTTTTTACAGAGGCGGAGCTGCTTGAGCTGATGGAAGAGCATCAGCCTGCGGACCGCGTTGGCGCAGCTGAGATTACGTATTATAGTGATTACACAAATGCTGCGGCAGAGCTGCGGCGCCATATGGTCGGGCTGGAGAATGCAGTTCAGATCGGATTTCGCTCGGAAAGCGAGATGTCGGTGGAAACGTGCAGATCGCTGTTTAATGCCGCGTTGGAACATACAGGCGTGCCGAAAGAAGGAGACAGCCTGAGAACAAATTGGATCATTGTGAATTATTCCATCAATGATTACAGATTTGAGGAAGGATCCTATTGTGGAATTCTGAATTTTGAGATTTTGTGGTATACCACTCCGGAGCAGGACGCCGTATTGGACGCGAAAGTAGCAGATGTACTTCAGCAGATGTATGACAGCGGCGCGAATACGGAATATGAAAAGATCTGTTTTATCTACCGTTATATCTGCGATCATGTGACTTATGATTATAAAAACCTGAACGAGGGGGAAGAGACAGGGTACAAACTGCATTATACCGCTTACGCTGCGTTGATCAACGGAACTTCGGTCTGTCAGGGATATAGCTCTTTATTCTACCGACTGGCTTTGGAAGCAGGAGTAGACGCCCGCTATATTTCCGGTCTTACAGATGATAACGGACGTCATGGCTGGAATATCGCCCGGATTGAAGGTTTGTATTATAATCTGGATACAACCTGGGATGCGGGAAAAAGCTATGATCAATATAAATATTTCCTGCGCTGCAGTGGAAATTTCCCGGATCATAACAGAAATGAAGAATTTAACGATACTGCTTTCCATACAGCATATCCGATGTCACCCGAGGACTATCGGCTGCCCGATGGGGAACGGATCGAAGAGAACGGGCTGATCTTTGAGAGATTTTTAGGTGAGGCCAGGGTAACCGGATATACAGAAAATCCAACAGTGCTGGTTATTCCATCCATGGTACAGGGAACGCCGGTCACCGGTATCAGCGGTGATGCTTTTAACAGCTGCAGCACACTTGAGGAAGTGACATTCCCTGAAACACTGCGGCAGATCGAGGACGGGTCCTATGCTGACGGTGTCGTGAAAGGAGCCTTTACAGATTGTCCGGCTTTGAAGGCAATCCATTTCCCGGAAGCATCTTCACTTACGGGGATCGGTTATCTGGCGTTCTTCCATTGCCCGGCTTTGCAGGAGGTGATCCTTCCGGAAGGTCTGCGGACGATTGGAGGATCTGCTTTCGCTTATTGTACCGCCCTGAGGGTTGCTGATACCCCGATGAGCCTGACAAAGATCGGATCCGCCGGATTCCGCGAAGTGAATGGTTCTGTTATCATCAGAAACGCAAACTGCGAAATTTATGACAGCGAGCTGAGCTTTGGCACGGCTGCAATCCTATATGGCTTTGAAGGATCGACAGCCCGGGCTTATGCAAATACCTATGACAGAGAGTTTTCCGTACTTGAAGGAGCAAACCATAGTCATATCTGGAATGAAGGAACCGTACTTCGGGAAGCTACCTGCAATATGGAAGGAGTCCTGCAAAAGAAGTGCTTGGTCTGCGGAGGGACGACAGAGGAGACAATCCCCCGGCTTGACCATGTATTTCTCGCCTGGAAAGTAGAGAAAGCGGCAACCTGTACGGCTGAAGGGCTGGAGGAACGCATCTGCAGGGGCTGTAAAAAGAAAGAAACACGGGTGATCCCAAAAACCGACCATGTATTTCTTGAATGGACGGTGAAGACGCCCGCCACCTGTACAGCGGACGGGGTGGAAGAGCGTACCTGCAGGAATTGCCAGACTACCCAACAACGCGCGATCGCAAAGACGGGACATACCTTCAGCGGATGGACGGTCGTAACGCCTGCCGGCTGTGTCACCGCCGGAATACAAAAAAGAACCTGCAGCTCCTGCGGCCTGGAACAGACAAAAACCATTGCCGCGATCGGAAAGCATAGCTTCGGAAAATGGACGACGGTGAAGAAGGCAACGGTTCTGGCAACAGGGAAACAGCAGCGTGTCTGTAGTGTCTGCGGAAAAAAACAGAGCAGGATCCTCGCGAAACTGAGTCCTGCCTGGAAGCTTGCGGCGAAGAACGTGACCTTGAAAAAAGGAAAGAAGATCACGAAAAAAATGCTCAGCGGTTTTGCCCTGGGCGATTATGTGAAAACCTGGAAATCATTGAATACCGGTGTGGCAGCAGTTTCCGGAAATAAGGCCGGGAAATGTACGATCGTGGCCAAAAAAGCAGGGAAGAGTACGATTACCGCGACACTGGCAAGCGGAAAGAGGATTAAATTTACCGTGACGGTAAAAAAATAGCTTAAAAAAACTATATCCGCAGGTATCCGTATAGGATTTCCTGAAAGCTTCTAAGACAGAACAGGCTGTATAAAGGCGCCGCGCCTTTATACAGCCTGATTTTGTTCTTGCGGATAAAGCAAACATCCTTGCCTCGCAAACCTGGTATCACCATGAATGAAAGTGAGAGCATGGGTGCATCCCGTTATGGCCGCGCCCATTCCGGTGAGAGCAGGCTTTCAAAGCAAAAAAAAACGACCTCCCGGTCGTCGTAAGCCAGGAGGTTCTCCATCGGCACATCCAGAAGATGTGCCAGAGCCAATAAGTTATCTACGGTCGGCAGGCATTCGCCATGCTGCCATTTGTAAATCGCCTGCGGATATTCAAACCCGAAGTAGTTCTGAACATCCTTGACGGTCAGCCCCGCCTGACGACGGCACTGCTCGATATTACGTCCCGTTCGGGAAAGGTTAATGACTGGGAACAATGACTGTTGTCTGTCCATATAACCTCCTATGTGGATGTAAAAAACGATTTTCTGGCTCGTATCTTTAAATATAACACATAGATCCCGGAGTTGCAACATTTTTTTTATAATTTTTTCAGCTTCACTGCGAAGCGATCAGCAGATCTGGCTTTGGTCGAATTAATCATAAAATATCAGAACATAGAGGATCATGCATTAAACCGCTGGTTTAAAAAAATAGCTTAGCAGGGAAAAGAGTGCCTGATTCCGGAAACGGCATTTTCCATGATATCTGCGTTCGGCCGGCCCGATTTGTTGTGCATTCTTTCAGAAATAGGCTTGACAGGGCATATGGAAAAACGTTATGATATACTATGTATAAATATGACGGCGAAGAGCCGTTTGGATGGAGTAGAGTCATGGAAGCCTTTTTTTCTACTCCGCTAAAGAAAGGTGGGCAAATCATGTATCAGGACGAATACAAACGTTGGCTGGAAGCCGATCTGGTGGATTTTGATCTCAAAAAGGAGCTTTTGGATATCGAGGGTGACGATGACGCGATCAAGGAAAGGTTTGCAGTTGCCTTGCAGTTTGGCACGGCAGGACTTCGCGGGACGCTTGGCGCCGGCACAAACCGGATGAATATCTGGGTAGTCCGCCAGGCGACACAGGGCATCGCGGACTGGGTAAAGACACAGGGCGGCACCCAGACGGTTGCAATCAACTATGACAGCCGCCTGAAGGGGTGGAATTTTGCAAGGGATGCCGCCGGCGTATTGGCTGCAAACGGCATTCATGTCCGTATTTACGACGAGCTGATGCCTGTTCCGGCATTAAGCTTTGCAACAAGATATTATGAGTGCAACGCCGGCATTATGGTGACGGCTTCTCATAATCCTGCCAAGTATAACGGCTATAAGGCATATGGCCCGGATGGCTGCCAGATGACTGACGATGCGGCAGCGATTGTTTACGACTCCATCCAGAAGACGGATGTTCTGACAGGCGCGAAATATATGTCCTTTGCCGAGGGCGTAGAGACAGGTTTGATCCGCTTTGTAGGCGAGGACTGCAAGGCTGCCCTGTATGAAGCCATTGAAGCAAGACAGGTACGTCCGGGTCTGTGCAAGACTGCCGGTCTGAAGCTGGTTTACTCTCCGCTCAACGGCACCGGACTTGTCCCGGTTACCCACGTTCTGAAGGACATGGGGATCACCGATATTACGATCGTACCGGAGCAGGAATATCCGAACGGTTATTTCACGAGCTGCCCGTATCCGAATCCGGAGATTTTCCAGGCACTGGAGAAAGGTCTGGAGCTTGCAAAGGAGGTCGGAGCAGACCTGATGCTCGCCACCGACCCGGACGCAGACCGTGTGGGTATTGCCATGCGCTGCCCGGATGGCTCCTATGAGCTGGTTTCCGGAAATGAAATGGGCGTACTGCTTCTTGACTATATTTGCGCAGGACGCAAGGAAATGGGCACTATGCCGGATCGTCCGGTAGCTGTCAAATCCATCGTTTCCACGCCTCTGGCAGATGCCGTAGCTGAGTATTACGGTGTAGAGCTTCGCCACACACTGACCGGATTCAAGTGGATCGGCGACCAGATCGCACAGCTGGAAGCAGCAGGTGAAGTAGACCGCTTTATCTTCGGATTCGAAGAAAGCTATGGATACCTTGCCGGCCCATATGTCAGGGATAAAGATGCCGTTATCGCTTCCATGCTGATCTGTGAGATGGCTGCGTATTATCGGAGCAAAGGCTCTTCCATCAAGCAGAGACTGGAAGAGATCTACGCACAGTACGGCCGCTATCTGAACAAGGTAGACAGCTATGAATTCCCGGGACTGTCCGGAATGGACAAGATGGCAGGCATCATGGAAAGCCTGCGCAAAGAGCCTCCGAAGGAGTTTGCAGGCAAGGCCGTGACCAAGGTTATGGACTATACAAAGCCGGAAGAAACAGGCCTTCCGAAGGCAAATGTCTTGATTTACGGTTTGGAAGACGGCGCCAGCGTTGTGGTTCGCCCATCCGGTACAGAACCGAAGATCAAGACCTACTTCACGACATTAGGCAAGGATCTTGCGGAAGCTCAGGCAGAGAAAGACGCCCTTGCAGAAGCACTGAAACCGGTTCTGGCATAAACCTCCTGTCACTTCAGAAAATCTGATTTGTGCGGAGCATTCTTATAATCCGGATTAACATAAATTTAATAAAGAAGCTCTGTCCCTTCTGCAAGATTACCTGCACCAGGGACAGAGCTTTTTATATACTATCCCAGAGCCGCCCAAGGGGAGATGGCTCGGCTGTTATTTTTCGGCTGAGCGAATGTGACATGGATCCGGTAGCCCGTGAAAGCCTCAAAGCCGAGCGTCAGGATATCACAAGAAGCCAAAAACCCCCTCCCCTCTTCTTGCGCGAACCATGCAAAAGTGATAAGCTTATATTGGCAACCCGTCCATTCCTTCTCAAAACCACCGACTGCAGCGTAATAAATAAAGGAGACGCTGCGAAGATATGCAAGGTATGAACCAAAGGCGGCAAAGAGAAGGCACCGAAGCGAAAGGAGGCTTATTTATGAGTCTTTTACAAAATCAGCTCGCTTCTTTGAAAACAGGCACCCGGGTGGAAATCACATATGCCGGGAGAAAGGAGTTTTGCGGTCTGGTATCGGATAACGACCAGACATACAGCCTGAAAATCACATCAGAAGAGAAGGACCTTTTATATGTCTGTTTCTCCGAAATAACATCACTGCTTATTCCAGCCGCTGCCGAAAGCGGATATCAGACAAATGCCCCGCAGACCGGTACCGGAAAAAATCATGTCATAACCTCTTTACCGGAGACGGTTACAGCAAAAGAAACGCCTGCACAGGGAACTCCTGGCATGAAAGCCTCTACTGGCGTCACTGCCGAGAAAACCCTATCCACGGCAGGAACGGAGAAAGAAGCACACGAGCCGGATTATATTCCGTTTTACCGTACGGAATTGGTGAAAAAGAGTTATGCGGACAGAGAACTGAACGCCATGCTTGAGTCGCTGCCCAGAAAAGAGAAAAAGGCTCTGGCGCCTTATTACTACAACTTTCAGAATGTACTGGTAAAAGGAAATGATTCTCAGATAACCCAGGCGGCGGGAAAACTGAAGGATCAGATTGAAAAGCAGGGGATCAATCTGGTGCAGGCATTGTATCTCGCGGCAGCCATGCAGACGAGAGCCCATAACAGAGGAGCGGCAGCAAGATTCTTACATCAGTATGAGCTGTATGAAGACGCGGCTTTGGAGTTTCACTTTGCCGGAAATCCTACCTGGGAAGGAATCTCCTCGATCCAGGCACTGATCTTTTCCGAAGAAGTGAAAAACCCTGATACTCTTTTTACGATTCTGGAATATGGAATAAAAAAGTCCAGAGATATCTCTGTTCTGGGAGAGCTATGGATGTGGATTCCGGAGAAGTATAAGGAGCATCTGAAAGCGCTTCTTACCTATCTGGCGGAAAGGTTTTCCGTGGAATTGGCCAAACCGGATCAGATCCGGGAATGCTTTGACCAGCTTTTGATATATTATCCGGATGCCACCGGGATGAGGAGCGTTCTTCCGGGAAATCTGAAAGAACTGCTTGCGCAGTCGAAAAAGAAAAAAGAAGGCGATGCTTCAAAACCGGAACAGAACGAAAAAATACCTGAGGCCGTAACGGGCCTGACTACGAAAAACTCTGCGGAAGCCATAGAGGAAAAAGGGACAGTTCAGTCAGAACTGCACGAAAGTGCAGAAGACCTGGCCGAAGCAGGAAAGCAAGAGGACACGACAAAACAGGGAAAGGCGGCAGAACCGGAGAGCTTTATTGAAAATATGCAGGAAGCAGGTCAGGAAAGCATAGTCGGGAAAGCGCAGACGGCAGGTCAGGAACGTGAAGCAGAGTACACACAAGAGGCAGTCCGGAAAAGAACCGGCGAGGAAATGCCTGCGGGAATACAGGAAAGCATAGCCGGGGACGCACAAGGGGCAGAGCAGGAAAGCTTTATCGAGGAAGTACAGGAAAGCGCTGCGGAAAACTCACAGGCAGCAGATCCGGAAAGCTTAACAGAGAATACGCAGGAGGCGGTACAGGCAGGTACCGCAGAGAAAACACAGGAAGCAGGTCAGGACAGCTTCGCTGGGCAAAAGAAATCAGAAGCAGCGGAAAGCTCAGCTGAGGACACGCGCACAGAGCTTCAGGAAAATTCTGAAGAGAAAAACACTACAGAAAAACCTGAAAACAAAGAAAAGCAGTTGGAATCCGAAAAACAGGAGGATTCCACAGCAGTACATGAAAACGACACAAAGAGTGAAGATCCGCATTCGGAATCAGGAGAAAATTCGGATGAGAAAGCGTTAACTGCTGACGGAAAGTCTGAAAATGAGAAAGAGGAAGGAAAAGAAACGGATACGGTCAGTGCCGGACCGGAAATACAGCCTGTATTTACGCCGCCTTCGGATATTCATTACGGAATACTGACTTCGGTTTCCTGGATACAGAACAGAGGCAATATCGAGGATTATTTCGACGGTCTGACATATTCCTTTTCCTATGAAAATGTGACTGACAGAAATTTCCGGGAAGAACTTACGACGCTTACCAATAACCATCTGGCCAGTCAGAAAATTAACGTCCAGTATGTCGTTGCAAATGGGGACGCGGCACAGGTCCGGCAGGAATCCAATTCGGTGAACCTGGCTGAAGCGATGATGAAAAAGAATGCGGAGTGTGAAGTACTGATTCCGGTTTTCCGTTGTCTGGCTGCGGTACCGCCCGAAAGCATCAGTCTTCGCTGTCTGGAGCTTCTGCTGGGAAAAGCGGCGGCTTATGGTAAAAAATACTCCGATAAAAGCATAAACAGTCAGGTCAGGACGATTCTCGAAGCGAATATGGAACGCCTTGGCAGAGACGAAAAGCTTTATGACGCCGCCATAGAATTTTACAGCGCAGCGGGAGAGACAACGAAAGCTCTCCGGCTTATGAAGACGCTGCTGTCTTCATCGAATCTGACGGCATATGAACGGCTGGAACGCCGTCTTACCTATATCAGTCTGCTGCGCAGCGCGTATGGAAAACAAAAGAATAAGGACTATCTTGAGACAATTCTCGCCCAGGTGGAGGCTTTTGCCGCCGACTATGAGCAGGCCGGTTATCCTGCGATGCGCAATCCTGTCTGCAACCATTTCCATCGTTATGACTCTTATCTGACTATGGCGGAGTGCTATCTGCTGCTGGGCGACCTGAAAAAAGCAAAACAAAGCATAGACAGGTTTCCTGCGGAAACAGTCGATGAGGAAGATTCAAAACGCCTGGAGACCATAGTGATGAGTCTGCAGGAAGCGATCCGTCGTCAAACGGAAGAAGAGGAAGAAAAAAGAAGAAAGACAGAGGAAGAGGAAAAAGCAGAGCAGGGCTCTTTGACTCATAAAGATGATGCCGCGGGGAAAAAGGACGGTTTACAGCCGGCCAGGCAGGATGAAGCCGGAGAAGAACCATACATTTATAAAGAAACGGAACGATTTGAAGCCCTGAAGCTTTCGAAAAAGGAGATCATCAATTACGCGCTTTCAGCGAAAGCTCCGGGACGTCTGGCGGTTCTGCTGACATATCTGAAAGCCGGAAAAATGCTTTATCCGCCTGTGGAGCCTGTTTACCGGGCGGCCAGTCTCGCTGTGAATAATCCGATGGAGGAACAGGATTATTCTACGGAAACGCTGTTGACGTATATGGGGCAGATCGATACGGATTATGCCGAGTTTTCGGATTATTGTCTGGCAGCTGCCGTTTTGAGATCGGCTTTTTCCGCATCAGAAGCTTATAGCTATAATCTGAACATCCTTCATGACAGCGTGACATTGTTCCGTGAGATCCCGGCATTGGAAACCTTGTTTTACCAGATGGCGCAGTTCCGCCAGGAATATGAGATTCCTTTGGATGAACTCTCAGCCTACCATGGATTTGACAATTCCGAAATTCAGGAGGCGAAACGTGCTGCCGCGATCAGTCAGGCAAGGGCATACTATCAGCAGTTTTTTGAGGGAAGCCAGAAAAACGGCAGCGGCATTCGCCGGCTGGCAGAAGCAAAACAGCTGATTTATGCACAGCAAGGCCCGATCGGGACGCCGATCCGTATGATTGCCGAAGGCAATTTTGAAGCACTCAGTCAATATAAGACTGAGTTTACAGCTCGATGGATCGAAGGGAATTATTGTATCCCGCAGGCGCTTAAGCAGGAAGCGGTTCTAAATTTTATCGAAGAATGCTGGAATCAGGTCAACAGCCGCTCGAAAGGCTTTAAACTGCAGGGGCAGAGGCTGAACAACGTGCGCTCCAACATTACGAAGCTGCTCTCCTTTGTCTGCGAATGCTGCAGCCTGATCAGCTACGACGCAAAGCAGCGCAATGAAAACACGGTACGGGCTTATCAGCATATTTCTGCTGAGCTGATACAGCACTGTGATGAACTGTCGGCCTATACGAAAGAGGAAGAAAGCCGGTTTCTGGCTGAGAGATATCCGCAGAAGGCAATGGGCCTTTTTGTCCTTGGCCATACGGCAAAGGAGCTGCGAAAGAAGATGGACGGGTCCTGGGACGAGCGTCTGGCAGGAATGTGTTTTTCCCATTTTCTTGCGAGCGATTATATCCTGCTGAAGGATGATTTCATGCCGGATCTGGAAGGAACCTTCCTGTCTCTTCCGGAATTCAATATACTGTACCGTATTCGCCGCGCGGCGGAGACAGATCAGCTTTCCCTGACCGATCATCTGCTCAGGATTTATCAGCCGGATCCTTCTTCCCACAATTTCGGAACGGCAGAATTGATTCTGCAATATCTGGCGGCGAAGGGAAAATCCGCGCCGCTTCTTCCGGTGTACGCCGGGGACTGCGTAGAGCAGGCGTCTTCGGCAATGAAGGCGAAGGTAGCCGAATTCCGCAGAAAATACGCCCTTGCGATTGCGGTCGGTCAGATCAGCCATGGAAATGAATTTCTCGAAAATGCGGAGAATATGATCCGTTACTGGTGGGACACCTCCGAGGAATCCTTAAATTATGGTTTCCTTTACCAGCTGATGGAACAGACTTATAAATACATTCATGAAGAGGCGTCCAAACGCCAGAATGCCTTGCTGTGCTCCCTGGATCACCTGACAGAAAATTATCCGGAGCAGGTGGTGCGGTTCCCGCAGGCGCCGGAGCGGATCCGAAACCTGATCTATCGGGAGAACTTTTCCGTGGCGGAGGATGTGATGAAGGATCTGCGGGAAGGCGTCTATTTTTCCGAACAGGATGACCCTGCCCCTCTGGGTTATCTGAAGGAATTCTGGAGAACCTATGACATGAATTATCGTCTCATGTCGAATCTCTCCACTTCCGTGCAGAATCTCTTTTCACGCTCCAGCCATAATAAAGAACAGCGGGGAGCCCTTGGTCTTGTGGATAACTGGATCAAGGGAGGAACCGACAACGGTGAACGCATTGAGAGGCTGCTGACATATCTGGGCTGGATGAATATCGTGGTAAAAAGGAAGCTCCTTCCCGGCAATGCAGCAGAGGTATACCATGTGTCACGGGAAACCGAGACAGGAGGAAGGACAAACGCGATTCATCGGATCGCGCCTTTCGGCTCAATGCTGGATACGAAAGGATTTGAAGTGATCTGTCTGTATGGGTCAACGGACAGTACAAGCCTACTGGAGAAGATCGCCGCGCTGGACAGCTTCCAGGGAGGCGCGAGACTGATTCTTCTGGACGGGGTATTGTCTATGCCGG
The DNA here is from genome assembly GCA_017475035.1 of Blautia sp. GTDB lineage: Bacteria > Bacillota > Clostridia > Lachnospirales > Lachnospiraceae > Blautia_A. Next base: position 12,360 of record JAFVGK010000034.1, read on the forward strand.
AACGCCGTTCTCTGGCCCGCAAGATCAAAAAAAGGGACCGCAATTATTTTCATACTTATCTGGTGCTTGACAGAGTTTTATTATGCTATCTGCATGACAACTACAAAGGGAGCGTGATCAACCGGATGCTGATGTCCGCAGGGATGCCGTTTGCCTGGTACCAGCCATATGTAGCGGATTCCGGCAATTACATGTCTCCGGAGATGTTTATCGGCAGGACAGAGGAGCTGCGGTGTATTGAAGGATCCTCCGCGGATCAGGCTGACAGTGTGAACCTGATCTATGGCGGGCGGCAGCTGGGTAAAACCGCTTTGCTGAAGAAGGCCTTTTCCGACGTGGACCGGGTGGAAGACCGCAGAGCTGTCTATGTGGATCTCATTAACAGAAACAGTCAAGGCGCAGCCAGGGCTTTTTCACAGGCACTGGCAGACGCTGGGATCCTTCCGGAAAATGCCGTTACGCCGGAATGGGACATCCTGATTGACGCGGTTCGCGGGAGACTGCGGCAGGACGCGGAACCGATCCGTTATCTGCTGGTTATGCTGGATGAAGCGGATGACTTTATCAAAGATATCGCAAGGGAGCATTATTATCCGATTGTCGAGTTAAAAAAGCTGCAGGAGGCAATGCCGGACCGGTTTAAATTTGTCATTGCCGGAACCCATGATATTGTGCGTTTCCATCGGGCAAGCGCTCTTTCGGAGAATACCGGCATTCCCCATCTGAAGAGTCTTCCGGTGAAGCCGTTTTCCAAGCAGGAGGCATTCCAGCTTCTGAAAGAACCGCTTGCTTATCTCGGATTTGTGATCGAGGATGATGACCAGGCTACACAGATTGTAGCCCAGACAAATTATTTTCCGGGCCTGATCCAGCTGTATTGCCAGAAGCTGGTGGATTCCCTGCGTAATGTGGACTATGGGGGCTTTACGGAGGCAGACGCGCCTCCTTACAGAGTCTCGAACGATCTGATCGGACGTGTTCTTGCGGATAATCATTTTATTTTTGAGATCCGGAAGAAATTTGAGATGACGATTGAACTGGAAAAAATGTATTATCTGATTGCCCTGCTCCTTTGCCATCTTTCTTATGATTCGCCGAAGAAAATCGGTTACACTGTGAAGGACATTTTCCGGGCTGCCAGGGAGCTTGATGTGAAGAGCTTTTTTGCCTGGAAGGAAGAACAGGTTGACGCGTTTCTGGATGAGCTTTGCGACCTGAATATGCTCCGCAGGGAATCCCCGCATACTTATGCCTTTGCTTCGGATAATTTCCGTTATATTCTGGGATCAGACAGCGAAATTCTTGACCGTCTGATTGAAGTGGAAGCAGAAGAGGAAGGGGGAGAAGAGGAATGACCACATTGCCACAGTCGATCTGGTGGGATCGCATCGGCAGATCCCTTCGTTACGTTGCTGCGATTTCTTCCAGATTTCAGGAAGAGAAATCCTTCCTGCTGGATGCTTCTGTGGGAATTCCCTGGGAGGATATCTTTCAAGAACGCGTAAGGCAGCATGTCCTTCGTCTTTATTCTGACAGGATGATGCGTGTGCATGAACCGGGAGAAGAGAATCCCGGGAAATATTGTCTTACGAAATGCTGTCCGAAGTCTTTTCAAAACGGTTATTGGCCGGATCGGTCATACGCGAAATATCTTTGCGGCAATCCGGACCTGACGTTTCATAAGTGTTTTTTCTGGATAAAATGTCCGGCCGATGAAGGCGTGCAGGATCAGTGGGAGGACTTTATCCTGGAATATGAACAGGAAGCCAAAGCGGCAGCTCTCCCGATCCGGGCTGTGTTTTTGCTGGAAACGTTGTTGTTTCCGGAGGAAGTGTTCCATGATCTGCCGATTCTAAGGTATGGGGTATCGACCGGGGACTGCAGAGTCTTTGCAATGGAGCTGATCGAGGAACTGTCACAGAATGATCCGGATGTGGCGGACTATAGTGATTATCTGACAGAGCTTACTGTCCAGGTCGGGCAGAATCATCCGGAGATCTGCAGCGTCCTCCTTGCGGATCCGCAGGTTTTTTTGCGGAATCCTCTCCGGATCGGAGAGCAGGCCTGGATGTCAGGCTTTCATATCGGACGAAGCTCGAAGGAGAGTGATATTTTCCGCCTGGTCTGGAAAGCGCAGCTGGTGTGGCTGTTTCCTCTTCTGGAACAGGAACGGCTGGCGTTTGTCATGAATTATGCCAGGGTGCTGAAGAATTATCTTCCGCTTGCAGGAGCGGGAGAAACACGGATTGAAGACCCGGAGGATCTGGAGTTCGGGACGCTTTATTATCTTACGCATAAGCATCATCTGATTTTTTCGGAACGGGAGCAGCGGCTTTTGGATTTGGGAAGAAACGCGCGGAACCTGCTGGCGCATAATAATCCGTTATCTTTTGAAGAAATCGGGGAACTGATGGAAATTATGAAATGAAATGAAACAAAATGAAATGAGGTGACAATAGCTGCTCCATATGTTAAGATATAATGGAGCAGCATGAATTTACAGCGGAATGACGCCGCTTATGCGGCACAGGTTTGACATGGCAAATGAAACAAAAGGCTAAAGTCTTGATTTGGCTGCCATGTCACAGCAAAGTTGACGGCGTTTCATAATTTTAGGAGGCAAGGCAAATACACATGAAGATTTATGTTAACGCGAATGCATCTTTTGACGGAGATGGCTCTAAGACACGCCCTTTTAAGAGAATCCGCGAGGCGGCTAAAATCGCGATGCCCGGTGATAAGGTCATTGTGGCGCCCGGAGTGTATCGGGAGTATGTTGATCCTCAAAATGCGGGCACAGCTGAGGACAGGATTATCTATAAGAGTGAGGAACCTCTCGGGGCGGTGATTACCGGAGCGGAGGAGGTCAGGGACTGGACTCATTATGAGGGAAATGTCTGGACTGCCGTGGTAGATAACGGCGTGTTCGGAGAGTATAATCCGTATACGACTTATGTTTACGGCGACTGGTATTTTGCGGGGCGTTCGAAACATACCGGCGCGGTGTATTTGAATGATAAGATGCTGTATGAAGCACAGTCTCTTGAGGAATGCATGAAGGGAGAGGTTTACCCCTGCTCCTGGGAGCCGGAGGCGTCAAGGCTGAAATGGTATGCCTGCCAGGATGAAGAAAAGAACGCGACGGTTCTTTACGCGAATTTCCAGGGAAAGGACCCGAATCAGGAGAAGGTGGAGATTAATGTCCGCAGGGAATGCTTCTTCCCGTCGAAAACGGGAGTGGGGTATATCACGGTTTCCGGCTTCAGGGTTGAAAAGGCTGCGACGACCTGGGCGCCGCCTGCGGCTTTTCAGGACGGGATGATCGGCCCGAACTGGTCGAAGGGATGGATTATAGAGGACTGCGAGATCAGCAACAGCAAATGTGCAGGTATCTGTCTCGGCAAGTATTATGACCCGGACAACGATCATTATTTTACCTATAAGCATGTCAAGAGCCCGACACAGATGGAACGTGATGCAGTCTGCAGGGGACAGTACCATGGCTGGCTGAAGGAAAAGGTGGGAAGCCATATCATCCGCCGCTGCAATATCCATAACTGTGAGCAGGGCGGCATTATCGGCAGAATGGGAAATGTCTTCAGTATCATTGAGGATAATCATATTCATCATATCAATAATATGATGGAGCTGGGCGGCGCGGAAATCGCCGGTATCAAGCTTCACGCGGCGATCGACGTGATCATGCGCCGCAACCATATCCATCACAGCACGATGGGCATCTGGTGTGACTGGGAGGCGCAGGGGACAAGGATTACGCAGAATTTCCTGCATGATAATCAAAAACCGGACTTTGCGCTTCCGTTAAAGGGCGGGATGATGAGCCAGGATCTTTTCGTCGAAGTAGGACACGGTCCGACGCTGATCGACCATAATATTCTTCTGTCGGAGGTGACGCTCCGTATTGCCACGGAAGGAGTTGCCATGGTGCATAACCTGATCTGCGGCGCTCTTACCTGTGTGGGAGCAGGGACGGACAATGTAGTGGAGGGGGTCAACCGCGCCAGATATACGCCGTATCATATACCGCATCGGACCGAGGTGATGGGCTTTATGACCATTCTCCATGGAGATGACAGATTTTATCAGAACATTTTCGTTCAGAGATGGCCCTCGAAGGCGGTGGAGATTCCGCATGATTCCGATGACGGCGTGAGCACGGAGAACCGTGAGGTTGGTACCCACGTGTTTGACGGATACCCGACTTATGAAGAATGGATCGAAAAATTCGACATGGATGTCTGGCCGGATATGAAGAAGCTGGAGCCGGCTCATTTTTCTCATCTTCCCGTCTGGTGCTCGAAAAATGCTTATTTCAATGGCGCGAAGCCGTTTAATAAAGAAAAAGGCGCATTTGTGGATACAGAGCACGAGGCAGTGGTATCGTGTGAGGAAAAGGAAGGGAAGTATTGCCTTAAGACGAATCTCTATGAGTTCCTGAAGGATTTCCGTGTGGGAATCATCGACTCCGATACACTGGGTTGTGCTTTTGAGCCGGAGGAGAGATATGAGAATCCCGACGGCTCCGCCATCACCTTTGACAGTGACTATTTCGGTGATCACAGAGGCGCCGAAACCTTGCCGGGACCTTTTGCCGCGGCAAAAGACGCGTATCTGGTGAAGGCATAAGAGGATGGCATAAAAGGACGCTATAAATAAAGGCGTCCCGCCTGTCATAAACATTGACAGGCGGGACGCCTTTGTATGCGGAAAAATCCAATGTGCTTTGTCTTTTGATTTTGACTCTGGCTGCAAAGAAAATGGCTGAAAACAAACTTATCAGATTTCCAGCAGATCACTGTATGCGCGAAGAGCTCCGTCGGTATCATGTGCGAGGACGCGCTTTGCAAGGATCTTGCCGAGCTGGACGCCTTCCTGATCGAAGCTGTTCAGGTTCCATACAAAACCCTGGAACATGACTTTGTTTTCGAAATGTGCCAGAAGCGCTCCGAGCGCCTCCGGTGTAAGCTGTTCTCCTACGATAATGCTGGAGGGACGGCCGCCTGAGAAGGCTTTGTTCGGGTTTTCGTCTTTCTTTCCGCAGGCGAAGGCCATGATCTGGGCGACGACATTCGCGCAGAGCTTCTGCTGGCTGGTGCTGCCCTGGATATCTACATCTACGCCGCACTGGCTCTTTTTGAAGCCTACAAACTGCATCGGGATGACATTGGTTCCCTGATGGAGAAGCTGATAGAAGGAATGCTGGCCGTTGGTACCGGGCTCGCCGAAGATCACGGGACCGGTCACGTAGTCGACGGGTTCGCCGAAGCGGTTGACTGATTTGCCGTTGGACTCCATGTCGAGCTGCTGCAGGTGAGCCGGGAAGCGGCTCAGGGCCTGGGAATAAGGAAGCACTGCGGTGGACGGATAGCCCAGGACATTGCGCTCATATACACCGATCAGGGCGTCGAGCATCGAAGGATTCCTGCGGATATCCTTTTCCTTTGCCGTGATGTCCGCTGCCGCTGCACCTTCCAGGAAACGGGCAAATACTTCCGGCCCAAATGCGAGAGACAGGATTGCTCCGCCGACACAGGAAGAGGAGGAATAACGGCCTCCGATATAATCATCCATGAAGAAGGCGGCAAGATAGTCACTGCTGGAGGCAAGCGGGGAAGTCTCGCTGGTTACTGCGAGCATATGCCTGGACGGGTCGACGCCGGCTTCCGTCAAAGCGTTTTTGACAAAGGACTCGTTTGTGAGGGTTTCCAGCGTAGTTCCGGATTTGGATACTACGATAAAGAGGGAGTGTGGAATATCCACTGATTTCAGAACGGAAGCAGCATCGTCCGGATCGACGTTGCTGATGAAGCGTGCCTGCATCTTCAGCGTGCCGTTGGCTTTTGCCCAATTTTCCAGAGCAAGGTAGATCGCGCGGGGACCAAGGTCGCTTCCGCCGATGCCGATCTGTACGACTGTCGTAAACTTTTCGCCTGCGGCATTGGTGATCTCACCGGAATGAACGCGGTTAGCGAAATCTGCGCATTTCTTTTGCTGGGCAAGATAGAATTCACGCTTATTCACGTCATCTGCGATGACGTCTTCACCCAGCTGTCCGCGGCAAAGCTGGTGCAGGACGAGCCTTTTCTCTCCTGTATTGATAACGGCGCCGTTGTACAGCTCTTCGTATTTGTCTACAAGCTGAGCCTCTTCGGCAAGGGCGGCAAGAGCTTCGAGAATCTCGTCATCCACTGCCTTTGCGGCAAAATTGTAGCTCAGTCCGCCGGCCATCGGGACCTGATATTCGGCAACACGTTTTGCGGCACCGTCGCCGGATAACACAGCTGCAAGATCGACATGACCCTTCAAAGCCTGCAGTTTCTCATAAGAAGCCAGTGTGTCCAGATTTTTCCAATTCAGCATAGAAAACATCCTCCTTATTTACCACTATTTCATTTCGCTGCCGGGTGCAATTTGCTTTAGCATATGGTTATTATAATATAGATATAGGGGAATTGTCCAGTATACCCTTTCAGAAATGATTTTTCAATATTTCTTGTCGTAACCGTCAAAAGTTGTTATAATGATTTTTAAGTAACTGTTTCCTGCAATGTAACCTGAGTTTTTTAGGAACAGCGATATGGCAATTCGTTTATTACTTGAAAAAAGGAGGATTTTATGATTAAGAGAATCGGTTTGCTGACCAGCGGCGGTGACTGCCAGGCATTGAACGCGACGATGCGCGGCGTAGTGAAAGCTCTTGCCACGATGCTGAATGAGCATGAGCTGGAGGTTTATGGATTTGATGATGGCTATAAGGGACTGATTTACGGAAAATACCGTATGCTGACAAGCCGGGATTTCTCCGGTATCCTGACCCAGGGCGGCACGATTATCGGTACCTCCCGCCAGCCCTTTAAGCTGATGCGCGTTCCGGATGAAAACGGTCTGGATAAGGTAGAGGCAATGAAGCAGACATATTATAAGCTTTGCCTGGACTGCCTTGTCATTCTTGGCGGCAACGGAACCCAGAAAACGGCAAACCTTCTTCGGGAGGAAGGCCTGAATGTCATTCATCTGCCAAAGACGATTGATAATGATATCTACGGCACGGATATGACGTTTGGTTTCCAGAGCGCCGTGAATATTGCCGTAAACGCGATTGATGCCATTCATTCGACTGCCGCTTCCCACGGCCGTGTCTTTATCGTTGAGATTATGGGACATAAGGTAGGGAGCCTGACACTGGAGTCCGGGATTGCCGGCGGCGCGGATATTATCCTGATTCCGGAGATTCCTTATGATACCAAGAAGGTGATCGAGGCGATTGAGAAAAGGGCAAAAGCAGGAAAACGTTTTACGATCCTGGCTGTGGCAGAGGGAGCGATCTCTAAAGAGGATGCCAAGCTTTCAAAGAAGGAATATAAAGAAAAGCTGATTGAAAGAGCTAAGAAGTATCCGTCTGTTTCCTATGAGATTGCAGACAAGATTACAAAGAAAACCGGTCAGGAAGTACGTATTACCGTACCAGGACATACACAGCGCGGCGGCGAACCGTGCGCATATGACCGTGTTCTCTCTACACGGTTAGGCGCAGGCGCGGCAGAAGCTATCATGGAAGAAGACTATGGCTGCATGATTGCCATCATAAACGGGAAAATTAAGCGTGTGCCGCTTACGGAGTGCGCAGGCAAACTGAAGACGGTTTCACCCAAGGATCAGACGGTTAAGGCTGCCAAGATGATCGGCATCAGCTTTGGCGATTAAAGAGACAGACTCCGGTATGCGGCAGAGGGCTGGCGCATACCGGAAAGACGCCGCGCGTCTGAACGGGATGGGGACTGACGCTGCAGGAGACGGGAGGAGATAAATCTTGAGCTACATGGCGCTTTACCGGAAGTTTCGTCCGGAAACTTTTGCCGAGGTGAAGGGACAGGATCACATCGTCACGACGCTGACGAACCAGCTTTTGTCTGACCGCATCGGCCATGCCTATCTGTTTTGCGGGACGAGAGGAACCGGTAAGACAACAGTGGCGAAGATTCTTGCCCGGGCGGTGAACTGTGAGCATCCTGCAGATGGGAACCCTTGCGGAGAGTGTGAGATGTGCCGCATGATCCGGAACGGTTCTTCCATGAATGTGATCGAAATTGACGCCGCCTCTAATAATGGTGTGGACAATATCCGCGATATCCGCGAGGAGGTTTCCTATCCTCCTGCGAAGGGCAGATTTAAGGTTTATATCATTGATGAGGTTCACATGCTTTCGACCTCCGCCTTTAATGCTCTTTTAAAAACACTGGAAGAGCCTCCCTCCTATGTGATTTTTATTCTGGCCACGACGGAGGCTCATAAGATTCCCGCTACGATTCTGTCCAGGTGCCAAAGATATGACTTTCACCGGATTTCGCTGGATACGATCGCAGGAAGGATCCGGGAGCTTCTTAACGCAGAGGGCGTACAGGCAGAGGAAAAGGCCGTCCGATATGTCGCAAAGATGGGTGACGGGTCGATGCGTGACGCCCTGAGTCTTCTTGACCAGTGTATTGCATTTTACCTTGGTGAGGAGCTGACTTATGATAAGGTCATAGAAGTGCTTGGCGCGGTTGATCAGGAGATATACGCGCGGATATTTGAAGCTGTTCTGACAGGGAAGGTTTCGGAATGCCTGCTGATTCTTGAGGATCTCCTTGTGAGGGGGCGGGAACTGACACAGTTTGCCGGGGATTTTGCCTGGTACCTGAGAAACCTTCTGCTTCTGAAGACGGCGGAAACGCCGGAGGACGTAGTGGATGCTTCGGCTGAAATGATGGATTTGATGAAGCAGGAGAGCCTGATGGCGGATGAAGCAACTTTGATGCGTTATATTCGGATCATGTCAGAGCTGTCCGGCCAGCTGCGCAATTCCACGCAGAAGAGGGTACTGACAGAACTGGCGTTAATCCGGCTTTGCCGGCCGCAGATGGAGACAGATCTGGATTCCGTGCTGGACAGGGTGCGCACTCTGGAAGAAAAAATGGAGGAGCTGCCGTCTGTCATGGCTTCCCTGCCGCAGCCGGGGACATCCGGCGCAAAAGAACAGAATGCTTCTGTGCCGGTGAAAGAGCCGGAACCAAAGCTGGCTGCGCCGGAGGATCTGAAGCGTCTTAAGGCAAATTGGAAGTCGATTGTCAATCAATTGTCCGGCGGGACACTCAAGGTTGTTTTGCAGGGAACGGAGCCAAAATACAACAGTGATACGGCAGAACCCATGTGTTTTGTGGAGCTTCCTGATTCGACAATGGGAGAGATGTGCCATAACAACTCCTGCAAAAAGGAGCTGGAGGAGGTAATCTGTCAGGTGATCGGGGTCAGCGTGCCGGTGACGTTTCTTTATAAAAGCGGACAAGAGCAAAAAGGCCTCGCTTCTATCCGGCTGTCAGCGGCAGAGGCGGCGGAAGCGATACGGGCGGCAGTGGCGATGCCTGTAGAGATAGAAGAAGAATCGTAAAATAGGAGATGGATTTTGCTTTGGCAGTTGAATTGCCGAAGCAGCAAAATCGTCTTCCGAAGCATTGAGTCAACGTATAAACTGCGTTATCGGAGGAGTGGTGGAATGGCAAAACGTGGTGGTTTTAGCGGCATGGGAATGCCGGGAAATATGAATAATCTGATGAAGCAGGCTCAGAAAATGCAGCGTCAGGCGGTCGAAGCCCAAAAGGAGCTGGAGGAAAAGGTGTTTACCGCCAGCGCAGGCGGCGGTGCGGTGGAAGTGACGGTAACCGGGCAGCGAGAGATTGCAGAGGTAAAGCTTTCTCCTGAGGTAGTCGATCCTGATGATATTGAGATGCTGCAGGACCTGATTGTTGCGGCGGCAAATGAAGCCCTGCGCAAAGCGGAAGAGGAGTCTGCGGCATTGATGAGCAAGCTGACCGGCGGCCTTGGCGGCTTAGGCGGTCTTGGCGGTCTTGGCGGCCTGGGAGGGCTTTCATAAATAATGGACTATTATTCGAGCCATATTAACCGCCTGATTGAGCAGCTTTCCCGGCTTCCGGGAATTGGCCCGAAATCTGCCCAGAGACTGGCATTCCATATATTGAATCTTCCAAAGGAGCAGGTCGGGCAGCTGACCGATTCTATTCAGAACGCAAGACAGAATATCCGTTACTGCAAGGTCTGCTGTACACTGACGGATCGCGAAATCTGTCCGATCTGCGATAATCCTTCAAGAGATCATCAGGTTATCATGGTGGTGGAAAACACCCGTGATCTTGCCGCTTACGAAAAGACAGGCAAGTTTAACGGGGTATATCATGTGCTTCACGGTGCCATTTCTCCGATGATGGGTATCGGACCGGATGATATCCGGATCAAAGAACTGATGACCCGGCTGGCCGGAAATGTGCGGGAAGTAATTCTGGCGACAAATTCCAGCCTGGAGGGGGAGACAACCGCAGTGTATTTAAGCAAACTGATCAAACCCCTGCAGATTAAGGTCAGCCGTATTGCCAGTGGTGTGCCGGTAGGGGGGGATCTCGAGTATATCGATGAGGTTACCCTGCTGCGGGCGCTGGAAGGACGCGTAGAGCTGTAACGGCGGCCTCAGCCGCTGTATATGCATAAGGATCGGATCAGGGATACATGTCCGTATAATTCTTGTTTTTCTGTCCGGAGCGCACTGTCAAAAAAACAGTTGCATGACCCGCTGCGAGCCTGATTTTCAGGATGGCATTCCCGAACAGAAAATTCTGCGAAATTTCAGGATATTCATTTCTGACTCGATCCTAAGGATCTGTGCATAAATAACCTTTCTATCTGGCATGTCTGAATCCGCCCGGACTGCGTTGTTGACAGCCGCCTTGCCTGGACGAATTTATTCTGCACCATCTGTATAGATTATTTTTGCACAGCTCCTGAGAGAAAACTATTAAAGAAAGAAACAACAGGCATTATTTTCACAAGGAGAAAGATCATGGACTATCTGGAACTACAAAAGACAGCGAACGAAGTTCGTAAGGACATCGTAACAGCAGTTCATGCAGCGAAAGCCGGACATCCGGGCGGATCGCTCTCGGCGGCTGATCTGTTTACGATACTGTATTTCAAGGAGATGAATATTGACCCTGCAGATCCTAAAAAACCGGACAGGGATCGTTTTGTGCTTTCCAAAGGACATACGGCGCCGGGGTTATATTCTGTTCTGGCAGAACGCGGATATTTCCCGAAAGAGGATCTGACCACGCTGCGCCATCTTGGCTCTTATCTGCAGGGCCATCCGGACATGAAGCATATTCCGGGAGTGGATATGTCCAGCGGTTCACTTGGACAGGGCATTTCGGCCGCGGTAGGCATGGCTCTTTCCGCAAAACTGAGCAATGACAGCTATCGTGTTTACACCTTGCTTGGCGACGGTGAGCTGGAAGAAGGCCAGGTATGGGAAGCTGCCATGTTTGCGGGCGCAAGAAAGCTTGACAACCTGGTTGTCATCGTAGATAATAACGGATTACAGATCGACGGGCGGATTGAAGATGTCTGCTCTCCGTATCCCATTGACAAGAAGTTTGAAGCTTTTAATTTCCATGTTATTAATGTAGAAAACGGAAACGACATGGCACAGCTGGATGCCGCTTTGAAAGAAGCAAGAGAGACAAAGGGCATGCCGACAGCCATCGTTATGAAGACCACAAAAGGAAAAGGCGTTTCCTTTATGGAAAATTCAGTCGGCTGGCATGGAAAGGCTCCGAACGATGAGGAATATGCGATAGCTATGGCTGATCTGGAGAAGGTGGGGGAAGAGTTATGTCAGAAGTAAAAAAGATCGCGACAAGACAGAGCTACGGAAACGCATTGGTCGAGCTGGGGAAAAAGCATGAAAACGTGATCGTTCTGGACGCGGATCTTGCGGCGGCGACACAGACAGGTATTTTTAAGAAGGCTTTTCCGGAAAGACATATTGACTGTGGTATTGCGGAATGTAATATGACAGGCATCGCAGCGGGAATTGCCACTACGGGAAAGGTTCCCTTTGTCAGCACTTTTGCCATGTTCGCGGCAGGCAGAGCTTACGAACAGGTACGCAATGCCATCGGATATCCTCATCTGAATGTTAAAATCGGCGCGACACATGGAGGTATTTCCGTAGGAGAGGACGGAGCCAGCCATCAGTGCCTGGAGGACTTTGCCCTGATGCGGGTGATCCCCGGCATGATCGTAGCCTGCCCTTCGGATGATATCGAGGCAAAGGCTCTGGTAGAGGCTGCTTATAATTATGAAGGCCCTGTATTTATGCGCTTCAGCCGCCTGGCTTCTCCGGTAATCAATGACCGCCCGGACTATAAGTTTGAGCTTGGAAAAGGAATTGTTCTTCGGGAAGGCAAGGATGTGACTGTGATCGCAAACGGCCTTTTGGTTGCGGATACTTTGAAGGCGGCTGATATGCTTGCCGCGGATGGCATTGACGCAAAAGTAATCAATATCCATACAATTAAGCCTCTGGATGAGGAGCTGGTTATTGCGTCCGCTAAGGAAACCGGCAAGGTTGTGACGGTGGAAGAGCATTCCGTCATCGGCGGCCTTGGAGGAGCTGTTTGCGAGTGCCTGTCCGGCTGCTGTCCGGTTCCGGTGAAACGGATCGGTATCCAGGATGTCTTTGGTGAGTCCGGCACTGCGGCTTCTCTTTTGGAAAAGTATAAGCTGGATGCAAAGGGTATCTACGAGCAGATTAAAGAATTTATGTAATCTTACTATATCATAGCATCAGGTGAAAACTGAGATACGTAAACCCGGACAGGTATAAGCATGTCCGGGTTTACGTTATGCGTACCGTTTTACACCTTGGCCAAGGTCAGGAGCTGTCCGGAATTCATTCTCAGAATCAGGCTTGTGTCAATCATTCATGAAATGGATATTCCGGCAGAGAATACAGAAAGAACCTTGGCCAAGGTGTGAATCGGTATTCAGGATTGAGTCAGAAATTACTGTACCGGATTATTTGTCTTTTTGTCAGGGAGCATACCTGAAAAATCAGTTATATAGCCTGCTGTGCGCCTGACTTTTGAGGTTCACTCCCAGACAAAAATTCTTCGTTATTCGTGATATTTATTTCTGACTCTATCCTCAGGAAGATTCAGGCGGCTCAGGGAAGAGGGTGGCAAGCCTTCCCTGCCTTGTTTGTGATCAGGCCGCAGAAAGACGCAAGCATAGAAAAGTATGGATCGAGCCATGAAATTTGGGGAGAGGGGGCAGCATATGGCATCTGGTTCCTGGAATGACTTTCGCAAGGAAAGACAGCGAAAAAGGCTGGTGAACGAGAAAGAGAAGCTCAGACGCCGGATGAAAAAGGCGGAGGATGATCCGCAGGACGAAAAGAAAAGCCGATTGCCGGATGGGGAAGACGAGGAAGAAGGACTGTCGGTAAAGTCAAAAAAGGATAGTGCGGAAAAAGAACGGGAAGCAGACGATATGTTTGATACCGAACCAGGTGCCGATACTTCCGAGACGGATTTTCAGGAGGCGCTGGATGAAGACCGGGCATTTCAGGAGGCTCTTCAGGCAGTGGCGAAAGCGGGAGTGCTTCCGGATGAAGAGGAAGAATTTTCCGGTTCTTCGGAGCCGGATGCTGACGATGAAGATGACAGCGACCTGCCGGATGCGGATGAAGAAACAGAAAAGCAACAGGATGGCGGGCAGGAAGAAATTGTGCGAAAGCGCCTGAGGGAAGCGGCAAAGAAGACAGCATCAAAGCGGACAGGAGATTCAGAAGAAGAGCAGTCTTTGCAGGAATCAGATGCTCCTGATTCAGGAAGGAAATCTGAAGGAGACGCTGCCGGAAAAGTCCGTCAGAGTACGAAAGCAGCGCAAGAGAGCATACAGAAGACAAAGCAGAGAACTAAACCTGCCGGGGACGGACCGGTCCGGCAAGGGGCAAAACCGACAGGGGAAAACGGAAGAACAGTCAGGCAAAGCACCAGAGCGGCGGGAGAAGGCACCAGAACGGGGCAGAACGTTGAAAGAGCCGGTGATTCGGGGAGAACAACGAGGCAGGCAGGCACAAGAGGTACCGGACAGAGTACAGCTGCGTCTTCACAGAGCGCAAGATCTTCTGTTCAGACAAGAAGAACCGCAGAGCCGGTAAGGCAGAGCAAAAGGAATGCCGCTCAAGGTACAGGGACAAGGCCGGGCGTAAAGACAGGATCCGGAACCAGAGAAAAGGAAGAAAAGCCGGTCAGGTCAAAGCCTGCAAAGCCTGCAAAAATAAAAAGGGAGCGAAAACCGATACCTCCCGCGGTTCTGAGACGTCGGATGCAGATGTTTGGCGGTTTTGTGCTGATTGTACTGCTTTGCGGAGCGATTGCGGGAGGAGGCTTCTTTTTCCTGACCAGGCGGACATATCACGGCTACCGGGTGCTTCGGACCAGTGCCCAGGAGGATATTGTTTCTACGCAATATGCAAATTTCGACGGAAAGATCCTGCGTTACAGCACAAATAATATTTCGCTGGTCAGTGATGAACTGGAAACGTTATGGATCGAGGCTTGCGACATGTCAAATCCGATTGCGGATATCAGGGGAAAGCATGCAGTCGTGGCGGATCGGGACGGAACCAGCCTTATGATGGTCAGCGGCAGCGGCGTGACAGGCAGAGCGACGACACCTTATCCGATCGTGAAAGTATGCGTTTCCGAAGGGGGACTGGTCGCTGCAATCCTGAACGGCAACAATGACATGTGGATCAATTTCTATGGACTGGATGGCTCGTTGATTGCGGATAATCAGACCACGTTGGAGGATCCGGGCTTTCCGCTGGATGTTGCCCTTGCGGACAACGGGCATGTCATGATGGTTGCATTCCAGTATATCGATGGGAGTGATACCACGAGCTACGTCGCTTTTTACAATTTTGGCGATGTAGGACAAAACGCGGATGACCGTATTGTCAGCGGATATACCTACAAAGGGAAAGTGGTTCCGGAGATCGAATGGCTCTCCGGAGGACAGAGCGTGGCATTTTGCGATGATGGTCTTGTCACATTTACAGGAACCCAGGTGCCCAGGCAGGAACGGGAAGTTGAGGTTCAGGAAGAGATTGTCAGTACTTTCTGTGATGAGGATACGGTCGGTCTGATATTCAAGACAAACGGACAGAATAAGATGTACACGATGCAGGTCTACAATGCATCGGGCAGGCTGAAGTTTACCAGGGATTTCAATATTGCTTACACGACAGTTAAGATGAGCGATGATTATATTTTGATGTATAACAGCGCGCAGCTTTGCCTATTTACCAAAGACGGCGTACAGCGATATATGGGGACAGTGGACGGCACCATCAATAACGTTGTGAAGCTTGGGTTTAACAAGTATCTTCTTGTGCTGGATACGGGAGTTAATATTATTCGGTTCAGATAAGGAGGAATCCTGATCCCGGACCGAAAATGAGGGGGAAGATAAGAGATGGAAGGATATGTGCCCGGAATGATTGTGCTGGCGCTTCTGGCAGTTTTTTTCGGCATAGGATGGTATCGGGGGCTGATCAGGGAATTGATTTCCATGCTGTTTGTTTTTTTGGTAGTCATAGGGGCGTGGTTTTTAGACCCGTATGTCACTGCGTTTGTTCAGGAGCATACGGCGCTGGAGTCAAAGGTAAGAGACGGATGCTACAGACTTCTGGAGCAGGCCGTGGAGGACGGAAGCAGAGAGAATCCCGGCAGGGAAGAGCAGGAAGATATTATACAAAGCATACCGCTGCCGTCTTTGATTAAAACGGAACTGATCAGGTCGAACAGGTCTGAGGTATACGATTCACTCGGAGTAAATACTTTTTTTGATTATATCGCGAATTACCTGGCGGACAAGGCGGTGAAAGGGGTTTCTTTTGCTGCTTCCATGATTCTGGTGGCAATTGTGATATGGATCCTGGCAGCGATTTTGCATATTATATCAAGACTGCCCGGGATCAACGCCGCCAACCGGCTGGGCGGAGGACTTCTGGGGCTGGCAAAGGGGGTGCTTTTTCTTTGGCTGATCATGGCGTTATGCAATCTTTTCTGCCGGACGGATCTGGGACAAAGGGCTTTGGAAATCATTGAAAAGGACAGGATACTGACTTTTTTATATGAAAGAAATGCCTTGATGTATGTTTTTATGCATCCGGGAGAAGCGATCAGGGGAGCTGCCGCTTTGGCAGAGCGGATACAGGGATTTTTCCGGAAAGGAGCTTAAAAGTCAGATCTTTCTTGATAAAAGAAAAGAGCGTGGGATGTCTTCGAAAGCGGCAGAGGCATCCCGCGCAGTTTGTTTTAACATTGGGAAGTATTATAATGCCGTCTTGCATTGGCAAATAATCCGGGATCTATACGCTTTATTCTAAAATACGAACGAATATACAGCAGAGAGATTCATACAGGAAAACCATAAGAATAGCCTCAGGATAGTGAGGCAAAAAAATAATTTAAAAAATAAAAAAAGTTGTTGACAAAACAAAGAACGTGTGGTAAATTAATCTAGCTGTCGCTGATACAGGAAAATAAAACTGATTAAGGTCAGCGGCTCCGTACTTTGACAATCGAACAGTGAAACACATACGATTCTCGAAAAATTCTTTACATAATTCTTGCGATATCTGTTCAGCCCTGGCTGGCTGGAACGGATGTCCACAAAAACAGTAATGACGAGAG
>JAFVGK010000006.1 GCA_017475035.1 Blautia sp.
AAGTCGGGAAATACTAACTCAAAACAGTAATTCATCCTTGATGGGTAATGATCAGCCATCACTCATCAAGGATATTATTCTATTCATAGTTGATGGTGCTATATGTCAAGAATCTCCTCAGAAACAGACTCTTCTTCATTGTTTGTTGTAGGACTTATTCCGATTTTTTCTAAAAACAGCTTATCTCTTTGTGTTGTTTCTGTAACCCATGTTGTTTTTTGATTCCCATTGTCTACTGTAGTTGTGACAATTGCGTCGAACCAATGAAGAATGTCAAATAAGGAATTTTTAAACAACCAATTATATAGTTGCCTTTCCAACTTCAATGTTGAAGCTCTATCATGTTCAGCATCTCCATTTGTTTTGGCTAAAGTATCTTTTAGAAATCTTATTCTTGATTCAAAGCTTTCATGTAATGTTAATGCCAGAAATTGCGCAAGGATTTGCCCATCAAGAGTATCAGCATCCCAAACCCTTGCTTTCCGTCCACCAGTATGCCCCTTGTAGTTTTTGATATCCTCTTCAATATACTCCCGTTCCCGAAATTTTTTTAGGGCTGTGTCGATGTCGGACTCTTTATCTGATATCAGCACAAGGTACCCATTGTATTTCATATGGGCATCATAGTTCTTTGAGTTTATCGTTATAGAGATTATTTTGCCGCTTTGATCCCGTACAATGAGCATGTATTTTTCTGCAAATGACTCTATAGACTTCCTTTCATCGCACTGAGCAATATCATTGAGAAGAGTATGCCTATAACGGTGGAACTTTTCTCTGAAAAACACATCATCCTTTGATTTGTTAACAGAACTAAAGTAAATGAAAACATTAATGTCTTTTTTGACAGTTCTTCCATCATTCGCGGTGAAAGATCTGCTGATTGTTGATTTAATTCCGGAAAACAGAGGGTCGCATTCAATGATTCCCCCTCCATGTTCCAAAGTCCTTCGGTGTCTTGTTATCAAAGGCTGAATCCATTTAATATCTGCTTCTATTCTGGTTATGAAGTGTTGACCTTCCAACAACATTAAAGCAATGGAATTGTCATTGCAGTAACCATTGTCTGAAATAATTTCAATGTTCTTTAGCTCCAAAGCCTTCAGTTGGCTCAGCGCATTATGAACCGATTCAGAATCTGGTATATTTCCTGGAATCAACGAAAAAGCAACAGGACGGCGTCCGGCCAATGAATAGAAGTTCACAACCTTGTATACTTTTTTTATCAGTTTGTCTTTATGTACAGCCTTTCTGCCGACGGATTGCTGTAATGATTCTACTTCGAAAGTACTGGAATCTAAAGCAAGGATGACTTCGTCTCCCAGGCTTTTACATCTTTCCAGAAAAATAGCTTGCTTAATCTCTTCACGACGGCCTAGTTCCGCGTAAAGTTCATGATAGATGTCCTTTGTGATAATACCATGTTGGTATGGAAGCAATCCTTCGTATTTCTTACTCCACGAACGAATTTTCGGCATTGAATCACCATCCGTCGAGAACAGGAACCATGAGCAGGTCAACAGCTTTTGAGCGACACCCTCTTCTCCTGGAAGAGCTACCGCCAGTTCATTTTCAATCCCAGATATGATAGAGAAGTGTTTGATTATGTCAATCATACCTGTCCTGCTCTTATTTGTAGGTGTAGCTTCAGGTATTGCTTTTCGTTTAGGCCGTGTAGCAGTTATGTTGTTATCGTTGTAATAATCACTTGTTCCAGGTTTTAAGATACCCAGAAGCTTTGTTCCAAGATTTTCATTATACCTTTTTTCAGAATTGTATTTTCTGGAACGTTCGTATACATACACAGTTCCGTTGGGCTTTGTTTCTATGTATCGATCCGTTTTGATAGTACCAGATGCTTTCCTGGGCATAAGGGTATCCTCCAAGCATATTGAGTTAGTATTATTATATACCAACTCGAAATGCTTGGCAAGTAAAATCGTAAGAAACCCTTATTTTATCTGGGTTTTTCGCTGCTCTAACATGCGATACCCAATGTTTTGAGTGAGTATTTCCCGACTTTTAGGATTGAACTCTTCCTTCAGCCAGGCAAGGAAATCCGTACGTATGGTGTATGAATCAGCAAGGACTTCCTGCG
Organism: Blautia sp.; assembly: GCA_017475035.1. Taxonomy (GTDB): domain Bacteria; phylum Bacillota; class Clostridia; order Lachnospirales; family Lachnospiraceae; genus Blautia_A. Next base: position 2,099 of record JAFVGK010000006.1, read on the forward strand.
CGGCTTCCGTTTCCGGCTCTTCTGAGATCAGAGTATTCAGAAAAGTGCTCAGAATCTCACCCACACTTCCGGGTGCTTCTTCTTTTTGCTGTTCCTGCTGCTCGATCTGTTTTGCAATCCCCTGCTGCAGGGATTCGGGCAGGCTGGAATAATCTTCGTTGTACAGCTCGCTGCCGATCGTCGTGATGCGTCCGATCAGCCGCTCCAGATTCAGACTGGAATATGACAGGCACCAGTTGGCACTGTCGAAAGCTTCTGTGTCCGGCAGTGACAGCATGACAAGGGCACGGTCGTCATCCATGGTCTCAGGCATATCCTCAATTCCCAGGCGTGTCTCCTCGAGCGCGTTTGCAAGGGTCTCCTGATACTGCTCCATTTCGGCTGCCTTCAGCACAAAGGGCAGCATCTCGGCCAGCTGTGCATAATCCGTCTGCGGTACCATGGTGCAGTCCGTCATGAACCAGAAGGTCCTTCCTTCCTCAAGCGTCATGCCGCCCTCTTCGTACAGAAGAAAGGCGATGCGATTCAGCAGGGAAGAGTTGCCATGTACGCCGCCGTAATCGTTGATCGGGGTGGGACTTTCTACTTTTGCTTTATAATACAGATCCCATGTGTATTCCGGCTGACCGAACGCGTGCGGATCCTGCATGTTTCGGACCTGATTTACGCTGCCGGCCCCAAGGATCCAGTTGTCCGGCTCCACGCTGCCTGCCATCATGTCACAGGTCTTGCCCTGTATATCGCTCATCGCTTCATTGATGGCACCATAATCGTTCATATAGGAATTGTAGGTCATCAGGGAGCCTGTCACGCAGTGTGTGAATTCATGGGCGAGAACATCAAGACACTGGGAGTAGTCATTGATCCTGCTGGCCGCAAAACACTGCATGCCATAAATCTTGCCGAGGTAGCAGGCATTATCGATCTCATTGTAATAATCATCGCAGTAGTTGTTAAGGATCAGGACAGGGGTACCATCCCCATCGGCACCGGTCCATCCGATCTCGTTGTAATAATCCCATGCCCGGCAGTAATTATAGAGAGACAAAAGTCCCACCTGATCCCATTCCAGATTATCCGGGCTGAATTCCAGAACGACCCGGCCGCCATCGTACAGGAAGTCGTAACATTGGGCGATCAGAATTCTGCGCTTAATATTTCCCAGATAATACATACCTGTACGTTTATCCCGCATCACGGTTACAGTGATCTCTTTTTCCGTTCCGTCAGAAAGATCCACATAACCGGTATACTCGGCAGGCTCCATAAATTCAAAAACATAACTGGAATCGTAGCCGGATCTGCCCGCTTCATCGTCCGGAACAATGGCAGGCATGTTATAGAGATATTCTCCGGACATGGATACATAATGCGCCAGATAGGGCAGATCTGAACCGTCCCTGACGTTTCCGGAGTAATTGTTTGTGTAGACCACCCATGCAAAACGGCTGGAAAGATCCTCACTGTACATATCAAATATTCTGGAGCTGGGCAGAATCACGGTATCCGTATAGGAATCCAGAATCTCTGCGACGCGGCCGGCAGTTTTCGATTCGTGATCTTTGACGATCTTCTCTGCCTCCTGTGCAGAGATGCCTTCGGAAGAATCCGCCTCCGGCATTTCAGATTCCACACTGCTGCTCAGGGCGATCATGTTTCCGTGCGGATCCGTAATGACCTTGACCGCACCGCCGCAGACGGTAGTATCGTGGTATACCTGCTGAAAAATGAAATAATGATTTCCCACCGGGTCAGTGACTTCGCGCCAGGGCACGAAATCTGTGTTTTCCTCGGCTCCGATCAGTGTCATCATGGAATCCACAACAGCGGACGCATCCTCCAAACTGCTTACGGGACTTTCGCTGCAGGTTCCGTCTACAAATGTTACGCGGCCGTCATGCGAAAAGACGTTCCCGGCACCGTCGTTCAAGGAATTGAGGTCATCCAGTGTCAGGCGGCTTTCGTTTGCTTTTGCCGGATTTTCTTCCGCAAACACTGAATACGGAACGGACATCAGTACACATGCCAGTCCGGCACAGATCAATAGTTTCCATGATTTCATCATTGCATTTTCCCGCTTTCTTTTTTCTGAAACCGATGAGTTCCCGACGCTGTTTATTCCGCATCGTGAGCGAAGGAGCCGTATGGATATAACTTAGGATCATCAGCCTGTTGCAATCGTCGAAAAGATATGCAGAGTGGATAAAAAGGTTACTGAACAGGCTATAAGGTCCGTAAGGGAATCCAGAATCCACACTTTTATAATAACAGACTCTGTCCATCCGAAGTCCATCCAACGGACAGATTCAGAACACAGGGGGACGATCCTTTTGCGTTCCCTTCGAAATATGCCCCCTAAATTAATAAAAATATATAGTTAAAGAGGGAATATACATTGACGAATGAACTCCGGAAATATATAATGACAGATTGATTTGATCATTGACAGAAAATGACGGTATCCTTCAAAGAACACCGATTATGCGTGCCATCCGGCAAAGCACTATGGGTAAACAAATGGCTTATTTGTTTTTGGCAGGAGTTTGTTAACAGGCTTTGGAAAGGTATAAAAGGGATAAGCGATGAAGAAATACGTATTGCCGTTAATGATGCTGCTTATATTCGAGACGATAGCGGTTACACTATGGCTTACAAAGGATAATCTGTTCTATCTTTTTAATTTCAGCTATATAGGAATATCCATTTCGTCAGGTTTGTTTCTCTTTGTCCGAAAATATCCGTATGCAAGACGGATTGTGCAGCTGCTTGTCGGATCATATATGCTTGTGTATCTGGGGATAATATGCAATGAGAACATGCAGATAGAGGGCTTTTGGTACTACCTTTTTACCGGCGTATTCGAGGCGGCAACCATTCATTATGCGGTAGCTAAGATATTCGGTCCTTTGATCTTCGGAAGAGGATGGTGCGGATTTGTCTGTTGGACGGCTATGGTATTGGATTTTCTTCCGTACAGGATCCCAAAGGAACCAAGAAAAAGTATTGGATGGATAAGGTATATTACATTCGCGGTTTCTCTTGTTTTTGTGGCAGCACTCTTTCTATGCCATGTCGGAAATATCGAGAAAATCATGTTTTGGACATTCATGGTCGGGAATGCATTGTATTATGCTGTCGGCATTGCACTTGCTTATTTACTCATAGTTCGCAGACAAAAATATCTTGTAAATGCTGAAAATCATATATTCCGTTAAATAAAAATGGTATGAACCTCGATTCTCTGCTATAATAGATTCACCACAAATCATATAGGGAAAGAGGTTCATACCATGAATAGCATAGCAGATTTCTTCGTACAAAACAAGCCCCTTCTGGATGCGATTGAGAGCTTTGTTGACAAATACATTGGCGCTCAGCTATTACGTAAATGCGGTATCGTAAAAATCGTTGATACGATAACGCCAAATGATGAACTCACTTATCCAGATACTCCTCTCTCGAGGTTGATTGGTAATGTAAAGAATTCAGCATTTCTTAAAAAATGTGTGAGTGCAAAGCAATTGCTGATTGATAAACTGGTTCTTTGCTTTTTTATGAGTAGTGCATTCCGCATGTTTAAAACCGGGACGTTTTATGGGAACTATCAAAAAGATACTTTTTACCGTTTTGATCTGCTTCCTCACACCAATTGGGAAAGACTGCAGCTCGAAACTGCTCGTAATGTCATACGGGATATTGAACAGCAAACTGATGATACGCATGCCCGCGTTTTGATATTTGATGACTCACTATACCAGCGCTTCCGCGGAAAGGGTACACAGCTGTGTGCAAAGGTTTTTGACCATAATGATCGAAAAACAAGGCTTGGATACCGTATGATGACTGGAGGTTGGTCAAACGGAGATGTGTATATTCCGTTTGCACAATCTCTTCTCAGTACTCGCGACAAAGAGCTCATGACTGGTCCTGACGATAAATACGATCGCAGAACGTTAAGTGGAAAACGCCGCGAACTGGCCAAGACCAAAGGTACAGAAGTTGTATACCACATGGTTAAGTGCGCCCAAAAAGCAGGAATTCCATTTGATGTCGTTTTGTTTGACACGTGGTTTTCTAATCCTGTGCAGTTGGTTGCTTTGCAGGAAATCAATGCTGATGTCATAGCTATGATCAAGAAAAACTCAACCAAGTATA
>JAFVGK010000035.1 GCA_017475035.1 Blautia sp.
GAATATAATCAACCTCAATAAATCCGTACCTTTTTGCCCACTTCTTGTTTATGCGCTTTTTATGGTGTTTTCTTCGCTGAACCTCTTTAGTGGCTATACGGATAGGACAGCCCATTAGCAAGGCTTTATAATCTATCATTCTGCGCCCTCGCTTTCTGAAATACATCTACGTAGAGCGTCTAATTCTATAAGTCGATTATCTTGTAGGCTTCTAATATCAGCCTTTGTGAGTTTTATGGTGCATTGATGTTGATAGTTTTTTCTCTTTGTTTTTGAGATTGTGTGTATTATTCTTTTTATAGGATTTATCGTCTTTCCCTGTGCCTCAAAAAGTGCGTAAAGTTCCTCTTCGACTTCATCTATTCGTTTTTTGACACTGATATAAACATTTAACTCTTGCTCCGTCATTCCGCGCCCTCGCTTTCTGCCAACTTTCTTACATGGCTTACCTTAAATGATGTATGTCCGATGTAAAAATAGTTTGGCTTACGATAATCGTGCTTTGCCGAAAACTCGTCAACATATCCAAGTGTTCCGCATATACCTCTTTCTCCGTCTTTGAAATATACAAAAACCTTTTTACCAACTAATTTCATTAAATCTGCCTTGGTCATGCCTGTTCCTCACTTTCCACATACCTGTTCAAACACCTCTTCCATTTTTGGAATCGGTGTCTATGAATTCGTCCAATGCCGCCACGATTTCCATCAGCCTGTCCCTGGCTTCGATGATTTCTCCGTTTTCGTACTCCTGTTTTGCGGCGTATATGGATGCTGTGATTCGTTCGTCCTGAAGTTCTCCGCGTATTATATAGTTCATTCGTTGTCCTCTCCGGCTTCCAGCAGCCCGGTCTTTATGAATTCCTGCTCCAGAATGTCTGATATCCTATTTGTGTCGACAAGGACGGGGCTTTCCGGGTAATCATCCCCTATCTCGCAGGCTGAAAAGAGCCGCGCCACAAACCGTTGATACTCGTTAAAGGTCTTTTTCATGCCGCCCTCCTATCTCTTGTACCTGACCGTGTTGCCGTCCTGCATCTCGATGTCTATCCAGTCCGGGTACTGGGATACTTCCCGGTATGCGAGGATCGGGTCCTTGCCGCTCTTGTACGGGTGAAACTTCATCTTCTTTGTCAGCTTCTTTGGCTTGATGTGCGCCGCTTCGCAGCTCTCGGCTTCTTTTCTGTCTGCGTACCGTTCCTTGCAAATCTCGCAGATGTAGAGCGTCGTTTCTTTCATGCTGTCACCCTCCTGTTACTGTATTTCTTCTTCAGTTCCTCAAGGTTCATCACGGCTTTGCCCTCCAGTAATCCAGATGCTCTCCGCATCCGTCTTTTTCCTCTGTGTATTCGTCTTTCCATTCGGATTCATCGTTGTCGCAATAATGGGATCCTGTCACGCCGGATTTTCTCCAATATGCACAGGTTGCACACATATCTCGATGATCTTCCAGCCATTGATTACGTCTTGCTTCCATTTCCGTATCCATCAATGTACCCTCCTGTTCCATGCTTCTATTGCCTCAATCTCATAATGGTACAGCCCGCTTTCCGCTCCGCATCCTCCTTCGTTATAGTTGCAAAATACCGCATATCTATCCCGCCATCCGTCTTTTCCGCGAAATATCCTGATTGTTCCCTCGTTTCCGCAAAACGGGCAAGGTTTTATCCGTGGGTCTTGTGGTTCTTCTTTCTCCAAAAACGGGCACCAACTCTCACTACATATTCCCCAGCTTGCCCCTTGTGGTACCTTCTTATGGCAAGCATTCTCTGGATCGTGATTCTCATCAAAGCTCATGGTGTAGTATTTACACACTTTGCGAAATACCTTAAAATCATCCATGATTCACCTCCGGCAGCTTCTTCCGCCTTGATTCCAGGAAGGCATCCCGGCGCTTCTGGATCACTTCATCATGTATTCTCTTAAATAGGGTGCATGGATGAGAGCAGTATCTGTTCCGTCTGCATTCATTACACTTTGCTTCAAGGTTCCACTGGTCTGTCAGATTCATCAGTTCCATCCTCCTTCATTTTTTCATCGATGAGATTTCGCATCCATGCCACGCCTGCTCTGAATCCGTCTTGATATGCTTTGTCATTATTGCTATTCAAGCCTGCCTCATATCCGCTGTTGTAAACGTGTCTTACTCGATTCTCAATGGATCTCATAGCATCATCGATGGCTCGTTTCTTTCGGGCTTCGTATTCTGATGAATCCGGCATGGGTGATTTCCTCGCCAGATTGACTATCTTTATCAAATCTACGGGAACACCTTTTTCTTTTTCCCAACATGGACAGGTCTGGTGTTTTGGATCTTCTATATGGCACATGTAATAATCTGATATGGCGCAACTGCATTCTATTGAGTTTGTGCCCGGTATACCAGCAGACAAAAAAGCGCAATGTATGCATTTCCCAGCTGATTCCAGCTCATTGACGCCGTACCATGCCTGATAATCATTTGAATAATCTGCGGTGAATTTATATGTATATGGTGTATTGCTCTTGGTATCGGTATCCGTAATAGTTCCGGTCGATCCCGCCGGGATCCCGTGCCTTGCCACCTTTGTCCGGACACTGGATCCAATTCTGAAATATAATGTCATATCTTTTCCTTTCTCCCGGTGTTCCTGTCTCCGGCCTTTGTTACCAGAGACAGGTTCCGGGCTTGGCGGCTGTATGTTGTTGGTGTGCGCCAAACAACAGGCAAGTTTCGGTTTGTGTGAAAACGCATCGTTAACAGTTACTTTTTATCCTTAACCCTGCCGCCGAAGGGTGTGGGATCAATTAAAAGGGCAGGGTTTCTTCAACGCCTTCCGGGATGTTCATAAAACCATCCTCATCTACCTGCTGCCCGGATGCCGCTCCCTGGCCACCGCCCTGGGAGTCCTTTTTGCCTTCTGCAAATTCCTGATCTTCAATAACCACATCCGTTGTGTATACCTTTTGACCGTCTTTGTTCGTATAACTTCCGGTCTGAATGTGACCTGTCACAGCTATCTTCAGACCTTTGCGGAAATACTTCTCCGCAAACTCTCCGGCCTTGCCGAAGGCCACACAGGATATGAAATCCGCTGATTGCTGATTGTCTTTCTTGAAACGCCTGTCAACAGCCAGAGTGTATCTGGCAACAGCGGTCTGATTTTCGCCCTGGGAGTATCTGACTTCAGGATCCTTTGTCAGTCTTCCCATCAGAATCACCTTGTTCATCGCTTTTGATTTCCTCCTTCTTCTTTGTTTTGACCATCAGGACAAATTCATGTGTCCTGTCAGAGCCTGTCGCGATCGGGATGAGTTTCACCGTCTTCGTCCTGGTGGGATTGAACATCTTCTCAATCGTCGTATATCTCCCGCCGCATTGTGAACAGGCCTTCCGCCTCTTGATCGTGTTGTCTTTATACGGGCGCACATCGATCACATAACATTTTTCGTGCCCGCAATATGGACAGATCATTCTTCGCCTTCTTCCTCATCGGCCTTCTGATCATGTTTCCAGTGCTGTTCCTGATAGCCGTCATCATCCCAGCGCTGCTTCAGATAGCCGGTCAGTTTCTCGCCTTCGTTCACCATCTTGTTCCACATCTCGTTTGTGTCAAAGAACAGATCCTGCACATAGAGGTAATTGTGGTCGCGTGTCAGCTTCTCCAGCTTTTCCACATAATCTCTCAGATCGAGAGCACAGCGGTTGATCCGCTTCACCGTTTCATCGATGTAGTATTCTCTGGTCGACCTCGGAAGAGGCTCCTCGACTTCCGGAGGGTTCATGGCATCCTTGACCGGATCCGCAACTGCTGCCCCGTCGGCTTCAAAAGGAGCGTCATTCTCCACTTCGTGCGATTTTGTCTCGACATCAGGAGATTTTTTCTCGGTTTCGGGAGATTTCTTCTCCTTTTTCGTTTGCGCGGGCGCAATTTTCACTTTTTTCTCCGGTTTCTTCTCGGATTTCTTTTCGGGCTTCTCCGACGTTTTGTCGGATTTCTCCGGTTCATCCTTTTTGCCGGGGAACTTCTCTCCGTACAACTCCTCCCAGCAGCTCTTTATTGCTTCCTCTTCCGGCAGATCCTTTTCACTTCCACTGTGACCATCAGCCAGAACAGAGAAGCCATCGCGGACATCCCTCCACAAAACTTCTTCCTTGGTGTCGTTCCGGATCCCGACCAGTGTCGGCTGCATGGTCTCTCCCTTAAATGAGAGAAGATATCTTCCTTCTCCCGGGATCCTCGCTTCAAGGATCGCTATGCCGGAGGGTGCGAGAGCATCCAGAACAACTCTTTTGTTCTCTTCGTCTCCCCATATCTCTGACCAGTCCTTTGTGATCGCATTGAAGAAATCCCATGCGTGCTCTATCGGCCTGAAATACTCCTTGAAGAACTTCTGGAGGATGGGTGTTTCTTCATCATCAGTTTCGGCTTTCTCGATCGCGGCCTCTATGGGTGTGATCTGTTCCTCCGCCTTGACCTCGGCTTTCAGATCCCGGATCTCTTCTCTTGTGATATCCGGTGTCAGAACCTCATTGACGTGATCCGGAAGTGTCAGCATCTCGGAGAGCTTGCTGAAGCCGAACTGCTGCCACTGATCCATCAGTCTTCCTTCACCGTCTCCGAATCTTTCAGCGATTCCGATGAAGCGGGAGGTCTGATCTGCTGTCAGGCCGTATTCCTTCTGTGCGAACTCTCCCATTCCGGAATATCCTGACTCCTTCAGGATGTCTGTGTCCCTGGCCTGCTGGAGCAGATACCCGACTCTGACCATATTGTCAGCAGTATTGTTCAGCGCTATGTCCAGATTCTCCTTGAACTCCTCATAATCAAGGATCTGTGTTGATAGAAATGTGATCATACTGCGATTCCCTCCTTTTTCATCGTTGCTGCGTTCTTCCTTACCTGCTGCATCCATCTGTTCAGCCAGTCTTTCACTGTTTCCTTATCGGGCTGGCGATCGTAGGCCGCATAATACTGCACTACGCTCTTGGTGGTTGCTTCGATCGTGTAATATGGTGTCTTCCGGTCATCGGTCTTTCTCATGAACAGGATGAAGCTCTCTCTTCTGGCCATCGCTGACATGTATCTGTCGGATGCTCCTACACAATGATGCTGAAGCTGTCCCTCTATCACTATGTCCTTATAGCTGCGCGGGATCTCGATGCAATATCCGTCCTTTTCCCAGGAGAACAGCTGCTTATTGATCTTGTAATCCTTCCGGATGCCGGCAAAGTGTGATTTCTTTGCTTCCAGTTCCTTCAGGCGCTGTGCGGCTCTTTCTGCATCCCGCATCGCATTGATCTCTTCCGTGTATCTGTCATGGAACTCTTTCCACCGTTTATTCCGATATATGATCTCATCATGGATATCGCTTCCTCGCTGTTCAGCCAGGTCAAGATAATCTCTGTACATGGTCACGACAGCCGCCGGTGTACGTCCGCCCTTGTTCTTTATGACCTTATAGATGTGCATGAAAGGGAGGCCCTTTCTCATGAGCAATTCCCAATTCTGCTTATTCCAGCTGTTCACGCACTTCTCGATGATCTTCAGATCCGCAGGCCGAAGCTTCTGGTTCTCATCCTCTTTCATCATGCAAAGGCTTCTCCATCCTCCGTTTGCTTCCTTGAGGTATACAAGCTGCTGGGGAGTGATCCCGAGATATCTGTCCAGGTGCTTTTCTCTGCGGTCAATGCCAGCCGGGATCTGTCCTTTGATGAACTCAACAGCCAGTTTATTCAATCCGGCCTTCAGGATGTGCTCAAGATCTTCGCTGTTCCAGACCGACCGCAGGACAAATGACCATCCTGTCTCCGGGCACAGTTCGGAGAGCTTTTTCAGAGTCTGTATCTGATGATCTTTATATCCGAGGGTGTCAAGATTGCCGGTGAAGAGATAATTGTTCTGCTTCAGCTGGTAAATGCAGGAATCGCCTTTTTTATCCGCCCACTTCTGATTGGCACCATAAAGGGAATAGCTGTATCCGTAAGCATAATTCTTTTCTTCCCAGAAGCCTCCGGGAATATCTGCAATGCCTCTACAAATCTCTGTTACAATAACTTTGTCTTCGCGCTTGTCTACCAGGAACCGGCGCTCCATGAATCCGCCCTCGATCTTCTGTACCATCTGGATCCCGGTCGCCCAATGGCCTGTTATGGGAGCGACCTTTTTACAGAATGCCGCAAAGCCTTTCGGAAGGTTTGGCGTGATGCTCCTGAACCTGTCTGTTATCCTCTTGATCTTCCTGTCCCTTGCAGCCAGTCTCTTGTCATCACTGACCTCATTCTCCATGCGGATGATGGCATAACTTATAGTGCCGTATATCTTGCACTTATTTTTACCGCAGAACTTAATGACCGCATCCCGGTACATGGGATATTCTTTGTCCGGACGTCCGATTCCGCCCTGATATGGTTCTATGAGGGTTCCCAGCTTGCATTTGTCCCATTCGGTCGTGTTCTCGCAATATGTCCACCAGTTTTTCTTTGTGGCGAAGTGTCTGAAAACCAGCTTTCCCTTCTTCCAAACATCCGTCTCAATGACCTTGCCTTCACTGGTCTTGATGATCTTGCCCGTGAGGATGACACTGTTGCCTCTCGCATCCGCTTTCGTGATCATCACAGGAGGATTGGCCAGAAGTTCCGCTTTTTTCACTTCTTCGCCTCCTTGTAGTTCTCAACGATCATCTTTGACAGGTCGCGATCCGTTCCGCACACACATCCGGATCCGCCGGACCGGTTCTTCCTTGCCATGTCTTCCATCGTCTTCCAGACTGTCTCCAGCCTCTTGCCCTTCATAGTGAACATAGTGCTGTGTGCGGGATCTGCTGCCATTGTCTCGGCCATGCCGAAGATAACAACCTTCGCGTGCTCCGGCATCTTGCTCTCCTCACGCTCAACCTTCAGCCTTCCGAGGGCCGCCATCGTGGGTGTGATGAACATTGTCACGCCATCAGCTGCTGCATCCTCGATATCGGAATACTCAAGCCCGTTTTCCTTGCAGAGCGTCTGAAGGCTCTCTTTGTCTCCCTCGTTCCAGAGGTTATGTGCCAGTGTATCCAGTTCCTGATAATCCATCTCTCCGAATTTCTCAAACATTTGCTTTCCTTTCCCCGCCGGATCTCCGGTCGGCACTTAAAGATAATTTTTTCCAACTTCGCTCATCCATTCCTGCCTGCTGCCTCCGCGCTTCTCATATTCGCGCTGTGCTATCGCATGGAGCATACTGTCATAATTGTTGCAGTCAGGACGGTGCACATCGTCCTTTCCTTTCGCTCCGTGATGATCAAAGCAGAGATATACTTTCAGCCCCAGGCGCTCCGCAACCTTCCGGTTGGCCGTGCCGTGAAGAATGTGGTGCTCTGTTGTGGGCTTCCGGCTGTAATCCTCATAAAGCAGCTTGCAGAGATAGCATGTGCCCTCTGTTTTGTCGTGAAGTATCGACTTCACTTTTCAATCGTCCATGCAGCCATTCCGAATGCTGCTGCTAAGGCCTCGACCTGTCCTGCTGTCTCATCACCCTTGTAAAGCGCAAGCGGAGCTGCAGCATACCATGTATCATCGTTAAACCAGATGAAAAGAGGAGAGTGCTCACCCTTGCAAAGATACGGGCCTTGGATCTCCGTCTCACCATTGTCATAATCGATCTTTTCCGGATCAGGCACCTGGCAATAAATGTCCTGCACAAGATATGCCTCGGGGCCTGCATCGACCATCCTGTACTTCTTATCCTGGATCTCCACAAGGATATTCATCGGAGTGCATCTTGTGGCCGTTTCGACCTGGTCTCCGAATCTCTCCGGAAGCACATTGTGAGGGAAAATCATCTCTATCTGGGTGCTCCTGTGCTTTCCATCCTTGCACACCCTCGCAGCTTCTCCCGTTGCCGGAATGTTCTTCACGACCTTGATCAGATCTCCAAGGTATTCCGGTGGGATGTTCTGTGAATCATGGCACACGCACCAGCTGCCTCCGGCCACATACAGCCATCCGCTCTCTGTTTTGCCGATATGGACACCGGCGCCCTTAAAGCTCTGCTTTGTCAGTTTGTTCAATACCGATTCCTTATAAAACATCTGCATTCTCCTTTTCTTCTTTTTTCTCCAAGTATGCGTTCAGTCTCTTCCGGATCCCGTCCACACCCTTCTGAAAAACCACTGTCTTTGTCGTCACCATCGTCTTTTCATGCTGGATATACGTCTGCTCAATCAGCTTGAACCATCCTCTATCGACATATTCCTGCATTGGCATGTTCCAGGAGTCCAAGATCTTCTCGCTCCGGAGAAACTTGAACAGATTGTTTTGTCCGTATCCCTTGACCGCGAGGATCTTCGCCACCTGCTGCATTGATATGGTGGTGGGAGAGTCCTTCACGGCATCAAAGAACTCGGCCTTGGGTGTCAGCTCCTCAATCTGCTTCTTCTGTCTGTTGATGATGTTCTGTGCGACGATCACGGCCTGTGCAACCAGATCCTCTTCAGACAGATTCTCCTGATTCTGAATGTATCCGCCATTCTTTCTGATGGAGGGAAGGACTTCGGATGTCACCCATTTCTTAAACTTCCTCGCGCCCTCCATCTTGCTCCCAAGGATTAAGGCATATAAACCGGACTCATTCACGATCATGATCCTTCGGTTCTGGATGCCGTCAAAAATGGTCATGACGCTCCGGTCCTCTTCCTCAACATGACGGCATATATCTCGGGTACCGTTTCGGTACCCCAGGTTGTCAGCCAGATCCTGACCAACAAACCACGGTTTCCCTTCAAGTGTCAGAGTGCGTATCCTTGCACCTTCCGGGCTTTCAAATAACTGCAATTCGTTCTTTGTCATGGCTTCCTTCTCCTTAAACCTCGATAAACGCCTAAAAGATTACATGCGCCGATTTGGTCAATTTCCAGTTATGCTTATTTGCTGGTTTTCTGTTTTTTCAGAATTGCCATAAATGCCATGGTTACTACATGAGACATCCCCTGTCACAATCACCTTGTTCTGTTTTTCTGCGGGTTCTGTCTTTATCGAACCGACAGGAACGTTATTATTACTACATACAACGCGATTTATTTCTGAATAAATCCAGTTCTTATAAGGATTGACACCGTATAATCTCTTGAAAGTGACGGAATGATTACATAAAGCGGCATCACATCTTTTCCACAGGTCAGCCCGGTATATTTCCTTCCCTTTTGCATTCTTCCAGTCGCTTTCTCTCCACTGATCGATCCAGCCCTGCTCCCATGCTGTCGGGATTGTCTCGGCCATGTATACCGGATCCATGATGATCTCAACCTCACAGGCCGTGTTCAAACGCTCCATAGCCTCGGATATTGCTTCCAGTGCAAGATATCTGTCACAGGTATCATTCCTGGCGCCGGTTCCGGTCTTTGTCAAAGGATCTCCGTTGGGTCTGATGTATTCCAACACCCAGCCGAAGGCTCCATGCTGCTTCTTAGGACCGTGAGCCTCGATATAGACATAAAGTTTGATATTCGCCATCTCAATGCCCCTTTCTGATCAGCCCGAGGATCGTATCTTTTATCCCTTTTATTGCATCGAGGATCCCCGGCTTTCGTTTCTTATTTCTGTTCGGCGGGATTTCCTCTGTATGCTCTTTTGAGGTTGCGCCCGCGCAATTTCCCACCTTTTTCATTCTGTAAAAGCGATACGGACGGCCTGTCACATCACTGACGCCCAATCTCACCGTATCTCTTTCCAGTGTCCATCCCGGAGGAGTGACGATGTCCTTCCGCAGCTCCCTCTCCCAGATGCGTTCGACCTCGATCACCGGCTTCTTCAGATTCTTGCTGCACTCATAGTTCCTCTTGATCTCTTCTCCGGTCGTCTGCTCTGTCTTCACGATCCACGACTTGACCATGTAATTTGCAAGATCTTCATACTGGCCATCCGTGTTCAGAGGCTTGATGTTCACAACACCGTTCCAGCATCTCTGGAGAAACATCAAGGGAAGCTCTCCGGCATGAGATATCACAGCATGGATATGCCGGGATCCTCTCGGACCGATCTCGACCGCATAGATATACTTCAGCTCATATCCATGCAGCTTGTATTCATGCCGGAGCCGTCTCAGGAAGAGAGCTGCTGCCCCTTTCGTTTCCAGCAGTGTTTCGGGCTTCTTATCATCTTTTCCCCAAGAGAGTGTTACCAGAGCATCCCGGCCATCAACAAAATTCTCATTCATGAGCCATCTCAGATGCTTTTTCTTCCGCCTGATATATGCCTCTCTTGCCTGCTCCGGTGTCAGCTTCTCTTTCTTCTTTCTCTTGTCATGGATCCCCAGGCGATTGGTGAAGTATTCCTCAACTTCCATCGTTCCGCCTGTGTATATGGTTTTCCGTATATACATAAACGCCCTCTTGTCTGTGTGGTCGGATTAATAATGCTCTAACCGCGTCGCAATATACAAAATCTTGTGCTTTTTGCTTGACACCAGATCTGAAAGGCGCTATATTTAGATGTGGATGTATCTGTATATAGCGCTTTCCGGATTAGCGTCTCTGTTATGGAGGCGCTTTTCTCATATCGGTTTCTCCATGAAGATCAAGATCTTCTTTGCCATTTCTCTTCTTCTCCACTTATTTCCCATCAATGCCGATGCATAACGAATCGATTCTCAACTAAGCCTTGGCGTTTCCAGTCGGATCTGGACCACTCAATACCGTGCCATCGCGGTTCTGCTTCAGTCATCTCCCATCTATGCCTTCGCAATCGAATCTGTTCTATGCCTCTCCGTAGCCACTCAATGCGCCACCGATCTCTACCGTTCCTTTGCTTCTCCGCTCCACTCCATGCCATTGCTGCACATCGCCAATCACTCTTCACCTAGCCTTTGCGGATCTCAGCGTACCAACTCTCTGCCTCTGCCTATCCTTGCGGTACATCGCCGTTGCTTCTCATGACTGCGCTATGCCATAGTTCGCATGACTTTGCCATCGCCCATCGAGTCTGCGCCACTCCTCGCCTTTGCATCTTGGTTCCTATCGGTTCCTTCGCGTTACTTTTATGCGCTACGCCTCAGCTTGTCGGGGCTGAACTATTCAATTCCCCTGCTGTTCTGATCGGTGTTGTTCAGATCCTTTGCCAATCTGGGCCAGTCATTTCTAAACTCAGCCTTCGCGATACCTAACAGCTCAGTGCCATTGCCGGTCATACCATGCCATGCTTTTGCTGTGCCTTACCGATCGGTTCTCAAGTAATCGCCACAGTTCCTCTGCAATGCAGCTTCTATCTACGCCTCTCCAATGCCTTACTGAACCTCGCTGAACTTTTCCGACGCGATACGTCACTTCTCATGTCGTACCATGCCATCGCTGACCGATTCTTTTTCACGCCTGTCCTAGCCTTTGCGGCTCAGTCGCTCTGATCCCATCGCCACCACGCTCTTGCTATGCTCTGCGCCAGAGTGCATGTCGGAACTACGCCTTTTCTTCTTCCTTTTTCTTCCGGCCTCTCTTAGGCTTTTCTTCGGTCGGCTCCGAATCTGACAGGTCCTTCCATGTGAAGCGTCCAGCACCGCTGTTGTGCCACTGTCCGATGCCGTTCAGCTTCCCGTAATTAAGCCACTCGACAACAGCCTTCATCAGATCATCCTTCAGAACCTGCACTGTGAATGTGATCTTGGTGCCGGCAGGGCATGTCTCGGAGTTGGCCAGGGCAATTCTTTCTCCCTGTGCCGTCTGTGCCCGGAGAGGTCTCTGAAGATTGCCGACCTCACCCTCAAACTCAAGCGGGATCTTCCTCTCTTCGACAAATACCAGGCCGTCGATATACTTCTTGTATGACTTGATCTTCTCGGACTCTGTATCCTTGACATTGCGGAGCATCCCGCAGGCGTGCTTGACGAATCCCTTTATCTGGTAATCATAGAGAAACGGCTTTCCATCCTCTGTGCGAGGGAACACCGTCATGTCTTTCTTTTCGACTTCCTCAGCTCCCAGAGCTGCGACCTCTTCCTCTTTGGTCTGTGCATCAGGTGCCTTGGATGCTATGAACTCCGAATGAAGTTCAGGATTGCCGGAGGCCGTTCCCAGAATGGCCTCCATGAATGTGATCTCGACTTTCATTTCTCTCATTGTGCTTTCCTTTCCGGTGTGCTATAATGACACCAAACATAATCTGTCATAGTTTCTGAGCCGTTAGTGTTCCCAGCACTGCGGCTCACCAATTTTCTTCATCCGGTTCAGGCACATTTGCGGGCCACATTCTCCCAACCTTCTTCCCGGTCTCCCTGTCACGGCCATATTCATCCGGAATCTTTGCGGCATCCGCCTGCTGCTCCATGTTTTCTGCATCCTCCGCGATGCCCTCCATGAACATCTGAATGTGCTCAAGGTTCTTCTGGATTTGCGCATTTATCTGCAACAGAAATATTTCAGTATTGAATCCTTCATTAGCAGCATCAGCTCGTCCCTTCTTGGTCATCTCCAGTGTCTCCGCTACAAGTTTCTTGGTCATTTCCACCGTCTTCGATAACTTCATCTGTTCCTCCTTCTTCTGGTTCAAGGATCTCGATGTATCCTTGCTGAGTCATCTGGTAACATTCCTTTTTGGTCGGTCGCCAGATATCAACCGTTTTCCCCTGTCTGATTCTCTTGCCTCCGGTGTCGCAGATCTGGAACTCACCGATCAGCTCCATATTCGCGTTATAGATCCGGCAGGTCTTTCCAATGTCCTCCCTCCTGTATGCAACTGCTCCCTCATGAACTTCCTCACCGTTTGCCATTACGCCGGAGAGACAGTATCCCGTGATCTTGACCGGGATCACCTGCGGCTGCGGTACCTGTAATGGAGATACAAGCAACGCCACCGACAGGATCAGCGCAACGCACCTCATACATCCTCCGGAAGGATCCCTATGACGTACTTGAGCACCCATCCCACGGTTATGAGCACCAGGAAGCCTCCGACAATCAACGCGATCTGTGACCACGTAAACACAGGCTTTGCCTCCATTCCGATTGCGATCAGTGCGATACCGAGCGCCGCAAGAATGCCATATACAGCAGGCTTAATCAGATTCTTCATTACTATTACCCTCTCCATAGACTGATGTGATGTTAAGTATCTCGCATAGATTCTCGGCTGTGCTTCTCGCATATCCGACCTTCTCCCAAGCCTCCGCCACGTCCATCTGATCCCCGGTGCGTGTGGTACACATTTCCCAGAAGAGCCGCTTAACCTGGTTGACTATCGCGTCATATCGCTCTTTGTTCAACGGTACACGCTCAGGCTTTTTGCGCTCCTTCGGATAGTCATGTTTGACCTTGTTCATCGTCTCTCCCTTCTTACTTGTCACAGACACATGCAGCCCGCCTTGCCTTTTCCAACTCATCCGTATCAAACAGGATCGGAGAGTTGATGGCATTGCTCATCTTCCATGCAATCTTCTGGTTCCGTCTTCTGTAGATGCCAAGCAGGTATTCTTCGGGAAAGCCCATCTTCTTTAAATCAGACATCTTCATTACCTGTGCCGGATAGTTCATCTCGCTTTCCTCCGTTCGTCCGTGACATTTCAATTTCCGTTTTCGGTCTTGCTTTTGAACACATCCATGCTTACTTCCAGATAATCCGCCACTTTCTGCAAATTATTGAAGGAAGGGCTTGATGTGCTCCACTTGCTGATTGAACCGTTGCTCAATCCGCAGGCTTTCTCCAGGTTGGGGATTGAGATTCCTTTTCTTTTTGCAAGTTCTCTTATCAGCTGGTACATATCCTTACCTCATTTCTATCTGTTTCCGATTCTTTGAAAATCAAACAATACTCTGCTGTGTGGTCGTGAAGTGTCCGCTTTGCTGTCTTCGTCCGTATTACCTGTTGGGTAAGTCTTTTAATATTTTCCTGTCAAGGAAAATATTCACGTGATATTCGTAGAATATCAGCGCGTTTTTCTTGACTTCCCCGCAAGGTTGTGCCGTGCGCCTTTTGTAGTGCTACATCTTGCGGTTGACGTGTAATAGATTATTTTCTATACTGTATTTGTCACGATACAAAAAGAATTTAATCTATTGCTCGCTCCGTTTATACTAGAACGAAATCTAGGGGATAATCAGAGTGTAGCGGATTATATTCTAGTTGTCAAGCATAATTTAGATTTTTTTCTATGAGGTAAATTATGGAGACATCGGAAATAATCAGAACACTGTGTAAAGCAGAACATACCTCTGTAACCAAGCTGGAAGAGACTCTTGGTTTCTCTAACGGTTCCTTGACCAAAAGCAAGGACATTGGATCAAGCCGTCTCTTTGTGGTGGCAAAGCACTTTGGCGTTTCTATGGAATATCTTATGACCGGAGAAGACGCGTCTGCTGCCTCGCGCCCGCACCCCATGCTTGATGGTTGTGCGCTGACTGCTGAAGAAATCGAACTTTTACGCGGATTCCGTGCTGCAATATATCCAGTGCGTAAAACTATGCTATTCCAAGCAAATGAAGCTCTAAAAGGGGATATGGAGAAATCGTCAAGTTCCGCATCAAATGCTGAAACAGCATAGAAAGGAGAGTCGTCATGAGTACAGCACAAGAGATATGGGCAAAATGGGATCCTGCACAGCATGAGACAGAATACGCGCAAAAGCGCATAAAATCAGCCCAAAGCGCGAAGCTCACGCCAGTAAGCATTAACCGCGAGGAAATGTGCGGGCATTTTCAGGGAAGTTATGGGAGTTATGATACCTGGCTGACTGAATGTCAGTGCGTTGATTTTGCTAGGTCTCAGAAGCCATGCAAACATATATACCGTCTAGCAATGGAGCTGGGTGTATACTCGGCTAATTTTTCCACAAACAAGAACGCCATTCCAACTCAAGGCTCTCAGAAGAAGATCCCTCTTGAATATACTGTTGAGCTTATTGATAAACTCCCGATATCTGCTCAGGATGTTCTATATGATGTTGTTTTCAGATCCACCAGAGAACAGCCGGAATACTGGATTGAGCGCAACAGTGATTATACCGCTCTAATAGCATCTGATCTGGTTAGGGAATGTGCGCATGATCCCGCAGACCGCAGGTTCGCTTTTGGAAAAGTCAATGATCTGAAGCGCGAACTGAAGAGTCGAGGGCTGGAATATGATAAATCTTTGAAGAAAGAACCTCTCTGTAAGTTTTGTACCGAGCACTATCCTGATGAAATGGCGAAGATTTATCCGGAGCTTTTCCCTGTGATGATCAATCCCGATTTTTCACGCACTCATATTCATAATTATCTGAGTCAAACGTCAACTGAAAGGTATTGGGCCGAGCATAAAGATGAATATATTGAGGACAGTATGCCAAGCGAATATGCTGACTGCCCCCAAAAATGGGGTGAGTGTTTTAATTGGCAAAGACTTGATGACCAGGAAGAGCAGAAGCCGCCCGTTCAGAAGCCGTCTTTGGTGAATCGGATACGCTCATTTTTTACTTGAATTATCACTTGCGCCCGCGCAAATAGGAGAAATAATGGCCAACACCAAGTATAAATTCAATGAGAAGCGGAAGGAATGGTATACGCTTGTCTGGGATGGAACCTATGATGCCAAAGGCAAGAAGCATCGGAAATTCATCTCATCGAAGAAATCTTCCCGGGATCTGGAGGAAAAGGTCAATGCTATGAAGGCTGCGGTCAACTCCCGATCCGCAGTCGAGTATTCATCCATGAGCTTCTACGACTACGCCGTGGATTGGGTGAATATCTCAAAGGCCACCAAAGAGGAGTATACCAAAAAGCAGTATCTGGGAACCGTGAAATACTTCTCCAGCCTCGACAATATCAAGATTGGAGAGATCCGACATTCTCACTTCCAGAGGATCATCAACGAGAACGCAGAGCATCCCCGGACCTGTCAGCTCATATCCATGACATTCAGACAGATTGTCAAGGCCGCCGCGCGTGACCATCTGCTCTCGCGTCTCGATGTGGATGATCTTCTCCAGGATGTATCCATGCCACACTACGAGCGAACTGAACGCAGGCCGCTCTCCACGATAGAGAAGGACGCCTTGATGAAAGCTGACTTTGATATGCGGAATGAGGCTTTTGTCTTTATCCTGTATTATCTCGGTCTCCGGAAGTCAGAGGCCCTGGCTCTCATGCCGGAAGATTTTGATTGGGAGAATAAGGTCGTGCGGATCCGCCGCGCGGTCATCTTTGTGAGCGGGAAGGGCACTGTCCGGGATTATCCCAAGAGCCACAATGGCATCCGGTCAGTTCCGATCCCGGATGCGATGATCCCGCACGTCAAAGATTTTGTTGAGGCATCCGAGGGATTGATCTTCAGGAACCGCAGCGGGGATCCGATGTCCTTCTCCGGTTATGATCGGATGTGGGACAGCATCATCACCACGCTCAATATCGCGGACGGATATAAGCCGAACGCGAAAAAAGACAGGAAGCCGCGCCGGATCACTGACCTCACCGCGCATATCTTCCGCCATAACTACTGCACAGAGCTTTGTTATATGGTACCGAAGGGCCATATCACCACGAAGAAGATCGCGCAGATATTCGGTGATACAGAAGAAATGGTCCTGAAGATCTACAGTCATATCGTTGAAGAAAAAGAGGATGCCGCCGGAGCTGTCAATGCAGCATTCCAAAACTGACATTTTTCCCGCGATTTTTTGCTTACAAAATGCTTACATCTTGTTTTGCTTACACGTTGCTTACATGTATTTTTGACCACTTTTGACCACTTCGACACACTACACAAAAAAGCGGGAACCCTTATTTTATCTAGGGTTCCCGCTTTTCTTGGGAGAGCTGGAGACGAGACTTGAACTCGTGACCTACTGATTACGAATCAACAATAAAAAACCCGTTCCAACCCGAAAACAAGGCATTTTCCGCTTTATTTTGCTTACAAATTGCTTACATGTTGTTTTTATACCGTATTAACTATACCAAAATACGGCACTTCATGCAAGCACATCACGCGACACACTGCTTGTACTCTGCATCTATCTTATCCTGGACAACCTTAGCGTAGATCAGAGTCGTGTCTGACTTTGAGTGTCCGAGTATGACCTGAAGCACGACCAGTTCCATTCCATGCGCGAGAGCATTTGTGGCAAAAGTATGGCGGAACCTGTGAGGGAACACATGATCGACGCCGGCACGGATCCCGATGTTCTTCACAATCTTCTCTATGCCCTCGCTGGTCAGAGGCTTATACGGTCTCCTGGTGCTTACCAAAACATGTGGATCCATATCTTTGCGCTCTGCAAAATATCTTTTTAGCGCGAGAACCGCAGCCGCATTGATAGGCACTGTCCGATGCTTTTTGCCCTTGCCATAAAGCTTGATCTTCCTGCGATGGAAGTCAATGTCTTCCTTCTTCAGGCCTGCCAGTTCAGAGACGCGACAGCCGGAAGCGAGAAGAGTCTCAACTATAGCTGACTCTCTCGCGGTCCGGCATCCATCCTTCAGGAGCTCCACCTCTTCATCAGAGAATGGCTCGCGCTCCTTTTCCTCGCACTTGATTGGACCGATGGCCGCCATCGGGTTCATCGGGATGTATCCTTCCGCGTGCGCCCATCCAAAGAATGAATTGAGAGCGTGCCTGCGGGAGTCGAGCGTCTTATCACAGATCTGCCGCTTCTCCTTCAGCTGGTACAGATAGACCCTCATATCATTGGTAGTGATGTCTGCGAGATCCTTCTGAATGGTGGTCAGCATGTCCTCGATGATTATCTTGTATAGGTACAGAGTCTTCTCCGAGAGAGACTGGATCTTCTTACTGACCATATAAACCTTATAGGCCGCCGGGAATCCGTCATACACAGCCAGACGAGTCTCCTTCGGATGCACATCATAATCATGGAGCAGGACGCGCACTTCCTGGGAGACGGTGTCGAGATATTCATCCGGGATCCTTCCGCTCAGACGTATCATCAGACGATTAACGAGATTTGTACTGTTATCCATGATTCTTCCCTCCTTTTTGGGTGTGATGGACTAAGGCGAAGGATCATGATATAATGATCTCGCCCATGTGCATTAGAGAGCCGGACAATCTGCCAGGATAATCGGCTCTCTTTTTTCATGATTATACTACAACCGGGACAGAGTCCGGCTGTAGTTCGGTCTTTGTTTCAATATAAAACGGTTCTTCGGGATTCTCGCTATCATAGCCGAAATCAGTTATTGTGGCCCAACTGTGCAGGATAGCCGCAAGCGTATCCGCGTAGTTCCACGCGGCCTGCTTGCTGTCGAAATATGTTCTTTGAGTCACCTTACAGCTCCTTCCGCCCGTTTCCCCGCGGGCACGGGTGAGCTTCTGATGTAAGGTGTTTTCACGGAAGTGAGTATAATTATATGCTTAGTTCAACTAAAGTCAAGCGGGATTATTTTAAGATTTGATCAAGATAACTCTGAAGTGCTTCTTTGTTTCCATCCTCGCATAGATCACAGGCGTGCTTGAGATAATCAGCAGCGAGATTTGGATCAGTACCGGCCATTATACGCGCCCCTACATAATAAATCTCATACCGACGGGGAAATTGTCGAAGATAAGATAAAACTCTCTTACAGGCTAAATCTGCCGCACCTCCGTCAAAGATAGCCTCGATCTCATTCACGGCCTTGCCGACCTTGTAATCCTCTATAAATTTATCCTGTGGAGCATAAAAAGGATATCCATGAGCACACTTGGCCTGTTGGGGGATATACCACTCCGGGCCGTATACGTCTTCAAGGATCCTCCGATACCCGGACGGGATCGGGATCTGAATCATCTCAAAAGGAACCATGACCGGATTATCATACCATTCTATCTCGCGCCAGGGCTGGCCATAATGAGATATGACTGTGATATTACCAACACCTATCGCGTGCTCCCTGTCACAGGTCCGCGCCAGCTGCTCCGCCATGACACACAGATCCTTCTGCTGGACAGTCACCTGATCGCGCGGATAACCTCTCAATGCGATCATCAGATTTTCATATACAGTCAGGATGTCATTCCTCATGTGGACATTGGCCGGGATGTAATCGAGAGGGTATATATCCAGTCCATCGACATAAGGGCTTCCATACCACACATCCGTTATCACGGACTCACAGGCATCATCGCCGGTGTCAATGTTCCGCCGGTTATTTACATTTGACCATCCGCGCCAGAGATTGCTCTCGGTCCCGAAGCGCATCACCTGACATTCCTTCGGCAATTCTTCCGGAAGAATCTCCATTGCCTTGTCGTAATCTTCCCGGAGCATGGCAATGTCGATATCATCATCCCAGGGGATGTATCCGGAATGACGCACAGCCCCCAGCAAGGTGCCATAATCTGCAAACCACCGCAGGCCATGCCGCTGACATATATCATCTATCAGAGACAGGAGCTTCAGCTGTACCGCCCAAGACCTTTTCATTTTCTCCGGGATGGTGAAGCCGTCCCGGATCTCTTCCTTCAAATATCCTTCAGATATCGCTATTCTCATAACAAACCTATAAAATAGGTGCGCCGCAAGGGGTATGCCCGAACAACGCACCTTTAAGGAGAAATTACACATCCCCTCCCGGAAAGGGCTTATTTACCGAGAAATACTTCCCGCTCTTTCTTCCTTCGTTTGATAAGAGCATCCTTGTACCTCTCCGCAGTTCCCCAATACTTCACAATCCCGTCCGCGTATTCCTTGACAGAATGACAGTTCTGTGAGAGCTGCTGTATTCCCTTCGGACCACGATTATATGTATAACTGGTGAGAGCGTTCATCCTTGGCTGGGTGAGCACGATCTCCGTGACGTACTTCTTCACGTAATTCTCAAACTTCTGGAGATCTATCTTCAGAAGCTCGTCAGCTCTCTCCTGTGATATTGTCATGTTCGGTAACACATCGGCGCCGTAATGGCCATAACCGATCGTGTAATACTGTTCGCCTGCAAGCTGATACGCTTTCAGCTTACACTTCTCAAACTGCTTGATCAGCTCGATTCCCTGTTTATCTACGTGCTGCACTGAAGCTTCACGATTGATGGCCGCCCTTATCGCGGCATAGTCATATCCTGCTGCCGAGAGTCTGTTCTGACGGTCAATCCCTGTTCCCCACAGACCGGCCTTGACTTCCTTCACAAGCTGCTCGATGGTCTTATACGGCTCACCCTCTATGACTATCACAGTATGACCTTTTGTCTTGGTCACAAGGATATCTCCTTCATGCAGGGTGATTCCCTTTTGATACTCCAGCTTGTCAAACAGCCCTGTTGCCATGAGCTTTGATGCTTCATTCGCGGTCGTGAAATCTCCGGGATCCTTGCCGGTTCCCTCTTTCACGCATACTCTGACAAGCAATGAGCAATCGCAATTCGTATCCACCTGGGATGCTGTGCCATTCTTCAGGACGCCGTAACGGTTGCTCTGTGAATATCCCATGTGTGGATTATCACACGCCTGAGCCATCGCCTTTGCGATAGCCTTCGCGTGCTTCTTGTCCTTCGGACGCAGTATCACCCAACCGAGCTTATGGATATAGAACTGCTGCCTGGATACTTCGCCATTATAATCCGGTTTTGGTCCCTGCTTCTGGTCTCCTGGCTTGCCTCCGGAATACTTTCCGGACTCATCCACCCGCGCGGATCCGATTATGACTGACATTATTCCTTCTCCTCGGGATCCACATGTGCCTTATCGACTGCCGACTCACAGGCCGCATAAATGGCCGCCGAGAGCATACCACAGATGACGCCCGTGATCGTGATCCACTTTTCTTCCATTGCCAATCCGGCCACGGATGCCGCGATGCTTCCGAGGAAGGCTGCAACCGAGATCCAAAATTTACGTGACATGAGTTTATTCCGTGTCATTTTTGTACCTCCTGTCTCTGATCAACTCTATTACAAGCCAGACTAAGGTTCCTGCGGATACCAGCCCTACATAGATCAATGCTATCCAGGCGATAATCCGAAGAAATGCCATCAATCCGCTAAAGTCCCACATCGCTCGACTTCTTGAGCTTGAAAATCTTAATTAGGCAACACGCAAGGATTTCTCCACCGAATGCGCCGTATACTGCTGTAGTCAGGGTGTCGTGTGAGATCCCGGTTAAGGTAGAAAAGATAAATTCACAGATAGAATAGATCAGAAGTACGCATATACTGAAGATCACGTACTTATCCAGATCGTTCAGCTTCTTTTTCATGCGACCTCCATCATGAGAAGAAATACCAGGATCAGCGCGACCGCCGTCAATGGATTATCCCTGCTGAGATCAGGCCGAATAACAATCCGACCACACCGGCAATAACTGCTGCAATGACTGAATCCCATCTCTTCATGGGCCGTTCTTCCAGTTTCTCAAGACGCTGTCCCTGCTTCTCAAGAGTTTTGTTCATGCTCTCCATATTGGTGGCAAGCTTGCCAACATTGAGGGTCAGCGCTGTCAGATTATCCATAGCCTGCTCCAGCTTCTTTATCCGTTCGTTTTGCCTCTTATTTTCATCATCTACGCGCCGCATGTGCTCCGCGCACACGCTTTCATCCACGTACTGCGTCTCCGCCATCCTTTGCCTCCTTTCTCCGGTATTTCAGGTATTGCTTCTTAAATTCGTACACTTCCGCGATGTAATCATTTTCCCGCCATGTTTCCCGGTCAACCTCTCCCAGGAGCTGAGCGATTATCAAAACTCCCTCATCGAGTAAGTACCGCAGATGTTCAATGATCTCGTCGTCGGTAAGTGTACCATTCATTATTCAGCTGCTTCAGCCGGAACGTTCAGATAATAGCGCATACCGTCGACAACGTTCATATTCGCATCAACGACCTCAACGACAGCCTCACCACGGAAATCCGAGTCATTGTCCAGATCATTGCACTTGTTTCTCCAGTCAATACGCGCTCCCTTCTTGTTGTCGTTATTCCACTCGCTCTCGACCTTGAAGTTTCCATTGGTGCACTTGATAACTGCATAGTTCATTTCTTCTTCCTCCTTTTATGAAACGGGGTGATACTTCTTTTCTTGATTCTCTCACATCTTAAAGTGTCTTTTCGTGTCATCTTTTTATATACAGATGGCCGCCATATTGCGCTTCTCGGAGAGGCTTGGCGGACTTGTTCGGTTGTTTTTGGGCATATTTTGCAATTTTCGGGCATATTTTGCAAGTTTCTTGCAAAATCAGTGCCATTTTGGTCATTTTCCCCACATTTTTTCCATCACCTGATTGTTAGAAATATAGCGATTTAGCGTACAAAGTTATCAATGCGGGTGTAGCAAATTCAGTAACGGTAACAAATTCTAGGTGGGTTCTCCCTAATACCGTACTAAACGGATATACAGGGAATTATTTATGTATATCAGGCTTGCCAGGTGGCGAAACGAACGCCGCTATATCTTATAATAATTTAATCGGTATAGGCTGGACATTTAAGGACGCAAACGACCATTCTCCTACGACTTTTAGCGGCACTTATAATATAGCCTTTGCCATTATAAAGGTATAGTCGGCTCGTTATCGTGCCGCTTATATGCGGTGCGTTTTCGGTGGTTTTCGGAGCATTACGAAATTTGAATAACGTCAAATGTTCTACCAACATTCTCAATTTTGTAAACATGCCCGACATAATACCCGAAAGCAATTCCATGACCATAATTATTGTTGACGTTTTGCATTATTATGGTTAGCATATACAGCCCACCAGCCCTTGCCGTAGAATAAACATTTATGATTTCTGTCCCCGCTTGGAACGTAATATTCGCGAGTAATTGCTGAATCGTAGTAGTGTTATCGGGGTCGAGCGAAGTGGTCAAGAATCGCGATCTAAATCCTGTCGTTAAGGACGTTAAATCGCTACTTATCGAAGATAGGTCATCGTCAACGGAAGCTTTTTCCAGGTTCGTACTGGTACTCATCGTCTCGTTGTATGCAATCGGGGCCGTAACCTTGTATCTCTGATCCGCGCACTCGATATAAACACGATCTCCCGTATCGTATCCATCGGCGGCCGTGCATTTAAACTCGTGTTCTACATTGTCCGTAATGGACTTAACGCTTGCCTTGCGTGCAACTTCGTCCGATAATTCAACCTCTTCGCAATTCTTCCCGGCTCCTTCAGGAGTTATGGTAGATCCCGCTGCTATCTTCCCTTCACTCGCTCTGTAAAGCTTATTCTGATGGCCGAAATACCTACCGCCATTGACCGGGATAAGCAACGTGTCCGGTTGATTGATCACTTCAGTTATTGCCCGGCTTGCCTGTGCGCCGAGTGTCTGTAATGCCAGGTCTGAAGTTTTAGACCACGTACCGCCGTACTGTACTTTAAGAGTTCCGTCTTCACTGTCAAACTTGTCCGCGATCTCGTTGATAGCCTTGACAATATTGTCTTTGTCTGAAGTATCCAGGTCGTCCAGGTCTCCGAGTTCAGACTTAAGCGCATAGCTATCAGACTCAAGTGCGATTTGCACAACAAGATCATTTGCGGATGAAATTACGAAGCTCTGGACAATCTCTGCCGGAGATGTGCCATTGTAAGGAGGGAACCAGTCACCCTGAGAAGCTGCAACAACAGCGATATTGAACAGCACCTCTGTTGAGCTGTCGGATCCCTGTTGCGCATATAACCCCAGCTCGTTCATGTAGTATCCTGTTACAAGCGTCACATTGGAGATGACTGCTGTGATCTTGCAGGCATTTGCCACCGCTCTCTTGCTTGACAATGATACTGACTGTTTCTGATTGATCAGCGCCGTCCTAACCTTCAGTGCCGCCGGTGTCTTGTCTGTGTGTACGCCGTCACCTGTGACAACTCTGGTGAATACTATCGGATCACCTGCTGCCTCGCAGGCCGCTATAAGGTTCACACCCGCATCTGTCACAACTGCATTGTTAAAAACCTGTGCCATTACTCTTCCTCCTCTTCATATTCAGGAATATCCGGTGCAATCAGTGATTGCTTCTGCTCAGCCCCGATGTGCATATAGTTATATATGGTCCACACAAAATCGATACCATCCATGATCGCGGATTGCCTTTTGACCTTCCGCAGGATCTCCACGAACTTGTCTGGGATCTCAATGTGGATGTCTTCAGAGAGAACATTGACCTTGAAGTGTCCGGGAGTACCGCCGTACTCAAACCACTCCAGCACTTCCGAGTCACCATAATAGTCATTACAGACCTGCTCGACAGCCTTCTTGGTACCGAGCTGCATGTGAACATTGGTCGCGCTCTTGATCAGGTTACGCTTGACATCAAGATCCGCGTCGGGATCATACCAGACAATGCCGTTCTCGACCGCCAGTACGTCTAGGATGTGCTCCGGGAGATTATCGACCATTGCTGTGACCTCTGACGCATCCGCGAGATCAATGATGGCCTGTACTGCTTTTTTTAAGGCATAACTCAAGCACTCGGTGTCGATATCGCCTGAAAATGGCGTACCGAGCAAAATGTCATGCAGTTCACCATTGTACAGATCAATCACTTTCCAGTCCTCCATAGTTGACCGTCTTTGTTCCGAGTCTTGCAACAGCTGTATCACCTACCGCTGTATGCACAGGGTATGTGATGACAACTCTCTTCGCGCCGGCATCCATGACACGTCTCACCAGCTCCGAAGGATTGATGTCAAGGCCTATCGTGCCGGTCTGCCATGCCACATAATCATTGATCGCCTGTGCGACCTCTGACTGGATTATCGTTGCCTGGGAACTGTCAGACTGTGCGATGTAATATGTCAGATCGATATTGAAACTGGTGGTAGTCGGTGACTTGACCGTCACATTATCTGTCAGCGGCCTCTTATCTTCCGATGACAGATACGCCTGACAGCCAGACTTAAACTCATTGGTCGGGAGGGATCCGTCTTCCATCAGAACATAAATATCAACATTGCAGGCCGAAGGTGTCTTGATGACGATGGAACCGACATCCGGAGAGTATGCTCTGACATGATATTCATAAGACTCAATGCTTCCTGCCGTGGAATAACTTCCCGGTGCATAATATACGCGCTCTGCAAGGTCTTCATCGTCTTCGATGTCGGCTCCGCCGGAAGACTCTGTGACATTGCTCACACTTGAGATATAAGGAACAGAATCGGTCAGTGTGGTGATCTCACCGACGCCGTATCCGTTTCCATCCTCTCCGACCGTCTGACATGTGCAGGGCACATCGACATAAAGGTTTCCTGCCGTGATCTCCTGGTATGAATCGGATGCGAAATACAGCTCATCGACCTTCACTCTCGTTCCGGCAGGGATCCCAACAGCGGACCCGAGAGCTTCGCCAATTGAAAACCGCATTGTCACGGTTGCAGCTGTTGCAGGCTTCCTTGTCACGCCCTTCAGAGCAGCCATGTTATCAAGATACTCATCATAAGCATACTTCAGGAGATTCAGCTGACCACCACGGTTCACATAAAGCGCCAGCTGATAGAGCTGGACAGCACACGCATTGATCATCAGACCGGTGCGCTCACCCTGCTTGATCATGATCTCTTTTCCCGTCAGCTCACGGTATCTGTCCTTGTACCATGTGGTCAGATTGGCCTTCATGTTATCCAGGGACATGCCATCGATGAAACTAACCTCCGGCAGGTTTTCTATTGCTGCTATCATTGTCTTCCCTCCACCTCTACACTTATAGCAAGATGACCGTCTGTGTCATACTCACCCTTCACTGACTTGATTATCACTTCCGGGACATACTTATCAGCCTTCTCCTGAAGCTCGATCGCGAAAAGGTTTATTGCCGCCGGAGAAGGTGTCGAAATAAACTCATCCGGCAATCCAAAATCTCTGGATCCGGGAAGAGTACCCTCTGCACACATCATCAGGTTGTCAAGCCTCTCCTGGATGCTCTCCATCCCCGTCGTGTTATCCATCCCACTAAAATTCAAGATTGCGCTCATGCCAGTCCCTCTATGATTGCTTTAAGCGTGATACTTCCATGCTTATCTGTAAACGTGATCTCATCATCCACACAGCTGATGTATGCTTTTCCCGGTTCGCTTCCCAGTTCCTTCAGAAACTTTCCTTTTCCACTCACCGCAGGCTTGTTGTCCGCATCCCAGAACTTCCCTACGATCACGCCTGCCGAGGTTCCGTTTGAGAGATGACAGACAAGAACTTCATCGTTGATGTTAGGCATCCGGTATTCACCTGTGAGGGACAGCACCGGCAGGTATGCCGTGACCATGTTGTCTCTGTCGGTGTATACAACTTTTGCCATGCCGTTATCATAATCAACGCTCGATATTTTCCCGATTCTTATCGTGTCAGATGAAATCGCCATCGTTAACCCATCCCTTGACCTTGGTCTTCTTCTTATCAGTGGTCTTGATGTACCACGGATGCAGCTTCTTTTTCTGATACTTCGTGATCTTTGCCGGCCCTTGCTTTGCCTTCTTCGGCTTGCCCTTCTTGGTGGCCTTGGTGTAGTACACAGTCCCGACAAATGTCACAGCATCACCGACGATAAACTCCCAAGGCACGATCGTTGCTGTGGTCGGATCGTAGGCCGTGAGATTGCCCTGCTCGATGTATTCCGAAAAGGACAGGCTCACTGTGGCCTTGATCAGCACACCTTTTTCATAGACCACATCCCAAGCCTCGCTCATGGATGCAAGCTTCATCTTCCCGGTGCCGATCTTCTTACCGCCGATATACAGATGCTCAACCTGGCCGCTCTCGACTGCTGCCTCCAGCTTCTCTATCATCTCCCTGGGATTCACACCGCGCATGGCATTGAACACACAGGAGAGAGACACATCAGACAGCGAAGCGCCCGCAAACTCACTCAAAGGCTTCTGTCCGATGATCTCATGGTCTTTCCATCGTCCGGACACACTGCGATTCATGCTCTTGAATGTAAGCTCCTTATCGGCGCTCACTTCAAACTGTATTGCAGATCCCCAATTTCCTATAACGCTCATACTCGTCTGATCCTCTTGACCACCTTGTGCATGGTTACAGTCATAGTCGCGCCATTCCCTGCGAGATTGATGGTGCACTGCTCAACGAAATATTTTCCGTTTGGCTTCCCAAATCCGGTCACGCTCACAGTTGCGCCGGCGCAAATCTTCCCATCCGCCCATATCGTGCCTGTCAGTTTTGTCGCATTCTCATTTGATGCGTTTATCTGTGCGACCGCCTGATACTTGGCATCCGCCTTGTTATTCGCGGTCTTTGATATCCGGAGCGTCCTGGCATCGTCTGCGGTCTCTTTGACAGTTCCCACATACATGCTCTTGGTCTTGGTGCTGTTCTTCGATGCTTTGTACGCGATCCGCGCTCCGTTATATGTCCCATCGAGAGAGTCTGTATAACTCCAGTCACCACCGATGAAGCTCATGGGTGTCAGAGTCGCGACCGGATCCTTCCTCTCAAGCTCACCGGGATCATAAATAACCAGCTTATCGTCATACACCTTCATGCCAAGGTTGTATTCCTGGCAAAGGTTGTACAGGAAGGAGCTGTCATCTTCATCAGACTGCTCAAGTTCCGTGATGCTGATCTTCGGCGCCTGATACTGCAGTCTCAACCTGTACCGTCTTCCAATCGTGTACGCAATCTTCTCAATGGTGATCTTGCTCCAGCACTTATTCCGGCGCTTCGTATTGAAGCTCGCATTTGCAGGAAGAGCCAGCCCGGAGAAAACAGCCGTTGACGGATTGCCGCTGAAAGATATCTCATCCAGGACAAACTTTCCGCAGTCTTTCTTGAAATTATCACCTTCACCGTTCCAGTTGGTGAAGATGAACCCGCAGCGCATGGAATCGCCTTTTGTCGGATACCAGTCATTCAGCCAGCGCTTATCGATATTTGAGAGTGTGATGGAAAGAGCGTCGCTTCTGTCCTTCGCTACATCCTCATAACTGATGTTTTTAAGGAAGGAATTGATATTGCCGGTCACATTCTGACCGTTAAAAGATACGACCGCTTCACATTTCCGGCCTGTACTCATTCTTCTTCCTCTTCTTCCTGATCTTCGTCAGTCAGATCTTCATCATAATCACCTGTGACTTCATACTCATAGAAATCCTCTCCATCAGACACAGGCGTATCACTCTTCCAGAAGGGTGCATTATCAGCAGAGTCTTCCGGGATGTCCGGTACCGTCACTGTCACTCCGGCAGCGAAGACCAAAGTGTCAATCAGTCGGATGTTTGCCTGAGCGATCAGGCCCATATATTTTTCACTGCCGTATACCTTAAAGGAGATCCCGTCCCAGGTATCACCCTGAATCGTTGTATATGTGCTCATGACCTACCCCATGCCGTGCGTGCGGTCTCTCTTTCATACTGCTGCTGGAATCTCTTAAACTGTGCGTATCCCTCATTGAGTGCCGCAGTCACATCATCTTTGCTTGCATTTCCTGCTATGTTGATAACCGGAGCATAAGTTATGGTTGTCGTAGTTCCACTGGAGACAGAGAAGCCATCGAAGCGGCCTCTCATTCCCATCAGCTCTCCGGTGATATTGTAAAGATCCTGTGCTCTCTGGGATCCGTTCAGCGGTATGATTGCCTCCGGTCCGGCCTCACCAACCCATGACAGAGTCGGGGATGTGATGATATTACCGATGGCATTCTTTGCCGGTTCCTTGCCCTTGGTGGTCTTTGCCGCTTCTCCGAGGCTCTTTGACCTCTGCGCGATCTTTTCTTCAGCAGCCGCGACCGTACTCAAGTCTTCAGATATCGCATACTGCAGCTCAAGATTAACCTCTGCGGTAAAGTTCCGACGCCCGAAGTGATCCGTGATGAATCTCTCCGCGTCATCTGCTGCCTTGGCCGCCGCTGAATTAAGAGGCTCGGTGTTCTCCATGCCTTCCGCGATCTTGACAACAGTGTTCTCACCTTCCTTGATGGCCGCTTCAAGCATCTCACGGCATTCAGGATATTCTTCTGACAAATAGAGTAATAACTGCTGATAGACGGCATCCTCATCACCTGTCAGAGCTTTGAGCATGTCATAATCCTTCATGCCGGAGACAAATCCTTCCGGCATCTTTATCCCGGCTTCTTCATATTTCTTCGCCAGGGCCTCGACGTCTTCAACCGTCGGTGCAAGAACATCTATCAGTTCAGATGCACCCTTTGCATCCGGATTATTCTTTATCGCATCAACGAGAGCCTGATGAAATCCGGTACCGTACAGAGTACCGTTCTCCTGAAGCGTTCCCTTTATAGCCTCATCCAGACCACCGAGATATTCTTCATCAAATTCCTGTACAAGCTGGCCGATGATAGACTGAAGATCTCCGCTGTACTTTTCCTTCAGCGTGTTGGTGCCGAATGAGAGAACCTTTTCCGCAGCCGTTCCAACCTTTTCCAGTTCTTCCGCAGCTGCGCTTCCATCAAGTTCCGAATAACTCTTGTTGATCATGGCCAGCTTTTCAGCAGCCTTGGCAAGTTCCTCTCCATCTTTGCTATGTTCAAGCACGTGCTGGAGCTGTTCACGCTCATACTTGTATCCGGCTGTTGCTTCGGCCATCGCATCCACATAGACATCGCTTGCCGCTTTGCGGATCTCGGTTTCCTTCTCCACGACCGTTTCAAGCAGATCGGAGAAGGATTCAGCCGTCAGGTTTCCGAGGTTGGTCTGCTCAGCAAACCGCAGTTCCTTATCAAAGTCACTGTTTGCAAGTTCAGCCTGCAACCGTGACATCTTCGCTCTGATCTCTGCAATCTTCTGTGATTCATCAAAATCGAGGAACCCATCTTCAAATGCATCGGTCATGGCATTGCTCAGCTCGGTACCCAGGCGCTCAAACTCGCTCACCTGGTGGCTGTAGTAATCATTGACCCATGCCGTTGTGACAGATGTGAGATAAGGATCATTAAATCCGGACTGTGTCGCGGAGGATCCTGCATTCCATGCCTGAATGATGTACTCACGGACGCTTGCCACATAACTGTCTATCTGGCTCTGATATTCCTGCTGCTCGGAGTCGGACAACTTGATACCAAGTGAAAGCATCCAGTCAAGCTTATCGAGAGAATCCGCCGCGCTGTCAATGCTCTTGGATATCTCATCCAGCTGTGCATACTGATCAAGGACAGTGCGAAGCTCCTGAAGGGTTCCTTTGCCGACGATATTGTCAGCAACATTGTCCAGTTCTTCCAGTGAAAGTGTGAGATCTCCGAAGTGCTCCGCGATGCTCTGATCAACAAGGTCACGCTGATGCTGTTTTATCTTTGCCACAGCTCCGACTACCACACCAACAGCCGCACCCACACCCATGATACCGAGTGCGAGAGGAGAGGCCGCCAGAGCAGAAAGAGCAGTCACAAGATGAACGATATTGCTCACCATCTTGCCGGCAACAAGCGCGGATCCGATCCCCAGGAGAACACTGGTCACTGTGTCACCATGATCAAGGATCCATGTGAACACACCGCCGATTCCCTTCAGAACAGGCTCAAGATACCGCTCATAATTCTTCTTTATATTGGGAAGTGCTTTCACGCCGCCATTAACAAGCTTCTCTATCTTTCCGGGAAGCTTCCTGGTCAGATCTCCGAGCATATCCGTTCCATACTGTACCAGCTCCCGGAGGCTCGGGCTTACCTTCTTAAAAATGGCAATCTCAAGACCTTCCAGAGCACTCTTGAAGATGGTCACATCACCGCTCAAGTTATCAAGCCTGACCTGTGCCATTCTTTCAGCCGCACCGGCGCTGTTATCTATAGAAGCGGAGAGCTTATTGAAATCTTCCTCGGATGCGTTTGCTATGGCAAGCAGACCGGACATCGCACGGGCACCGCCCAACATAGCAGCCGCTCTGGCTTTTTCAGCACCTTCCGCGCCGAATGTCTCAAGGTTCAGTTCCTCAAGCTGCGCGTCGTACTTGCTCTGTGTAAGGATGCCGTCTTCCAGCATCTTATCCAGAGTATCAAGCCTTGATTCATATTCATCGAGGGGAACATTGATGTTCTTGAAGGATACCCGCAGCTGCTCCATGATCTCCCGGAGCGAATACATCTTGCCTTCATCGTCATACAGTGCAAGCCCGAGACGATCCATCGCCATGCTGCTCTCTTTTGTAGGCTTCGCCATCCTGGTGAACAGGTTTCTGAGGGAAGTACCGGCCATGTCCGCCTTGATTCCCGCATTGGCCATCAGACCGAGAGCAATAGCAACATCTTCAGCAGAGTATCCGAGAGCACCGGCAGGAGCTGCCGCGTACTTGAATGACTCACCCAGCATCGAGACATTGGTATTTGCATTGGTGGCCGCGGCTGCGAGGATATCAGCAAATCGCCCGGAGTCTTCCGCCTTCATGCCGAACGCTGTCAGGGCATCTGTAACAATATCAGATACCATTCCAAGTTCTTCACCGGAAGCCGCCGCGAGATTCATGATACCTTCGACGCCGGAGAGCATCTGCCCGGATTTCCATCCGGCCATGCCCATGTATTCCATTGCTTCGCCAACTTCTGTTGCTGTGAACTGTGTGGTTTTTCCAAGTTCTTCCGCTTTTGCAGACAGTCTATCCATCTCATCCGCTGTCGCGCCTGAGATTGCTTCTACTGTAGACATCTGGGATTCAAAAGAGGATCCGGCTTCGATCATCTGTTTTGTGAATATCGCCGCAGGGACAGAAGCTGCTGCAACTGCCCCTGCAACCTTTTTCACACCGCCGGCAATCTTATCATAGACTTTATCATAGCTCTGGAAAGACTTATCAAGTGACATGAGCTTGCTCTTGGTCGAGCTGATACTCTTATCGACTGAAGCATCAACCTTTCCTGCGATTTCTATGAGCATTTTGTATGCTTTTCCGTTCATGCTCCCTCATCTCCTTGACTTCATCAAGTATTTCCAGTGCGTCATTGATCGGTAATGACATGTAATAATCAAGCCCGGTATTGGTAGCCATTGACAGGCTGATCAGTGCTTTTCGTAGTGGCTTTATGTCATGCGGTGAAAGCCCTACATTAACAAAAAACCCGTGACAGCAGCCCTCACAGCGATGCCGTCCTTCATCGGCAATAACTCAAAAAATTCGATCGGCTGTTTTGCCGCCCTGGCCGCAAGCGCGATAGCAAACTCTGTTGAGGCTTCCGGTATAAGTGCGCTGGATCCTGTCACGCGTCCAACTTCACGATTGACCGCCTCAAGGTCTTTGGTGTTCATGTCTTCAAGACCGCTCAGGTCAATCTCGGTATATGTCTTTCCCTCAAACTTGTAAGGCTTGTTGAACTTTACAATGAGAGAGTTTTCTTCTCTGTTTACTGTTTCTCCTTCATCCTGCGGAAACTCTGTGATCTTTTCCGCCTCGATATTCTCCTTACCCATTGTGTTTTCCTCCTTTATGTGTATATTTCTCCCTTTAATAAACAGGCACCACACACCCCGGAGGGTGTGTGTTTGCCTGTGTCTTGATTATCAGGTGTACTGCCTGATCTGTGCCAGCAGGTCGACGCCGTTGGCAACGAACACGCTGTTAAGCTTGTCGTACTCAAGCATCGTCTTCCCGTCGATCTCGATGAGGATGTACATCAGCTCAAGTGTGGCAGAAGCGTTCATCTGCTTGCCAAGCTCAAGCGTTCCCGCATCGAAGCTCTTCAGACGTCCGCGCTCCACAATCCTCATCTGGTTATAAGCCAGAGCACCTGTTGACTTCACTGTGGACTGGTTCGCAGCCCTGAAGGTCAGGTCAACAAGCTCAGAGGGATTCATGATGCTGAAGATATCCTTGTCAAGGATCCTGAAAGGCACTTCCTGTGCAAGGCTTGAATAGTGACCAGGGATGCTGGTCTCATAGCTGCCCAGGATGCCGGCGCCGCTCACTTCCTCCGTGATCGCCTCAAGGGAGGGAAGCTTGACAGAGCCGGATACGCCAACCATGTCGTTTCCGTTGTGGTACACACGGAAATTGTTGACAACTTCGGGGATGTTCGCGATCTCACTCATGTTTACTCACCTCCTAACGCGGTCTCGATCATCGAGGGATCGAACTCAAGGACATTGACAATGTCTTCCGCAGGCGTGTACGGTGCAAGGTACTGACGGAATCTGATCTTTCCATCGAGCACGTTGCCGATCGGATTGTCTTCCTGTCTGTACTCCATGCGGATGCCAGCGCACTTGCCGGTTGAGACAAGCGCATTGCCTCTGACGTTCTCGCTGTCCACGATCGACTCAATGAGTCTGTAGTTGGCCGGATTGTCAACCTTTTCGAGATAGCTCTCGATGAAGGTGTTGCCCCACCAGGAGAACATCCTGCGGCAGGCAATCCAACGATCCTTAGGATCTGTGACATCCGGATATGCAGCTGTGTTGTTGCCCCATGCCTTATAACCGTTGAGGTTAAGCACAGTCACAACACCAACAGCGTTCAGCGTGTTGGCCGCCAGCTTGTCCAGGTTGATAGCCTTGCCCGCAGCGTTGACCGCTCCGGCAACTCTCAGAGGCCTGTTGGACGGATACAGCGACGGGGTGTTGTCGTTGTTGATGTCCGTGTATGTGACCATAGCCGCATACATCGCGGACAAGAACATCTGCTGCCCGCCATACATGACCTTGGGCCATACCAGGATCATGTGAGGGCTTGTGTAACCCGCAGCGGACTTCTTGGTGGGTACATCGGTGTACTTCGCCGCACCTGAAGAAGAGCTGTCAAGGTCTACCACACACTCACACTTCCACATGCCGTTGATGTCCTCGCACTTGAGAGCGAGAGCAGCGCCAACAGTGGTGTTCTGTGACCAACCGGGAGCCAGCAGAAGAGACGGGAACCTTCCGGTCACAGGATATACATCTCTGATAACCTCGATACCGGTTGCTGTGTCGGTTGCTGCATCGATCGCACCAACAACATCTGCTGCTACGACTGCGCTGGGGGAAATCTTGTTTCCGGTAATGTCGATCGATGTCACGCCAGTCTTTGTCACGGTGACAACAACCTTTTCCTCGGAGTCGAAGTCAAGGGTGTAATCTGTGCCCGGAATGAGAGTAGAGCTGTCGGAGTGATCCTTCACAACAATGCTGTCCAAGATCATGCCCGTCTCATCGATCTTGTATACACCGCTTGTCAGAGCCACATCGGATATGGCCGTGATAGCGGTCTTGTGTGTCGCGGGATCCAGAACGTTGACAAACACAAC
Source organism: Blautia sp. (assembly GCA_017475035.1). Lineage (GTDB taxonomy): Bacteria > Bacillota > Clostridia > Lachnospirales > Lachnospiraceae > Blautia_A. Next base: position 34,015 of record JAFVGK010000035.1, read on the forward strand.
CGGACCGACGCCGAATGCCTTGAAGAAAGCATCCATTGCCTGACACAGCGTGAAGTTTGCATAATCATCCGAGTATCCCAGCTTTGCTTTGGCCTCCGCAAAGTTATTGCAGAGAACGGGCTTGTTCACAGCCGCTGCGACATCAGCAGCAAGGTTTACAGGGGAGGTACCGAAAACAACCGGCACGCCTGCTGTGCTGCTTATGGGAGCGGGAAGTGAGGTTGCGTTTTCGAGAACGCGTATTCCATGCTCGTAAGCCATTTCATTTACCTCCTGTTAGATTTGTTTAGATGCTTTTTGCGACAGCCACGAAAATCGCGCTTGCCGCGCTGTCCTTGTCCGAGAGCTGTTTTGCCATCTCCGGCATCTCTTCAACCGGGACAATCAGTCTGGACATAGCAGGCACTCTCTCAACAACAGCGCTCAAGCCCTCGGGCAGGGCGCCGTCCTGGAATACCGTCCCCTTCTGAACAACAAACGGGATCGACGGTCCCATGTAGGCAACATTGGATTTCTCCTCCGTTTTTGACTTAGGCTCAGCCTTGGCACTGTCAGCCGCCTTTGTCGTGCCCTCTTTACCTGCTGTATGTGAACCATCGGCTTCGCCTCCGATAGTGTCCACCTTCGTGTTCTCGACCGCGCTCTTCACGGTCTCCATTGCTGTCTTGGCTTCGCTTTTTGCCGTGACCTTGACTTCTTCCTTCTTTTTCATACCCAAGGATCCTCCCTCCTGATTGCCGGGATGTGGAAATCCATGACACACGCACCGATGAAATATGGATAATAGGTGCCATCCTGCACATCCCAATCAAATGCTCCGCTGTATACAGCTGTATTGTTCAAGCTCGGATCCTTGTGGAACCGAGCATATATTTTCTGAATTATTGCCAGGACATCGCGATATCCCTGCTTGTTGGGATCATCATCGTAAACCTCTGCGACTATAACCACAGTTACGGTGTTGAAGCTGTCCTTTTCTCCGGAATCCTTTCCGCTATCAATCCTTACTATGAGATATGGAGACGGATCCGCGTCATCATATGACTGTTCCGCCGGCAGATCCTGTGCGTAAATATTCAGGGATACACGCTCCCCGCCTGTTGTCTTATACTTTTGATCCTTGAAGAGCTTCCCCAGCTCCTTTACCAGTTCATCTTGAAGATCGACGGCTGTCATACGGATCCTTTCTTTGCCAGCAGCTTTTCAACCTGCTCATTCATTGCCTTGGTCAATATTTGATCAGCCACAAGGCCGTCAATTTCATCCTTATAAATAATCTCGCCCATCTTCGTTATGGATGGTGCATACAGATTCTTGATCGCTTCTCTTTGGGGCTTGCCCTTCATGTGTGAACCCATCACACGCTGAGCAACCGCAATATGTCCGCTCTTATACTGGACAACAAATGCCTTGTGCTTATCTCTGGGTTCTCCCGGTGCTAGGATCAGGCGCTTCAGATTGTTATCCTTTGCCACCTTGCCCTTTATGAACTTGGGTGCTCCCTTGCCTCCCGGATACAGACCGTTCGGTGATACCTTAAATGAATACAGATCCCCGATCCGACTGTTGACCTTGATAGTTGCCACCAGATCTGCAACTTTTGCACGCTTCAGGGTTATGGACTCCTTCACCTTGCCTCGCGTCTTCGATGACAGCTGATATCGGCCTTTGATACCCTTCTGCAAGCGCTTGTTGATCTCGGTTGCGGCCTTGTTTATGGCTCCCTTCAAAACTGCGCGGGACTCTTTCTTTGTCAGATCAAGCCCCGCTTCCAGCTCATTCAGGCTTGTGGGTTCGAGCCGTACTGTTATCATGTTTTGTTCAGCTCCATAGTGATCGAGTAAATGCCGCTTTCATCCACAGCATCGGTGACAACATAATTTTTCTTATCGAATATCACCAACCGGCCTATTGCAGGAAGCGCTCCAAAATCTTCAGCATTGACGAATATCATGAGCTGCTTCTTATAGACGCCGTCACTGTGCTCACCCTTCAGGTGCTTTTCCCTCTCAAGCAGCTCATAGTTGTCAACAGAGCAGGGCATATCCTTGTCATTGATGGTGTGGATGTCCGCAAACTCTTCCGGATTCAGAAACACATTCCGGTTATCAACTTTTAACTGCTCTTTGAAAGTCATTTCTTCGCGCGGCCTTTCTTCGGAATCCTTCCGATCCTCGCATCAGGATCACCATCTGAACTGATCCCGGCTTTTCCTTCCGGTGGTGATACCGGCTCGGCCTTGGGTGCGGGTGTGGGGTTCTCGTCATCTACCCACTTGGCGCTCCCATATTGCAGCCATGCGTCAACCATCACCTGATCGTCAGCCGGTAAGCGGTCTCCCGCCTTGTACTGCGTAGAGCGGTACAAGACGGGACGTGTCGCTATAAGTCTCATGCGTTCAGGTTGACGAGAACTTTGGTGTCAGCCGAAAGCGCGGCCTGTGCCGCATAACCGGCAGGGGTGTTGCTTCCTGCGGTTGTGGTGATGCCGGAATTGGCATCGACCGAAGACTTGTACCAGTAGACCTTCTGGCCCTGGTTGATGGCGCCGGTAATCTTGGGAAGTTCGAACACGCCCTTCACATGGATGCTGCCGGTCTCGCCGTCTTCGATGTCTGTTCCAGCGATACCGATCACGTCACCCAGCTCAAGGATGGTGTTGGCGTCGATCTTCGCGCCGGAGCCGTTATTGTAATCAAGGCTCTCGCCCTGCTGCCAGTAATTTGCCTTTGCCATTGTCTTATCCTCCTTCTCTCTCTATCAGAGTGCTGCGCCGTCGTTACGGACAAGGCCTCTGAAGTCACGCACGGAGATACCCCAATCAAGCCAGATATCCCATGTGTAACCGAGCGTTCCGGGAGCTTCCATCCTGCGGACGGTAGGAGTCTCCTGACCGTTGAGGTAGTCGACCTGGATGCCGCGCGCGCTTGCCTCATCAGCAACGAGGAACCACGGACAATCGTTGTTCCCTGCAAGGCCGTTCAGGATAGGACTCTGAACGATCTCAAGCGGGTAATTGTACAGCGGGTTGATGTCGTTGTTGGCGGAGCCGACAACCTGTGCGCTGTGGAAGATGACCGCAAGGTCAAACTCATAGCCAACAGGGACAACGATCTTCGCAGGAGTCATGTAGATCGGATCACCAAACTGATCCGTCTGCATCTGCATCTTGAGGATCATCGCCTGGATGGTAGCCTGTGAAGGCTTGCCCTTTGCGGAATCGCCGGTTGTGATGATGTTGCCATGTCCGGACGTGAACAGAGCCGTGCCGTCGAAGATTGTCGAGTTATCGAACAGGATCTTGTAGACCTGCTTGTCGATGGTCTTCTTCGCAGCTGTGGCATACAGCCCGGGAACCTGGGTCAGGAAGCCGATATCACCATTGATGAATGCCTGACGGGTCATGCTGAACTGTTTGCCGTAGGTCTCCAGCTTGCGCTGAGGAAGAAGCTCGGTCTTGGGTGCGTCGGCCTTGATCTCACCGTTCTCAGGAACCTTGAGGAAGTCACCGACACCGCCGATCACGTACTCATGATCAGGCGTGGACTTGAAATCTGACAGACTGCCCTTCGTGGTGAAGCGCTGGAAGGTTGTGGGAACCTTATTGTACAGCTCCACGATGCTCTTCCTGATTGTGCCGTCCAGGATCGCCGGGAATGCAGCCGTAGGGTTGTAGAACTGTCTGGAAAGCATCGAAAACAGCTCGTCGTTCGACTTCCTGTTAAGATTGCTCTCACCTTCACGGCTAAGGCACTCGATGGCAAGATCACGGAGGCTGATCGCACGGAACTCCTGAGATCCCTCTGCGGGCTTCTCGACGGAGACACCAGCTCTCATAATGAGGCCATCGGTAGCCGCATCGCGGAACTTGTCAGCCTCATCGTTGACCACGTCGAGAGATCCACGGGATGCGATGGGAGCATGATCTTTCATCAGCTCAGCCATGATAGCAGCCCTTGCGTTCTCAACGGTGGTTCCGTTGTCTATGTAGCTCTTGGACTCCATGCCGAAATGATCGCACATAGCCTCGATCTCACGGATACGGGTCCTCTCTGCTTCCCTTACCGCATTGGCATCGACTGCCGGAGCGGGTGCGGGAGCGGGGGTGGCTTTGAGAGCATCAATCTGTGCTGTCAGACTGTCAAACTCTCTCTGCTCGTCCGCAGTAAGCTCTCTGTTTTCAGCTTCGGCCGCCTTAACAAGAGCTTCCTGCCTCTGGAGAAGTTCCTTCTGATTCATCTCTTATCCTCCTGTTTTAGTTGCAAGTTGCTTTGTTTTTGTTTATTTCCAGCCGCTTCTTGGCGAAGTATAAGCGGCGCGTGCCCTGATTTTCTTCCTGCTGTGACTCTTCCTGTGAACGTCCAACACCCACAGTCGGGTCAGCGGGAACACTCACGATCGACACCTCAAAGGGTGTCCACTTTGTTGCTATCTCACAAGGTCCCTGATGCTTCCCGTCAGATGATGTTGCACCGGGCTTGACCTCTTCCCAGCAGTCAACTCTGTATCCGACTGACACACCCTTCAGGGTGCCACCGGCAACCTTCTTCCGGATGATCTCGGATGCGTCATCATCATCGAACTCGATCTCCGCCATGCCGCGCTCATTCTCAACCCATGCCTTCGTGATCTTGCCGATGACCGCATCCCGGTTGTGGTTATACAGGACCACTCCGATGGACTTCAGCCTGGAAAGATTGACAGCGCCTTCCTTGTGGGAAAGGATCTCGATGCCGAAATATCTCTCATACGGCTCCTCGGATGAAAACGACAGTGTGAACTTCCTCTCGTTTCCTTCGCCCTCAACCGCACGGATGGAGCAATCGACAAATCTCTCCAGATTGCCGTTCTTGTTATCCCTTGTTTCCGTTTCCATGTTCATCCTGAACCTCCTCAACAGGTGTGACATTGAACATGATCTGCATCATGTCGATGCCCTTCTCGTTACCGTAGTTGATAACCTCTGCTATATCGTCAACCTGATCCCGCCAATCTCTCCCGGCTTCAGCGGAGATCTGCTTGTATGTCTTCTGTCCGGTAAGCAGAGCAGTCTTGTTCGCGTTCGCTTCCTTCTGGGGATCTATCCACGGCCTCGGCTCCTGAGTCCAGTCATGATCGAGATACTGGCGCTTGTTCTCCCAGAAGTTCTTAATCTCAACAAGCCCGCACTGCACAGCGGAGATGACAAATGTCTCATAAATCTCATCAAGGATCTCGCGCACCTGCTCCTTTTCTTCCAAATACGTCTGATCATCCTCAATCATGCCCTGGCGTGCGCTGGAATATGTCGCTTCAGACATATCGCGGCTTGTTGCCTCATAACTGATGCCCTGGCCGGCGCCGATCAGTCTCTGCTGAAGCTTTGTGAAGCTGGTCGCATCTGCTGCCTGTCCGGTCGGATTCACGACCTGTATCTCATCACCGACGTTCAGCTCCTTGATGA
>JAFVGK010000007.1 GCA_017475035.1 Blautia sp.
TCTGCTATTCCTTGCGCCAATTCATCCAATGTATCCGCCCAGCGATTGCGATATCCCCGATAGTCATAGACCGCATCTGCATAACGGTACATATAATTCTCCAGTGCGCAATAAACTGGCCGTTCTGTGTTAACGTACACAACCGCATTATTCGCTGGATTTCTGATAAATCCGGAGCATCCGCGTTTGTCTCCGTTCACGGTGATTGTTCGTAAAAGAAACTCCAGATTCTCTCTCTGCGGCGGAGAACATACTCGTATCACCGCATTTTTCAGCTTTGTTGGCAAAACTATCAAACTTTTCTCCCTCCATTTCTTTAAGAATACAAAAAAAGAGCCTGGGCGCATCACCTTGGATGTCTCAGACTCGTTAAAAAGAATAGCTTTGTATGCAATTGGCCAGTTTGCGAGGCAGAATAAGCATCGTAAACTAATTCCAACTGTTTGCCATCATTATATATTCAGTTTTATAAAAAGTCAATTTTCAGCCCTTCATTGAAATTACGGCAAGAATTCCTCGGCCTTTATAGGTGGGGGAGGTTTGATTTCAACACAAATCGGAACGAATAGCCGTTGCGTCTCTCACATTATAAAGGAATGGTACTCTCTGGCGCCAAATTCCTCTGCAATCGTTGTTTTTCCTACGCGCCGAGCTCCTTTTATGAAAAGAGCATAGCCGGGAGCATAGTCGCGTTTCCAATCAAGGATCTTGCTGTAATACTTCCGCCGGAGAACCGGTTTTTCTGTCATGGCAAACCCCTCCATCACGAAATCTCTAACTCTGCAGCCATGCTTTATCACGAAATCGCAGTAATTATAAACGGCATATATCACGAAATCTCTTGTATTTTTGCATTAAATAAACCGAATTATCTAATTAAGCGATTTTTATTGATAGATTATCTTGATCGTGTTATAATCCCTAAAAGCATAATTTTGAAAGGCGTGATCCAATGGAGAAATTCAAAAATCTTGGGGAAACATTCACCAAACTGCGCAAAGAAAAAAACTTACTTCAAAGTGAAGTCGCAGCGTTGTTGGAAGAGCGTGGAATATCCGTGACAAATCAGGGTGTCAGCAAGTGGGAGACAAATAAGGTCGTTCCCAACGCCATACAGTTTTTAAATCTTTGTGATATTCTGGGAATTGAGGATGTCATGTCCACCTTCTCGGACGGATATACAGGATTTCAATCAGGATTGAATGCGGATGGTAGAAAGATGGTCACTGAACTGATTCACTTTCTGAGTGAAAACCCGAAATTCTCTAACAATCCTGTATCTGAGTAAGCAATTTTCCGTATCTCTGATAATAGAGCGGCGTCCAAACCAAGACGCCGCTATTCTTTTTCTCCGGATGCATAACAGTTGCTTTCCTATAATTCTCTTCCTTTTCCTTTTCTTTCCTTATGTCGCGATACATCTTTCTGGAGAAGCTCTTCCGGTATTTCCGCCTCCTGGCCTTGCCAGCCGCAAACACGTAGATATGCGTCAAGAATGCAATCTGACCAGCATTGTCCTTCCCCATATACAGTCAGAACAATCTTTTCTCCCTTTTCGGAAACCACAAACAATGTGAAATGACGCATCTTGCGGCCGTCAAACGGTTCCGGATCTGTTATTTCAATTTTCAGTGCTTGAAGCAAGGCCTCTCTGATTGCACCTGAAACAGTGCGAACTTCAGCATCATAGATTTTCTCAGCCGACTCATCTCGAAAAGACAGTTTTCCCACTAAACGATATCTCATTCTGCTTTATCCCTCGTAATATGATAGAATATATTATATATCATTTTATATTTTCTGTCAATTCTTGTCAACCAATCTTCTCCCTTTTTCGCCCATGAAAAAACCGTCAGGTGCTGTTCACCCAACGGTTTTCCCGTAACGATTTTGAGGAGGAAAATGAATCAGATTCATGCACATAACACACAAAAGCACATGATCTTTGATGCAGCATGCCGATCACTCCGGCAGCAATTCTGAAGCTCATTGGCGTGGAACAAGCGCCGTGCTTCTATAATGTATTATATACTATATTTGCATTTATGTCAATATCATTGTTCGACCGTTCCACAGGAATTATATAGATGTTGAATGCTTTTGTTTTTCCCCGGAAAACTGTCCCACATTTAGTTTGGTCACCAGTATTTTGGGCAAAACGGCACTAAATCGAATTTACTGCCAAAATTTCCATTGACTCTGCTTTCCAAAAGATATATAATCTGTATAGATAAAACGGCAGTAAATTCAGAATACTGCCGAAATATCGGAAAGGCGGGGAAGCATGACCGATACATCAGCCATTCTGGACACGATTGGGAGTAAGAACTCATTCACGAGGTCTGATCTGCAGGCTGTGATGGAAGAATGCGGCTATCGCACATCAGGGAGTATCACGAACCATATGATCACGAAGATGTTAGCTGCGGGTGAGATTGCCAGGATCGGGCGTAACAGATACTGTGTCTCAGATTCTCTGAGAACGTACCAATTTCCCCATTCTGGGTTTGCCATCTCAGTAGCAGACGAAATCATTAATGCTCACCCATACTTGGATTTCCGTATATTTGAACTGGTACAGCTGAACGAGTTCGTTAACCATCAAATAGCCCATAATATTGTGTTTGTATCTGTGGAAGGTGAACTGGAAGCGGATGTTTTTAATACTCTCTGGGAAAAACATAAGGGTTCAGTTCTTCTTAAACCCGATGCGGATGAACTGTTCCGCTACATGAATGAAGATATGGTGGTGATCATAAAGCTTCCGACGGAAAGTCCGAAAGGAACATCGGTTTTCTGGGATACGCGACTTGAAAAAATGCTTGTCGA
>JAFVGK010000036.1 GCA_017475035.1 Blautia sp.
GTACTATATACCCTTTTCCCTGTTTCTATCCGTCCTGCTGATCTTCACGTTCTACTGCACCATCAACCTCTCTGTATTTAAGGCCAGGAGCGCGGAGAAGACGGTGGAGCTCGCCCTGATGCGGCAGAACTACAATCATATCGAAGAGAATATCCGGCAGCAGAAACGGGCGCTGCATGATACCCGGCAGCTTCTGCGCAATATATCGGTTCTGGCCAGGGAAGAAACAACGGAAAACCTGCTGAAATTTATTGATGAGAGCATAGAATATATCACTGTATCGGACAACATCTTCTGTTCAAATCCTTGCATCAACGGCCTGCTTGGATACTATACCAGCCTGGCGGAAGCGCAGGGAACCGCCATTTCTGTTCGTGCCGTCTGTGACCAGCTTCCGTTTTCCGACACGGAACTGACCATCCTTCTGGGCAGCGCCCTTGACAATGCCGTCTGTGCGACGGTGGAGTATGCGCAGGCCTTCCCCGAACCGCGCCCGAAGATTCAATTTACAGCGGATACGATCAATGATCAGTTTGCGGTTCAGATTGAGAACCCCTGTCTTTCCGTCTCATATGCCAAAGCCTTCCGGCAAAACAGCAGCGCCGGGGGGAGAAACTGGCTCCCCGCTGACGCTTTTCTGAGCACGCATGGAGGAGGCTATGGACTTCGTAGCATGGAGAGGATCACAAAAAAAAATGGGGGGCATGTCTGGTTTTCTTTTGACAGGGACAATCACAGCTTTATTACCCGGCTGATGCTGCCTGTGAGAGGGGTGTAGCAATGCGCTTTGCGATATGTGATGACAACAAGGTTGACATTCGGTATATGCAGGAAGTATTCCGCCGCACCGCTCCGGGCCATGCCCTGGACGCCTATAATGAGGTGGAAGGCCTCCTTACCGCCATCTCAGACGGCGTCCGCTATGACCTCTTGTTTCTGGACATCATCATGCCGGAGCAGAGCGGTATGGAGGTTGCCCGGACGCTTGCCCGGATTGCTCCGGAGACATCGGTGGTGTTTTTGACGGACAGTAACGACTACGCTGTCGAAGCATTTTCCGTCAAGGCGCTGCACTATGTCATCAAGCCGCTGACAGATGCGGCCCTGATAGAATGCCTGCACAGGCTGGAGGAACGGCAGCACTCCCGAAGGAGAGTACACATCTTCAGTTCTTCCGGGATACAGCAGATGATTTTTGCGGATGAGATACAGTACGCGCAGAGCAACGCGCATTACTATGATCTGCACCTGACGGACGGGACGATCATGAAAGCCCGCATGACCCAGTCAGAGATCCAGGAAACTCTCGGAAATTCGTTTCTGCCGATCTCCAGAGGGCTGGTCGTCAATGTGGAGTTTATACGGCAGCTCGGCACACGATCCTGTATCCTGAAAGATGGAAGGGAGATCCTTTTGAGCCGCAAAAACCAGGAGGCTATCCATTCTGCCTATGCCGCTTATGTTTTTTCGCAGTTATCCCAACGGTGATACGGGGGGGACAGTTTCCCGGTGTCTGCTTTAAGAATCACACATGTTAATCAAGTATACTCTGTGAGATGACCGCGTCCTGCAGGGTGCGCTTTTGTTGCAGAGGGAGGATCATATGACTGAGACTTTAAGAAATAAATGCGATCTTTTTGAACGGAATCGTGCTGCCATTTCAAAAAAGTTCGTGCTTCAAAAGAATGAGATGAGCATAGCCGCAGCACTGATGTTTACCAGTGCAGACAGAGAAGCGGATATTGAAAAGCTGGAAGAATGCCGCCGCATTCTCAACAGGCATACTGGCTTTTTCTCCGAGTACCGGGAAGCAGTAAAATTAGTTTTACTCAGTGAAATGTCACTTTCAGATGATGCGGAACGATATATCGTGGATGTCAAAGCAGTATACAAAGAGCTGCATAAGGGGCATTTCAAGGATAACTCATATATGGTTCTTGCAGCAATGCTGATTTGCGAGTATGGCAGGCAAGGTGATGCAGACAGAATCATTGAAAAGCATAACGAAATCATGAAACAGATGGAAAAGCTGCATCCGATCCTTACAGACTCTGCGGATATATCCTATGTGATACTCCTTGCAATGTCTGACAGACCGGTTGATCTGATCCTCAGCGATATCAATGAATGCCTGGATTATCTGAAAAGAACCTGCAAAGTCAGGGCCGGTTCTGATTCAATCCAGCGGCTCAGTGAGATTGTTGCGCTGACAGAGGGAGACTTTAAGGAAAAATGTGATAAGGTCATAAAGCTTTATGATTTGTTACAACAAAATAAGGCGGCAATTGAAGACGGATATGTTTTTTCATCACTTGGACTACTGACAGGCGCTGATGAAGAACAGGAGCAGATTATCAATGAAATTCTTGAAACCTATGAATTCCTGAAGGACTGTAAGGGGTTCGGTGATAACTCAGAAGGTAAAAAGCTGCGGTTGTTGTTTGCCGAACTTCTTGTTGCTGATAGTTATGGCGCAGAAAATGCAATGATAAACAATGCGTTCATAAACAACGCATTGTCAGTCATAAAAGCACAGCAGATTGCAGCAATGATTACTGTAGTATCGAATATACTTTCTGTGGCATTAGGCGCTGTTATTGATAAAGATAATACAGAAACAGACAGTAGTGATACTGCGCAGACGGAACAACTGTCAACTGAAAGTGAGGAGGGGCAGGAATGAAACTATAGGTCAGCTGCCACGAAAAATAGCAGCAGTCAGAAAATCTTTCGCATTATCAGGAGGACAACATGATTTCAGAGGAAAATAAAACCAAAGTAATAAATCCGGATTTTCCGTTTTACAATGATAATCCCATAATTGAGCCATGGGGAATACTGCTTTTTACGGCGGTTGTAATATGGATGACGATTTCCACATTTATAGAAATTGAGTATCCAGGCTATTCAGGACCTATTATATTCTGCGCACTTCCACTCGCTGTCTTTTTAATTGCAGCACGTGGTAAAATGTCTTTGATTGTCAAAAAATTTAAGGCAATGGACTTCGTGCGTATCATTATAACACTTATTCTTCAGTTTATATTTGTTATAGGAATCACTTTCGCCCGCAATGTATTTCTTCATGCAGAGCCAACAGCCAATTCCATCATAGATGCCGACATGAATGCCACTTTTTGGGGGCTGATATTAGTCCAGCTGTTTGGAGAAGAATTATATAAACTGCTGACCTTCCTTATTGTTTTAATCTTAATATATAAACTGACAAAAAAGCGTATGCTGTCCGTTGTAGTCGGTACAGTGGTTATGCTTTTTGTCTTTGCCGCTGCTCATGCTACCGCATATGATTTTAATTGGAGTCAGATTCTGATAAATCAGGGGATTGCCACTTTCTTCTGTTTTTACAATTATATTAAGTCAAAGAATATTCTGACATCTTATATACAGCATGTGCTCCTGGATGCAATACCGTTCATAATGGCAATGGCCGGCGTGTTTGAGAAGTTTCAGTGGCCAGGCACTCAGAAAACATTGATATGTTCTTGACTGCATTTTTGTGAACAGGTAACGGCCGGTGGATATCTTTCCTTTTACCACGCGGGATATGAACCATGTGTCCAAATCTCAGCTATTCGAGATGGCGAAAGCAATTATTGAAAGCTATACTCGTGAACGCATTTAACTGCCGCTTTCGGATTGAAAAGGGAGCGCGTTCACTCGTTATACGTTGGGCAGATCGGCAGACATTTCCGTTACCGAGTATAAATTGGCCGGAACATAAACTGAGCCATAGTGAGGAGGCCCCCCCGCTGTGGCTCAGTTTTATATTTATTAAGGATTTCCTTCACATCCTTGAGCCGGAAAAGATGCCGGATGTGGTGACGGAGTTTGACGAAGCACTCTGGGGGAGCCTTGTGGAGAAAGCTGCGATTTATGGGAAAGACGACATCCGTTTCCTGCTGATTGCGGGACGGAGATCAAAGCGTGATATAAGAGCACGGCGCTTCACTACTTCTGAGGTGGGACGCTTTTTTTTCGTTTTGGGATAGAAAAAGTTCTGAATAACGAGTATGATAAAACTTGTGTGGAGGTAAAAGGTATGGATTATAGGGAAACCGAGTTTAAACTGAAGGATGGCCGTGATGCGCTGCTCCGGAGTCCTTGTGAAGAGGATGCGGAACAAATGCTTCAATTTATCATCAAAGCTTCCGGAGAGACGGATTTTCTGATGAAATACCCGGAGGAGTTTGCAGATTTCACTCTTGAACAGGAGAAGTCTTTCATCAACGAAGCATACAACAATCCGGACAGGATCATGATTGCCTGTCTTGTAGAAGGCAGGTTTGCCGGGAACTGTATGATTTCTTTTCGTACCGGGCTGAAAGACCGCCACAGGGCTTCCGCAGCGATTGCCCTTTTGCAGGAATACTGGGGCTTTGGAATCGGGACAAAAATGTTCGAAGAACTGATTCAGATCGCAAGGGAAAGAGACGGAGTCCGTCAGATCGAGCTTGACTTCATTGAAGGAAACAGCAGGGCAAGGAGTCTTTATGAGAAAATGGGATTTCGTATTACGGGAGTAAAGCCTGACGCTATTAGAATGAAAGACGGTACCTTTGTGAATGAGTATATGATGGTGAAAAGGTTATGAGTACTGGTAAATCTATTGTGGCAATTGTAATTTTTGGGTTTTCAGGGTTCTTGATGGTCTTGGGAATCAGGCATTATATGGAGAAAGGTTTCTTGATGAACAATGCCTATCTCTATGCATCAAAAGAACAACGAGAAAAAATGAACAAGAAACCATATTACAGGCAATCCGCTATTATATTCGGTATTCTGAGTGTTGTGTTTATCGTTATTGGTCTGTCTCTTGTACTTCAAGATGACAGAATTCTGCTATTTGAGATACTGCTTATTTCCGGAGCGATTGTATATGCGGTTGTGTCTTCTGTTCAGATAGGTAAGCAAGAAACGAAATAAGCAAAGCGGGATCTGTTGGAGAGTTAATGGTTATGGAAAACATTATATGGCTGATAATAATGGTGCCGGTAAGTCTGCTGTTTACTGGCCTTGGAGTTTATGCCTGGAAAAGGAAAAAGCCAATGTGGTTCTGGTCAGGAAGTACAGTTGAGGAATCAGAGATATCAGATATATCTGCATATAACAAAGCGAATGGAATTATGTGGATTGTTTTTTCGGCGATACTATGGATTAGTACGATTTTCGGAAGTCTGAATATGAAAATCGGTGGAATCACCCTGATTGTAGGCTGCATCCTTGGAGTCCCTGCTCTTCCAATTGTTTACGGGAGAATTTACAGAAAATACAAAAAATGAACGACAAATCAGGTTTGTAGAGAGATGAATCGGATTATGAAAATACTAAAAAAGATATTCAGCGTACCGGAAGATTACATAAAATCCGTAGAGGCCTATAAATCGATGGATGCCATCCGAGCCATAGGCGTATTTGCTTCTGTTTTCGTGCTGTATGCGCTTTGTGGTGTGGTGGCTTTAAAAACGGATGTTGCCGGCCAAAGATGGGTTGGAATCCTATTTAATGGCATTTGTATAGGCATTGTGCTCATCCTGATGCGACACCAAAAAGAAGGGTTGGAAACGGTGGGCCTAAAGGGTGGTAACATAAAACTTACCCTGATTATCGGTTGTGCTGTTGGAACACTGCTATTCTTTTTAAACGGCCTTTCCAATATCTGGTTTGCCGGAAAGAGTTTTGTCTCCGCTGACAGGATCTTGATTGATATTCTTTTTTACCTTTTTGTGGCTTTAAGCGAAGAACTGATTTTCAGAGGCTATATTCTCACCCGGTTGTATGGATTGGTGAAAAACGTGTATGTGGATATGCTGATAGTGGCGCTTCTTTTTATACTGATGCATTTTCCCTACCGCATGGTGGCATACCAGATGTCATTTGTGGAATTTATTACGAATGTGGATCGCGTATCGGACCTTTTTATTACTGGACTTTGGCTTTCCTACATACGGATCAAAACAAACAGCCTGTACGGAGCAATCTTACCGCATTGGATGAGTGATTTGGCATATGATATTGTGACACACGTCTGAAGAAGGAGAGGATTCAGTGCCGTATAGATAAATACTACAAATACCAGTTTGCAGTGAAGCCTATAAACTGAGAAAATAGTGGATTTCCTTCGGTTCAATAATTGTTTACACAGGTTATAAGGAGACAAGCCATGAGATTTCACACATTTGGGAATGAGTCCGGAAAAACGATAGTGCTGATACACGGAATGCTGAATCCGTGGCAAATCTGGCAGAATGTTTCGGAAGAATTTTCGGAAGAATATTATATTGTTATTCCTGAACTGGATGCTCATACACAGGGAGAATCAAGCAGTTTTATATCGGTTGAAGACGAGGCGCAGAAAATTCATGATTATCTGACAGAGAATCATAAAGAGAGGCTTTTTATGATCTGCGGATTGTCGATGGGAGGACGAATTGCCGCGACATTGGCTGGAATGCAGGGGATAACTGCAGAACACCTGGTTCTTGATGGAGCACCGCTTCTTCCCATGCCTAAAGTATTGATATTATTTATGGCTAAAACCTATATAAGCATCATACGAAAATCTCAAAAACGAGATCCAAAAATTATTGAGAGCTTTAAAAAAGATTTCCTTCCGGAAAGATACCTGGAAGACTTCCTAAGCCTTGCCGATTATATGGATGAGCAGTCAATCAAAAACATACTAAGCAGTGTATTTTCTGCCTTTCAATTCAAGAAGTATGATGATTCATGCAGAATACTGTTCATGCATGGTACAAAAGGAAATGAATCAGTATCAAAGAAGGCTGCAATCAAGATGAAGGAAATAAATCCTCAGACACAGATAAGGTGTTTTGACGGATATGCACATGCAGAGCTTCTCAGTTTTGAACCATCCCAATGGATTGGGGCAGTAAAAATCTTCCTGGAAGAAGAAAAAGTTGTAAATCATCAATAAGAAATTCCTTGCCATGATGGATGATCTTGTTTTTGGTGTTCAGCTGATCTATGTGAAGAAGGAAGGAGAACCATGATTGTATTTGCGATTGTGATTTTAATTGCAGGAATACTCCTGGTGGCAGCACCTAAGCTGGTTTATGAGATTACACAAAGTTGGAAAAGCAATAGTGATTCCGAACCGTCAAATTATTACATGATATTATCCAGAGTTCAAGGCGTTATCCTGACAATAGTTGGAATTGTATTGATTTTTTATTAGAATATTTTGTTACAAATGATAATAAAATCCGGCTTATAGAGCAGATTATCTTTTAGGCAATCAACTATCGGAGGAGATGAAATATTTGTGGAAAAACTACGTAGGGTTACCAAGGTTATTGACATTGTGGTTTTTACTGCGACCACACTTGCTATTGCAGGAGTGTTCTATGAGGGAATGACTCAGAAATGGTATGATTGGGTTGGGATACTGGTAATCTGTATGGATTATTCTTTTATGCCGGCGACCATCTGCCATTTGATAACGGACAGAAAAGAAAAGACAATATGGTTACATCTGTTTTCCCTGATCATTATCATTATTGCAGTAGTCATGAAGTTTATAGATGTTGATTATCCTGCTATTACATTGGTTTTGTGGTATTTCTATATCTGGTTCTTTTACGGGTTCCTGATTGTGAGGAGATACTTGATAGATCGATATATTGGGATTTACGAAGGATTATATGAAAAAGAAAAGTGATTTAATGTGGAGTATAAGCTTAATCGCAATTGGAATTGCAACAATTATTTTAGCAGGTGCAAATATTGTAGGAATAGATTTGCCGGATATGCTTGTTCGGTTATTGGGTATAGTAGATCTGGTTACACTTCCGATTTTAGTATACTCAACAATAAAAAAGGTAAAGAAAGACTAAAGTCAGAATTTCACTGTGCCGGGATGAGGCATATAGGTAAGAAATTTGACAGGCGGTATGATCTGTTATGGATGCAGAAAAAACTACAGTAAGTGGAGTGAAGATCTATGACACACAAAGAAAAGGCAATGAAGATATTCTATGAAAAATTCAACTGCTCGCAGGCAGTTCTTGGAGCATACGCGGAGGAGTATGGACTGACGGTAGACCAGGCTATGAAAGTGGCAGCATGTTTCAGCGGGGGTGTGAGAAAAGGTGAAGTGTGCGGCGCTGTATCCGGTGCGATCATGGTGATCGGATTGAAATACGGAGAAGGCACCGACTATAAAGCAATTGCTTACCCCAAGGCTGCCGAGTTTATGGACAGATTCAAAGAAAAGAATGCCTCATATGTCTGTAGGGATCTGCTTGACTGTGACATATCCTCCGAAGAAGGGATGCTCTATGCTCGAGAGAAAGGTCTTTTTAATGGTATTTGTCCGAGAATGGTAGAATCCGCGGTTGATATCCTGAAAGAGATGGAAATATAAGCAACCGGGTACAGTGAAACCAATTTCCAGTTGTTCGAGGTGATGAAAATGCCCAGACAAAGCGTGTTCGATAAGCCGTATACAAAGGTGTACTCCTGCCTTGTCCAGAAAGCGGAACGGAAGGGCTGGACAAAGTGCGAAGCGGATTAGGTTATCATATGGCTGACAGGGTATCCGGATATTGAAGCTGCCGGGGATGTAACTTATGGTGAATTCCTGTCTTCTGCTCCATTCCGGAATCCTGGAGCTGACATGATCAAAGGCTCTATCTGCGGCGTGAAGGCAGAGGAGATCGCTGATCCTCTGACTAAGAAGATGCGTCAGCTGGACAAGCTGGTCGATGAACTGGCGAAGTGTAAAGCAATAGAGAAGGTGTTGAGATGAAATATGAGTACGATGCGGTTCTTCATGAGACTACAGATAGCGGCGGGGCTTATGTGGGTTTTCCCTGGGATATCCGACATGAATTTGGAAAAGGACGTGTGAAAGTTCACGCAGAGTTTGACGGTATCCCATATGATGGGAGTATTGTAAATATGGGCCTGAAGAATGAGGATGGCTCAGTCTGCTATATCATTGGTGTGTTAAAGGCAATTCGCAAAGAACTGGACAAGAGCGATGGAGATATGATCCATGTCGTTATTACAGAGAGGAATTAGGGTGATATGTGGAAATGTCCAAAATGCGGTCGGGGTTTTAGCAGAGAGGGCCAGTCACATTTCTGTGGGAAGATTGAAACCATAGACCAGTATATTGAGGAGCAGGAGGAAAAAGTAAGACCGTATCTGAATGAAGTACGTCAGATTCTCCGCACTGCTATTCCTGAGGCGGAGGAGAAGATTTCCTGGAGTATGCCGACATTCTGGAAGGGAAGAAACATCATACACTTTGCAGCATCGAAAAAGCATCTGGGATTGTATCCGGGCGGGGAGGCAACAACAGTATTTGCTGACAAACTGGTAGATTTCGATGTGAGCAAGGGCACGATCCGGCTCTCCTACAGTAAACCACTGCCAGAGGAGCTGATCGCAGACATTGCAAAATGGTGCTATAAACAGTACGCAAAATGAAATGAAAATTGTCTCTGTATAAGTCTGGCAGTGCTATTTGACAGCAATAGCAGGAGGAAGATGATGAAACAACTATTTGATGCCGCAAACCATTATGTTGAGACAAGTGACTGGAAGACCATCGCTGTGCTGAAATTTTGTTTGATTTCCCTGGGAATGATCATAGGAATGCAGATAAAGAAAGAGCACAAAAGCCTGTATTAGCTGGTGCCCTGGTTATGTTCTTCGCTTCATACATTCCACTTATGGTCAAGTTTTATCGGATAGTGACTGGAAAAGAGTGATTTTTCCGATTTGGGAAGATGTTGAGAAAAATGTGAATGTTATTCGCAATCCTGTCCTCTGTTTTCGCTGCCTTAACAACGATCCTTGCTAAAGTCGGCATTGATGGCGTGAATTCAGCTATACGTACCGCTGTTGTCCTGGTTATGGTGTGGGGCATGGTTTTCCTGACAAACGCACAAAAGAGCATCGGGCAAATCAGCAAGAAGAACTGGATATTCCCATTTCATCGGATACGACCGGGGCGAAGACGGAAAAATGGTGATTATGAATATGCTGAGGAGAGTGTATATGCTTTTCCCAGTTAGAAGAAGTGAATTGATCATTTTTCTCTTGACAAACAAAATGAATCCGTATAATATATTAGATAGAACTAACCGTCGCTGCGAAATGCGGCGGTTTTAAAAAGATCATAGGTTAGACATAACTAATTTTTCGGTAATCCGGGGGGTTTATGAGCGTTCTGATTCTGGGCGGAAACGAATGTATGGAACGGCAGTATTCAAATACCTGCCGGAAATATGGATGTTAAGCGAAGGTGTTCTGCAAATCTTGCGCAGACATGAAAAGCAGGATCGGGGAGCCGGGCCTTCTGATGACATAAAGAAAGGGGAATGAAAACTATGAAGAACCATATCCTGAAAAAATTGTCCGTATTTGCTTTGGCTGCTGTGATGGCTATAGGCGGATCGTCGATGAGCGCATTTGCAGAGGCTGAAAGCACAGAGTCGGGAGAAAATGCTTCCGTTGAGGACGATAGCGCAAAAGCCATAGAATTGCTGGAAGAGATAAAAGGCACGTATGAACCGCTGTTCCCGATCATAACGGATCCTCAGTATGACCAGCTGTGGCTTGATCCATGTATAGCTGTCGTTGGTGAAGAGGCTGCCCCCGAGGTGGCAGAAATGCTGAAAGCTGCCTGCAACGGAACTGTTTACGGCCAGGAAGCAATAGACGCTTTCGGCGATGGATCCGAAGGGGCACAGTTTGACTGCCTGTTTATCAATGGCCCGTCCGCCATCACATTTGACGGAAATATAATCAGTGGGACTGATGAAAATGGAGACCAGCTCTTTTCCCATGAGTACAGGTTCGTTGACGGACTTTCCCTGGCGGGACTGATGGAAGGCTTTCTGTATGAAACGGAAGACGAGGATGCAGGTGAATTCAAATACTTCTATATGATGCCTGACACACCCGCTGCAACATATCATCTGGAGTTCCGATATGGAAGTGACGTTGATGCCCTTTCACAGTATAACGAAGGACCGTACGCTTACTGGCTGGCAGCAGGATTCCCTGTAGATGCTGATGAAGAGATGATAGAAAATGTCATCACTCTTTTCTGTGAAGAGAATCTGGCAGAAATGCAAACGGAAGAAACTGCATTTGCAGGAGGATCCGGAACAGAGGAAGATCCGTGGCAGATTGCAGATGCGGACCAGTTAAACCTTGTCCGTGAAGACCTGGGAGCCCATTATATTCTGACAGATGATATTGATCTCACCGGCGCAGAATGGGAGCCGATCGGGAACCTTAGTGATCCGGAATCCTATTCAACGATGTTTATGGGCGTATTCGATGGAGGAGGCCATACAGTCACCGGCCTGGAATTCAGCAGTGAAGGACCACTGATTGGAGCCGGACTCTTCGGTGTGAGCGCAGGGGAGATCAGGAATCTGAATATGGAAGGCTGCAGCGTGACATGCACAGGCCTGGTGCCTGGAGATGATCAGGCGGCAGGAATTATTGTAGGCTACAATATGGGTGGAACCGTGACCGGGTGTACAGTGAAAGCAAGCGAAGCGGCCAGTCTGAATTGTACAGGCATTATTGCCGGAGGAAGCGGCGGAACTGTTACAGACTGTGTAGTGGAGGACTGTACAGTTACTGTACTGGGGGATAATGAATTCACTGATGGCATAAAACAGTGTGACGTTGCGGAGTGCGGCGGCCTGGTGGCAGGTGGTGCTTTCGGCGGCACGGTGAGTGACTGTACGGCATCCGGAATGATTATCGCTGAAGGAAATGAACCGGTCGGTATCGGCGGCATAGCCGGCTGCCTGGAGATGATGAGTGAAGTGAAAGGAAACAAAGTTCATGTAGAAATCACTACAAAAAACGGCGGCCATGCAATTGGAGGCTTATGCGGATACGCGGGAACCCATTCTGATGCTGCGCTGATGATGGAAAAGACAGGAGTAGAAGTGACAGAATACCCGTCCCTCATCCATAACTGTGAAGTGGAAGCTGTCATCAATGCGAATGGTGCTACTCATGTTGGAGGTCTGATTGGAACTAATTTGTATTTCTTTGGTGAGGAGACCACCTGGAATGCTTATGACTGTGACGTTAAGGCAGAGATCATTGGTGCAGTTACACCGGGTGCCTTGTTTGGCAGAGCAGAAAATTGTGAATACTCAGACTGCTCATATGAAGTCACTCTGGATGGGGAAACTCTTCTGAATGAAGTAGGAGAGACAGACATCATGTATGAGAGCCTGGATCAGTAATGAATCGTCATCCGTAGTCTAGGTTAAAGCCCGGAATTATGCAAGCAGAAATGCAAAATTCCGGGCTTTTTCATCGGTTTTTTTAAGACACTATGTGGTCAGGTGTCATTCATTGAATAGTTAACAATGGATTGTAACCGTTTACTGCAAGGATGTACCATCCGCAGACGCCGGTAGAAGGCCAGTTGTAGATTTCGGTGTCCTTCTCTCCTGTTGCGAGAGTGGGGATGCTGGCCTGTGGGAAGGCGCCGGAGGACAATTGGAGCGCATCCATAGCGGCAAGAGCCTGTTCAGAGGTCTCCGGATCATCTGTTTCCGAAAGAGCAAGTGCCGCGATAGCTGTTCCTTCCAGCCAGAAGCCATCTGTGTTGGAATTATCGTAAGAATATCCGCCTTCTGATGTAAGGCAGCTGTCCATATTGTCCAGACCGGATTCATCACCAAAGCAGAGCGCCGTCAGTGCCTGGATATCAGCGCAAATCAGATTGGTGACAGGTGTCTCACCGTCTTCCTCCGTACCCTGGAAAAATCTGCTGTCTCCTGCGGAATACATGCTCTCGGTAACAAATTCCCGGGCGGAGGAAGCCGCATCTGTATAGATTTCCCACCCTGTGGCTGCTCCCAGCATGCTTGCGGCAGCATACATCCAGATATTATCTGCAGTGGATTTGTACGTAAAAGTTGTAGAAACGTTTTCTTGTGGCCACCCGGTGTACCCTGAGGTAAAGCCCGGCGTATCATCCGCGCAGTTATTGATCACCCAGCTGACTCCTGAAGCGGCTGCATTCAGGTATTCATCTTTTTGTGTTTCCTTATAACCAATCATTAGGGCGACAGCTGCTGCGCAGCTGCTTTTTGTTCCTGTGCCCACCTGATATTCGTCCTGGAACCACTTTTTGGCTTCATCATTCCAGTACCCGGGCAAATCAGAAGCTTTGCCTGCCATGTAGGCATTACGGAACCGGTCGGAGTACACCTTGTCTTTTTCCATGCCGGCTGTGAGGGCGTCAAGAATCAGCCCGGCAGTTTCATAATCCCCTTCGGACATAAGAGCAATGGCGGCGATGGCATTTTCGTACGTATACGAAGCCGAAGAAATCAGAGGATCTTCCGTCTCATAGGTGACCATCGGGCATTTGTCGGCGATGGCGGATTTCAGGTATTCAACGGCCATATCCTTCTGGCTTGTTCGATCCTCACCGGCAAAAGCGGAAGATGCCAGCATACCGGCAGTAAAAACTGCCAGAACCGCTGCTGTAAATTGCTTTTTTAATCCTTTCCGCATATTGATTACTCCTTCTCTTTGTTTTATGTTGTACTTATTGTCCTTTTTGTCCGGCTGTATCAGTCCGGAATGCTCACATAATTAAATGGATCATATCTGAGAGCGGCAATTGCATACCATGCTGCAGCTGAGGTCCTGGATACATTTGTATAGGTTTTTCCCGGAGCATCAGCTATGGAAGCGATATCTGCCTCGGGGATACTGCCGTTGTCCAGCTGGTACGCATACACTGCGGAGATCGATTCGGCTGCAAGATCCTCCATACCCGTCTTTTGATAAGCGCAAGCCATCATTGCTGTACATTCCATCACGCCGACTGACATATCGGAATCTGGTGAAAAACATCCGTTTTCCCGTCGGAGACCGGAGACTTTTTCTATTCCGGACTGGTCATTCATCACGAGCGCGGCCAGAGCCTGCACCTCGCAGGATACTACCTGTGAATCCATAGATGTGTCCTTAAAGACTCCGGTAAGGAAATAAGAAGAGTCTTCTGAACGCATGGATTTTACAAAGGCTTCTGCGGCATCCATAGCATCCTTGTAAGATGGGCTTTTTGTTTTTTCAAACATCATCTGAAAGGCGGAATACAGCAGAATATTGTCTGCTGTGTAACGGTCTTCCGAAGCAATGCCTGAACAGAAACCGCCATCTTCGGATTTACAATTCTCTGTCACCTGATCCAGGATAGACTGCGCCGTGCGCGCATAGGTGATGGAAGGTTTAAACCTGTCTGCCCGGAGCAGGGCGATTGAAAGAGCTGCAATGTCCCTGGTCCGGAACCCGGAGCTGTCCTTTGCCATTTCGACCAGAGGATCCAGAAGCTTTCCGGCACTGGTAGTGCTGCTGTTCCGGTTGGAACTTTCCGCCAGCAGGGCTAAAGCCGCCATCGCATTATCATAGACAAGGTCAGCTTCGGCCTCATCATTCCCCCTGGGATCATATACCGAAAGAGGAATGCCGCCATGCAGGCGTTCCTTCAGGTAATCGACAGATTTCTTTCCTGAAGATATGAGTTTTTCCGGATCTGCCGCTGTAACATGGACTATGATTTCTTCGGCAGTATCCGTTACATTTACATCAGAAGATGCATCGGATGCATTACCATCGGACACATCCGCTGCATTTTCATAGAAGGATGCAGCTGTCGTACTTCCTTCAGAATTTTCTGCAGCTGCATTCTCATCAGAGGATATAGCGGCTGGATTCTCATTTGAGGATACTGCGGCCGTATTGTTCTCGGAAGAAGCTTCGCCGGAGGATGTCGAAGCGACAGCTTCTTGCTGCTGTGATGTCTGGGAAGACGCGTCAGGCTTCTCTTTTCCGGGGCGCAGTACCATTACAGCACCCAGAATCACTACCGCAGCGATAGCAATTCCGATTACCAAACCGTATTTTTTCCACACTGACGGAGGCGGCGGGGATGGAGTCCCGACGGGATCTTTTTTCGTCCCGGCATCGTCCACATTTTCTCCGGATCCTTCTGCCTTCAAACCGGAATCAGCTTTCCGCTCACCATCTGTTACTCCGGCAAGTCTCTGGTCCAGTGAGGGATCATAGCAGGGTGCAAGGATTTCCTCATCAAGATCACAGATTGCGTCCACCATCTCTATTACCGAGTCGAACTTGTACATGGTGATATAGTTGATAGCGGCAAAACGGAACTTGATCCCCGGAGGGAGCTCTACCGGATCCAATTTAATCGGAATCACCGGTTTCCTCTCTGAGAACGCGTAATGAAGCTCCGATTTACAGTAATCTGAAGTAATATACTTTGAAGACAGAAAGCTGAAGAAAACTTTACAGTCTGTGATTTTGTCTGCAAGAGTATCTACAAAATTGGAACCGCCGGGAATCCCGTTATCATGCCAGATTCTGTAGCCCCTGCTGTGAAGCTCGGATATGATATCATAGACAATATCAGAATCAGCATGATTGTAGCTGATAAAAATGTAGCCATCATTTCCCTTATAGGGTTTAAATAATTCTTTAATGTCCACAGTCGGGGAGCCTCCTTTCTGATGCAAGATCTGCTTCAGGTCAGGTTAACGATGTTTAATCAGTATTTCCTTTAAAACGTGATTTCTTTGATATCCATAGAAATTATCTCTCCCGGCTTCATATCCCCAGGCACGCCCTGGCTTTTTCGCGGCAGTGGATTACCGCAAAAAAACCTCTCTACCATTTTACATCATTATCTTTCATTTGTGAAGATAAAAGAAGAAGGTCTTGCTTTACGAACATATGCGCTGCCCCCTTCCAGGAGCCGGATCTGAGGGGACAATGCCGATGGCGGTCTTTACTTTCCTGGAAGCCTTTGATTTCTCCGGAAAGACCATCCTTCCGTTCTGCACCAACGAGGGCAGCGGGATGGGAGGCAGTGAACGGGATATAAAGAAAGTCTGCCCGGAAGCAGATGCAGCTGAACAGGCCGGTCAGGAGCGGGAAGAACTGAGTGACTGAACTGCCTGAGATCGATCGACTGCAGAACACTTGCCAAAAAACAGATATTTGGTATTGTTAACCAAGGCTATATATCAAAGTTGACAATGCCTTTTTTTATGTTATAATGCTCATAGCAGTCAAAAGGGCTGCATCATGCATGCATAAACAATAAAATGATAGAACAATAAAACATCAAAACAATGAATACAAAACAAAGACTCGAACTATTACTGGTCGGAAACAGCGGAAAATACATTTCCGGCAACGAGATAGCCAAATATCTCGGGCTTTCCAGGACTGCGATCTGGAAGAATATCAGGCAGCTCGAAGATGACGGTTACATAATAGAAGCTTCGACAAGGCTGGGCTACAGGCTCAGCGAGGAGAGCGATCCTGTATGTGCTTTTCCCATCGAGCAGCGCCTTGGAGATCATTCACCTCAAATATCGCTCGAGGTCGTAGGTGATACCACATCCACTAACAATGTCCTTAAATCAAGAGCAGCGGAGCTTCCTGAATGGCATGTTCTTGTGGCGTCTCACCAGAGCAGCGGCAAGGGACGCCTGGGAAGAAGATTTTATTCTCCTAAGGGAACGGGGCTTTACATGAGCGTCCTCTTGAGACCGACCCTTCCTGCGGAACAGTCTATAAGGATCACCACGGCAGCAGCTGTTGCGGCGTGCCTTGCGATAGAGGAGACGACCGACGAAAAGCCTCAGATCAAATGGGTGAATGATGTATTCGTGCGCGGCAAAAAAACCTGCGGGATACTCACAGAGGCTTCTCTTAACATCGAAAGCGGCGGAATCGACTGGGCTGTGATGGGTATAGGCTTTAATGTCTATGAACCGGAAGGCGGTTTTCCAGAGGATATCGCTTCGGTCGCAGGGCCGATAGCTCAGGAGAAAAAAGGATGGCTGCGCAGCGATCTTGCGGCTTCGTTTATAAGGCACTTTTATGACATCTGTTCAGATCCGGGCCGCGCTGTTTTTTCAGAAGAATACAAAAAGCGCAGCTTCATAATCGGAAAGCGGATAAATGTCATAAGAGGCGGAGCTTCAAAACCTGCAAAGGCTCTGGATATCGATGAGGAATGTCGGCTGATCGTGGAATATGAAGACGGCAGCAGAGAAACTCTCTCATCCGGTGAAGTCTCGATAAGGTCGATGCAATGAAAAGTCGTTCGTGCAATACGGGTTTTATAAGACTCAGGCCTCACCATCTTCTGTGCATACAGAAATTCACCGGGCATGGCTACGATGAGATGTTCACTGCTCATATGACAGAGCTCGTGGATTCTCTTGTCAGAGATCCCGGAAGAACAGTGAAGCTTGTCTCCGGCCCTGATGAGCTGTGCTCTGTATGTCCCAACAGGATCGAAGACTGCTGCCGGTCTGAACAAAAAGTCCGGCGAATGGATTGTGCTGTTCTTGAAATATGCGGATCCGGCATAGATGCTAAGGACGCATGGAAAAGCCTGAGCCATACTGCAGGATCTCTGATCCTGAGTACAGAGCTGTTTGACAGCGTCTGCGGAGACTGTCAATGGTTCGAATTATGCAAAAACACTCAAAAGGGGTTTTATGATGAATAATAAAAAGATATCTTCGTTTAAGACGACTGATCTGGTATACATTGCGATCTGCGCGGTACTGCTTGCTGTGTGCTCATGGATAAGCATCCCGACGTTAGTGCCGTTTACCATGCAGACTTTCGGAGTATTCTTCGTGCTGATGTTCCTTGGAGGAAAGCGGGGAACTGCAGCTATAGTTGTATTCATACTGCTCGGTGCTGTAGGAGTTCCCGTATTCGCGGGCTTTTCTGGCGGAATAGGGATACTTCTGGGGACTACCGGCGGATATATAATCGGCTTTATAGTCATGGGCATCATATACTGGCTCACAGAAGCATTTATCGGGGACAGTCTTGTTATACGTATCATATTTCTTGTGATAGGGCTTGCTGCATGCTATGCCTTCGGAACAGCATGGTTTATGGCAGCCTACGCGAAAAATGCCGGTGCGATAGGGCTCGGTACTGCGCTCTCCTGGTGCGTGATCCCGTTTATTATCCCGGATCTCGTTAAAATGGCACTTGCGGTTCTGGTTGCAGAAAGGGTAAAGAAGGCCGTCAGGATCAGGTAATGAGATAAGTGTTTTACATAGCCTGAATGGTGCTGTATATCTACCGGAACTTTCTGGTTCTTCCAATTTATCTTTACTGCTTTATCTTTACTGCCATTCCAATTCGCTGCAGGGTCGTATGTAGAGGATTCGAAAGTGACGGTTTGCAGATCGTTCATGTTCTTAAGCAGGGATAGAAAAGGATCTGAAGATCGAGTATGATATTGATCGTTTTTTGGATTTACATTTTTATGCTTGCTTTCTGCGAAAAATGGACTATAATATGGTTTGACGAGACTAACCGATTCGCCTCCTGATGCTGAATATCCATGATATGAGGTGTCACTGTGAAAGGTTATTTCTCTGTACAGGAAACAGCAAAGAGCTGGGGTATCTCTGTGCGCTGCTTTCCCGGAGACGCCGCTGCGCTACGCCCTGACGGCAGGCTGGATCAGCATCGGGAACCTGTGGATGTTCGGTGGGCTGCTGACCACGATGAAAAAAGCAAAGGAAATACCGGTATGAAGAATTATATAAAGAAAGGGCAAAAACTGCCCCTGTATGGTGTCGGTCCGGCGATTGTGTTCGGAATGGGGGCGGTTACCGCCATCGGAATCATCCTGTTCGTCTATGTCTGGAAAACAGGTGTCCTGGAGGACCCATGGGTGCTGTTCTGTCGGATAGCAGGGGCGCTGTTGATTGTTTCGGGGCTGGCTGTCTGGTTCATTGGCGCATTGCGGTCCGACATGGATGCAAGCATCGCGGAGAACCGACTGCAGACCGGAGGTATCTATGCCTGGGTGCGCAATCCCATGTACAGCGGCTGGTGGATGCTGTTTGCCGGTATCTGTCTCCATGGCACAATGTCTGGACCCTGGTGACCGTTCCTGTCAACTGGATTATCCTGACAGTTGCCCTGAAGCTTACAGAAGAGAAATGGCTGCTCAATCTATACAGGCAAGACTATGCAGACTATCTGAAACGTGTTAACCGCTGTATCCCCTGGCCGCCCCGGAAAGCATGAGGAGTGTAATGAAGATGAAAGTGTTGGTTTACGGTTCCGGTGTGATCGGCTGTTATCTGGCGCATGTTCTTTGCGCAGCCGGAAACGACGTGACGCTGCTGGCCCGCGGTCAGTGGAAGGAGCAGCTGCAGCGGAATGGATTGAGGATCCGCCATCATCTCCAGCGGAAGACCACGCTGGATTACCCGAGGGTGATCGGTGGCATTGAGGAAGATGACACCTATGACACAGTGTTTGCCGTCATGCCGTACAACAAAATGCAGGCGATTCTCGAACCGCTGGCAGCCATTCAGTCTCCGATCGTTGTGCTGGTGGGCAACAACATGAGTCCCGCCGCAATGCAGCGTGAAATACTGAAGCGCTCTGTGTGTGAGAAGCAGGTTCTGTTCGGTTTTCAGGCCACTGCGGGCAAAAGGGATTGTGAAAAAGGCATGCTGATCTGTGAACGGGCCGGCATCGGCGCCATAGACATCGGCTGTCTGCATGGAGAGACTGATGTTCCCACAAGGTCCAAGGTGACCGCTTTGCTTGACAAAACCGGCTATCAGCTCAACTGGCAACCGGATATGGAAGCCTATCTCATCTGCCATTTGGCGGCGGTGCTGCCTATCTGCTATCTGGCCTATACCTGCAATGGGGATCTGACGGGCTCCACAGGGAAGCAGCGGAAGCTCATGCGTATGGCCTCCCGGGAGGCGTACGCCATGCTGAAGGCGCAGGGCATCCCGATTCTGCCGGAGGGCGATGATCAATACTACGGACACGGAATCAAAGGCGCAGTCATGCAGCTGCTCTACTTCGGCATGGCCAAGTGGAAAACAGCAGGGGATCTCATCGCCTGTGAGCATTGCCGGAACGCCTTTGAGGAGATGGAGATGCTGGATGAGGAGTTCGAGAAGGTACTGGCCCGCAAGCCGGAATTCCCAATGCCAAACTGGCGGGAACTGAAAGCGCAGATGCCGGGCTGGGACGCAATCCGGAAACAGTACGCCAAGGGAAGCATGAATTGATTGTACAGTAATCTTCCATCTTTCCGGCCCCACGGGATGTGGTTTTTCAAAAGCTGCAAAGGCTGGAAACATTTTGTGAAATTCTACCCGGAGACAAAGAATTGCAAAAGCTGGGATGACCGAAGCTTTCATACAAAAAACCAGATGATCCGTCTGATCGCGTTCCCGTTTGTGCGCGCTGATGGCGTGGATCACGCTGATCATTGGGAGGCTAAGCGCTGATGGAGAAAACCATCCGGAAATATTGCAACGTGTACCGAAAAGCACTGTTATTCCGGCATTGCCGGGAGATCGAGGCAAAGACCGCGGCTTATCAGTCGCGGCTGCGGAAGATGTACGCTTCTGACGGATTCAAGGCGCACAGCGTCTATCCAACCACGAATGCGGCCCATGTCTATGCCGTGATCGCCATGTGCCTGGAGATGAAAGCGCTTGGCCTGACCGACACTGAGATTATCGAGACTGTCAACCATGGGTTTGCGCGCCGGCGGAGCTTCTTCAGGCGGATTATCCGCGCCATTGATTTGCTGCCGAACAGCTTCAGCATCGCAAAAAAGTGGAATATCCAGGATCATGACAGGCGGGTCAAAGACGGCAGCCTCACCTATGACCGGTTCGATGCCGGCGAAGACAGGATCGAATACCGAATCTCCAGATGTGTGTACATCGAAATGTTCGAAGCCTACGGCATCCGCGGTTTGTGCAAGATCTTCTGCATGACGGACACGACCTCGTATGAAAATCTGCGCCGTCACGTGACCTTCATCCGGCATTCAGACCTGTCGGATGGTGATGCCTGTCACGATGAAATCATCCGGAGGAGGAAATTCACATTCCGGGAATAACCATGAAGAACGATTTCTGTTTTGAAAAGGCGAAAAGGCAATGCAGTCTCGGAGATGGAGCAGATTGAACTCTTTTATGAGAACCTGATGAAGGAATATTTCATGTAAAAAACTTAAGGTATGGAATGCCCTGTGTTCACAGATGCCATCCTGGGAAGAACTGAAATAAAATACGGGAACTGAACATAAGGGAACATCATTTTTTTGCATGGATGACATTCTGTGTAATGCAGAGCGATATGGTAAAGATATTGAGGAATTACAGAGTTACTTTACCGGCTCATATGCTTATTGGCTGACGGCTGGCTTTGATGTCAACGCAGATGAGGATACCCTGAAATCAACGGTAGAACTGTTCTGCCTGGAAAACATGGACTATTCCACCCATACAGAAGAAGCAATTTCACAGATATCTGATCTTGCCGGATCCTGGATTGCAGACCTCTCCGCATTTGGGGAGGCATATGCCGATACAGAACTGGCTGTTACCATTGATGAGAACGGGCATGGCATTACAATGATGAACGATGAACAGACGGCAGATTTTGAAGCATACGCCTATGACAACGGTGAGAAGGGAGACGGAAAAGGGATTTATATTGCTTACAGCAATCTGGAAAATGAGGCTGAGGCGGCAGAATATACATTGGAGACAGATGACAATGGGGAAACAGTCCTGACGTTTTATGCCAAAGATGGTGTGATCAGTTATAAAAAAGTCTCGTGACAAATTTGAAAATGGAAAGATTTATGCATGCCGAAGAAAGTAACTCCCCATGCCCTTCGAATC
Organism: Blautia sp.; assembly: GCA_017475035.1. Taxonomy (GTDB): domain Bacteria; phylum Bacillota; class Clostridia; order Lachnospirales; family Lachnospiraceae; genus Blautia_A. The sequence goes on from JAFVGK010000036.1 coordinate 21,792, forward strand.
TGGCACCACCATGAATGAAAATGAGGGCATGGGTGCATCCCACTATGCCACGCTGCTATCGCAGCAGGCGTTTTCAAAGTAAAAATATAAGAGAAGAGAAGGGACGGTTCCTAGTTGAATCTTCCCTTTTTTCGTGTTAAAATGCATAACAGTGTTTGAAAGACAGCTTTTCGCATGGAAAGCAGGCAAAAACAGGGAAAATAATGGAGGAGCAAATGGAGAACGAAGTCGTATCCAGAAATTTTATAGAAAATATTATTGACAAGGATTTACAGGAAGGCATGTATGATACTGTTCATACGAGATTCCCGCCGGAGCCTAACGGATACCTGCATATCGGCCATGCAAAGTCGATCCTTTTAAATTATGGCCTCGCAGAAGAGTACCACGGCAAGTTTAACATGCGTTTTGATGATACGAATCCCACAAAAGAAAAAACGGAGTTCGTTGAGTCGATTATGGAGGATATCAAATGGCTGGGAGCTGACTGGGAAGACCGGCTGTTTTACGCGTCGGACTATTTCCCGCAGATGTATGAAGCTGCTGTCCTTTTGATCAAGAAGGGCAAGGCTTTTGTCTGTGATCTTTCGGCGGAGCAGATGAGGGAATACCGTGGCACGCTTACTGAGCCGGGTAAAGAAAGTCCGTATCGTAACCGCAGCATTGAGGAAAATCTGTGCCTTTTTGAGGAGATGCGTGACGGGAAATATGCGGATGGGGAGAAGGTTCTCCGGGCAAAGATCGATATGGCTTCACCAAACATGAACATGCGTGACCCGGTTATCTATCGTGTTGCCCATATGACTCATCACCGGACAGGGGATCAGTGGTGTATCTATCCGATGTATGATTTCGCCCATCCGATCGAAGATGCGATCGAAGGGATTACCCATTCGATCTGTACACTGGAGTTTGAGGATCATCGTCCTTTGTATGACTGGGTGGTCCGAGAGGTTGGTTATGAGCATCCTCCGAAACAGATCGAGTTTGCAAAGCTTTACCTGACCAATGTGGTCACGGGAAAACGTTATATCAAGAAGCTTGTAGAGGAAGGAATCGTAGACGGCTGGGATGACCCGCGTCTGGTTTCCATCGCGGCGCTGCGCAGAAGAGGCTTTACGCCGGAGTCTATCCGCCGTTTTGTGGATCTGGTCGGTGTTTCCAAGGCGAACAGCTCAGCGGATTATGCGATGCTGGAGTACTGCATCCGTGAGGATCTGAAGGAAAAGGCTCCGCGTCTGATGGCTGTTCTGGATCCGATCCGTCTGGTAATCGATAATTATCCGGAAGGAGAGGTGGAGTTTCTTGAAGCTCCCAACAATATGGAAAACGAAGCGCTTGGCAGCAGGCAGGTACCATTTGGCAGGGAACTCTTTATCGAGAGAGAGGACTTTATGATTGATCCTCCCAGGAAATACAAGAGAATGTTCCCGGGGACAGAGGTGCGCCTGATGAATGCTTATTTTGTTACCTGCACAGGCTATGAAACAGATCCGGAAGGGAATGTAACGATCGTACACGCCGAGTATGACCCGGCGACGAAAGGCGGCAATGCTCCGGACGGCCGGAAAGTGAAGGGGACGATTCATTGGGTAGAGGCAAGCCATGCCGTGAAAGCAAAGGTCCGTCTCTACGAAAATATTGTAGATGAAGAAAAGGGCGTATATAATAAGGAAGACGGGTCATTGAATCTTAATCCGAACTCACTTACAGAGTGTGATGCTTATCTGGAGCCGGACCTGGGTCAGGCGAAGCCGTATGAGCGTTTTCAGTTTGTACGGAACGGGTTTTTCTGCGTAGACTACAAGGACTCTGAAGATGGGGCGCCGGTATTTAACAGGATTGTTTCCCTGAAGAGTTCTTTTAAATTGCCGAATTAAACTCGCGAACGAAATGAATTGCCGGCTGCAGCTCTTCGCCGCGGCATAAACAATTATACGAAACAATTGCCGGCGGCAGTTATGAATGAAGGATAACGAGTCTGACAGGATATGCAGACACATCGGTTCATGGCTTTGCACCGGCGTACTGCGGCGTTTGTTTTCTGGCTGGATTCCGAGATCCGGATTGGTTTTGGACAAAAGCTGCGGGAAAGAAAAAGGAACGGCAAGCGAGATGTTTCTCGCTTGCCGTTCCTTTTTCTTTCGCAGGGGCGGCGTTAAAATTATATTATGCCCGCCGGTGATGAACCACTCTGATCCTGCCTGCGATAGAGAAATGAGGTTTCACGCCTGCGTGTCCTTTACTACACAGTCTTTTAAGGCATCTCCCATAGCCTCTACAGCTTCTTCCAGCCGATCCGCTGCTTTGGAGGCGGCGTCGGAGATCCGGTCAGCTGCTTCACCGGCGGCTTCTTCCAGTCGGTCTACGGCTCCTTCAGCGACATCGCCCAGCCGGTCGGAAACTTCATCGGCAAGATCCTCCATCTCGGAATCCCATGCCTTGAAATCTTCGGAAGCGGCGGAAGCGCCTTCGTCTTCTTTGCCGGAACTGCCTTTTGTATCATCCCCGTTGTCGAGATCAAGATCATCATATTCGTCAAAATCATCTAAATCATCGAAGTCATCCGCATCGAGGTCATCGTCGACCGATTTTTTATAGCGGAGGAGGAAATACGCCGTCGCGCCGGCACAGGCAGTTAAGGCAGCGCCGACAAGCACCCCTTTCCAAAATCCATCATGCTTGGCCATCGTTGGTACTCCTTTCGAGTCTTTTTTACCAAATGCAAGATTATCCTTACCGGGTTAAGATAAGGACATTGATATTATAATACTTATCGGTAGAAATGAAAAGTAAAAAATTTGTTAACAAGGAGAGCGCCTGGCCTTTCCGGGGGATCGTTCCGACACTTAGGATCTGTGCATGAATAACCTTTGCATCCGGCGCGTCTGAATCCGTCCGAGCTGCGCCATCTGGATAGGTTATTTTGCGCTGCTCTTTACCGATTTCGTTCCTGCCATAAAAAAGGAGAGGACAAGAATGGATCTTGTTCTCTCCTTTTTCGAAAGGCGGATACTTCCTTAAGCCTTAATTCTGTTCTGTTCGTTGTGCAGCTTGAATGTGCCTGTCAGACAAAAACATCTAAGAAAGAGAACGGTACTGCTTTGAATTATTCCGTTACAGCTTCCTCCGCTTCTTCTGTCGCAGCTTCAACTGTTTCTTCGACCGCTTCTGTCGCAGCTTCAACTGTTTCTTCGACCGCTTCTGTCGCAGCTTCGACTGTTTCTTCGGCCGCTTCTGTCGCGGCTTCAACTGTCTCCTCGACTGTTTCTGCTGCGGTTTCGTCTGTTTCTTCGACTGCTTCTGCAGCGTCTTCTGCTGTTTCTTCGATTACCTCTGCAGCTTCTTCCGCATTTTCAGCATCGGCTTCATCCGGAGCGGTTTCCTCAACGGCTTCTTCGGCGTCACTATCTTCTTCCACAGCCTCTTCCTCGTCTTCGGCATGTTCATGAACCATAGTAAAGGTGTGCAGATCTGTGATCTTAAGAGTCCCGAAAACCTTTTCATCAACTTTAATGGAAGCTTCCTCCAGCCATTTCTGGGTGGTTTCCTCGTAGAACTCATCCTTGATCTGATCCTGAACGGATTCAATCTTTGACTGTGTCTCATCCTCGTCATGAACGAGATCCATACGAAGGACATAATAACCGGCGTCCGTTTCAACGATGCCGTCATAAACTTCTCCGTCCGCCAGGGTGCGAAGAGCTTCGATCACGGCAGCGTCCTGGCTGTTCTGGAGATAAGTATTTTCCGTATCCTTTGTGGTGAAGTTATCAGTTCTTGCGGTAAGAGCACTGTCAATTTCGGACGCAGCAGCATTCATATCAGCAGAGGGATCTTCCTTCATTTTGTCGAGAAGCATCTGTGCTTTTGTGGCTGCATCATAAGACGGGGCTTCTTCCGTGTCAGCGTCTTCGGCACCCTCGGCAGCATCTTCCGCAACATCAGCAGCATCCTCGGCAGCTTTTTCTACGTCATCTTCTGCATCCTCAGCAGCTTCTTCTGCGGTACCTTCTGCATCCTCAGCAGCTTCTTCTGCGTCATCAGCGGCATCCTCAGCAGCTTCTTCTACGGTATCAGCGGCATCCTCAGCAGCTTCTTCTACGGTATCAGCGGCATCCTCAGCAGCTTCTTCTGCATCCTCGACAGCGTCATCAGCGTCATCATCAGCAGCAGCATCTTCAGCAATATCTTCCGCTTCAGAGTCTTCCGCTTCATCTTCTGCCGTCTCATCATCTTCGCCAAGGTCTTCTTCTGTCTCTTCGTCATGCTCAATCAGGACATAAGTATAAGAAGACTGCTGTGCTTCCTCCGGATCAACAGTGATATCAGCATCAGCAACGATCGGGTCAAAGAAGCGGGATTCGATGGTTTCAAGCTCCAGGAACGCGGCAACATCATCCTTTGTTACGGAAAGCGCGGAGATGGTTTCATCCGTGTTTGCAGCCATAAAAGCCTCGGCAGCAGCGTTAATCTTTTCCAGATCTTCATCAGTCACTTCCACACCGTAGTCTGCAGCCTTCTGTTTCATGATGGTGGAAAGCTCAAGCTGTTCCAGAGCAGTCTCTACCGCTTCGTCGCCATAGGTTTTTCCTTCTTCATCTGACGCAGAGGACCAGATGCTGTACTGATAGCCTGAAGAACCAAAGATGCTGGCATACATCTGTTCAGTCCTTGCCTGTTGGTAACGGGCAAAGAGACTTAAAGTTCCCATGGAAATTTTGTCACCGTTTACAGTTGCGACGGTCCTGGTGCCGTCCAGCTTTGGCGCTCCGCATCCGGAAAGCATGCTGACGCTGATGAAACCTGCCAATACCGCCATTGTCAATCGTTTGCCATTCATAATGATTATCATCCTCCATAAAAACAATCTACACGCTAGTATAAGCTTTTTTAGCGTGAAGGGCAAGATAAAATTTCATTTTCATACGTATCAGGAGAAAGTATTCATAACATTGCAGCCTGTTCCCTGCCTTTTTGCAAAGGGAAACTGATTTTGTCTTCGGCAGTCCGACTGCCGGGGCAGCAAAATCAGCATCCGAAGACATGGAGTCAACTTACAGAACTGTGTTCCGGGAGGAGGTTGACATTCACGATAATAATCCCCAGACAGACCAGAAGGAGGGAGACAAGCCCCATGACAGAAAAAGCCTCCTGGTTTTCTCCGAGAAACAAGGCTGAGAGTAAAACACCCATGACAGGATTTAAAAATCCAAGGATGGATACCCTGCTTACCGGATTATATTTGAGCAGGACGCCCCAAAGAGTATAAGCTCCGGCAGAGATAAAACCCATATAGAAAAGATTGAGGGCACAGCCTGTGGAGTAGAAAATAAGGCTGCCGCCCATGGCTTTGCCGATAACAAGCAGGACGATGCCGCCCACCAGAAACTGATAGCCGCTCAGTACAACCGGATTTTCATCCCTGGAAAAAATCTTGATGCAGCAGCCGGACATCGCGTAAAAAAAAGCAGCAGCGACCATGGCTCCTTCACCCTGCAGAGTGACCGCTCCGCCGCCAATCAGTGAGCTGCCGCCTCCGAGAATCAGGATAATACCGGCAAACCCGACGAGGCATCCCAGAAGCTTCTTTAAACTGAATTTCTCCAGCTGGAACAAAAACGCGGCAAACAAAATTGCCAGGAAATTACCGGAAGCGTTAATGATGGAGCCTCTTACTCCCGTGGTATGAGCCAGGGCCAGAAAGAAAAAATAATATTGGCCGATGGTCTGGAAAAAGGATAAAAAGAGTATGTTTTTCCATGACGCGCGTTTGGGCTTCAAAAACTTTCCTGCAAGAAACGAACCAAAAATGAGAATCATGAGGCCGGCCAGAGTAAATCGCGCGCCGGCAAGCAGGATCCGGGATGCGGTATCGTCCGGCTCGATCCGGAATAACCGGTAGGCTATTTTGATTGCGGGAGAAGCGCTGCCCCAGAGAACACAGCAAAATACGGCAGAGATAAAGGTTACGGGAAACCAGGCCCAGATTGCCTGTTTTTCCTGGGTTTTTGTTTGATCGGACATAATCGAGCCTCCTGTGAGTTTTCTGATGCAGTCTGTAATCTTACATTATCCGGGAGAAAAAAGCAAATCAATGAAAAAAAAGAAACCTGTGCTATACTGTTACAGCCGCGAGGTTGTGACGGCTTTGCATGGATGGCTTTTTTGGAGGAATTGTGATGGAGTACTTTTATCTTATTTTGCAGGCAGTGATATTCAGTTTTGGCGGACTTCTGATCAAAGCATCCGGTACTATGGTATCCCCGATGATGCTTTCCTTTCTCCGGTTTGCCATTGGCGTATGCTTATTGCTGATGATCCAGGGGATCAAAAACAGGCGTCTGAGCCTGAAGCTTACCGGAGGCTGGATCGTGGCGGGCGGAATGTTGAAGGCGCTGCACTATCTCGGGGAAAATTATGGTGTTATGCGTGGTTTTTCCTATGGGGGAATTATCGTATGGCCGATCCAGACACTGGTGATTCTGGTGGTTTCGGTGACGGTATTTAAAGAAAAGCTTACGAAACGGATGGCTCTGGGCACGGCTATGTGCCTTTCAGGCATTGCCCTTGTAACCTGGAACGGCGCATCTGCGGAGGTTTTCCTTGAGGCCAACGCAGGCACATTTATAGCCTTTCTTTTTGCGGGTATAGGTGCTGCCGGCTTTTTTGTCTCCCAGAAGCGGCTGGTTGAAAATATGGATATTGTGCAGATGAATGTTTCTATGTTTATATATGGTATGTTTACGACGATCCTGGTCCTTCCTGCTGCAGGATCACATATCAGAGGCAGCGCGAATATCCCCGGTCTTGTATCCATCCTCCTGTTAGGGGCGATTACCTGCGTGGGCTTTTTGCTTCAGGCTGCCGCAATCCGAAAGGTTCCTATGGTCCTTGCGACAATTATCCAGAGCTGTACGGTGATCTTGTCTATTCTGTGGGGCGTTCTGTTTTATGGCGACCCGTTGAGCAGCTATGTTATAGCAGGGACGGTTCTGTTTTTGATGGGGATCGGAGTTGTGACGATTCACTGAACGCGCAAGATAAAGGACGGTTTGATATCCAAATCGTCCTTTTCGTTTTCTTTTTTGCCCGGGACCTGTAAACAATAGATCATCTGTCTGTCTGGTATCAGGAGCTGCGCATAAATAACCTTTACATCAGGACGAATATATCCTGCACCATCCGTATAGGTTATTTTTGCACAGCTCCTTATTTTACGCCTGAAAAATCACATTATTTTTTCCCCCGTATATGTCCCTGACTGATCTCGACGCTTCCTTCCTTCAGCAAATGGCCGACAGCACGTTTGAAGGCGTTTTTACTCAGCCCCATAACGCGCTGTATCGTTTCCGGAGAGGCCTTGTCGTCAAAGGGAAGGACATTGTCGTATTTTTTCAGAACCTGCAGGACGTGTGCGGCGTCATCATCCATCTGCAAATACGCTTTCTTTCTTGCGGAGACGGAAAGCTTTCCGTCCTCTTTTACCTCTGTGATACGGCAGGGGATGACGGATCCTATGGTATATTCCGCCTGGGCTTCCCTTTTGGGAATGAGCCCGTTGTATTTATCATCGATGGCGATAAATACGCCGAAATTATCACTGATTTCGTAGATTCGCCCTGTGACTTCATCTCCGATGCCATATGGAGCACGATTGGAGAGATAATGGTAGACCTTCATCGTGGCGCATAGACGATGGCTTTTGTCCAGATATAAAGCAACCAGGCAGTCCTCTCCCTCGCGAACCTTTTTTGTCTGCTCATGGAAAGGCAGAAGCAGATCCTTTTCCAGCCCCCAATCAAGAAAAGCACCGATCCTGGTGACCTGTTTTACTTTGAGAACGGCCAGTCCACCCAGCGTGATCAGCGGTTCTTTGACCGTGGCGATCGGACGGTCGGAGGAATCCAGATAAATAAAGACCTCCAGGGAGTCGCCTGTTTTCTTGCCTTCGGGAACCTGGCTGCCCGGCAGCAGGACGCGTTCTTTTTCCTCTGCGTTTCGTGATTCACCAAGGTAAACACCGAACTTCACTTCCTTAACAATGATCAGTGTCTGTTTCTTTCCGATTTCTATCATAAAATAATAATCTCCCTTTTGAAATAGGTGCTTTCACGGGGAACCGGCGAAAGCTGAAATATGAAAAAAAATACCCACAGGGATATCCTGTGGGATAAAAAAATGGAAGGTACAGGGATCGAACCTGCGACCTTTCGCACGTCAAGCGAGCGCTCTCCCAGCTGAGCTAACCTTCCAACGAAAGCTATTATAACAGATATTTTTGATTTGTAAAGCACAAAATGAAAAAAAACCTAAGTTTTTCGATCCGACAGGCTGTAAGCGGCTTAAGAAAAGGATGTTCTTGCAATCACAGTCTGCTTATGATACTATAAAAAAGCCAAAATCGTTTGCCGGGAACAATGCCTCGGCAAAATTATTATAGTAAACGAACAAAATGTTTGCGTTTTGATTTGTTTACTGCACCGAATTTACGCCGCTCTAAGCGGCATGATTCCGCAGAAAAATATAAATATATCCGGATCAGGGAGGTGTCATGATGAGCTATGTCCTGTCTTGTTGTTCTACGGCTGATTTATCAAAGCAGCATTTTGAGCAGCGTGATATACACTATGTTTGCTTTCATTATGTCCTGGATGGCGTTGAACATCTGGACGATCTGGGGCAATCTGTTTCCTTCCCTGATTTCTATACTGCATTAGCCAATGGGTCCTCTGCGACGACTTCTCAGGTTAATGCGATAGAGTACTACTCATATTTTCGCAGATTTCTTGAACAGGGGCAGGATGTCCTTCATGTCTGTCTGTCCTCCGGGATTTCCGGCACGATAAATTCGGCCAGGATCGCACAGGAGAACCTTGCCGAAGAGTTTCCGCAGCGGAAGCTGTATATCGTGGATTCCCTTGGGGCATCCTCAGGCTATGGACTCCTGATGGATAAGCTTGCCGATCTGCGGGATGAGGGGACAAATGTTGTGGATGCTTATCACTTTGCCGTGGAAAACAGATTGAAGGTACATCACTGGTTTTTCTCGACAGACCTTTCCTTCTATGTAAAGGGAGGGCGTATTTCCAAATCTTCCTATGTGGTGGGGACGGCACTGGGTATTTGCCCGCTGCTGAATATGGATTCACTTGGCAGACTGGTTCCGAGGGACAGGATCCGCACGAAGAAACGGGTGATCCAGCAGATGGTGGAACAGATGGTCAGGCATGCAGAGGGAGGCACAGACTATCGCGGAAAGGTTTTCCTTTCTAATTCTGCGTGTCCGGAGGATGCCCGGGAGGTGGCAGACCTGGTAAAGCAAAAATTCCCGAATATTGACGGAGAACCATTGATTAATAATGTAGGTACCGTAATCGGAAGCCATACGGGTCCGGGAACGGTTGCTTTGTTCTTCTGGGGAGATGAAAGAGAAGACTGATTTTGCCGGCAGTCCAGCTGCCAGAGCGAGAGCATCGTCATCCTGAGACATGGAGTCAGCATATAAGAACTTCGTTATGGCAGAAGAAGAATCATTCAAGGCCGCTGTGATCATTTTTACCAAAAAAAGACTTGACAAAAACACGATTATATGATAAATTATTAACAATCCGAAAGGGAGTAGCCAAATGTATCTGCTTATAGTTTTGCTGTAGGCATGATGCAGGTTTGAGATCGTCAGCCGATGCCTTGACGGGCATCCGTATCAAATGAGAAGGCAAGACTTTCAGGACAGCGTTTTCGCTGTGCTGAAAGTCTTTTTTTATGGCAGAGGCTGGGCAGGCATTGCCACAGCCTGCTGCCGGAGCCGTGTAAAGAAAACACCGGCATCACTGCCGGGAAAGGAGAGAAAATGAAAGCGGAAATCAGTTCCCCCCCATATCGGTTTACGCAGGCTGTGCTAGATTTTGTTTACAGCAGGAAAGCCTGCGTCGGGAAGTGTAAATCGGGTACATCAAGATTATAGGTATGAGAGTGAAAGAATACTTGAAAAAGATCGCAAAATAAGATAAACTAAGCCATAACAAAAGCGGTTATTTTTGGCGGTGCAGGTAAGCGCTGCCGGATAACAAAACCCCTTTGACAAGGCATTTAGACGGAGGAAACGGTTATGGCTGAGAATAAGATCGGAACCATTGGGGTTCTTACGAGCGGCGGCGATGCCCCGGGGATGAATGCGGCGATTCGTGCCGTGGTACGTAGAGGCTTGAGCAGCGGCCTGAAGGTAAAGGGGATTCAGAAAGGATACTCCGGACTGCTCAACGAAGAGATTATCGATATGTTCGCAAAAGACGTATCCGATACGATTGAACGAGGCGGTACGGTACTTTATACTGCCCGCTGCGCGGAGATGCGTACGGAGGCAGGACAGGAAAGAGCCGCCGAGATCTGCAGAAAACATGGGATTGAAGGTCTGGTTGTCATCGGAGGCGACGGCTCTTTCGCAGGAGCACAGAAGCTTGCCGCTCTTGGCATCAACACGATCGGAGTCCCGGGAACCATAGATCTGGATATTGCATGTACCGAATATACCATTGGTTTTGACACGGCGGTAAATACAGCCATGGAAGCCATTGACAAGGTACGTGATACCTCGACCTCCCACGAACGCTGCAGCATCATCGAAGTCATGGGCCGGAGCGCCGGCTATCTTGCTTTGTGGTGCGGCATCGCGAACGGAGCCGAGGATGTCCTTCTTCCGGAGAAATACGATTATGACGAGCAAAGGCTGGTAAACAACATTATTATCAGCCGTAAAGCCGGCAAAAAGCATCACATTATCATCAACGCGGAAGGCATCGGCCATTCCGAGGCTATGGCAAAGCGTATCGAAGCAGCGACGGGCATCGAAACGCGCGCCACGATTCTCGGACACATGCAGCGCGGCGGAAGCCCGACCTGTAAAGACCGTGTATATGCCTCTATGATGGGAGCTATGGCGGTAGACCTCCTCCTTCAGGGAAAGTCCTGCCGCGTAGTGGGATACTCCCATGGCGACTTTATCGATTTTGATATCGATGAAGCACTGGCGATGAAGAAAAATGTCAGCGAGTATATGTGGGAGGTCTGTAATTCCCTTTCCCATAATTATACAAAACATGCCATGGACTCCGTGATGTAAAAGCGGTGGTGTGCGGGAGCTGAAAGCGCACACCCACAGCCTGAAAGGAGCCTTTTTCTGAACGGCGGACTGCCGGCGGCTGAAGATCCGAGCCGGGATCGGCTGCGCTGTCACAAAAGGCGCCGGTTTCGGGATAAGATTGGGAGGATCATGATAACGAGCGGCAGCAATGCGCAGATAAAAAAACTGATACAATTGAATCAAAAGACAAAAGCCCGTCGTCAGGAGGGGCTTTTTGTCATTGAAGGGGAAAAGATGTTTGATGAGGCACCTCGTGACTGGATCGAGAACGTCTATGTCAGCGAGAACTATACCGGCATCATTGACGTTCCCCATGAAGTAGTCAAGGACAGCGTATTTCGCCAGATGAGCGATACCTGTACGCCGCAGGGCATTCTGGCTGTGCTGCGTACACCGGTATATCAGGCGGAAGACCTGCTGCGGACGGGCAGGGAAAAAACGCCATTTCTCCTGATTCTGGAGGATCTGCAGGATCCCGGCAATCTGGGTACGATCTTTCGTACTGCGGAAGGAGCGGGAGTAAACGGAATCCTCATGACGAAAACCTGTGTGGATGTGACAAATCCCAAGGTTGTCCGAGGAACCATGGGATCGATTTTCCGTATGCCTTATCTGGTCATAGAAGATGTGAAAACGGCGAAACAGATGCTTTCTCCCTTTGGGATCCGCCTGTATGCCGCATGCCTTGAAGGAACCGGTGATTATGATGAACCGGATTACGGCAGAGGTACGGCATTCCTGATCGGAAATGAAGGAAAGGGACTGACGCAGGAAGCGATCAGGATTTCCGACGAACGGATCCGGATTCCCATGGAGGGGCAGGTGGAGTCGCTCAATGCCGCCATGGCGGCAGGGATACTGATGTATGAGGCATCCAGACAGCGCAGAAAAGCGCATGCTGAGGAAGACTGATTCTGTCCTGGAGCGCGAAGCGCGATAGGCAGCAAAACAGTCATCCGGCTGGTATGCCGGTTTATAATTTCATTGCAGGAGGAGGGGATGACGAATGCTGCTATATATCTGGTTAGGGATAATGGTACTGTTGCTGGTGATTGAAGCCTTGACGCTGACGCTGACAACCATCTGGTTTGCGGCAGGCGCTCTTGTGGCAGCCGGTGCGACATTGCTTGGCGTAAATCTCACCACACAGATTATTGTATTCTTGTGCGTCTCGCTGATGCTTTTGATCGTGACCCGGCCTTTGGCTCTCCGGCATGCAAGGACAGAAGTAACCAAGACAAACGCCGCCGGTATGGTCGGGCGTAAGGCGATTGTGATTGAGGAAATCGATAATCGTGAACAAAAAGGCAGAGTCAAGGTTGGCGATATTGAATGGATGGCACGTTCCGCTGACGATGCGTTAAAGCTTGAGATCGGAGAGGTCGTGCGCGTAACAGCAGTTACGGGAGCACATCTGACGGTAAAACGCGGATAATTACAGGGCTGAACTGTTTGTACCCTTGAGGTTTTACGTCATACCTCAAGGGTACGGATGAGGATATTAATAATATGTTTTAAGGAGGTAAGATTATGGAAGGGACATTGTTATTGCTGATTGTTGTTCTGATCGTGGTGGTACTGACGATAGCGAGAAATATCCGTATCGTCCCGCAGGCTACCTGCTTTGTTCTGGAGCGTCTGGGCGCTTATCGAGCAACCTGGGGCACGGGCATGCATTTTAAGACACCGTTTATCGAGCGCATTGCTAAGAAAGTGGACATGAAGGAACAGGTTGTGGATTTTCCGCCCCAGCCGGTTATCACAAAGGATAATGTTACGATGCAGATTGACACGGTCGTGTTTTACCAGATTACAGACCCTATGCTGTATACCTATGGCGTTGCTAATCCGGGGGTTGCGATCGAGACCCTTTCCGCAACGACATTGAGAAATATTATCGGTGATATGGAACTGGATGAGACCTTGACATCCCGTGAGATTATTAATACGAAGATGCGCGCTTCTCTGGATGAGGCGACGGATCCCTGGGGCATCAAGGTAAACCGTGTTGAGCTGAAGAATATCATTCCTCCCGCTGCGATCCAGCAGTCCATGGAGAAACAGATGAAGGCGGAGCGTGAAAGACGTGAAGCGATCCTCAAGGCAGAGGGTGAAAAGAAATCTACGATTCTTGTTGCCGAAGGTAAGAAAGAGTCCGCGATCCTGGATGCACAGGCTGAAAAGGAAGCTGCGATTCTTCGCGCCGAGGCAAAGAGAGAGGCTATGGTGAAGGAAGCGGAAGGCCAGGCAGAGGCAGTCGTCAAGGTGCAGACCGCTACGGCGGAAGGAATTCGTCTCCTGAAAGCTGCCGGCGCAGATGAGGCTGTTCTGACATTAAAGAGCCTGGAAGCACTCGCCAAGATGGCAAACGGCCAGGCGACAAAGATCATCGTTCCGTCTGATCTCCAGGGGCTGGCAAGCCTTGCGACATCACTGAAGGAAATCGTGAAAGACGAGACAAAGTAACTTAAGATCAAGATCCTGTGCGCTGAAGGCACGTAAGCCGTGGAGCGACAGAAGATAAAGGGATATACGAGCCTTGGGCATCTTTTTTACAAAAGCTGTCCAAGGCTTGTGCCTGTTATGAACTATGGTACAGGAAGGAAAGGACAACTGGCATGATTGATTTAAAAGGACGGGATTTTTTGACACTGAGGGATTTTACGCCGGAGGAAATCCTGTATATGATAGACCTGGCGGCTGAATTCAAGGCAAAAAAGAAGAAAGGAGAACTGCACGAGTATTTCCGCGGGAAAAATGTTGCCCTGATTTTCGAAAAAACCAGCACGAGAACCCGTTGTTCCTTTGAGGTCGCTGCACATGATCTTGGGATGGGAGCTACGTATCTGGATCCGAAGGGCTCACAGATCGGCAAAAAGGAAAGCATCGCGGATACAGCCAGAGTCCTGTCCAGGATGTTCGATGGGATTGAATACCGCGGGTTCGGACAGGAAATCGTAGAAGAACTGGCGAAATATGCGGATGTGCCTGTGTGGAATGGACTCACGAACGAATATCATCCGACACAGATGCTTGCGGATATGCTTACGATCCGGGAGCATTTCGGACGCCTGAAGGGACTGAAGCTTGCCTATATGGGAGATGCCAGGTATAACATGGGAAATTCTCTGATGGTCACCTGTTCGAAGCTGGGTCTTGACTTTGTCGCCTGTACCAGCAAAAAATATTTCCCTGATTCTGCTCTGGCAGCAGCCTGCAGGGAGTATGCGGCGATAAGCGGTTCGTCCATCACATTGACCGAGGACGTTATGACAGGGACGAAAGGCGCGGATGTTATTTATACGGACGTCTGGGTGTCCATGGGAGAGCCCGATGAGGTATGGGAGGAAAGAATCCGGGAGCTGACGCCTTATCGTGTGACCCGGCAGGTAATGGAAAATGCCGGAGAACAGGCGATTTTCCTGCATTGTCTGCCGGCATTTCATGATCATAAGACAACCATCGGCAAGGAAGTGGGCGAGAAGTTCGGCCTCTCGGAGATGGAAGTGACCGACGAGGTCTTTGAGTCACCGTGTTCAAAAGTATTTGACGAGGCGGAAAACCGGATGCATACCATTAAAGCCATCATGGCGGCAACGCTTGGCATGCCGGAGGCATCACGCCGAGGCGGAGAATAAAGCAGATGGAAGATTACAATCAGGCGTCCATTCAGGCGGCTGTGAATACAAGATGGGCAGGAAAGAGAGTCCTTTTTGCGGATGAAATTGACTCGACAAATCTTTGGGCGAGACGATTGGGACGGGAAAAGGCGGAACACGGTACGCTTTGCGTGGCGGAGTTTCAGTCTGCAGGCAGAGGAAGCCGTGGACGCCGCTGGGATGCAAAACAAGGCGATTCCGTGATGATGAGTCTTTTGCTTCGCCCTTCCTTTGCCCCTTCCTTTGCTCCATTGCTGACGCTGGTTATGGGCCTTTCCACAGCATATGCCCTTAAGAAAATCCTTGGCGATGAACCTGACGTATCATTGAAATGGCCAAATGATGTCGTGATTGCACATAAAAAAGTCTGCGGTATCCTGACGGAGATGGAGCTGGAGGGTGAGGCGATCCGGGATGTCGTGATCGGCGTGGGATTGAATGTTCACACGGCGGCGTTTCCGGAAGAACTGAGCGATAAGGCGACATCTCTGTATCTCGAAACAGGAAAGGAATTCAACCGGGCGGAAATCATCGGACGGATCATGCAGATATTCGAAAAAAACTATGAATGCTTTGTCCGGACCTGTGACCTGACTTTGCTGAAGGATTCCTACGAAGCGATTCTGATTAACAAGGGAAAACGGGTCACCGTCCTGGACGCGGCGGCTCCGTATGAAGGCACCGCACTGGGAATCGATCCGGAGGGGTGTCTGCTTGTAAAAACGGATGACGGAGCAGTGAAAGCGATTCGGGCAGGCGAAGTATCGGTCAGAGGGTTGTATTCCTATGTGTAATGTATGACTCCGGTGAAAAAGAGAATCAGGATTTTGAAAGAAAAGGTAGTTACCATGCAGGTAAATGAGGAGACTGTGCTGTGCGGTGCAAGTGCCTATGAACGGAAATATTATTTTAATCCGGACTTTGATTCGCTGCCCCAGGCAGTGAAAGAGGAACTCCGGATCATGTGCGTGCTTTTTGTCGAAGAAATCGGTGGGATTCTGACATTGCAGTATGATGAGGAGGGAAATCTTCTTTTTCGCACGGAAGCAAAGGATGCCGATGGTTTTTACGATGAAATCGGCGCGGGGCTGCGTATCAAACAACTGCGTAAGGAAAAGGAAGAGCTGCTGGAGGCATTGGAAACGTTTTACAGAGTCTTTGCCCAGGCTTGAAACGGTTTACGGGTCATCGCAGCATTATAATCTGAACCGGGAAGGCTGGTGACGTATGAGACGTATTGATGAATTGGATTTTATACAGATTGATGGCGTGAACTGTTGTAAGGGTCATGTCTTTCCCTTTGGAGCTTCCCTGACAGGAAACGGAGGAATCAATTTTTCCGTCAATTCAACGGATGCTGAAGGATGTGAACTTGTCCTGTACCATTCCGGAGACAGAGACGCGTTCGCTCACATCAAAATACCGGATGAGTTTCGTATCGGGAATAATTATTCCATTATCGTGTTCGGTCAGGACATGGACTCTCTGGAATACACCTATCGCTTTTCCGGGAAATATCTTCCGGAAGAAGGATATTGGTTTGACCCTCAAAAAGATCTTCTGGATCCATACGCAAAGCTGATTTCCGGACGGGAAGTCTGGGAACAGTCTGAAAACGCCCCGATGCGCTGCCGGGTGATCCTGGACGATTTTCCCTGGGAAGGAGACCGCCCGCTGGAAATCCCTTTCGAGGACCTGGTAATCTATGAGACCCATGTCAGAGGCTTTACCCAGGATCCTGCCTGCAGGATAAAATATAAGGGGACATTTCGGGGCATAACGGAGATGATTCCGTATTTTAAGGATCTGGGGGTCAATTGCGTTGAGCTGCTGCCGGTTTTTGAGTTTGATGAGACGCAGAATTTTCTCAGAACCAAAGAAACGCCGTATGTGAATTTCTGGGGTTATTCCACGGTTTGTTTTTTCGCTCCGAAATCAGCCTATGCGGTTTCCGGGCCGATGGCTCTGGCTGTGGACGAAATGAAAAATATGGTCAAGCAGCTGCATAAAAACGGCATCGAAGTGATCCTGGATGTGGTATTTAATCATACGGCGGAGATGGGGCGGGGAGGTCCGACCTTCAATTATCGTGGAATAGACAACCGTACCTACTATCATCTGGATGAGAAGGGCAATTATGTCGATTACAGCGGCTGCGGGAATACCGTGAACTGCAACAATGCCATTGTCCGTCAGCATATCCTGGATTGTCTGCGATACTGGGTTTCGGATTATCACGTGGATGGCTTCCGCTTTGACGAAGCCCCGATCCTTTCCCGTGATACCGAAGGAAAACCTATGCAAAGCCCGCCTCTTCTGGAAACCCTGGCTCACGATCCGGTTCTGGCAAAGACGAAACTGATCGCGGAGGCCTGGGACGCTGCCGGACTTTATCAGGTAGGTTCTTTTCCTGCCCCGGATAAATGGGCAGAGTGGAACGGAAAGTTCCGTGACTGCGTGCGCCGGTTTGTAAAAAGCGATGCGTCGGCCGGTCCGGAGCTGATTTACAGGATTCAGGGTTCTCCGGATTTCTATCAGGACCGGAAGTTTCATCCGACCGTAAACTTTATAACCTGTCACGATGGCTTCACCTTGAATGATCTTGTTTCTTATAATGAGAAACATAATATCGAAAACGGAGAGAATAACAGGGACGGCTCCGACTACAATGCCAGCTGGAACTGCGGTGTGGAAGGGGAGACGTCGGATCCTGAAATTGAATTCCTGCGAAACAGGCAGGTAAAGAATATGTTCGCCCTGCTGCTTATGAGCCGCGGTACGCCGATGATGCTGTCCGGAGATGAATTCCGCAACAGCCAGAAAGGGAACAATAATGTATACTGTCAGGACAGTCCCCTGTCCTGGGTAAACTGGAGCAATAAAGAAAAGTACCCGGATGTTTATGAATTCTGCCAGGGCATGATTCGTCTGCGGCATGACCATCCGGTACTTCGGCGGCACGATTATTATACCGCGCCTAATTCCAGCGGGTATCCTGAGCTTTCCTTTCATGGCGTACAGCCCTGGAATCTGAACGCCTGGGAGCATTTTCATACCTTTGGTTTTATGTACGCGGAACCGGCGGCGGATTTTCATACAAAGGAGGACTGTTTTATTTATTGCGCGGTGAATGCCTTCTGGGAAAGCCGCGTCATGCATCTGCCCGAATTGCCGCAGGGGATGAAATGGGAGCTGTATCTGTACACGGCAGACCGGTTCCATGGGCATCATGAACAGGTGGGTACACAGTTTGGACTGATGTCCCGGAGCCTGGCGGTTTTTTTGGGAAGGTAGGGATCCCGGACTGCTGTGGGATCATTGCTGATGATTCCGGCGTGAACAGGGCAAGGAGCTGTCGATAATGGGAAGGAGTAAACCATATATGAAAAAGGCAGGAAAATTACTGGCTGCGGTACTTATCCTGGTGATTGCCGGATCGTGTTGTATGCCTGGTTTTGCTGAGGAGACGGAGAAAGAAGCAACGATCGATGAGATCATTTCCGGGATGACGATCCGTGAGAAGGTCGGTCAGATGGTGATGGCGGATTTCCGTACCTGGAATGAGCATCCGGAGGATGAGAATTCAGAGACGGTGCCGGTCACAGAGCTTCGTCCGGAAATAGAAGAAGCGATTTCAAAGAATCGTTTCGGTGGAATCATCCTTTTTGCCGAGAATTGTGAGGAAAATGAACAGACCTTACGTCTTGTTTCCCGGATGCAGGAAGCGAATATGGATACGGATAGCGGGATTCGGATCCCTCTTCTGATCGCAGCCGACCAGGAGGGCGGAAGTGTCGCGAGGCTGGGACAGGGAACCAGATGGATTGGCAATATGGCGATTACAGCTACCGCGGATCCGCAAAACGCGAAAGCGGTTGCCGCGCGGATTGGCGAGGAGCTTTCCCTTCTTTCGATCAACACGGATTTTGCGCCGGTGCTTGATGTCAATAACAATCCCGGGAACCCGGTGATCGGGTGCCGTTCTTTTTCAGATGATCCTGAAATTGTGGCGGAATACGGAGCCTGTTTTTTGGAAGGCCTCAGCGAGAGCAATACGATTTCGGCAGTGAAGCATTTCCCGGGACATGGTGATGTAAATACGGACAGCCACACAGGCTTCCCGATACTGGAGAAAACCTATGAGGAATTGAAGGAATGTGAGCTGATTCCATTCAGGGCGGCGATCGATGCCGGCGCGGACATGGTCATGACTGCGCATATCCAGTACCCGAAGATCGAGGATCAGACCTATGTCTCTGTTTCCACAGGGGAAGAGGTTTATTTTCCCGCAACGCTGTCACGTAAAATTCTTACGGAGATTCTCAGAAAGGACCTGGGATTTGAAGGAGTGATTGTCTCCGATGCTCTGAATATGGCCGCCATAGCGGATAATTTTGAACCACAGGATGTGTGGCAGCTGGCGATTGAGGCCGGGATCGATATGTTCCTGATGCCGGTGCCGGTGACAGACGCGGACTCCCTGCAAAAACTGGAGGATATGATAACCTATATTTCCGGGATGGCAGAGAATGGGGAAATACCGGAGGAGACGATCAACGACTCTGTCCGAAGAATTCTTGCATTAAAGGAAAAATATCATCTTCTGACTGAGGCCGATACGGAAGTGACGAAAGAGAAGCTGGAAGCAGCGGCAGCGAAAGTGGGGAGTCAGGAGAATCATGACTTCGAATGGGAACTGATGCAAAAGGCAGTGACATTGTTAAAGAACGACGATTTTCTTCCGATCAAGGCAGAACCCGGAGAAAAGGTACTGCTGATCTATTCCGCGGGGAGCCGGCTGGCCAGTGGGGAGTTTGCGAGACTGCGTCTTGTCGGAGAAGGGCTTTTGCCGGAGGATGTTGTATTTGAGGCGATCACGACCAATGCGGATGAACCGGACGCATATTATGACGAGGCGCTCGAGAACGCTGACTATGTCATCGCGGTATCCACCATGTTTGGGGAAGGAGAGCTGGATCCGGCTTCAGAGGAAGGGGCAGACGGAAAGGTTTTTGACTATGTACTTCAGGCTGCGCATGACGCCGGAAAGAAATTTCTTCTGATCAGCGCTTATCTTCCTTATGACGCAAGCCGTTATCCGGACGCGGATGCGATTCTGGTGACCTACGGCTCTGCCCCGATGAGAGAGCTTCCGAAGGAGAAAGAAAGCTATTCCGTGAATATTCCGGCTGCTATCTGCGGCGCTTTTGGCGAGTATGAATTTTCGGGTTCTCTTGCGGCAGACCTTCCCGCAATTAATGAAGACTACAGGTTTGCCGATCAGATCTGTTATTTTAAAAACAAATAGGACTGTTTTTCTTGACTATTTTCAGATTCCTGATAGAATAGGAGTGCTGATCAGTAAAAGCCGGTACCAAGACGATGCGGTTGTGAACTGAAAGAAGCAGTGAGGATATTTTTGCTGAACGTTTCTTTGTATCGTATTGGTATGAAACGTATGGCTGGAAACTGTATATAAATCATCAGGATGGGGAGGAGAAAAAATGAAACTTAAAAAGAAATTGTTTGCTGCTGTTGCTGTTGCTCTTTGTTTTGCGATGGTAACGCCTGCCATGGCTGCCAGCAAGACCATGTATGTTATCAGCAAGATCGAAAATGATGGTCCATTCTTTAATATTGTTTATAAGATGAAATATAATTCCGGCGGTCTGCTCAAGAAGTATACGATCGGAGATAATGGTTCTTATAATCTTTACCATTACGATAATGACGGCAAGCTGACCAGGATGGATATTTATATTAACGGCCAGAAGGACGGGATGTATAACTATTATTATACAGATGGCGTAGGGTCAAGAACGAAATATACGTCCGGGAAGACTGTTGAGAATTACAAGTATAAATGGACCGGTAAAACAAAATGCAGAGTAACAGGAGATTATCTCACTCCGATGACTTTTACTTTTGACGCGGAAGGAAAGCCCGCGAAGTGGGATCTGATCGGTCTGATATTCAAGTTCACGTTTGACGCGAAGGGATTTTTAACCAAAATCGTTGTGAGAGACAAAGATACCAATAAATTGAGAGATAAGACGGAATATAAAAATACGTATAAATCCGGCAGATTAAGCGAAATAGTGTATATGCAGGATGAAGGATATAACTTCGTTACGATTACATATAAGAAGATTACCGTCCCGAATGAAACCTATGCGAACCTGGTGGCAAAACAGCAGTTATATATTTTGCGTAATCAGGCCATTGGCGACTGGTCGACTTTCTTTATCCCGGCGCCATAAATAAAATCAGTACATTTTCCATGCCCCGCAGGTCTGAAACTGTCATAAATGAAATTGGGGGCATGGGTGCATCCCATTATGGCCGCATCCCTTGCGGGGTGGGTCGACTTTCAAAGTAAAAAACGGCTGTGAAGATTATGATATCTTCACAGCCGTTTTTTTCGAGTCTGATCCTTTGGATCAGGAAAGATATCCTTTAATCCGGATCCGTTCCCCATCTGTCCGGACTGTGACCGCTCCGCTGTTCATCGTATATTCCAGGCGGCATCCTATATTTTCGAGACGTTCGATGGCTTCAGGAGAAGGATGTCCATAGCGGTTTTTCTTTGCACAGGAAATGACGCCCAGTTCCGGTCTGATCTTCGAAAGAAAGGATGTGCCCGAGGAATTTTTGCTTCCATGATGCCCTACCTTCAGGAAATTGACGTCCTCCAGAAAAGGAAGAAGGTTATCTTCAGTGTCCACTCCGATGTCTCCCGTAAAAAGACCTTTGAATTTCTTGTATGATAGTTCTAAAACCATGCAGTCTTCGTTTGGATCCAGCCCAAGGGTGCCCCGAAGAGGCGCGATGGAATGAAAAGACAGGGAGCCGCTAATGATTTGGTCTCCGGCAGAGACAGGAATAACCTCTGCCCCATTTTTTTCTGCATATTCTGCAAGCTCTGACCACATGGGATCCGTGTTTTTCCAGTCAGGAAGATACAAAGCTTTTACACGGATTGTGGACAGGTGTTTCGACCCGAGCTGCAGAAGCTCCAGGACACCACTGCAATGATCTTCATCCGTGTGGGAAATGAAGATGCCGTCCAGCTGAGAGATTCCCTGGCTTTTCAGAAAAGGAATGAGCTGGTATAGGCCAAGGTTCTTCTTGTCTGAACTGCCGCCGTCAATCAGGAAATGCCTTCTTTGAGGAGTGGAAATGACGATGCCGTCTCCCTGCCCCACATCCAGACAGGTGATGGCAAGATCGGAGGAGTGATGGTATCCCAGGATGAAAACAGAAAAGCACAGGAGAAAGATACTGACACCGACGATGGTTCCGGTTCCGGAGCAAAAATGCTGTAGAGAAAGCAGCCGTTTTTTTATGAATGCTGCTTTGTGAAGGACAGGAAGCCGGATATAAAAATGACGTTTTTTTCCGGAGCTGCTGCGGGCAGGGCATGAAAGCTTTCGGAGAAGAAATGTGCTTGTCAGTAAAATCAGGTAGTACAGGCAGATCTGGCTGATGAGAGGTCTCCCGCCGATCCAGGTGCAAAAAGGGAGGCGAAGGGAAATGTCGCAGAGCCATTGATAACATCGAAGGCAAAAACGTCCCGGAAACGCGGCGGCTCTTGCGGCTCCAAAAAGCAAAGAAACCCCGATTCTGCAGGCTGCCTCTCCCACAATCAGGGAAAGAATGCCGCTGACCAGAACGATGCCTGCCGTAGGGAGAACCAGAAGGTTCAGCGCCAGCCCGATCACGGATACTTCCCCGTAAAAGAAAAGAAGAATGGGGAGAGCAGCTATCTGGACGCCGAGGGAAGCCAGAAAAGCTTCGATGAAGAGAGATGCTTTTTGCAGAATCCACATTTTTATCGGAGAAATTCCCTTGCGGAAATCAGGACGGACAGCTTTCCACGCCCTGACAAAGCTTCCGCCGAAGAAACCGACTCCGGCGACGGCACCGAAGGACAGAAGGAAGGATGAGGAAGCCAGTCTTGCCGGAGACTCTATAATAAGGAGGATTGCTGCGGCCGCCAACGCTGTCGGCAGGTCGTAGACACGTCCGGAAAGCCTGGCTCCGATCAGAAGAATGCACATGATTACCGCCCGAAGCGTGGAGGTTCCCTGTCCGGTCATTAAGCCATAGCCAAGTAAGAGGAACAGGGAAGCAAGCCCCGCGGGGGCGATCCGCATGCCAAGACGCCGCAGAAGTGAGAAAAGCCCCATGCCTATGATGCTGATATGCAAACCGGAAATAGCCAGTATATGGACGATTCCCGCGAATTGAAACCGCAGCCGGGTTTCACTTTCAAGTCCGGATCGGTCACCAAGCAGCATAGCACGGAAAACAGGGGAATCTTCTTCTGTAACGTTATCGAGGAGAACTGCGAAATGCGAACAAAGCTCCAGCATAGTCTGACGAAAAAAACTGTACTGCTGCGTGGAACGAATCACTTTTGCCTTTTTGAGGGTATACCAGATATGGTCGCATGCGTAATATTGTCTGCTGTCAAATTCTCCCGGATTACGACAGGCAGGGATACGCTCCGGTTTTCCGGAAAGCAACACAAAAGAACCTGCCTTCAGAGCTTCTTCCTGCTGGAAATAAACACGCAGGTTCCCGATCGGCACCACAGCTGCGTCTTTGGCATTCTGCTTGTGGGAACCGTAAATAATCTGACTAAGGGATGATTTCCTGAAAAGGTTCGGCAGAGAAACTGCCTTTTGAATTTGACTTTGCCTTTGATTCTGACTATGTGAAAGATAAGAAATGGATAATGGCAGACTCGAAAGAAAAGATGCGGTGTCTGCTTTTGAATCGAAAGAAGATTCGATCAGATGTGCGTTTTTTAAAAGTAGCGAAGAACCATAATCTGTAAGTGCCGTGCTGACAACCTCGCCATAGACAAGGACTTCTGTCCCGGTATCCAGCTGCTTCTGAACGGATGCCGGCAAGGGATTCCCCCGTATCAGAGGAACCCCCAAAGCATCCAGTACAACAATGCAGCAGATCAGGAACAGGCAGCAGGCGCATAGAGGACGCTTAATCATAGCAAGTTCCTTTCCTGAATTTATTATTATTTGATGAGCACAATTGAAATGAAATGAAGCCGCCTGGTCGGAGGAGCTTATACTGATCAACTGCCCGGCCCGAAACCTGTAAGTCTCGAAGCCGGGCATCCGTTATCAATGAACAAACGGTTACGATCTGATATATCATGATTGTATCGGAAAAAGCCTGATTCTGCGGATCGCTTCGCGCCGAGCTACCCTCGCGATCCTGCAGCCACTCAGAATCCGTTCATTTTGCACAGATAGATTGCATGAACTTTTGTCGTCTGAATCATATCATTTCTCAATCAAAGCGTTATCCGTCTTAAAATACTGATACAGGCTCGTGCCATCTCTCATCGAAGCTTTCTCCTCTCCGTTTACAGTGATGCGAACCTCCCTGACGTTCGGTAAAGTACAGAGCGTAGCCGTAACAGAACCGATTATAATATCAGACGGCAGCGGAAGAGAAGAATCGATAAAGCTTTTACTGAAATCCACGTGAGCCACCTGATCCAGGATCCGGATTTCATTGACCACAGTATTGGAAGGAATCGTCGGATAATGATTTTTCTCAATCGGCCCGTTAGACAATTGCTCCATCATGATATAGGAGATGGGAACAGAACGCAGGTAATACACGCTCCTCGTCTCCGGAACCAGGGCTGAGCCGTCGCTGTCTGCAAAATATAGTGTAAAACTGTCATAACGATAGGCGTCAATACTGTTTCTCTTCCATTCAATAAAATTCGTTTCATTCATAGGACCGAGAGGGTTTTCGTCACGGTCGGTAATGCCCCGGCCGCCGGAACGAATCAACACCTTGGAAATCCCCGGTACCTGTGTAAAGGTTTTGACCAGCCCGTAACGGGTCAGGAGCTCACGCGTAAGCTCCATGTTTGAATAAGCGGCGGTGAGATCCAGCTCCAGAACAGAATCGGACAGCGTGTAGGAAGTGATCTGTACCTCCGCCGGGAACAGGCTGTGACCGTCGCCATGCTTTTCGCGGTCATTCAGTTTCTGGATCAGTTCCTGAACCATGGCCTCCTGCGAAATCCTTGCAGGTGAATAAGAAGACTTTTCCAGATCGTCCTCATCATGTGTGAGATAGTAAAAAAAGTATCCTTCTTCCTCCTCCTGTCCTGCGGCTGCTGGGACAGCGAAAAAAGACAGGACACTGCCGAGCATCAATATGGAAGCAAGAAGAAAGCAGATAAATGAATGACCAGGTTTTTCGAAATAATCAGAGATTTTGATAAAACACTCCACTTTAAAAAGATACTCCTGTATTTATGGAATATAGGTCAGGGGCATTCGCACATGAAAGGTTGTCCCCGACCCGAGGATGCTGTCTACAGTGATCGTACCGTGATGAGCAAGAATTGCGCTTCGCGCAATCGCAAGTCCGAGACCGGTACCGCCGATTTCTCTGGAATGGGATTTATCTACGCGATAAAAGCGCTCAAAAATCTTTTCACAGGCTTCCGCCGGAATGCCGGAGCCGGAATCGGAGACATCGATGGTCATATATTGATGGTCGGCGTTTAATGTGACGCGGACCCATCCGTCATCCACATTATATTTGATCGCGTTTTCCACCAGATTGGATATGGCTGAGACAAACCGTACTTCATCAATATCCGCTTCCACCGTGCGGAAACTGTCCAGAAAAAGATCAATTTTACGCATGTTTGCAATGGGCTGAAGCCTTTTGAGTATATTCTCCAGAAGGGTATTGATTTCGACGTGGACAATATGCATCCCTGAGGCTGTCTTGTCCAGCTTCACGAGACTGAGCAAATCAGATATGATCTTGTTTTCCCGGTCAATTTCCTGGGTGATATCACTGAGATATTCCTGATAGAGAGATTCATCGAGACCTGATTGTCCGAGCAGAGAATCCGCAAGGACTTTGACGGAAGTCATTGGCGTTTTCAACTCATGAGAGACATTTGAGACGAATTCATTACGTGAATCATCCAGAACCTTCATGCGGGCGAGAAGCTTGTTAAAAGCTCCGGTAATCAGGGTCGTTTCCGTATAACCCCGGACGGAGATCTCCCCGCTCTGATAACCGTCGGTAAGATCCTCAATGGATTTGGTTACTCTTGCAAAAGGCCGCACAAGAATCGTAGAAACAAAATAGGAACACAAAACGACCAATGCGGCGATAATGCCCATAAGAAGAATTTCCCTTTGCTCCAGCGCCAGGAGGGTATCCGCCATTTCACTGGCAGATGCCGTGATCAGCAGAACTCCCAGAATCCCGTCTTCTTCCGGAGAGGTAATGGGAACGGCCATCTCCAGCGTCTGCTGATGGGAATCATGTCTGAAAGGAATTTCACCGCGAAAACATCGGTTGACCAGCGGAGAAACGATGATTTGCCCGTCTTCCGCGTTAAACGTGTCTCTCACGACCTGAAAATTCCGATTCAGAACAAGGATTCTTCCTTCGTGTATATCGGCAATCAGATTCAGGCGGCTGTTTGCCTGTCCTTGATCCGGCTCAGAGAGATAATCCCGTTTCGCCAGATATTCGGCGAGAACCGTTGCGTCCCGCCGAATCTGTCGTGTACTGGAATCAATAGCCATGCTTTGGTATGAGCTTACGATTGCATGGATTGCAATAATCCCTGGCAGAATGCCAAGTACAATGAGGATGATCAGGAGCCGAAAGCGAAGGCTTCCAAAGAAGCTTGTCTGTCGTTTCATAGAACTCCTCACGCCTGAAAGAAGTAGCCCACGCCCCACTTGGTGTGAACGTATTTCGGTTCACTCGGATTCACTTCGATTTTCTCTCTCAGGCGCCGGATATGAACATCTACGGTACGGACGTCGCCGGGATATTCATAACCCCATACAATATTCAGAAGATTTTCCCGGCTGAAGACCTTATTGGGATTATAAACCAGGAGCTCAAGGACATCGAATTCCTTCGCCGTCAGGTTGATTTCCCTTCCGGAGATGAAAAGACGACGGCTTTCGCAATCCATATGCAATTCTCCCACGTCAATGGTTTTTGCCTTGACCGCTTCTTCCGCGGAATTTCCGGCGCGTCGCATGATAGCCTTGATACGGGCTTTCACTTCCAGAATATTAAATGGCTTGGTGATATAGTCGTCTGCCCCATACTCCAGACCGAGGATTTTATCCATATCCTCTCCCTTGGCGGTGAGCATGACAATGGGAACATTGGAAAACTCACGGATCTGCTGGCAGACCTCAAGACCGTCCATCTTAGGCAGCATGAGATCCAGGAGAATGATATCGTATTTTGTTTCTTTTGCTTTTTCGACGGCTTCTTCACCGTCGTATGCGCAGTCTACCTCCATACCGTCTTGCTCTAAACTGAAACGAATCCCTTTTACGATGAGTTTTTCATCGTCGACGACTAATACCTTTCTGGCCATGATGATTGCTCCTTAGATAATAATTTGATCTTTGATTTTGGAAAAAATACCCTGCTTGATGCCGGAAATCTTCATGATATCTTCTATGGACGAGAACGGCCCGTTGGCAGTCCGATATTCGATGATTGCTCTGGCGCGGGTTTCTCCGATACCATAAAGCGTGGATAATTCATTTTCATTTGCGAAATTAATGTTTACGTACCCGTCCGGGGTGATTCCCTGACCGGCATTCACGGAAACGGCTGCTTTATGATCAGGTGAAGAAACAGAAGGTAAAGTGTCAGCTTCGGAGGGCGAAATGTCAGTCCTGCCTGAGACGAATTCGCTGTCGGCATCATTTTCAAGAAAACAGTCACCTTTCGCTGCAACTTCCTCCAGTGTCGGTACATAAATCTGCTCTCCGTCATAAAGAGGCAGAGCCTGATTTAAAACAGAGGGAGAAGCGTCTGCGACAAACCCTCCGGCCGCGTCAATGGCCTGGAAGACACGGCTGCCCTCACAAAGCACATATACCCCCGGATACCGGACGGCTCCGGCTACATCCACAAAGATCTGGAGGGATGAAACGCTGCTGTCGTCCGGGGCAGAGTCCTCTGTCTCATCTGCGGAGACGCCGTCTGACGACGTTTCTTCCGTGGATTCTTCCATGGATATTTCCGTGAGAATTCCATCCTCCGAAGAATGAGCCTCTGCAGCTTCGGAGCCTGAAATAAATAAAGCATCCTTTTTGTCTGAACAGCCTCCTGCCGACAGACATAACAATACAAGGCCGACGGAAAATGCCGACCTGATAAAGACTGCGGGGAGCCGCAGGAGAAACCGGCGGATATGTTCCGACGGGACACTCTGCGGGTCAGCAGTACGGATATGACGAAACACAAACATATGAAACACCCCCATATCTGAAACGGGGGGCTTCCCAATAACCATACAGACGTTTATATTTTACCGAATAATGGAAAATTTTACAATACCAAAAACAGATGAATTCATTTTTTTTGCAAAGAGTTTTCGGATTTGTCACGAACAGGCGGACGGAACGTTTCGGAAAATTAGGATATTGCTTTTTCATGGTATTCCATATATAATCACTCTTAATTAACACGGCTGACGGCTGTTTATATTGCCGTAAGCAATGGTGCTTTATGATTAGTATAGTTGGGATGAGGAGGATAAATATGCCCAGACCAAAAGGATCAAAAAATAAATCCAGCCTTACGATTGCGGAGAGGCTGGAAAAGGCAAACGCTGAATATGACGAATTGTACAGTCAGCTAAAGCAGAAAAAAGCAGAGCTGAAAACTTTAACGGAACAGATTGAAAACGAGAAGAAAAAGACACTCTTGGATGCAATCGAAAAATCCGGAAAAAGCCCGGATGAGATTTTAAACTTAATTTTAAGTCAGAGTCAGGAATGAGGTTTTATGAAAAAGATTTTTGTATTGGCTGCCATGTTTGGCATGATGTTGGGCATATCTGGAGCAGGCACGGTTTTGGCTTCTGAGGAAGCAAAATATCGAAGCGAGCTGACGAATGAGCGGATCAGCGCTTCGTTGATGGATCAGCGTCCGGTTGCCGTGATTGTGGATAATGAGTCTATTGCTCTTCCGCATTATGGCATCGCGGAGGGCGATATTGTGTATGAACTGATGAACAGTACCGCAAATGGCCGCATTACCCGTCTGATGGTATTGGTGAAGGATTGGAGAGCGATCAGACAGATGGGAAATATCCGAAGCGTCAGGACTTCCAATATTCCCCTGGCGGCAGAGTGGAACGCGATTCTGTGTCATGACGGAGGCCCCTTCTATGTGGACGCCTTTTTTGCGAAAGCTTATGCGGCACAGCATTTTTCGGGAGGCTTTTCCCGTGTGAATAATGGAAAACCCTCTGAGTTCACAGAATACATTCTGTCAGGAGATCTGGACGCGAAATTTGCGCAGTATGGATTCCCGATGAATTATAATGAATTCGCCTCGGAGGATCCCACACATTTCCGTTTTGCGTCGGTGAAGAATCCTGTGAATCTGACTGAGGTTTACGGAAACCAGGCAGCGACAGCCAATGAGGTCGTACTGCCCTTCCCGCATAATCGATCCATGCTCAGATATAATGCGCAGACAGGGACATATGATTATTATGAATACGATCAGATTCATGCAGATGCCGAAGACGGCCAGGTCGCAACCTTCAAAAATGTTCTGATTCAGGACTGTACGTTCGAGGTTTTTGATGAGAATGGTTATATGAATTATAATGTTGTCGATTCAGGAAGGGCAGGCTATTATCTGACAAACGGATACGCTGTTCCGATCACATGGACAAAATCATCCGAAACAGACCTGACAAGATATTATGATATGGATGGAAATGAAATCAAGATTAACACAGGAAAGACTTATATTACTCTTGTACCTGACGATACCTGGGCAGATCTGGCGATTTATTGACAAGGATCCCAACCATTCCGGATCCGTCTGAGATCATGAGATTCTCACAGGTTAGTCACATTTTCATCATACTTAACGGGTACATTGTTTATCAGGAGCTGTCGTAAATGAAAAGCCGTTTTTGTTTACGTGAGGCAGTCTTTTTGATTTATTTACGCATCTTTGGCGGTTCCGTTGAACGGAGCAGTAAAAGGAAAACAGGAGGAGTTCCCATGAAAATGAAGCATTTCAGAAAGTTATGTACCGTTGCTGTCGCGGCAGGTATGGTTTTAGGCGCCTTTCCGGTGATGGCAGAGGAAAACGCGGAAGCGGCCGTAGAGGAAGCAGCCGTAGAGGAAACGGTTGTTGAGGAATCATCTGCTGAGGAGACGGAAGCTTCTGCTGAAGAAACTGAAAATATCACAGAGGAAAACGCAGCCGGGGAAACGGAAGCAGCAGACGAAACAGAAGAGGCTGCAGAAGATACAACCGCAAAGGACGATGCCGGGGAAGGGACAGAGGATGCTGACGAAGGCGGATACGTCTATGAAGATGATACGATCCGGATCCGCAGGTATGAGGGTCTGACCTATAGCTTTACGATGACTGACATCACCGACGAAGAAGTGGAGTATGCGATCGAAAGTGAACTGGAATCATATGCCACGTATGAAAAGGTGATGGAGGGAGAAGTCGCTGACGGAGATCAGGTCAATATTGATTACGCGGGAACGCTGAACGGAGAGGCCTTTGACGGCGGCACTGATGAGGATGTTGAGTTTATCGTAGGCGACGGAATGTTCCTGGAAGACTTCGAGGACGGCGTTGTAGGCATGAAGCCGGGTGAGACGAAAGATATCGAAGTGACATTCCCGGAGGATTACTTTGAGGATACTCTGGCCGGCCAGACCGCTACATTCGCTATGACGCTGAACTATATCTGCGGTGAAGAAATCCTTCCGGAGCTGACGGATGAATGGGTTGCGGAAAATACGGATTCTGCCACCGTCGAGGAATACAGGGAAACAACACGCGAAAATCTTGTAAAAGAGCAGGAGGATTTCTACCAGTCTCAGGTACAGAGTGAAGTGACGGATCAGCTGGTTGAAAATACAGAGGTTCTTGTATTTGATGAGGATTCCCTTAACAGTGAGATTGAGACAATGCGTTCCATGTATCAGTCCTACGCCTCCATGTACGGAATGGAACTGGAAGATTTTGTTTCTCTTTCCGGAATGGATGCCGAAGCATTTGAAGCGGAACTGATGGAGCAGGCTAAGTCTTATGAAACCTATCGCATGGTTTTGTTTAAGATTGCCGAAATTGAAAACCTTGAGATAGATGAAGAAGAGTATATGGCATATGTGCAGACGATAGCCGATGAATACTACTATGAGTCCGCGGAAGCGCTTCTTAAGGAAGTAGCAGACGCCGGAAATCCTGATGAGCTCCGCGAAGAATTTACCATGCAGAAAGCTCTCGCCTGGGTAGTTGACCATGCTGTTTATGTTCCTGCTGAAGAGGATGAGGATGAGGATGAGGAAGAGGATGAGTTCGATTACGAAGACGACGAGATGGATCTTTTCCTCGAGGACGATGACATGGCTCCTCTGGATGGAGAGGAGATCGAACTGGCCGAAGACTTTGAGGCAGATGATGCCGATATCGAAGCAGCTGAAGAGTATGGAGCGGATGCTCCGGACGCTGCCGCAGAGGAGGAGACGGAATCCGATTCGACTGAGGAGATAGAAGAGGAAATCGCCGGTTTGCTTGAGGATGCTGAAGACGCAGCGGACGCTCCTGCGGAAGATACAGCGGAAGAGGCATCAGAAGAAGCAGCAGAAGAGGGAGCTCCGGAGGCATAAACAGACAAGAACGAAAATAGGAGGCGCAGTGATGGCTTTGGTATCTGAGCGGTCACTGCGCTTTTTATAGTATGATTCAGGCAGCAGAAGGTCACGCAAAAATGAGCCCGCCCATTTTTGCATGGGATTGGGTCGCAGAATCAGGCTCTTGTCGATACAATCGAAGTATGCCCGCGGATTTGAGAAAGATAAAAAAGGAGGCAGACCCGATGAAGCGGATCATGGAGGATATTCGTACGCATATGTTTGAAAGAGCATATGTGCTGTATGGGGAAGAAGCTTACCTGAGGCAGGACTATCTTCATCGTCTCCGGGACGCCCTCGTCCGCCCGGGGGACGGTCTCAATGTCCGCTTTTTTACGGGAAAGGACACAGATCCGGAAGAAGTGATCGCTTTTGGTGAACAGCCTCCGTTCCTGGCCGACTATCGTGTCATATTTCTTGAGGATACACCTTTTTTTAAAAATGCTTCGGACAGGCTTGCGGCTTTTATGGAAAATCTTCCGGAAGACCTGGTAATGGTGTTTTCACAGGAGACAGTGGATAAGCGCCTGAAACTGTTTAAAGCCGCGAAGAAATATGACAGAGTCGTGGAATTTTCCCGGATGACTCCGGAGAAGCTTTCGCACTGGGCAAAAGAGGTTCTGCGCCATAATAATAAAATCATGACAGACTCTGACGCGGCGAAACTGGTGGCACGTGTGGGAACGGACATGGGGCTTCTGCGGATGGAGCTGGAAAAGGTGATCAGTTATACCGGAAGCCGGCAGAACGTAACCTGGGATGATATTGATGCCGTATGCGTGACGCAGATAGAAGACCGGATTTTTGACATGATCCGGGCCCTGACAAATCGGAGCAGGGAAAAAGCTCTTGCCCTGTATTATGACCTGCTTGCCTTGAAGGTTCCCCCGGTAAAAATCATCGTCATCATCGGACAGCAATATGCACAGCTGAAACGGGCAAAGGAATTGTCAAAAGAGAGGCTGGCATCTTCTGAGCTGGCTGCAAAAATCGGCGTCAGACCCTTTGCGGTCAAAGGACTGATGCAATGCGCGGCACAATATACAAGTGAGGAACTCACCTGGGCGCTGGAAGAAGTGGCAAAGGCGGACGAATCCTTCAAGACAGGTAAAATCACGGATACGCTTGCAGTGGAACTGCTGCTGGTAAAGCTGAGCATGAAAGGGACTGCCTCTGCGGGTCCTGCGCAGAGGCGTACGGGGACGTAAAAAGGAAACACTTCATACGGTGAAACTTCATTTGGCGAAAACTTCATTCCGCGTATCGGCGCGGTCCTAAGACCATTCCGATATTATAATAAAGAATGCCTGAAATCACGATTGTGGCACCGATCACAGACAGCCGGCCAAGCTTTTCGCCGTAAAATACAGCTGCGAGGATGGGATTCAGGATGGGCTCCAGGGCATTGATGATGGAGGCAGTTACAGGATCCGTATATTTCGTACCGGTATTAAAGAAAATATAAGCGAGTCCAACCTGGACGGCTCCAAGGATGAACACAGGCAGGAGGACTTCCGGACCGAACGAGGTTTCCTTCAGAACAAGCGGGCCCAGAAAAACGGCACAGGCCAGCTGACCGAAAAAAATAGAAGAGAGAGCGTCTCCCTTCTCAAATTGATTGAGCATAAAGACGCCTGCATAGAAGACGCCGGATAACAGAGCCAGACTGTCCCCGAGGATTTTACCGGTAGAAAGACTCTCAAAAAAGAAGAACAGAATACCGGTCAGTACAAACAGAATTGCGGTAACCTCCAGTTTGTCAGGCTTTTTTCCGAAAAACAGGAACATCAGAAGGATAATCCAGATCGGAGCGGTATATTGCAGGATAATGGTATTTCCGGCGGTGGTCAGTTTGTTGGCAATAGCGAAAAGCGTTGTCACGCCGGCCATGGAAATTGCGCCAGCGCATACCGTGAGATTCCATTTCAGCCGGTGGCGCGTCAACAGAATGTACAGGCCAATGACACAGCAGGCAACAAGGTTGCGCGCTCCGTTGATAGCCAATGGATTCCATGGAATCAGCTTAATAAGCAGTCCGCCGGTAGAGAAACAGACAGACGCCGCGAGCATACAGGCAGTTCCCAAAGCTTTTTTCTGCTTTGTCGTTGTGGGATTGACGTTATTCATAAGTGAAATAATACCTACTCTTTCTAAGGACAGAGTCAGAAATAAATGTCACGAATAGCGAAGGATTATTGTTCGGAACGGGTGCACTTAATTTTTTAGGGTAGCGCCTCAGGTGGAACTACCCATATGTAACTGCTGATAATTCAATTTGCAGATTTGCAGGATTTCATTCCAATTGCCAGATTCGTAGCGACTTTTCAGAGATAGAATTCCTTGGCCAGTTTCAACATTCCATCTCTGTCCAGGTTGTTTCATCCTGTTTTGCATTACATACCTGTGACAGCTTTCGATAGCACCGCTGCCAACAAAGTATCCTTTTTCCTCATATAGA
>JAFVGK010000037.1 GCA_017475035.1 Blautia sp.
GAGATGCAACGCTGACCAACATGAGACCAAAGAACTCTCAAGATTCGAAAGCACTCTTAATGGATCTCTGTAGCTCGCATACCTGGATTTTAGCACAGAAAAATCTTTTTGGGAATCCGGGGGTGACATAAAGCGGTTACAATGGAAGATTATTTTATTATCGAAGATAGTATATTGAAAAAATACACAGGCTCGGAAAGCTCTGCCGTCATTCCTGACGGAGTGACGGAGATAGGGGAGGAGGCATTTCAGGGGTGTCAAAGACTAAAAAGGGTAATAATACCTGAAGGAGTAACGACAATAGGTAACTCTGCATTTTTCGCATGTACAAGCTTGACATCGATCACAATTCCAAGTAGTGTAACAAAGCTTGGTTACCGCGCTTTTGTCTTTTGTGCTAGCCTGACCTCAATCACAATACCTGACAGTGTAGCCCAGATCGGTGATGAGGCTTTCTCCATGTGCTCAAGCCTAGCCTCCATCACAATTCCAGACGGTGTGACTAAGATCGGCAATGAAGTATTTTCCTGGTGCGAAAGCCTAACCTCCATTACGATTCCAGAAAGTGTGATGGAGATCGGTAACGGGGCATTCTACATGTGCAAAAACCTAACATCCGTCACAATTCCGGATGGTTTAACGGAGATTGGTAGAAGCGCATTCGCTAATTGCGCCAGGTTAACCTCTATCTCAATTCCAGATGGTGTGACGGAGATCGGGGACAATGTATTTTCTAATTGCGCACGGTTAATCTCCATCTCAATTCCAGACAGTGTGACAAAGATTGGTAAAAACGAATTCTGCGGATGCAAAAGGCTAACCTCCATCACAATTCCGGATAGTGTGACGGAGATTGGCCACCACGCATTTTCCGATTGTTCAAGCTTGACCTCCATCACAATTCCGGATAGTGTGATTAAGATCGGTAACGAGGCATTCTCCCATTGCAGAAACCTAACCTCCGTCATTATTTCGGATAGTGTGACGAAGATAGGTGACGGAGTATTTTTAGATTGTCCGTTTATTACCTCCATTTGCCTAGAAGGATCCTACGCACATAAATACTGCGAAGAAAACCACTATTCTTTTATCTTTGACTACCAATATAAAGCGTTTCACGGTGTGCTTCCTCCAGGAATTGAAAAACTCGCCTCACCTTTTCTTGCGGATGAAGAAAAACCGTTCATTTTCATCAGCTATTCGCATAAAGACAGGGATGCAGTTTTAGGGATCATAAAGGGGTTGTATGAATCCGGGTGGAAGATTTGGTATGATGAAGGCCTTACGATTGGTGACAAATATGATGAGGTTCTTGAAGACCATGTAAGAAATTGCACGGCTTTTCTGCTTTTTGTCACAAAGAATTCTTTCAATAGCCTTTATGTCCGTGAACATGAAATCCCATGGGCAGAAGATTATGGAAAGCCGATTATTAAATGTACCCTTGATGAAGAAGCCGGTTATGATATCGAGACAGGCTCCGTCATTGCAACAGTTCCACCATCGGAAATAGAGTCTTCCCTTAAGAAAGTAGATGGGCTGGGAAAAGGCGAATCTCGTGTGGCAAAAGGCATTTCTGTTGTCTTTAATCCCGCTAATAGAGCAGAATCGAACGATAACGGTTTTGCATACTGCATATATTCTGAGCAATCAACATCATCCGCGAAGGCGATCCTGCTGGAAGCAAGAAATAGCGGAAGTAATATCTACGATGCAGTGGAAAATGGCGAGGACGGAGAAAAAAGAAAAAAATGTTCAAGCTTGATTGTCTTTATTGATAAAGCGTTTTTATCAGATAAATATCTAACGGAGATACTTGTAAAAGAATATAAAGCAGGAAGAGACATTGCAGTATGCCAACTCGAAGAAATTGAAGATGGCGATCTGCCGGAAGAATGTGTGGAAATCTACAAGATGCAATGGCTTAATTATGCTCATGGAATTACACCGGATTTAAACACTCAGCTTGCACGGCACCTTCAGAAGATGGGGTGCAGAGACTCTTCCGTTATTCCTGGATTAACTTATGAAATTACAGATGAAGGAATCGTGATCACACGGTACAAGGGTATGAATCCTACTCTCAGAATTGAGTGTGAGTATGGTGGAAAACCTGTTGTGGCAATTGCGGATAAAGCTTTCGAAAACCGTATCTCTCTTAAGGAGATAGTATTATCGGATGGAATCAAAGAAATTGGTAACCAGGCGTTCTCCGGGTGCAGAAAGCTAACTTCCATCACAATTTCGGATAGTGTGACGGTGATCGGTAACGGAGCATTTGACGGATGTGAAAGCCTAACCTCCATCACAATTCCGGATGGTGTGACTAAGATTGGTGAGCACGCATTCTCTGGGTGCAGAAAGTTAACCTCCATCACAATCCCGGACAGTGTGACCGAGATCGGTTTATGGGCATTCGCTTCGTGCATAAGCCTAATCTCCATCACAATCCCGGACAGTGTGACCGAGATCGGTTTATGGGCATTCGCTTCGTGCATAAGCCTAATCTCCATCATAATACCAGATAGTGTGACGGAGATCGGCGATTATGCATTTATTGGATGCAAAAGCCTAGCCTCCATCACATTTCCAAATAGTATAACAAAGATCGGGACCCAGACATTCTCTGAGTGCAAAAATCTGAAATCCATTACAATTCCAGACAATGTAACAGAGATCGGTGGCAGAGCATTCTCCCGGTGCACAAACCTAACCTCGGTCACAATTCCGAAGAGTGTGACGGAGATTGGTTACGGTGCATTCTCCGAGTGCACAAGGCTAACCACTATCACAATTCCGGAGAGTGTGACGGAGATAGGTAAGGAGGCGTTCTTCAATTGCACAAGCCTTACTTCTATCACTATTCCCAGTTGTGTGACTAGTATTGGTGACAATGCGTTCTCCAAGTGCAAAAGCCTGACCACCATCACAATTCCAGATGGTGTAACTAAGATCAGCAATGAGGTATTCAGTGGTTGCGAATGTCTAACCTCTATTGCAATTCCCATTGGTGTGACTAAGATTGGTAATGGCACATGTGCCGGGTGTGTTAGCTTGACCTCGATCATAATTCCGGAAAGCGTAACAGAGATAGGGGAATGGGCATTTTATGAGTGCAAAAGACTGACCTCGATCACAATTCCTGACAGTGTGAAAAAAATAGGTAACAGCACATTCTCCGGGTGTGAAAATTTGACAACAATCACTATTCCGGAAAGTGTGACTAAGATTGATGACGAGGCTTTCTCTTTTTGCTCAAGCCTAATATCCGTCACAATCCCGAACCGTGTAACTAAGATCGGGGACAAAGCATTCTTCAAATGCGGAAGCTTGACATTTATTACAATTCCGGATAGCGTGACGGAGATAGGGGAGGATGCATTCAACGGATGCAAAAAACTAACCATCACCGTTAAAGAAGGTTCGTATGCAATGGAATATTGCATTGAAAACGAGTTAAAGTATATCTGTTGTTAGTTTCCATCGCTCCAGGCATCGAAAACAAATATTCTTGCCTTTTTTTGGTGCGTAACAACAAGCTTCACCCCTGAGACCGTTTCATGGGTTTGATATTCACTGTTTTTTCTTTACAAGCCTCCGTCCTTTTATTCCGGCTCCGGGGGTTGTACAGTCTCACACATCATGAGAAATCGGTGGGTGCTTTTACTAAAAGAGAGAGGTGCACATTATGCTTAAGGATGAGGTCAAAGATATTCTGTTTTCCGATTATGGAGTATACGAACGCTTCAGAAACGGGGGCGACTTCGGCTGTTTGACAGATGATATACAAGCAAAACTAATTGAGTTTGCGGACGAAGTCGAAGAGAGTATCAGATCTGGTACACCTGATGTGGAAGGAATGCAAATACTCGTTGGAGTTTTGGATCTTATTCACTCTATGGAATTTGCCAAGAATAATGAGAAGTATCTTGAAAAGTACAAAAAAGATTACAACGGGCTTTATATCGAGATTTCTGGGAGAATTATGATAGGATAGAGCGTGACTAACATCACGCTACCAGAGAGGGTTACTACTCCCCCCCTGAGATCGTTTCATTGGTTTGATATAAAAAAGGAACCATTAACTGAAAAAACCGGTTACATATTATCCTTTCTCGACAGTCAAAAATCTTAGACAGACCGTAACAAAAATGTAATATAAAATTAAACAAAAAGAAAACTCTTTTATGAAGGCCTCCTGTTATCCTTTTGTTGATGAGACAAAAAATACAGAAAGGAGGTTCTACCACAAAAGAGTTTCTAGTCTTGAGTATAACACATCCTTTTGTGGCATGCTATTACAAATGTTTAAAAAATCGAGTCATTTTTGCTGTCTTTCATTAACAACTTTAGTAACAGAAAGGCATTTGAATGGTTTGTCGTTATAACCATCGGAATAATGATACGCCCTGATCTACTTGGTGCAACTTCTGTTGTCCGTGCGATGGCAATATCCGGATCCAGTTACGCGAATATGATTCATTTCTTCCGGTCCTCCGCATGGAACCTATCATGCCTGCGGTCCGCACACTGCAATGCCGTAAAAAGGGAGATTCCTCTTTTCCGTCATTCAGGCAGGATTGTTCTCGCGGCCGATGGCTCAAAACAATCAAAAGAAGCAAGAAGGATGCCTGGTGTTAAAAAGTACAAACAGGAATCGGAAACCCAGTCAAAGCCAGCGATGATGTTCGGGCATCTTTGGGGCTGCGTGGGGGTGCTTACTGAGGTTAATGGCGGAATTACATCAACACCGGTTTCCATGAAGCTCCATGGCGGCCTAAAGGGGATGGAAACCTGGAGCGCGTGGAAGGATTATGGATTTAGTGTTGCATCGCATGTCGTGCAAATACTCAATGACGCCTGCGAAACCGCAGACCGCTTTGCGGAAGACTGCGTCGTGCTGTTAGACCGCTACCATCTGACAGTCCCCGCCATGAAAGCGCTAATAGCACATAACAGCAGTGACAAAAGGAAATCATTTGTTTACGTCATTATCAAAGCAAAGCGATCCGCTGTGGGGTATCATCTCCCGATGCCCAAGGAGAAAAGCAAAAGGGGACCCCAAAAGAAGCGCGGTGACAAAGTGCGTCTCTGGGAACTGTTTGATTCCGACATTGACAAGTTTAAGGAAGTCAAATTGGAATTATATGGAAAAGAACGGACTGTATCATGTTACACAATAGATCTCTTATGGGGAAAAGGGATTAATACCATGTTACGTTTCGTGCTTTCCAAACTGGATAGCGGTGAAAAAAGCCTGTTTGTAACCAATGACTTAACACTTAGCGCAGAAGACGTTATTTATTTATATTCGCTCCGGGCGAAAATTGAGACTGGCTTCCGCGCTATGAAACAAAACGTTGGATGTTTCAGCTACCATTTCTGGAGCAAATCAATGCCGAAACTGAACCTTTATAAGAAGAAGGAGGATCCAGACCCAATTAACAGTGTCACGGATCCAGAGGATCAAATCAAAATTCTTGATACTATCAAGGCGACGGAGATGTTCATGCTTGCATCTACCGTTTCCATGTCCATTCTCCATGCCTTGACAATTTCGGCAAATGAGCCTGCAATAAGAGCCATGCTAAGATATCAACGAACTCCTGCAAAGTCGAGACCATCAGAAGATAATATGATGGTATTGATGCGTCAATTAATATGGACTCTTGTGGATGAAAACCCTAATAGTCCTATAAGTGCTATAATTAGGAATAAGCAAAAAGATCTTTTCGGAAGGTGCAGACAAAAAATCGGATAAAAAAGCTGACGGTAATTGTATGTTCCCGCTTTTAAGGTGGAATCACGAAGGGGTTACTTTGCGCAATTTTAGATGTTACAGAATTATTAACTTTTGACTGTCAAGTATTGATACATCATCGATGAAATGCAGTACTGGAAGACATCGAATGCAGAAACCTGGAATCGTTTTGTCATGCAGCACGGTGTCACAAGCCGTCCTCATAAACGAATACAGCCTCACGTGCATCACGGATATGAACATAACGAAAAAGACAGCCCTAAAAGGGCGGGATACAATTCACAGACCGTGAATTGTATCCCGATGTCAGTGCACTCCGGAAATATTTCTGAAGTCCCTTTTCATTTTCATCGAGGAAAGGTATAATGGAGAAGGTATGATTTAAGGGTCAAAAGGTGAGTCCTTTTCACCCTGACTGAACCTTGAAAACTTTATATAATTCAAGAGAATACAGGTCATACGTGGTATAATATGGTGTTGACTTATTCACGACTGTATCCAGGAACTCTCGTCATAGATGGCAAAACTGATGAAGATCAGCGGACAGATCCAACGCATAGTCAGTTGCCCCGGTGGAAACTATACCATCGATGTTGCGTCGACGATATGATATCGATCATATGCCAGTTCGGGGAACCATCCGGATGAAGCATTGGTTCGGTTTCAAAATCGGAGCGTTGAACTTCCGTAAGCTGTCAATTTATTTAGACAGCCTGGATAAGTGCGCTCAAAATACAGTAACAGCGTAAGAATAGAACAAGGAATACCCTTCTTTGGCAGTTCTAAAGGGGCAATATTGCCTCGTTTTCTCTGAATTCTTGAATTATATAAAGTTTTCAAGGTGCAGGTGCACTTTTATGAGGGCTTTTGCCCCTCATATTAAGGTATGAAAGTCAATTACTTTCCCGGCTCTCCGCCAGTAAAAGTAAATTGGGCATCAGCGGATCAGCTTGAATACAAAAAGGAGGTTTTATGAAAATGAAACGTGTTTTAATCGTATTATTGACTGTGACATCGTTGCTGACTGCAGCATGGACACCTGTGCTGGCTGAGGAATCACCGGCAGCCGATTCAGATGTAAAGGAGATAAGGATTATCGGTACCAGTGACCTGCATGGTAAATTTGTCCCCTGGGATTATGCATTAAATGAAGAAAGCACCTCAGGAAGCGTAGCACAGCTTTCTTCAGCCATTGCAGAATATCGCAATGAAAACACATTGCTGTTCGACGCAGGAGATACCATCCAGGATAATTCCGCAGATATTTTTGTCAGTGTCGACGAGAGCATTCATCCCATGGTGCAGGCATTAAATGCCCTGGACTATGATGTATGGGTAACCGGTAATCATGAATATAATTATGGAATGGATGTTGTGAAGGACACTGTTGCGGATGTTAAGGCAAAGGTTCTGACCGGAAATGTCTATGATGAAAATGGCCAGCCTGTTGCGGACGACTATACTGTTTTTGATGTAGACGGCGTCCGCGTTGCCGTCATTGGTATGGTTACTCCGAACATTGTCCGTTGGGATGCCTCTAACCTTGCTGACTGCAAGGTCACCGATCCGCTGGAGGAAACGCGTCAGGATATTGACGAGCTGGAAGGACAGTACGATGTGCTGGTTGGTGTATACCATATGGGCATCGAAAATGAATATGGGGTCGAAAACAGCGGAGTGAGAGACATCTGCAATGCCTGCCCGGAATTCGATGTTATGCTTTCCAGCCATGAGCATACCGAAATTCCAGGTACTTTGATCAATGACGTTCTGGTCGTTCAGAACAAGAATATGGCTCAGACAATGAACGTTATTGATCTTAAACTGGAGCCGGATGGAGATGGCTGGAAGGTTGT
Source organism: Blautia sp. (assembly GCA_017475035.1). Lineage (GTDB taxonomy): Bacteria > Bacillota > Clostridia > Lachnospirales > Lachnospiraceae > Blautia_A. The sequence continues at coordinate 7,618 of JAFVGK010000037.1, forward strand.
CGACAAAACTTCCGAGAGTGTCACTGTTGGTGATTATGAACCAGATCCCGAAATCATCGAATTGCTCTCTGCGTATGACGAAGAAGCCAGAGAGAATGCTGAAACTGTTGTCGGTACACTGGAGGGCGGTTCGCTGGCTCCGGAGGATGAAATATCCGGTATCCCCACTGCCCAGATCGAAGATACTGCCATGATCGACCTGATCAATGAAGTCCAGATGTACTATACAGATGCCCCTGTGTCAGCAGCCGCCCTCTTCGTCATGAATGCCAACATGTTCCCCGGCGATATCCATAAGTGTGATATGGCTCTCATCTATAAGTACACCAATACCCTCTATAAGCTTCACATGACCGGCAGCCAGCTGAAGAAATATATGGAATGGTCGGTGAAGTATTACAACACCTTAAAGCCCGGAGATCTTACGATATCTTTCAACCCGGAGATCCGCGCATACAATTACGATATGTTTGCAGGCGTAAATTATGAAATCAATATCTCCAAAGAGCCTGGCAGCCGTATTGAAAATCTGACCTGGCCGGACGGAACACCTGTAAAGGATGATGACGATTTTGACATTGCCGTCAACAATTATCGTGCAAACTCTCAGCTTCTTGTTCCAGGCGAAATCTTTGATGAAAATGATCTGCCCACCGTTGAAGAGATTGACGTACGAGGAGACATAGGTGGTGTCCGCGAGCTGATCCGTGATTATATTGTCAATGTAAAAGGCGGCACAATATCGCCTGAGGTTGACAATAACTGGAAAATAACCGGTATCAGCTGGGATGAGGATCTTCATCAGAAAGCGGTAGATATGGTTAAGGATGGCCTGCTGACTCTTAAGACTACGCCAGACGGAAGGACTCCTAATGTTGAATCGATCACAGAAGAAGATGTGAAAGAATAAAGTATCGGTACGGTGAATTCTGTACGCCGTGGCCATTACGATTCACTATGACCTGCAACACATCTTTCTACTGAAGAAACCTTTTTTCTGAAGGCGGAGAGCTTTTGATCATTTCAGAAACAGAGAAAAAAAGAGCACCGGGTAATCCCCGGTGCTCTTACTATACGCAGTCGTAGCATGACCGCCGTGAAAAACCAGTAATGGCTTACCTTTCGTGGAGCCTGTCTCTACAATGTGTGTTCTGCCAAAGGAAGTTTCAACATAGATGATTAACAGGTGGAGAAAATATACTCGAAAAAAAAGCCGGGGAAGCCTTCCGAAGAAAGCTCCCCCCATTATCACTGTACTCTAACTTTGTCTGTTCAAACAACCAGTTCCTTACAGCCTCAATCTTATAGGCATAGTTAAAAGAAAGCATATGTGTGAGCGACTGCCGGGTTCCTGAATCATCTGTGAATTCCGCATCAAATCGGATCATATTTGCAGACAGCCCTTCTGATATCAGCTCTTCTGCCTTTTCATTCTGATCTGTGTCTTTGCAGTTCCATTCCCCATAAGTGTAAGCAACACCGCCCGCATCGAACATGTCCATGACTTCGCTCTGTCCTCCGGAAGCTTTTGTGTCCCCTGCGGATGTGATATAAAAGAAGGTCTGCTCTTTCATACTGTCAAGAACTGAGATGTCCCATTGACCAGACACATATAGGGAAGCCGCAAAGAGATCCGGGTATTTGCTGTTCAGGTACAATGATGTCATGCATCCCATGGACTGGCCTGTAGTATAAAGCCTGGGAGCACACGCGGAAGCGTAGTCCTGGTCCAAATCCAGGTGGGAGGCAAATGAAGACGCACGGATGCGTCTTTTTTTGCGCTCACATTATCCTAAGAATGCTTGTGTTGGGCTCAAACGCATCAGGACTGATATCCACATCATCTTTACAAACCACTTCATTCAACTGGTCGCATCCTCCAAATGCCCATGAGTGAATCTTTTTCATTCCAGAGCCGCATACCACTTTCCGCAGCTTCCTGCAGTCCTTGAATGCATATGGAGAAATAGTACTGACACCGTCCGGCAATACGATTTCCTCCAGCCCGCACCGGACAAATGAATAGCCCCATAAAAACCTTAGGCTGGATGGAATCCTCAAATATACAAGGTTTTCACATCCGTCGAATAAAAATTCTCCAAAGTCCGTAACTGAGTCCGGGATATAGATGGAACACACTTCCTTATGGCCGGCAAAGAGCTTATCATAGAGAATGGTCACCGGTTTGCCGCCAAACGTCTCCGGTATTCTGATATTGACCTCATCACCTTTATATCCCATCACCGTATACGACTGTTCATCATAATTCATTTGAAATGTAAATTCGTGCATTCCATACATCTCCTACAAAAACAAAACCGATCTGTTTATTCCTTTTCCAAAAACTCTGTGATCATTTTCTTCTCTTCATCTGTCAGAAAATGCATATGGCCTCTTCCCCGGATCAGATATGTTCTGCAATTCGGTATGATCCTCTCAGCCCTTTTCAGGACGCCCGGCCCAGGAAACAGACAATCTTTTTCAGCAGCCATAACCAGTGTCGGAGCATTACATTTCCTCATTCGCGAACCCGCAACATTTGTTGGCATGACGGTTTTCACTTTCACGTAGTTTACACTGAACTTTGTTGTCTGATAGATGTCATCGGTAATGTTATCCTCCGTGACGGCCATTGGCATCATTGTCTTTTTCAGCCACCGGTCTTTCCCGGTCACCCAGTACATGATCATCGGGAACATCATCTGTGCATTCCTCAATTGGAAAGAATTCTTAATTCCAGCGGGAATATAGATCACAGCACGTTTGATCCTGTCCGGTACTTCACACATGGTCTTTGCAATAATGCCACCGCCAAAGGAGCCCCCAAATAAACTCATCTGGTCATACCCGAGTCTATCGATAACCTCCCCTGCCCATTTCCCATAATCGTAATTGAAGGCTGAAAGGCTTGTTTCTGCGCTTTTTCCGGGATGCCCAATCGTGTCGACCGCATACAGGTGAAAATCCCTGAAAAGAAAACCGCATGACAAAAGATTATACGCAGTCGTAGCATTACCGCCGTGAAAAACCAGTAATGGCTTACCTTTCGTGGTTCCTGTCTCTACAATGTGTGTTCTGCCGAAGGAAGTCTCAACATAGATGTCCTTATACGGTACATTCAGCCTTTCAAGCTGCTGATCGTATAATTCCAGTATTTTCTTTTTTCCTGATTCTGATTTATAAATTGTTTTCATTGTTCTTTCTCTCATCAAAATGCCAATTTTTCTTACTGACATTATAATCTCCTCATCCACCTCTAACAAGAAAAAACGCAAAAAAGCCCTGTGTAATGGTTTGAACAAAACCACTACACAGGGCTTTTTCCTTTAAGCTCTTATAAAACCTCTTCCGCAAAGCAGTCCGACGATCAAAATCGGAAGCCAGATACCGCTAAAGCCACCCAGAAGCACTGCCACCAGGAAAAATACCGGACACAGGCAGAACAGGCCAAGTCCGAAAACAAACTTTGCAGTTCCCCAAGCCAGGCGGATACCAAGGCTGACAATACCTGTTACCAGCATAATGGTCAATATTATTAAACCCATCAACATGATTGTTTCCCTCCCACGATCAAAATATTACTGATTTAATTTACCGACTTCGTTTCCCTCTGCGGGATTACAACCGCAGCAATGATGTATGCCAGAATCCCCGATCCACCAGCCATGGTAACAAGGACAAACCCAAGCCTCACCAATACCGGATCAATCTCGAAGTACTCAGCGATTCCACCACATACTCCCAGGATCATTTTATCATTCTGGCTCCTGTATAATTTCTTCATCTCTATTCCCTCCACCTTTGTGTGTATCAGTTGTTTTTGATGAGCAGAGTATATCACGAGAAAATAAAAGAATAAGGTGAATTACGTTAAAGGTGGATTAAAAAAAGGGGCCAAAGCCCCCTTGCATCCGGGTCAATCCAGATTAATGAAAACCGAAAACCCTGCTTTGAACACTACTTCATAGCCATCGTCTTTTACAACTACGCTTTCCAGATACCTCACCACCAGGTCATTATCAAACAGCCTTAATTTTCCTCCTTCAATCAAACCGGCCTTTGGCCTGTATCTCGTCCTCTGGAAGAACTCATTGTAGTCGCAGCAGGCACTTCCCAGCCACATCTTTTGAGAAGTGTTCCCGGTAAGGATATCTATGAACTCCAGCAGCAGCTTGATCCGGATTTCTTTACCTGCCGCTTCTGCCCGTTCGAGGATAAGGGCTGTTTCGCTGATTTCCATCTTTTCAAGTTCTTCATCTAAGAAGCGGATCTCGTCCTCGCCCCCATCCGCGGCAAGGTCTCCAATCCTTCCTGTCAGCCTCCCCTGCCTCTCCCTGTTCTCTTCAATCTCGAAATCGATCCTTTTGATCGACCCATCCCGTAAGGCTCCCTGCATCCGGATCAGGTCATCGCGGTATAAGGGCAGCATATTCAGTGCCTGCAATACCGCATTCTGCGCCTCCCGCTCTGGTACGTTCCGGCAGGGACAAGACGCCTTAACTTCTTTTGTAATACTTTTCTTTTCATAAGTCCTGTCCCTGCACCTCCAATCAATCCTTGTTGGTCCCTTGTACTGTTTAAGCGTTCTTCCGCAAATGCCGCAAATCAACCGGCCAGCCAGGGCTTCTTTGGAGCCATACCTGATCTTCCCCGGTTCGTATTTAAGCAGGCTTCTCCTCTGCATCTCTCCCTGCACCTGATGGAATATTTCCTTCGGTACGATCGGCGGATGGTGGTTCTCGACAAAGTACTGCGGGAACTGTCCCGTGTTCTTTTCAAGCTTGTGCGTCAGAAAATCCGTTATAAAGTACTTTTGCATGAGAAGGTCACCGCAATACTTTTCATTTTCCAGGATCGAGGCAACCGTGCTCTGGTACCATGTGTCTTTCCCGGCAGGTGTCTTTATCCCATCTGCGGTCAGCCTTCCTGCTATAGCCCCCGGACTAAATCCTTCCAGAAATTCCCGGTAGATCCGCCGCACAATCTCTGCCTCTTCAGGGACAATCACATACTTATGAATATCTTCCGGATCTTTATCATAACCGAGGAACTGGGCTGTGTTCAGCCTGCCCTTCCCCTGCTGGAAAAGGTACTGGATGCCCAGCCTGACATTTTTGCTTATAGAATCCGATTCCTGTTGGGCAATGGAGCTCATAATCGTAATCAGGACTTCCCCTTTGGCATCCAAGGTATTGATATTCTCCTTCTCGAAGATAACCGCAATGCCTAAATCCTTCAATTTCCTGATAGTCTGTATCGAATCCACCGTATTTCTTGCCCAGCGGCTGATGCTTTTCGTCAGGACAATCTTAATAAAGCCTGCCTCGCAGTCCTTTATCATCTGGTTGAACTGGCCGCGGTTTTTCCGGCTTGTACCCGAAATGCCTTCGTCAGCGTATATTTTGACCATCTCATATTCAGGATGGCTGTTTATGTAATCCGTGTAATGCTTCACCTGGGCTTCATAGGATGTTTCCTGTTCATCACTGTCCGTGGAAACACGGCAGTAGGCGCAGACAGGTATTTTTTCTGTAGCAGGCTGGCTCACCGCAGCTGCCCTCACCTGTTGGTTTGCTTTGATAACCTTAACTGACATTTTCCTTCTTCTCCTCCCATTTAAGAAACCGGTACAATTCCCAGGTACAAGGCAGTCATATATTCAGCTGTGCAGGGAAAGGCGTCTCTTTCCACCAGCTTCCGGATTGTAAAATCTGTATAAATCCTGACCACCTTCCTTGGCATTTTCTTTTTCCCCCGGTGGTGCTCCCCTTTCCGGGAAAGCCATTCCGAGATCAGTTTGTCCTGGAAGTCAGCAGTTATAAGCGGTGGATAAAAATCTGTGCCGAGATACTCTTTCCTCTTAAACAGATGGGGAAGTGCAGTATGGTTATAAGGAAGGCCGGCATTTTTTGACGCTTCCCTCATAGTATCCCCTTCAAGGTACCGGTCGAAGAAGAATTTAAGCCGTTCTGCCTCCCCCTCGTCTATTTCTGCTTTCCCATTTACAATTTTGTATCCGTAAGGAACCTTTCCCCTGCTCCGTAAATCCATCTTTTCACCACCTTTCATCTATCCAGGCCGGACTAATCAGCCGGGTATGGGGTACATTTTCTCAATGCTCTGTATCAGGAGAAGCCCACATTTAAACTTGAAGTACGCCATCTTTCCGCTGTCGACTTCTACCACCTCCACAAACTCTGAGAACATCTCTCCCGGAAAAGCATCCACATCATCCGTGATGACCCATCCTTTAGCAAACTGCTTCAGTTGCTGGAGCGTACCAGTAGGTTCACCATTAATCAGGATTTTATTCTTTTCAGATATGAGTGTCTTCGCCTGGTTCTCCAGGAACATCTTCTTCTCCCGGTGTTCCGGCAGGAACCCGTCCCTCATGATAACAGCATTAAGCTGTCTGGATTCACTCCGGTTTTCTTTAAGTAACTCGTCAATTTCCTGTAAACGCCGGGCATTCTTCTCTGCTTCACTCTGTCCCAGCAGCCTCTCATATACATCCAGGATCCCGTCCGGCCGTCTCTGGCTCCACGCCAGCTTGTTCAGGCAGTTGACAAAGGCGGCTTTCAAATCAGCATCCCCCACCGGCTTCATTTGGCATTTATCTGGCTCAATCCAATGTTTATGCCAAATCCATGCGGTGTATTCCCGTGATTGCCTGTGCATCGGGCTTCCACAGGCTTTGCATTTTAAAACCCTGGAGAAGCAGTAGTGCTGGGACGACCGGGTTTTAGGTGATGCATCAGAATAGCCGACTTCTTTTCCCCTCTGCTTCACCATTGCCTGGGCGGCTTCAAAGATTTCTTTGCTTACAATCGGTTCGTGATGGCCCTCATCGTAGTACTTATCGAGTTCACCGTTGTTCCTGACCTGCCTGTACTTTTCATCCATAAAGGTCTTCTGGTAGAGGGTATCACCGACATACACCACGTTTGCAATCATCGTCATGATGGTATTTTTATCCCACATTTTTCCAGTCGGGCTGGGAATTTTTCTCGTATTTAGTTCCCTCGCGATTGTGAAACACCCCTTCCCATTTGCGGCCATCAGGAAGATCTCCCGGACAACATCTGCTTCCCCCGGGTTGATTACAAGCGTACCATCATCATATTTGTAGCCATAGGGAATCTCATGCAGGTCCACCACATCCTTCATTTCATAATCCCACGCTCCACCAAAGAACCAGTCAGCTGCACATTTAACCCAGGCCCGGCTCATAAACTCATGGTTAATTGTACAGACCTTTGTTGTTCCACAACCTTTGGATACTGCTTCTTCCAGCTGGTTTTTGAAAAAATCAAACGTTGTCATGTTTGTCTCCTCCTGCCAGCCCCCTCCTCCTGGGGAGGAGGGAAAGCTCTCTGTTTTTTACAGCCTTGTTACCTCTCCCGTGAGGATGTTAATCACTGATGTTCCCTTTCCAAAAACCGATCTCATTTCCGCCCATTCTTCATCGGAGGTTTTGTTGTGGGTTTTCCTGTACCGTTCAAGGGCTGCTGCAGTTTCTTCTTCCCTCTTCCGGTTTGTTGTCTCCGCGTTGAAAGCAAAATCCGTATGTTTCAGTTTCTCAACACAGTCAGAAGGAAGGTACCGGCCATTGCTTTTCCATCTTGCAGCGCCGTCCTCGTCAATTAGAATCTCCCCTTTCTCCACCATCTCCTGGAATGTTTCGATCTCCCTCTCTGCTCTCTTCTTTGCAAGCGCTCCAAACTCTCCGCTGAGTTCCCGTTCAAATCTTGTCATTTTGGCTTCCCCCTTTTTAAGTGTTGGTTTTTTTCCCTCTTTCTGTTGGTTACATTACCGTACTATCCGGAGGATATCCACGTATTTCGGAGGAATATAATGTACAAAGATTGCCGGTTATTTTTCCACTTCCCGGGCAGTTATTCCATGCATTTTACAGATGTTTTGAACTTCAGAATGAGTAAGAATCCGATTGATGAATAACCTATTTGAGATTATCCATGGATCTTTTTGCCTTGAATTTGTCTTAAAGAAATACCAGTCAGAGGGAAGGGTTTTTAATCCTCTTCGATCAGAAACCATCTGTTCCCTTCCCCTTACCAGGCATTCACACCAAACTGTGTTTTTCCTTTGGAGTAGGTTTCCATCACGTCCTCTTTTACCGATCCAGTCAGTGAATGGAACTAAGGTCGAATGAAACCCTGGACGCAGGGCCACCCTTCCTCCCAAGCCATGTGCTTTGACATGTGATTCATCGACTAATTCGCCAATCCCCGCGTCAATCCAGATTCCTATGGGCATCTCCCGTTTGTGTTCCACATAGAGTGGAAAGAGATGCCCATCCTTTATCATGAAAAGTTTATACGTTGTCATCGTTCCCCTTCATCTCAAACATCAAAAAAGGAGCCCGTCATAGGCTCCCTCCTTTCAAGGTGTATGTGTTTCCGCAAGTTCTGCTCCAAGTTTTCTGGATTCTTCCCTTAGCTTTTCCCGGTCTGTATCCCTTGCTCTCTCTTCCCCGTCAACCACCAGCTTGAAATAAAACTCGTCGCCATCCCATCCGATTGTGATCATTCCCTGCGGAATCCTTCCCTCGTACTCAAAGGCAACTTCGTTGTTTGCCTCCGCCGGGATCCAGGTTTCAAGGTCCTTCGCCAACGGCTTCGCTACCTCTTTAAAAAACCTGTTTGCAGCATCCTTATCATCATCAATAACCTTCCGTACCTGGCTCCAGCCGGTTGCTCTTGGCTTTCCGTCTTGAATGGCTATGCACTCTTCCGGGAAAACCGTGATCCAATATTCGTGGGCTTCGATCTCCCATCCGTTCCATTTCCAGGAACCGTTGGGGTTAACCATCCTGTTGCATTCCTCGGCAAGAATCCAGCCCTTGCCCACCCTGTACCACCTTTCCTTGTGGTCGATCAGGATACGAAGCTTCGCATCAAGCCTTGCCTTGTAAGCGTTCAGTTTTTGATCAGTCCAAGTTTTGTACCCATCTCCCTGCGTCCTGCTCATTGTGTTTTCCTCCGTTTTTTCTTTTACATTACCGTACTATTTGGAGGATATCCACGAATTTCAGAGGAATAAAATACACAAGATTAACAGGTTAATGTCGGGCAGTATGTACACATATTTCTTTTCATAAATGGGTGAAAAAGGAGCCCCTTTCGGAGCCCCTCCTTTCGATTTTTACTTAAAACTCTTCTTAATCTTCATCATCCCATTCTTCTTCCTCTTCATCATCAACATCCTCGTCCTTATCCCGGTATTCGAACATGTCTTCTGTCGGCTGTTTCCGGAGTATTGGATTCCTTTCAATGTAATCCGCCACCTTGCCAACCAAAATGTCCAAAACTGCCTCGTATCCTTCTTCGCTTGCCATCTCCCAGAGGGCTGCAACCAAGTCCCCGATGTCCTTGGGAAGCTTTGCCAGAAGGAACCGTGCAGCCGGGTTGCAGGTTTCTTTCCCGTAACCGATGCCGATGTGGTCACCATCGTTATAGAAGCGGTATCCGATCCGGCCTATCGCCCTGGCAATCTCTCCTGCCAGGCTGTCCGCCTTTCCGCTGGCTGGTACAAGTTCTTCAAAAAGGTTGTTGAATCTTTCCTCGTTTTTTAACATTGCTTTTTCCTCCGTTTTTTTGCATTTCTCTTCAAGGTGTGTGTAGCTTACCGTACTGTTGGGCGGGAGCCAATACGCGAAACCACCAGAGATGTAGCGGAGGAATTGGTACATTATGTTAAAAAAGAGCCCAGGGCGGTAAGCCCCGAGCTCAAAAATAAAATACTTTTCAAGTCATCCGATTTCATCAATCCATTTCACACCTGGTCAGGTAATCTCATGCAAATACAGGCTCCTTCCAGGAGGCATCTACGTACCACTTTGCATCTGACTCATCAAGATTGTATTTTTTCGCCACTTCCCGGATCGTAGCTTCTTTTGACGCACCAAATGTCTGTGCCATCTCTACGGCAGCGGCAATCTTCTCGCTCACCATCCGCCTCTCCATCGCATATTCCTGGTCAAATAATATGTTCATGATCTCCACGACCTCCTTCTCCCGGCCGTCCTTGAACACTCTTACGCTGGAGCCAGTTCTTTCCATGAAGCTTCCACATACCACTCTGCATCTACTTCATCAAGGTTGTATTTTTTTGCCACTTCTCTAATTGTTGCCTCTTTTGAAGCACCAAATATTTGAGATGCCTC
>JAFVGK010000038.1 GCA_017475035.1 Blautia sp.
TCAAAAAATACGAAAAATATTCCTAAAAAAATAAATGAAAAAATAATAAAAAATAACTCACTGGGGTTTTTAGCATATTTCAAGTGTCAGAAACCCCATTGTAGAGCCATTTGTGGTTTAATGACAACCCGGGAATTAGAGATCATGTCTGAGGGGGATACACCCATGTCTTTACTTTTATTTATGGTGGTGCCGGATTCGAAGGCATGGGGGTGCCATATTTTTGAATAGATTCCAAGGAGACTGTTTAAATGAAGAAACCCATTACCATAACCTTACTCATCACACTGGCACTGATGCCTGCAGCCCACATTGCCCAGGCGAATACGATCGTATATGGCAGGATCTACACTTCCGATGAAACGCAGCCATGGGCTGAGGCGATGGCGATTGAGGACGGGAAGTTCGTTTATGTCGGCGACGCTGCCGGTGTGGAGAACTATATCGACGAAAACAGCGATGTCATCACCTATGACAAAGGCATGATTACCGCCAGCCTGTTTGATGCCCATACGCATCCGGCTACTGTCGGCATGACCGGCTGGCACACAAAGATGGGCGTGCCGGATTATGACGGCATTATCTCATTTATTACTGATTATCTGGCTGAGCATGACGCGGAAGAAGCTCCCTTTGTGTATTTTGAATACTATCCTTCTGATCTGTTCGGCCCCGAAGGTCCCAATAAGGCGCCGTTGGATGAAATCGCTCCGGATCGTCCGATTCTGATACGCGATTTTTCCGACCATGCCAGCTGGGTCAATTCCAGATGCCTGGAGCTGCTTGGCGTCTATGATCTGGATCCGTCTGATCCGGTGCTGGATGACTATGTACGCGATGAGAACGGTGATTTTACCGGGTGGGTGCTGGAGCTGGGTCTCGCTCCGCTGCTGGACAATCTGTATGAAGCGCTGGACTGGTATCCGCCCGAGGAGCCCACTGTGGAAGTAATGCGCCTCCTCACCGATGACATGAAAAAATGGGGCGTCACCGGTGTGTTCGATGCTTTTATCGAGGATGAGCTGCAGGTTCAATCGATTCACGACATGGATGCTGCCGGAGAATTGAACATGTATTATGAGATGTCCTATGTACTCACGGATTTTGCGGATCTGGATGAAGTGGTTGAGACGCTTCACTGGCTGAATGATGAGTATGGGACGGAGCATGTAAAGATTGATACGGTGAAAATTTTCTATGACGGCACCAACGAGCTGGGTGACAGTGCATTGATCGATGGCACTGTGCTGGATCCGGATGATCACGGATTTATGCTGTTCGATTATGAGGAGACCAAAGAAATTATCCGCCGCTGCAACGCCGAAGGCCTGGATGTGCATTTCCACCTGGTGGGCGATCTGGCCTTCCGCACGATCTGTGACGTGACGGAGGAACTGATCGCCGAGCAGGGACCGCTGGATATTCAGGTGGAAATGTGCCACTGCGAATATGTAGATCCGGCAGATATGACCCGCCCCGCCCAATTGGGAATCATCGTGAACTGGACGCCGCACTGGTCCGGAGGCTATTTCGGAAATGCCGCCCTGCAATACCTGGGGCAGGAACGATTCGACAACATGTATCAGTTCAATCCGATGATGGATTCCGGAGCGATCGTGACCTTTGGCTCCGACTGTTATTCCATGTTCGAGGCGAATCGCGCGAATCCTTACTTTGGCATGCAGACAGCCATGACGCGCATCGACATCGAATGGCCGATTGACGACGAGAACCCCATGAGGCAGAAGGAGGAAGCGAAGCTCTCCCTGGAAAAACTGCTGAAGGGCTATACCATCAACTCTGCGATCCAACTGCGGGTCGATGATATCGCCGGATCCATTGAAGCAGGCAAAAGCGCCAACTACAACGTATACGGCGTGAACCTGTTTGATGTCCCTGAGGACGAATTCCAATATGTGATGCCCGAGCTGGTAGTGTTTGAAGGCCGGGTAATCGAAGGAACGGCAAAAGAAAATCAATAAACACAGAAAAACAGGGAAAGATATGGGAACGTTACACACATCCCATATCTTTCCCTGTTTTCAGATGCCTTTATCTTTTTCCGCCGTGTCCGCCTGTGCGTCCATTCATGTTTCCGTCCATGCTGCCGCCTGTGCGTCCATCCATGCTTCCGTCCATGCTGCCGCCTGTGCGTCCATTCGTGCTTCCGTCCATGCTGCCGCCTGTGCGTCCATCCATGCTTCCGTCCATGCTGCCGCCTGTGCGTCCATTCATGCTTCCGCCCCAGTTTCCTCCAAAACCGCCTCCCATACCCATCTGATTGGGAAGGGAGTCAAGCTGCTGGCCGTTCAGAATGATCGTGCCTCCGTTATATTGCCCGTTTCCGTCATAATCGAACCCGGAAGCCGCAGTCAGATTGATTTTACCGCCGTTGATGATCAGATCTCCGTTGCAGTCAATGGCATCTGTGTCTCCCCCGCTCATGACGATGTTGATTTCTCCGCCGTTAATCTCGATCTTCGGACTATACGCATCGGACTTGTGAGCACCGTTTATTCCGTCATCCCAGCCGGAGATGTCCAGTGTCCCGTCATTGATCTGTATGATGGTGCCTTCAATACCTTCCGCGGCAGAAATCTGGAAATTTCCTCCATCAATCTGAACAATTGAAGTCCCGTGTATCCCGTCGTCTTCCGCGTCAATCGCAAAGCTTCCTTCGCTGATATATACATAACCCAGCGTATTGTCATCCTCATTCTCAGCGTGCAGCCCATCGGTTCCCGCCTTCAGAGCTAATTTCCCTCCGGCGATACAGATGGAATCATTCGCGGAAACAGCCTTTGAAGCAGCCTGGATCTTGTATGAGCCGCCCGTGACCTTCAGATCATCCCTGGACACAATCCCGTTGGCCGTGGACAGGATTTCGAGCAGTCCGGTTCCGTTCAGTGTCAGATCAGAACGGGAAAAAACCGCTCCGTTGGTTTTTGTTTCTCCATCCTTGACAAAGTCTCCTGTGACCGTAAAGGAACTGTCAGAAGCCAGTGTCAGGAAAACCTTGTCTGCGGACTTTACATAAATACAGGGAAAATCCTCATTGGTAATGGACACGCCATCCAGCACCAGCTGTACCTTCTCTTCATCGCCTGCTTCTACATAAACGGTTGCGTTCTCTGCGCTGCCGTTGAGTACATAAACCCCTTCTTTCGTGATGTGAACATCAGCCCCATCCTTTAACGTAAAGGTCTGTGCCTCAGACAGATCTGCCGTCTGTGTAAGATCCCGTTCTGTAAAAAGCTCTTCCTTGTTGAGATAACTTTCCTGCGCATGCGCCAGGTTCAAAGAAAAGCCTCCTGCCATCATAACCGCAAACAGACCCAATGTTACCCTTGCCGCACCGGCAAATCTTTTTCCTGTCTCATTTTTTTTCATGTCGAATCCCCTTTCCTGAAAAATATATATGATGATTGCATCGACAAAAGCCTGATTCTACGGATCGCTTCGCAGCGGAGCTGCTCTCGCGTCTCGCCTCCCGGCTCGGTCGTTGCTAAACGCATGCCACTGGCATGCAGCAACCTACAGCCACTCGGAATCCGCTTATTTTGCACAGAAAGATTTGCAAAGTCAAGTATAAATAGTGCAAAATGGTTGCTTCCTCGTGTCTGTGGACGATCCAATCTCATGCAAAAATGAGCGAGCTCATTTTTTTCATGACCTTTTGTCGCCTGAACCATAATATCTATGATTCCATCTTCTGAACAGAGCCTATCGAATATCAGCAGCAATCACATTTCATTATGACTGTCCGGTATCCTTCCGAGAGAAACCGGAAGATTCCCATTGCGTTCGCGGATCGTATCCAGAATGACCTTGCCCTTCTGATTATCCTTCGGAACCACATGATACACAAGCTGATACGCCGTTCCCATTTCAACCGTTCTGACAAAGTCGAGCTCATAGTCCGTGAAATATTCCCCGAGTATGTCGTCAAACAACTCCTCATAATCCAAAGCTTCCGGCACCGATATTTTCAGCTCTCTCATTTTTTCAACGGAAGGTCCGAATCTGCAGGTGGTTAAAATCAGATGACACACGATGAATACAATGATGAGAAGACCGGCTGCCGCGGCGTACCCGGCTCCCAGGCATAGCCCGGTGGCAGCGCAGAGAAACACCGCCAGGATTTCCTGCCCGCTTCCCTGTATGGACCGGAAACGGATCAGACTGAAGGACCCGGCCACCGCAATTCCGGCCCCCAGATTGCCGTTCACTACCATGATCACGGTAGCCGTAATCAGCGGAAGAAATGCCAGCGTATAAGCAAAAGACCGGGTGGTGCGGTTCTGCTTTGTATAGTATAGTGCGATCAATAATCCCATCGCTATGGCTGAAGCCATCACAATCAGCACATTTGCGGCCGTCAGGCTCCCATTGGTAAAGATACTGTTGAACATGCTCTTTCTCCCCTTTCTATGCTTCTCTGATCCTGAATAATTCTCTGATAAGCCAGGCCGTATTTCGAATAATGAACATGGCGGGCTCCGGTCTCCCAGAGGACTCTTGCCAGCCACTGCGGCATTGCGCTGCCTGTTTTGATTTCCATCAGACGTTGGCCGGCGTCGGTTAACGGTATATGATATTCTTTCGCTCTCAGATCGAAATTCCGGTTCCGGAAACGGATGTTCCGGTCAAAGGTAATCCGGAATCCTGGATCATCCGAATGAACCCATTGTTCCCGGTCGCAGCGGATCACTACTGCGGGAACAGGACGATACCTCTTCATCATCCAGATAATTTCCTTCCCGATCTGTCCGGCCGTCTCAGGCATTTCCAGAGTATCCGGCATGTTCATCGCGGTCCGCAGCGGCAGCATTGTCCTTCGCTTATATACGACTCCTTTATACTTCCGTTTCATCTCCAGAAACGCACTGGAAAGGGAAGATGCCTCCCCATACACCCGAAGCCTCAGCTTTTCCTTAAACCCCGGTCTTTCCAGTGACTGCCGGATCAAAAGATAATCCGGCGTATCATAATAAAGGCTCTGGATCAGAGAATTTCCAAAATCCATCCTGTGAAACCCATGAGCTTCCAATGCATCCTCTATTTCAGGCATCTGATCTGTACAAAGCATATATTTTGTTTCTACCCTCGCGAAATTTTCATTCACTGCCTTTCACCTTCCCTTCAGCAAATTCTTTTTCTCTTTGCTTCCTGACGCATCGCATACTACTGCGGGAACCTAAAATGAACCTAAAAAAGATCCCATCAGAATTTGAAAAATGTGTGAACAAGAATTGCTTCACTTGAAGCCTCGTATGGAGCTCTCTCAGTTATGCATGAAGTTCAGGGCCGCAGAATCAGGCCGTAACATGGCATATTTTTATGGATATTCTTCTGTCCGTATGGTAGAATAAAAAAATTGAAGTACGAATGTGACTGAAGGAGGGAAAAGATGAAAAAGTGGATAAGCATTTTGACATCGGTGATCGCGGTGAGCGTTTTTGCGTCTTGCTGGAGCGCTGCCGCATCTGGAGCTGATGGTTCCGCAGAAGTAAAGGAGGGAATCGATTATCTTGTCCTGGTCAATAAGCTCCATGGGCTGCCGGATGGGTGGGAAAACAGACTGGAGACTGTGACTCTCACGAATTCGGTGGGAGATGACGTGGAAGTGGAAGCAAAAGCCTATGACGCATATGAGCAGCTCAGAACGGATCTGGAAGAGAACGATGGCATTTTCATCGAATTGGATTCCGCCCGGCGCACGATAGCAGAGCAGCAGGAGATCATGGAGAGCTTCATCGAGCAATACGGCGCGGAGTATGCTGCAAAGACTGTCGCGCAGCCCGGGTTATCGGAACATCATACCGGCCTTGCTCTGGATCTTTACTTTAAGCTGAAGAATGATGACGGTGGGTTTACGGATATCTACTACAATGATGATATGGTACAGTACCCCGAGATCTGGGAAAAAATCCACGCGAAGCTTGCCGACTATGGATTTATCCTCCGCTATCTGGAAGGAAAAGAACACATCACGGGGTATGGCTATGAACCCTGGCATATCCGTTACATTGACGATGCGGAAGCCGCAAAGGATATCATGGCTCAGGAAGGAATGACGCTTGAGGTCTGGCTGGGAGCAGTTACGGATACGGATCCGGAGATCGATTTCGGCAGTTCCTCTCTTTACACAGAGGAACAGCTGAAAGAGGCGGCTGTCCGGATCAAGTGTGATTTTGCCAACTGGGAAGGCTGCGAGCTGCACAGTCTCCGCTATGCGGGGGATGCGTGCAGCAGCGAAGAAAACCTGGACTGGCTGAATTCTCTGGACGAAAAGGCCGGTTATACCCGGGCCGCTGAATTCCTGATGGACTTCCATTCCCCGGCAGAGCCGTATGGAGCCTGGGAGAAGGACTCTGAGTACAAGGACTACCAGATGTGGCTGGGACTTACGAAGGATGGAGAATGGGAGATCGTTACCTGGGGGTATTGAGGATCTGTGCGGGCGGAATTGCTTTACAGAAGATATGAAACTGACTTGATTTATTATTTTGCAACAGGTTTGTCCCTGTGCAGAAAGGAAAAAAGCCTATGAAACCCAAAATGAACAGTCGACGTATGATGGCTTTTCTTCTAATCTGGATTCTGCTGCTTGCAAGTATCCCCGCAGAAGGACTGGAATTCACTTCCGATCCCGCACAGGTTTCTTCTGAGATGGCTGCGGAAGACGGAGAGCTTTTCGATGAAGCCGCTGAGAGCTTTGAAGAGACGGAGGACTTTGAAGAAGCCGAAGACTTTGAGGAAGCTGAGGACTTTGAAGAAATTCAAAACGTAAATGAAGCCCCGGAATCTGCGGAAGAGTCTTACGAATCGTTCCCTGCAGTGGGAATGGAGGGCTCTGAAGAAGTACCTGTGGGCTCTGGAGATGAGGATATCCTTTTTGGTTCCGGTGAGGAAGATGAGTCCTTGACGGAAGACAATGATTTTGCTGCCGAGGATCTGTTCGGCTCGGATATGACGGAACCTCAGGAAACTGACATGGCCGAAGCGGTTGGCGCGGGAGAAGACCTGTTCGGTTCCTCGGAGGGTACCGATGCTCTTCCGGCAGACGGAGCGGATCTTTTTTCCTCCGCTCCCGTACGGGAAGCAGAAGAGGTTCCGCAGCAGGAAGCTTTTCAGGAATGGCCGGATTTCTTTGCGAACGCTCTGGCAGATCGGGGCATCAACCCGAATGATGAAGCGGCCATAAAGGCAGCTTATGATGAAATCCTGTCGGCATACGAAGCGTACCTGGCGATAAAACGGGCAGAAAAAGCGGAAGGTTCGCTTTTTACCTCTGGAATGGACGCTTTGGAGCCGGTCGGCGCATCGGGTCCGGGCAGCTTTGAAAACGCGTATATCAGGGTTGTCGTTTTTGACAATGGTCATTTTACCTTCGGCAACATCGAAGGAGACCCGGGCTATCCGAATGATAATGACCAGCGGCTTTTATATGGATACCCGTCCGGCAGCACATCAGAGACCTTGATCTGGGTGGACGGCAATACACGCTTTTTTAATGCGGACAGCGTAAATGTCACGGCGAATGGCTCCCGGGCCGTCATGAATCTTTCCGAGGAAGGGATTTCCGTTGTACAGAATCTGAGCCTTATTTCCTCGGGAAACAAAAATTTTGAAGACTGTGTCCTGATTTCATATGAGGTTATCAATAATTCCGGCACGGCGCACAATGTGGGCGTGCGGATTATGATGGATACCATGCTGGCATCGAATGACGCAGCTCCGTTTCGGGTACCCGGAACGGGTAACGTGACAAGTGAAAGAACGTATGAAGGAGCGGCCGTCCCGAATTATTATCAGGTGTTTGACAACCTGGATACGCCGACCACACTGGCTACCGGTTATCTGGCAGCGGAAGGGGAACGGAAGCCGGATAAGGTTCAGTTTGCCCGCTGGGGAAGCATCGTCGGATCCGCCTGGGGCTTTGCGACATCCGGGCAGACCTTTGGGGACAGTGCTGTCGGGATTTATTTTAATCCCGTATTGCTGCCGGCCAGGAACCAGATGATATTGAGAACCAGGTACGGCGCAGGCCTGGGAACGTCTCGCGGCGTGGCGGATTCGAATGTCGTGCGCTCTGATGAGATCCAGATCAAGGTTCTTGACGCAAAAACGGATTCTCCGCTGGAAGGAGCCGAGGTTGCCATAGGCAGTCTGAGCCGGCTGACTTCTCTTTCCGGTACTGTTAAATTTCAGTTGAATGAACTGTCCGGCAGGATTTATTCTGTCACCAGATCAGGCTATACCGAAAAGACTCTGACGGAGGATTTTCAGGGCGGAAAAACCTATGTGGTGTATCTGAACATGGCGGATCAGGCGGTGCCGATCCTTCAGTCCGTATATGCAGGCGGGGCGGACGTTCTGAACGGAACCGTCAAGCTTTACGAGGATGCCTCCGGAGTCATTGACAAGCCGGAGAACCAAAGCGATACAGGAAGCTTCCTGATTTCGGCCCGGGCGGATATTGCCGGGTGTACCTATTATCTTCTGCAGGAGAGCCTGGTGATTGCCAAGAGTACGACCGGTGATTTTTCCTTAAAGTCGTATAAGAACAGAAACCGGAACGAGATGTATGTGGAAAAGCTGGAAGCCGGGAAACGAAGCTATATCCAGGTTGTGTCGCCGGACGGCAGAAAGAGTAAACGGCAGATCGGCCTGCAGGTGTACAGCCCCACGGTCTCCTTCCAGACGAAAGGCCTTCTGAAAGAAGTTTTCAACTTTGGTTCCGGAACGGGAAGCGCAGGAAATCTCCTGCTTGAGGTTCTGGCAGGCGGTCAGACCTTTGAATTCGGCAAAAACAGCAATTACAAGTTCGTAGTTGATTTTGACCCGGAGAGGCAGTCACTGAAAATTGGCCTGAATGCGTCCAAGGATCTGATTAACAACGAAAGTGCAAGGCTTACGTTCCGACAGAATGCCAAAAAGTTTCTCAATAACCCCAATCTTTCCAAGCAGGAAAAAACAAAGTGGAAAAATACGCTGAAGCGTTGGGAAAAAAATCATAAACCCTTTAAGATGGGCGCTTTTGAGCTCAATGTGAACGTACTGGGCCTTGGCGAATTTTTCTGGAACGACGGATATTTTAAAGGAACGTTTGACATTGTCGTCTATGGGGAGGGAGATGCTTCCTTCACCTACAATTTCTGGGTGTGGTCCATTCCGATGTATTTCACGGTCGGAATAGACGGCAAGATTTCGTTGAGCTTTGGCGGAGATCTTACCTTCCTGGACGGAGATGATTTCCTGACCTGCCTGTACAATCTTCTGCATGAATTTACCGTTGATATCGGCCCATATGGAGAACTTGGCCTGGGCAGAGTGCACAATGACGCGACGCTCAAGGTGGGAGGCAGGCTGAGAGCATCTGTCAATTATCTGTACAATTTTAAAAACAGATATCGAAGACTGGCGATAAATGGAAATCTGAGCCTGGAAGCAAAGGCGTTTTTCTGGGAGAAGAGCTGGGATCTGGCGCAGGGCTCCTGGACCATCACGGACGGTTACGGAAAGGACGCCGCACCGAAGGAAATTGATAATGGCGGGATCGATACCTGGGAGAAGGCCTTCGACACACTGATGCAGCAGCCGACCACTATGGCGGACCGGGATTATCTGTCTGCGGTGGGAACCCCTGACGATGGGGATACTGTGGTGAACAATGTTTACACCGAATCGGCGCCCACTATGGTGGAGCACCAGGGAGTACAGTATCGCTTCTGGCTGAATGATATCCCCGAACGCGCGCCGCAGAACCGTACCGCCCTGGTATATGCCTATAATGAAGGCGCGGGCTGGTCGGAACCCATGATCATAGAGGATGACGGCACAGCGGATTTTGCCTACACGGTGGCAGCTTCCGATCAGAAGCTTTATGTTCTCTGGCAGGACTGCAATCAGATATTCGGGGATACCGTTGACCTGCGCGAGATGTGTGCCGGCGTGGATCTGACATTGGCACAGCTGGATGTCAATTCCCGACAGGTTGACGCTGTTTATGAGGCTTCCGAAAACACGCTGCTGGATCAGCTTCCGGCTCTCTATATCGACGGAACACAGGTTTACGCGGCATGGAACAGTGTGGAAAACGGAGCCTTTGAGGAGACTAGGGGATCGAAGCTGAATTATCGTATCCTGTCTGACGGTGATCTGCAGAATGCCGGAAGTCTTTCCCTGGGTTCCCAGACTGTTCAGGATCTGAGGCTGGAGAAGGTAAATGACAGGATCACGGCGATCTATACTGTCGCGAAGTATGAGGACGCCCTGTCCCAGACCAGCCAGGAGACCTTCTCATTTGTATTGGGAGAGGCGGCAGCGCAGAATGTAAATATCCCTGTTTCCGAAACCCTTCCGGTTTATGCGGCGCTGGACGGCACGGCGATGGTTTTCTGGTACGCAGACGGAAATATTTCCTATGCTCCTGTTTCGGATCCCGGCAGCGCAAGGACGGTTTTTGCGCCGGATAACGTACCTGCGTCTCTGACAGGGGAATACCTTCTGATACCTGACAGGGATGCGACGTACCTGATCTGGCTGGGAAAACGAAACGATGCCAATGATATCCGCAAAGCCTGGACAAGCGTCTATAGAAACGGAAGCTGGAATGCGCCTTATCTTCTGGCAGAGCTTGGGACAGGCACGATCGACAATCTGACAGGAATTGCCAATCAGGATGGCTCCATCACGTTGTCCTGGCTGCTGACACAATATGACGAAAACGGAACCCTTATCACTTCCGCGATCATGGAGAAGACCGTGGGAGGAGAGAGCGGGGACGGTCATGTGGAAATCGTTCTGGATCAGGTAGAATATGACGAGCTCGCGGCAGTGCCGGGTGAGCTGTATACAATCCGGGCTGTCATGACCAATCAGGGAAATCAGCCGATCGACCGCGTTGATTATAACCTCACGGCCTACGGACTGGATGAGAGCGGCAGCTTTGTCGATCTTGCCCTGGAACCGGGAGCTACGATCAGGAAAGAGCTTACCTTCCGGCTGCCTTACGGCGCTTCCAGGGAATACTTCTTTGAGATCCGGGCAGATCAGGATGTGGATTCTTCCAACAATACGGATGTCTTTACGGTAGGCGGCGCGGTCCTGACGCTTGTGAATCATGGCACGGATCTGACAGCTGACGGAGAAGAAGCGATTCTCGTAGAGGTTGCCAATGAAAGCAGACAGGCGGTGGACCAGGTCCGGCTGACCCTGCGCTCAATCGGCGAAGCAGAAGACGGCGCTGTGCTGTTCAACGCTTCCATCGGTTTGCTGGCAGGTGAGGAGAGCGCCTACATCACGATTCCGGTTTCTGTGTTTGAAGAGGAAACTGCGGCGGAGGCTCATCTGACAACCGGTTCGGAGCTTCTCTATGAGGTGGATCCGCTGATACTTACTTACGGTACGGTATCCGTAAGCCTGATCGAGGATTATGTGCTGACGCTCAAATGCGGAACCGGAGGGACGGCTTCCCAGACCGGCAGCCAGACCTACACGGAAGGCGAGGAGATCCGGCTCCATGCGGAACCGAATGACGGCTATGCCTTCTGGCAGTGGAAAACGAACGGAGGCTATGTGGAGGATCCGTTCAGCGCGGATACCAGCTTTATCATGCCGACCGGCAACGTCACTGTCACTGCACAGTTCAGAAAAATACTGAACCCCACAAGCCTTTCGCTTGACAAATCGAGCCTCACGATTTCGGTGGGTGAGACAAAAGCGTTGACTGCGGCCGTACTTCCCGCAAAGACCAGCGAGCATGTTGCGTTCCAGTCTTCCGACACGAATGTAGCTGTGGTGGATCGAATGGGACAGGTGACAGGTATCAGGGCCGGGACGGCAAAGATTACCGCTTCCTGCCATCAGCTGAAAGCAGTCTGCCAGGTAACGGTCCGGGATATTGCGCCGGTTTCCATCACGGTGCCGGGACCGATATATCTGGACGGAATCGGTGTGAGTGAAGACATGGCGCCGGAAATCCTGCCAGCGGAGGCTTCCAGGGAACTGATCTGGTCCAGCGACCATCCTGAGGTGGCTGTCGTGGACGAGCAGGGTATCGTAACCTCAGTGGGCGTCGGCACGGCAGTGATCAAGGCGGTCTCTGTTGTCGCTCCCGAAGTCTTTGGACAGACAGAGGTCATTGTCTCCAATGATCTGGCTTCTGTGGAGCTTTCTCAGAGCAATGTGATTGCCTATGAAGGCAAAGAAACCGAAATTACATTAAACTTTTATCCGGCGGGAAGCCATCCCACCGTACCGGTAACATGGACATCATATGATGAAGGCATAGTTAAGGTAGAAGCACAGGGAGAATATCAGGAGAAGGCTGTGCTGACCGGCGTTTCGATCGGAACGACCAGCATCGAGGCGAATGCGGGAGGCTTCACGGCAATCTGCTTTGTATCGGTATTACGGGCGATTGAAGGTCTGGAGCTATCCGGTCAGGAACTTACGCTGGCAAGAGGAGAAGAAGCTGTTCTGACTGCCGCCGTAACTCCGGATACGGCAACAGAGGGTATTGACTGGGTCAGCAGCAATCCGCAGGTGGCATCGGTGACAGAGGGAAGAGTGACAGCCCTTAAGACAGGCTCTGCCGTCATTTCTGCCGTCAGCCTCAGCCAGGCGGCGGCTGCGTCCTGCACAGTGCACGTATATTCAGAGGATGACCTGACAGGCCTGGAGTTTTCGGCTTCGACCCTTACCATCCTGGATTGTGAAAGCGCGGTGCTGGAACTGATCAAGACTCCTGCTGATTCTCCGGAGGATATATTCTGGAGCAGCAGTGATGAGACGGTGGCGGCCGTAGCGGACGGAATTGTCACAGCTAAGAAGGCGGGCAGCTGTACCATCGAGGCGGTTTCCGCAAGCGGAGATGATATTGCCCAATGCCATGTCACGGTAAAAGTGCATACGCACAAGGTAACCAGCTACAAGATCACAAAACAGCCGACGGCTTTGGCTGCGGGACAGAAGAAAGGCGTCTGCCGGCTTTGCCATAAAACCATCACGAAGACCATCGCGAAGCTGAAACCCACGATTACACTGAACTATACCGGAACGATTCCGCTGAAGGTAAATCAGAAAATCGCTGTGTCTGCCACCAATCTTGCTTACGGCGACGCCGTTTCCTCAATCACCTCTTCAAATACGACGGTTGCGAAGATCAGCAGCAAAAGGTGGGTGGTTGCGAAAAAAGCAGGCAAAGCAAAGATTACGGTTACGCTCAAGAGCGGCAAAAAGGCATCCTTTGCGGTAAAGGTACAAAAGAAGGATGTCGCAACGACAGCTATTCAGGGCGTGAAAGCCTCTTTGACACTGAAGGTCGGGAAAACCGCATTGCTGACCCCGTCTTTGATTCCTGTGACCTCGCTGCAGACCATCACCTACCGCAGCAACAACAAAAACGTGGCGGTAGTGAACAAAAACGGGAAGATCACGGCAAAGAAAAAAGGAACAGCGGACATTACCGTAACTTCGGGCTCTGTGTCGGTAACCTGCAAAGTGAAGGTAAAATGACGCCTGACAAGTGAATGACAGGATCCGGGTGATGGTTATTCACGCGAAAGATACGGATCCGCATCGGGCTGCGGCGGCAGACAACAACGCCGCAGCTCTTTTGCGGCATTGCATAGATACGTTCACCGTACGGGCCGAACTTTTGAGAATCCGGCGTTCAGGAAAGGACATGGATAAAATGGCAGTAAACGAAACAATGATGCAGTATTTTGAGTGGTATCTCCCAAACGATGGCTTCTGGTGGAAACGCTGCGCGGCAAAGGCGGATAATCTCAGGGATCTCGGGATTACCTCTGTCTGGCTTCCGCCGGCTTATAAAGGGGCCTCCCAGGAAGACGTGGGCTATGGCGTCTACGATATGTATGATCTGGGGGAGTTTGACCAGAAGGGAACGGTCCGCACGAAATACGGAACCAGGGATGAATATCTTGATGCGATCCGTGCCTTTCATGATGTCGGCATCAAGGTTTTTGCGGATATCGTGCTGAACCACCGGATTGGCGGGGATGAGACGGAAGAGGTCACGGCGGTGACGGATTCACCTGAGGATCGGACGGTACAGGTAGGGGGAGAACAAAAGGTTACGGTATGGTCGAAGTTTACTTTTCCGGGACGTGCGGGAAAATACAGCGACTTCACCTGGAATTATACGGATTTTAAAGGTACGGACTGGGATGAGAACACCAAAAAGGAGGATCTGATCTATCGGTTCACCGGCAAGAAATGGGATCCCGATACGGATCCCGAAAAAGGAAATTTCGATTATCTGATGGGCATGGATGTGGACATGGATAACCCGGAAGTGGTCAGGGAAACGAGAAAGTGGATCACCTGGTATATCCAGACCACCGGGATCGACGGACTACGCCTGGACGCGGTCAAGCATATCAAATTCCGGTTCTATAAAGAGCTCCTGGAGGAGATCAGGAATACTGCCGGAAAGGATTTTCCTGCTGTAGGTGAGTATTGGAGCGGCGATCTGGAACGGCTTCTTTACTACCTGGATGCGGTGGACAACGAGATGGCGCTGTTCGATGTGGCGCTTCACTATAATTTCTACAATGCCTCCACAGCGGGAGGCAGCTACAGTATGGGGCAGATCTTTGACCATACACTGGTGCAGGAGAGGCCAAACCTTGCGGTGACCTTTGTGGACAACCATGATACCCAGTACGGCCAGAGCCTGCAGTCCTATGTGGAGGAGTGGTTCAAGCCATTGGCGTACGCGATGATTCTCCTGCGGGAAAGCGGAATCCCGTGTGTATTCTATTCCGACTATTATGGCAATCCCGTAAAGAACCTGCCGATGGTTCCGAATCTTGGAAAGCTGATTAAGCTCCGGCATTCCTATGCCTACGGGGAGCAGGTCGATTATCTGGACGACGATCATATCATAGGATGGGTGCGCCGCGGCGATGAGGAACACCCGAACTCCGGTCTGGCTGTAGTGCTCACAGACGCGGACGGAGGCACCAAAAGGATGGAAATGGGCAAAGCCTACGCGGGCGTGGAATTCTACGATGTGCTTGCCAACTGCCCGGAACCCGTCACGATCGATGAAGAAGGATTCGGCGAATTCAGAACCGAAGGAGGCAATGTATCCGTATGGGCACGGCAGTGCGTGCTGGAGGATATGGTGGTGAATGAATAATAATTAATGACAGCGTGGCTGATGAACACCGCAGCTGTGAGATCATTGTCAGGGGTGTGAAGTGATTCCTGAATTGAA
The DNA here is from genome assembly GCA_017475035.1 of Blautia sp. Lineage (GTDB taxonomy): Bacteria > Bacillota > Clostridia > Lachnospirales > Lachnospiraceae > Blautia_A. The sequence continues at coordinate 15,254 of JAFVGK010000038.1, forward strand.
TATGTATGGAGCAGGAGCAGCAAGCTTGACTTCTTGAATAAACATAGTGAAAGTGGTATGCGTCTTTTAATGGGTTTATTGTATCCATCTGCAAGTAAACCACTGATTCCGTAAGGAAATTCACTTGGAAAGGAGGCCCGGAAGATGGCAATCAGAATCGCCGTTGGAGATGAGAGCTTTGATGAAATCAGGAAAGCTGGCCTCTATTATGTAGATAAGACGGAACTGCTGTATGATCTTGCTGGCAGGACAGATAATAAGGCCACTTTGTTTACTCGACCCCGCAGGTTCGGTAAAACGCTCAACATGAGTATGATGGAAAGCTTCTTCGATATAAACCGTGACAGCAAGGCTTTGTTTGATGGGCTTAACATCACGAAGCATGAGGAATTCTGTGCATCCTGGATGAACCGGTATCCCGTGCTCTTCATATCATTTAAGGATGTGGACGGGCTGGATTTTGAGAGTGCGTACGACAAACTTAAAATTGTCCTGGCTGACTACTGCAAAAAGATAGCGAAGCTTGGTGAGAATGGAAACACTGATATCGATGATCGAGCTATTTTTGCGCGTTTGAAGGCTCAGACAGCAACAGGAGCAGAAGTGCAGAACGCTCTCAAAACCATCATGCGTATGATGAACGCAGCGTATGGCAAACCTGTGATTCTGCTCATCGACGAATATGATGTTCCGTTGGCAAAGGCAAGCCAGAAGAACACTGTACAGAACCGCTATTATGTGCAGATGCTGGATGTGATCAAGGGTATGTTGAGTATTGCGCTGAAGACCAATGAATATCTGAAGTTTGCCGTGTTCACGGGATGCCTGCGGATTGCCAGGGAGAGCATCTTCACGGGCACGAATAATTTCATGTCCTACTCTGTATTGGATGAAGACTTTTCTGAATACTACGGATTCACGCAGAGCGAAGTCAATCAGTTGCTTGCGGAGGCCGGCTGCAATGATAAAGCCGATATCATTCGTGAATGGTATGACGGCTATGTGTTCGGCAACACTTCTGTCTATTGCCCCTGGGATGTAGCAAGCTATGTGGCAGCCCTTTTGTGCCACAAAGATGCCGAGCCTAAAAACTACTGGCGCAATACCAGCAGCAACGGCGTGATAGAAGAGTTTGTAGGCCGCTTCAAAGTCTCTGGAAAATTTGAGACGCTGATGAATGGCTCGATAATCACAGAGACTATATCCGATGAGCTTACTTACGACATCCTGCATGAATCGGAGCAGAATCTGTGGAGTGTGCTCTTGATGACCGGCTATCTGACAAAAGCCGATCCTGCAGCGAGGGGGGAAACTGTAGCCTTAAAAATTCCCAACGCGGAAATCGCAGGCATATTCCAGGACACGGTGGCGGTACATTTCAGGGAGAAGCTGGATGTTGCAAAACAGGAAGCAATGATGCAAGCCCTATGGGCGGGGGACGCTGAGACCGCCTCCACTTTGATGTCTGATCTGCTGTGGAAGACTATCAGTTACATGGACTACCACGAGGATTACTATCACGCCTTCATGGCGGGTTTGTTTGTAGATCGTGGCTATGAGACAAAGTCAAATAAGGAGCGGGGGCTTGGCAGACCAGACTTGCAGCTATTCGATGTAGATAATCGGCGTGCTATGATCATTGAGGTGAAAAAGACGGACAGCAAGGCGAACATGGAGAAATCCTGTGACGAAGCTTTGAAGCAAATCGTTGATAACGAATACGCGAAGAACCTTGACGCCGGATTTGAAACAATTTTTTGCTACGGTATCGCTTTCTTCCAGAAGTCCGCGATGATTAAAAAACTGTGATCCTTGTTTTATATCAAGAGCTCGACGGAGTTAACGCTTCGCCGGGCTTTTTCTTTGCTTACAGGCTCCCGGCCCCACCGTTTTAACGCTCTGGCATGAACGTTTTTCTTTGCTGCAACTCAGGAATTATTAATGAAGTGAATGAAGCAATGGAAGTTAAGATATCGTTTCATGAGAGAAGCGATGTTTGGAGAAGCCTTACTTCTGCAGCTTTGCTGCTGGTTTTCTCATGAATAAGGTAAACCATGTATGTGTGTAAGAAAGCCTTGCTCATGCATTCATTACTGAACCGGTCGATGAAAAGCTTGTTGCAGTTCATGCACAAGCACCCTGCCCACCCAGTCGTATATGCTGAGTGGTTTTTTGTTTTCATCCGCAATCTTCATGATTTTTTAAAGAAAAGATTGAAGTTCCATTTACTTGTTCATGTGTTTATAGCCTGACGGAATGATCGCCCACCTCAACAATCAGCAAATAGCATATATTGCTTTTACTGTTTCTTTGCCGTATAATATGGTCAAGAAGACCAGCATTATTTCAAGCGCCAAAAAAGGAGGGTTATCTATGCAGGTTAACATACTTGAGGCAAAAACCAATCTGTCCAGCCTGGTCAGATTGATTGAGACGGGAAAAGAAAGCATGATCGTAATTGCGCGCTACGGAAAGCCTGTCGTAAAGCTGGTGGCGTATAATGACGTTCCTGTCTCAAAACGAATCGGCATAGCGAAAGGCAAACTGAAATCACCGGATGATTTGGATAAGTACAATGATGAAATTGCTGCAATGTTCGGAGGCGCTTTATGAATCTGCTTTTGGACACGCATATCTTGATTTGGGCATTAAATGAAGATCCGAGGCTTCCTGAAAAGGCAAAGGAAATGATCCTTGATGCTGATAATTCGGTTTTCTACAGCGTAGTATCTGTTTGGGAAGTTTCCATCAAGCACGCCAATCATCCGGACAATGTTGAGTTCTCCGGGAAGGAATTATCGCAGTTTTGCCTGGAGGCAGGCTTTTTGCCTGTCGAGATGCGGGATAAACATGTATTCGCTTTGGAAACAATTATGAGAGTAGAAGGAGCACCGCCTCACCATGACCCTTTTGATCGAATGCTGATAGCTCAGGCAAAAGCGGAGCAAATGTTGTTCATCACACATGACGCATTGCTTCCATACTACGAAGAAAAATGTATCATCCCTGTATGAGGCAAAACCTAAAGCTCGGATCCTGGGCGGTATCGGTAACCAATATTAGGCTTTCAAGGTTCCTGGATGGGATACCCGCCTCCTCTGGCGCACCTCACTACAGTAACGGGATCAGCAGGATCTGACCATAGAAAACGTAAAATGATAACTGGCAAGTAAACGGGAACAAAAAGAAGAGACTGCTGCCGTCAAGCTTTGTAAAAGTAAAACAACACTATAAGAAATCTGATTTTCTACGTTTGCTTAGCATAAACGTAGAAAATCAGATTTCTTTTTTACTCTATATAGCTTTGCGGTGTCTTTCCGGCTCAGATATTTCGAAAGAACAATCATTTATTGTAACATTTCAAAGCTTTAGGCTATAACTTGACTTTTGGTTTAAGATTTACACTGACTCCAGGTCGATGTCATCCGGGTTCAACGTCTATTTTTCACATGCGTTGCTCATTATGATATGAATCTGCGTATCCTTAAAAAGATAGGTACCGAGTTGTATGAAAGTAGAGCTGTATTCGAAAAACTGAATTATTACCAGTTATCCTAAATATTTAAAAAGTAACCCGAGTTTATTAATGACATTTCGGGTTGAATATGGTATAATAAGAAAATATACAAACAAAAGGATTAAATTTCGAATATGCGAAATTGTCCTACTTCGTTACGATATCTTTTGCTTTTCTGACTTTAAAAAACAAACGTCAGGAGCTGCGAAGAAAATAAAAAGAAACCGGACGAAACTGAATAGTTCCTTATCTGACTTTCATACAAAAACTTGCAAAATAATAGGGGATTACGTACGGGAAAGGAGGATGCCATGCGCGAAAAGAAACAAAGTAAGATTTATGAAATTATGGCCAGGGTCTACAACAAGAAACCATGGAACCGCGGTGTTACTGCGGTTGCGGCAGTGATCGTATTCATTACGACATACCTGCTGATCCTGCCCGCGATTACCATGACCAGAGATCTCATCTGTGACAAAGAAGAGCATCTGCATAGCGAGAGCTGTTATGAAACGACGTATCGCCGCGTTCTGACATGTCCTTATGGTGAGCCGGCAGAAGGCAGAATCATTTTGCATCATCATGATGAAAATTGTTATGATGCAAATGGTAATCTGGTATGTCCCCTTCCGGAAATTGAGGGGCATACACATACCGCTGCCTGCTTCGGAGAAACAGAGGATCTGTTTGGTTCATTACCTTCGGAAGAGGCTTTTGGTGCGCCTGATGGGTTCGGGTCAGCAGACGGGTTTTCTTCAGCAGGTGGGGAGGATCTTTTTTCTTCTGCGGCGGTCCTCCCGGACTGTGGAAAAGATGAGTTCACAGAGCATATCCATACGGCAGAATGCTATGATTTTTTCGGCAATCTGATCTGCGGGAAGCAGGAGGTGTTTTCTCATCAGCACGGAGAAGAATGCTTCAGCTTTGAGGAAGACCAGAAATTCCTGATCTGCGGCAAGGAGGAGCATATCCATGATGACTCCTGCTACAGAAAAAAGAACGAGGATGCGGATCAGCCTGTCGGGGATGCGGAAGACCTGTTTACAGGGGAAGCTGCGGAAGCTGGATTTGCGGCAGAATCAGGATATGAAGCGGGAGCAGGTTATGAGGCAGAATCAGGACTGACGCAGACAGATATACCACAGGCAGACGAGAGCTTCGAAATGTCGGATAATTCACAGACAGACGAGAGCCTTTTGCCAGCTGACGATCCGCAGGCAGATGAGAGCCGGTTACCGGGAGATTATCCGCAGACAGGCGAGAACTTTGATCTGGCGGATTCTTCGGCAGATGCCAATTTTTCAGTTGATTTGGATGAGATCTTGGCAGAAACGCAGGAAGAGCTTTTTGGATCAGTTCCTGAAGTATCTTTGGATTCTGTTTCCACAAATGAAACAGATGCTTCAGACGAAGCACTTTTTGGTTCAGATTACGAAGAGGAGAAGGATCAGTCAGAGGAAGCAGCTTTTGGATCCGAGATTCAGGAAACAACCCAACTAGAAACAGAAGATGAATTCAGTCCTGCCGTTTCCTTCTTTATCGGCGGAGAAGGCGATGAAGATCTTTTTGAAATGGCAGTGGATACAGATGTATTCTCATCCGGAGAAGCTGGAGAAAATCAGCTGCCGTCAGAAATAACGGAAACAGCAACGATCTTTGAAAATGCAGAAGGGCTTACTGCTGCTGAAACGACAACAGAGGCAACGACCGAAGAATATACAGGACAGACTACAGAGCAGAATATCATTGAAGGAAGCACAGAACGGACAACAGAGAGTGTATCTGTTGAAGACGGTATAGAGCAGACAACAGAGAGTGTATCCGCTGAAGACAGCACAGAGCAGACAACGGAGAGTGTATCCGCTGAAGGCAGCACAGAGCAGACAACAGAGTGGATATCAGCCGAAAACCTTACGGAGCAGACTACGGAATGGACGTCGGTTGAAGGCGGCTCAGAGGAGACTACGGAATGGATCCCGGCCGAAGGCAGCGTAGAAGAAACGATCGAGTTGACATCTGCTGATAATGCGACAGAACAAATCACAGAATGGGTATCAGTCGAAAACAGCACAGAGCAGACGACAGAATGGATATCAGTCGAAAGAAGTACAGAGCAGACGACGGAATGGATATCAGTCGAAAGAAGTACAGAACAAACGACAGACTGGGTATCAGCTGAGAGCAGCACGGAACAGACGTCGGAATGGGTTCTCTTCGAGGAAAGTACAGAGCAGACAACAGAATGGATATTCACCGAAAACAGTACAGAGCAGACAACGGTATGGACAACATTCGAGAGCACCACGGAACAAACTACAGAGTGGACGACAAGAGAGACAAGTACGGAGTCGACGACAGAGTGGTTTGAAACGACAACAACGTATTCACAGCCAACACCGTCTGTGCTGGAGTACATTGGACAGGGATATAAAGTCCGTCTGACATATCTTCCCTCTTCTGGAATCCCGGATGGAGCCAGACTGGAAGCGGAAGAGATCGCTCATGATTCAGAGGAATATAAAGAGTATCTGAGTCAGGCAAAGGAAGCGCTTGGCCTGAGCGAGAATATGGAGCTTCCTAAAGAATATGCGAGATTCTTTGATATCCGGATTATGGTATTGAAAGAAAAAGAAACAGGCGATGGAGAAGCAGAAACTTCAGAAATCTCAGAAACTTCAGAAAATATAGAAGATGTAAGCAAACAAAGTGCAGACGCAGAAGAAGACTATGAAGAAGAATGGGAGGAAATCGAACCTGCCGGTCCGGTAAGGGTTGAGATTCTTTATGACGAGCCGGTAAAAATCGAAGGCTCGGATACAGCGTCAGCAAATGTCATTCATTTTAATGAAGAAGAAACAAAAGTAGAGGTATTAGCTACGGTAGATGTCTCCGCAAACAGAACAGATACGGATGAAGAAACTGCTGATTCGGAAGAAGGTGAAAAAACCACTGAAAACTCGAATGAGACAAGTGAACCCAATGGAAGAGTAGTTGAGACAGAGATTGCTTTAAGTCACGAATTAGGAGAAGAGTCAAATATAAAAGTGACATTTGATACGGAAAGCTTTTCTGTCTATGGTGTTATTTATACGGTGGACTTCAACTGGGAAGTGGATGGGAAACAGTATCAGCTCAGCCTTCCGGGCGGCGGTTTTGTGAGCTTTGAGGCACTCATGGAGATTATGGGTGTGGCAGACAAAGATTCCAAGGCAGACGGACAGATCAAAACAAGTGGAAATCAAGCAGATGCCGGCACTGAAGTAATTCAGACAAACGGTATGCTGACAGTGAACGATATTTCTATCAGTGAGGAAACGAAAGCGTTCATCAGAGATGTTGAGAACGTTATATTCAGCAACCCAGAACTTGTGTGGGTCGGTAAGGTCGGCCTTGACAGCACAGTCGGTGGACTGAAGGAAGCCAACGGGCTGAAATGCCAGTACAGTGCTGTGCTGACAGAAGAACAGATCACAGAGATCAATGCACAGACGGTGAAAACCGGAGACTGGGCTTTGATCAGTGTGCAGCCGTTTAGAAGCGAAGAGACACTGACGGTCATCATGAAGAACGGTGATCAGTTTGTTGTGAACGTAACAGATGCACAAGATCCTTCGGCTTATCTTGATAAAGAGGTTATTATCTACGATAATGATGGACAGCGTGCGATGTTATCAGGTGGGTATATATATGCAAAAAATTACCGCTTTAATTCAATTCCATTGTCGGAAGCAGAAGGTAACGAGGCAGCCCATTGGACAGTTGAGCGGCATAACAACAATTATTATTTGAAATCCAGTGATAACCGATACTTGACGATCGACAGCAATAATGTCGGATTGGTAAATAATTGGTCGGTAGCAACTCCATTGACAATTCAGGCGGGATCGAATTCTGATTACAGGATTTATGCTGCAAATAATGGTAACAATGTGCTGTCATACAGTACAAACACTGGTTGGGGAGATGGATACTTTAGTGCCCCTGGCGGCAAGAATGGAACCACTAATCGGGAGTGGCTGTATATACGTGAAATCGAAGCTGTTTACAACCGTACCGGAGATTGGCTGCTGTACTTCGACGATGACTTCAGTGAGATCACCATCCATGTCGGCGAAACTATTTCGCTGCGTCCATATAATAAATGGGAGTGGAAGGAAGGTAATGTGAATGTTCAGACTGCTCATTGGAATATCGATGGCAGAAACAACAATTACTGGAATCAAATTGATATTAATGATGCGAACGGTGCACATAAGGAAACGTGGGACAACGGTGGAACTGGTAACACCGCCGGATTCCATTGGACAGCTTATGTCAAAAAAGACGATCAGCTTGATACTCACTATTGGGCAGTTCAGGGACAGGCAACTCAAACCGGTGACTATGTTCTGAAAAATACAAATAACGGGAAAACTATCACTGTGCATGTTGTAGATGGGATTCCGGAACCACCAAAAACTATCAATAAGATTGCTAATATAAAAGTTAATCTGTTTGATTATGATAATGGCGGGGAACTTGATGTAGGTTTGGTTAACGGTGAGACCAACAAAAACCTGGCAAACAACAGCAATTTCAAATCTGAATCTGTCAATCAGATGGGAGGTTCCAACCACTTCTACTTCCTGAGTTCGGGAAGCGGCAATAATAACGATGAATCATGGAACAGCTATACAAAGGACAACCCTAATCCCCAAATCGTAAAAAACGCATTGGGTACGGATGGCTATCCTGTGCTTAATCATGATAATAATACCAGTCTGAAGTATTTATTTGATACTTCACAGGCAAGTCAGAGTTGGCACGGCGGCAGTGGCAGTGACGGAATGATTGCATATCCGGATGTAGTCGGCATGTTTCAGAAGGACAACGATGGATATTACTATTTCAACAGTAATACAAACTACTTCTATTATAATACTGCTACAGGTACATCGAAGCTGTATGAGCACACATATACTCAGAATTCAAGTGCATCGAAGGGGGCGCTTGCAAATGACAAGCCGATCGGGTTCTTTCCGTTCCATGACTACGATTCTAAAAATGATCTCTATGTAAACCAGAATGCTGCGCTCAATCATCATATCGGTTTGAGCATGGAACTTGAATTCATGCTGCCCAGAGATAAGAAAGACGATAAAGGAAATGACATTATCTTCGATTTCTCCGGAGACGATGACCTGTGGGTCTTTGTAGAATGGGTAGATAATAATGGTCAAAAGCAAAGCAAATTGCTGCTTGACCTGGGCGGCGTGCATCAGCCGATACATGGAGATATCAACTTTACAAGCGGTTCGAATACAGCGTTCATGGAGACTAACAGGCCTTACACGTTGAAAGTGTTCTACCTTGAACGAGGCGGCTGTGACTCTAACTGCTCTATTCGTTTCAATCTGCCTATCATTCAGGATCTTACGGTTGCCAAGAAATTGACAGGCCTTACAGAGGAAGAAAAGGCAAAATATAAGGATGAAGAATTTACGTATGAAATCGTAGTAAATGGTCAGCCTTATAACTATCCTAATCCTAATAACAGATATGAAAAGGCCGTCATCAGGAACGTTGCTGGAGAGGATATTACACCTGCTAACTTTACGATTACGAATGGCAGGGTGAAGATTAAAGATGGGCAGACACTTACCATTACATATCTTGACCGGAACGATAAATTCTCGGTAGCGGAACTTAAAACTCCGAATATGGAGAATTTTGAAGTACCGAATGCTGAGCTATATTATCACCAGGAACATGATACGTCGCTGTATGAGAAGGAAATCGATCTTATCGTAAGCCAGACACTGTCTGAACCGCATACTGCTGACTGGGTAACACCGACGTATGAGCTCGAAGATACTGAAAAAGTCACATTCACAAACACGCTCAAGGAAAAGAATCTCGAAGTAGAGAAGAAATGGAAAGGCGAGAAGGATCATCCCGACAGCATTACATTCACGGTAAGCGCTACTGTGGATGACGGTCAAGGCGGACGTATACCATATGCTGTTAAAGAATTGAAAGAAGATGACGGCACTACTGATAAAGTATTCACGTTAAATGATGCTAATCACTGGCGTTATGAAATAGAACATCTTCCGGTCAACACACCGGCTACAACGGATGTACCGGAAGGTAAGTTTATTTTCTACGACATCAATGAAGGTCATGTCGAAGGTTATACACTGACCGGACTTAAAGATATTACTGCAGAAAACTACAACTATTGTAATGTAGATGTGGTGAAATTGTGGCCGGAAAGCAATGGTATACACACCGAGGTCTTAAAAGTAATTCTTAAGAATTCTGAAGGAAAGTATTACGCGGGTGTCAAAGACGATGGGGAAGCAATCTTCTCAGCAGATCAGGAGTTGGCTTCAGTCTATGAATTGAAACCGGACAACAACTATACGCATCGTTTTGCACGTCTTCCGGCAGGAGAATATACCGTTGTTCAATTAAACGAAGACGAATACTCTAAAGGGCTTGCAACATATATACGCAATATTATTCAGTATGAGCTTGAAAACTCCCCGTTAGATAGTCCAGTTGACCCAAGTGATAAGCCTAACGCTCCGGAGATTCACAAGCGTATCGATGCCCTGCGGGATGGTGTCACGAATCCCGACTCGGCTCATGCGAATGAAGATCTGACCGATCTGTATCGGCTGTATCTGGACTATAAGGTCAAATCGCTGCAGGAAGCCAACGGTGTGGATCTGTTGTTCGTGATCGACCATTCGGGAAGCATGAACAATTCTGCGTGGCAGGGAAATCCTTATCGTGCACCGGCAGTGGAGGCCGCACTGAACGGTAACAATGGCCTGATTTCCGAGTTTTTGGCTATGAACGATAAGAACCAGTGGGCGGCGGTTGGATTCAAGGGGCCGGACGGTGCGAGAAATTACACTTGGAGTATAGGAAATCCCTGGTATCCCTATACACAGACATCTGCATACGATGCCGGACTGAATGGCAGTGAAGTACTGTCTCCCGGAGGAGAAAGCTATGTCTTCACCAGAACGGATGTCAGCCCTGGAAAGAATGTGACTCTGGCCAATGAAGGTGCGAATATTTTGACAAACTATACGGCGGGTCTCTGGCGTGCGGAACAATTTCTGCTGAAGCAGGATGTGAAAGAGGACGGACGGAAGAAGGTCGTTGTTTTTATCAGTGACGGCATCCCTACGCTGCACATAGATTGCCCTAATGGAACTCTGCAAGGTGCAGGAGCAGCAAACGGGAGTCCGTATTACCGTGATGCATATGGCGGGTGCCCGACTCAGACGCTAACGGAATTTGGCTATTTCGTGAATGATATAACTACTAACGGATATAAGTTCGGCGAAAACATGGAGTTCTACACCATTGGCTTCGGCGGGACCATGCAGACAGAGAGCGGTTCGCAGCTGCTCAATGGTATGCTCGACATTGCATATGGCGAAGATGGCCATGACGGTCATTTCATGACTATCACAGATACGAATAATTCTAACCCTCAGGCTCCTGCTGAGAAACTTAAAAATGACCTGCGCACGATCATGGGCATGAATGAGACGTTTTCGAATATCGTGATTCAGGACGATTTGAGCACCTATGTGGATCTTTACGGACTTGCGGGAGCAGGTACCAATGCCAGCAGTATCATGAGTGCGGCCAAAGCAAAGGTGACAATGAAGATCCCTGACTCGAATGCTTCATCCGGGACACGGATCATAACATTGTATGAGAATGGTACGCCCGTGAACAGTGACGATGCGAAATTCACCAGGGCGGACGGGGTGACGAAGGCAAATATTATCCAGAGTCTGAAATATGCTGCAGACACTAAAACGGTGAAAGCTGTCTTTGACCCTGAGTATCAGGCATTGGAGGGAGTTATATACACCCTTTCCTTCGATGTGAAAACCACAGATCAGGCGTATGCGAAATATGCGGCTGATGGCTACGATAAGTACACTGAAGGTGAAAAGCAGGGACAGATTATTACCGGTGATATTGATACAGACTTCTTTGGAACGGATCCTGACAATGCTACCAGCGTAGGGAAGGAGGGCTTTCGCTCCAATGACGAAGCTAAGGCAACATATAACCACAATGGTAAAAATGAGGAGGAGAAATATCCTCATCCTGTGATTCAGGTTGCAGCGAAAGTAGATATTGTAAAGATTGACCAGACAGGTGCAGCGCTCGAAGGCGCAAAATTCAATCTTTATGATAACCGATATGACGCAAGTAAAACGATTGCCGAAAATGCTGCCTATCTGATTGAAGCCGATCTTCAGTCGAAGAAGCCTGCAGACCCGGCAGGAGAAGATGCTGTAATCCGCAGTGGAAAATTGACTGCGGGTACATATTACCTTGTAGAGACTAAAACTCTGGATGGATATATTTTGCTTCCGGATCCTGTGAAGATAACAGTCACGGAAGAATCTGGGGTCCTTACCTTGACGGCCGAGATCGCAGGCGAATACATCGGAGCAGATAAGCTGGAAAAGATTAACAAGGGTCTCTGGAAGTTGAGACTGCAAAATTCAGCAGGATATGAGCTGCCCCATACTGGAGGCATCGGCACGAAGCAGATCTATCTCCTCGGGATCCTGATAACAGGACTTGCAGCTGCAGGCCTGGTGATGCGGAAACGCAAAAGAGCAGCATAATCTCAGTTGCCCCGGCACCAGGCTATTTGCGAACCTCGGCAGTCCCCTGATCCTTGGAGCAAGTTTATTGTTGCGGAGGAGACGGTGAACAATTTAACATAGGTAAAAAAGAAGCTGGTTTCAGAAATGGGATTAGCTTCTTTTTTAGGGCGTCTGTCCAATTATCGTGGTCTATGGTGAGATGTAACGTAAAAGTCTAATATTGTTTGGTCTTACATCTTAGGGATCATGCTGGTAGAATTATCCAGATATACTGATATTCCTGAAAGAGTTTTGTCTGTGATATCTGATCATATGTAAGAAAAATCCTTCACGTACGCTATTGACCGGAGTTGAAGCCATGTGTATGAAAGAGAAGCGAAGGAGAGAACAAGCCCGAACGGCTCTGGCAAGCCCGCTGAGGATTTCTTCAGGATGACAAGGCCGGAGTACAGGAAAGGCGAGATGAAAGCCTGTTCTCATGACGAGACACAGAGATTTGTCGAGTAGATCGCGGCAGGTGAGTACAGTGTGACGGTGGTCTTTAAAGTCGGGAGCGAGGTGGAAAAGTAAAAACAGTTTCTGCTTTACAGAAAAGATTGGTTAGAAAGCAATTATTGGCTTTACAGAAGGCTGCAGTCAAAACCAATTCCTGCTTTGCAGAAAACCTCGGACGGAAAACGCTTCCCGCTTCACTGCTTTGCACGGGGTATAGGCTCCGGAGTGAATTCGGGAAAGGATACACCCACAAACCATATTGAAAAAACAGCATCTCTGAGTTGCGATAATCACAGGAGGACAGCGTCCGCTTTGCCTTGATGCAAGAAAGAAACATTGAAAGGGCAAATAACAGGAGGCGATGCGTGTGGGTATGAAAGAAGAGGCAGGTAAAGTCCAATATCATTATGGCTTCTATGGTGCAGTCCGCGCAGAGTATGAATCCTCCGGTATAGAAATGGAGTATTTTCAGTAGCGTGAGTTGGGAGATGAACCCGTAAGGCTTGACATGCTTGTGATAAAAGAGGAGTCCCCTTCGCTTACTGATCCGATCGGATCATTCTTCCGTAAGCACAATGTCCTGGATTATAAATCTCAGGAAGATGGTCTAACGATTGATGATTTCTACAAAGCGCAGGGATATGCCCTGATCTATAAATCTCTTGGCAAAACTGTGAATGCAATCCCGCTGGAAGAGATGACAGTTTCGATTTTCCGTCATGCGTATCCTCGCGAAATGTTCAAGGCATTGGAAGAGTCAGGAATGTTCGTAAAGGAAAAGTCCAAAGGTATTTATACGGTGACCGGAGCGATCCGCATACCCACACAAGTCGTAGTAACATCAAGACTGCCGAAAGGTAAATATGAAACATTCAAGGCTCTGGCGAAGAATGCAGAAAAAGAAGATATCCTGAAGCTGCTTGGAATGATGGAAAGCTCGGACAATCCAAAGATGGTTGACTATATACATAAAATTCTTGGATTTCGGTACTAACTCAGTACCGAAATCCAATTAATTCCCATTTATTTTTCGCCTAACTAACCGCTATTTTGGGCTTCGGACCGGGTTTTTTACGAAGGCTTCCATCTTTGTTGTAATTACTTCGTTTATACCCTGTCGGTACTCCTGGTTTCTTTCTTGGCGAACCGTCACGTTTAGTTACTCCTCTTTTGGTTCCGGGTTTTACTCCGGGCTTTTTACGTCCAACCTTGGATGTGTCTTTGGGAATTGGAACAGCGGGTTCCTCTGCGGGTTTCTTTTCAGGACTCTCATTTTTGCCTTTCCCCTTCTTTGGGCCTGATTTCCTGTGTCGAGGAACGGGATGTCTTCCTGCTAATCGATCATTTTCATCTTTCGATATTTGTAACAGAAGATCTTCTGAAGAACCGAGCTTTTTTAGAATTTCGATTTGTCGTCCCATTATTCCCTGGATGGGAACGTAGGTATCTCCTACCTTTGTCATCGAAAGCATGTTCAATTCCTGGATCACCTCGTTTGTGGTTCGATTAACATATTCTGCAGCCACCTGGAGTTCGTAGCGGATACATGTCGAAATGAAACCAATAGCAAATTTGCTTTGAACAGCCTTTGTAGCATGAACACGAACCTTCCCATAACCAAGCTGTGTTTTGATAATGCTGTATTCTGTTTCGGAATTGTTTCGCGCCTGGTAAAGTCTGTGCACTTCCTTTGGTGTCATCTCTTCAGAAGAAACGATGGAATACAACCCTTTTTCATCAAGGATCTTTTGGAGTTCCGCAGGTATGATTTCCGCTTTTTTTTGATCTTCTGAAATTGACAGGACAGATTTGAAAGAAGGTACGATGGATACGTTGTTTCCTTCGGCAAGGGCTCTCTCAACCCTGTCTATTTCCTTGTATAGTTTCTTCAACAACGCTGAGATTCTTTCACCGCCGTTTTTGTAATCATAAAATAAAGTCAGGAAGTCTTCATGGTTATACTTTTCAAAAAGTTGAACCTTTTCTTGTACGCCAAACAAGTAAGTTCCTCTTATCAAGTATTCTGCATTCAGCTTGATTTTGTTTCCGAATGCATTAACAAGGTCTGTATAACCGGCAGGACTTCCCTTAACCATGATGATATATGGAATAGATTCTGATTCCAGGTATTTCAACGATTCACTGTCACAATAACCACGGTCAAGAATAACTCCACGAACCGTGATCCCTGCTTCCTCCAAAAAAGAGAGGATTCTCTTCATTGCTTTAGCATCGACAAGACCACCACGGTAGATCTCGAAAGTTACTGGCTTGCCTGTTTCCGTTACAGCATATGTGAAACTTACGATCTTCCGGTTTCGAAGAGATTTTGCATGACCTTTTTCAGCAAATACTACACCTTTGCTTTCGCAGTCATCATTTGAACCATCTACGCAAAGCCAAACTGTATCAACACCATCTTCTTTGCATTGAAGGGCCCATTTCTTTTTGAACAGCAGGATTTGATCATATGCTATATCATTATTGAATAAATCTGAGTAAAAGGAGTCGCTATAGCATTTGCCACTAAACAGCTGCTGATTCTTCATTCTGGAATCGATGTGTTCAGCAACGCTGGTATGGAACAGCATCGAGTACAGGGCGAAATCATACATAGCGTTGGCATGAACTGTTCCGAAGCATTCATCCATGATGTCTTTGATTCCAGTTTTGCTGTTTATTGCATCAGCCATGGCATACATACCGATATGCTTGTATATTTCCGGAACCTTCTCGTGAAAGTATTTCTCCCAGAGGGCAGGAAAAAGAAGCTTGTAACCGGTTGTGGGGTGCATTTGTTTTGAGTCATTGTCGCAAACATACCCGATAGTGTTACGCTTTGGTTTTGCATATCCAAGTTTAGCATCATAAGGGGCTTCTTTCACAAAGAGTACTTTGTTCATATCACTGCGATTGATGGTAATGCCTTTTATCTTAGGAATTGGCACGGATTTTCCCCAAAACACTGCCATAATTATTTATTTACCTCCCAATTTGTACAGGCTGAAGATTAGTACAATTTGAACTTACCTTCAGTATAGCATAAATAAATAATTTTTGCAAGCACTTTCCATGAAAAGCAGGGAAAAAATGCCCTATTTATCACAATGTCATTAACTTAAGGATCACTAAGCGTAGTGAGAAAAAACAGTATTAATAGTTGCGTTATATATGATATTATGCTATATTTTGTAGTGAGAAAAGAGGTTGGCATAAGGCATGTTCATCAAAATACTGACAAAAACATACAAAGGTGAGAAACGGTACTATGCCAGTCTTGTTGAAAACAAACGGATTAATGGCAAGGTGGTTCAAA
>JAFVGK010000039.1 GCA_017475035.1 Blautia sp.
CATCTCTTTTTCGTATTCTGGAAGATCCATGCATCCTCATACTCCTGGCATTGATTCACGTTTTTCTCAAAAAAGCGGGCATCTTCGAGAGCTTGTTCAAAACTGTACATTATTCCATCCTCAGTATGCGCTAACCTATCAGTGGCTCTATCTCTGGTATTATTTTTCCCATTCATCAAACCATTTACATCGGTTCCACATATCTTCTAAATCCACATCACATACTCCTCAACAGCTTTGATTGTCTCTTCATCATCCCTCGCCCAAGAAGAAAAAATAATCATCTTGCCAGGAACGGCAAAGGGGTGAAAAGAGCTGCCAATGACCGCCGGAAGGGGCTGCCAGGGCCGGCAGAGGGGTGGGGAAGGCCCACTTCCAAGGGAACAAGGATGTGAGGAGCGGGCGATTATTGAAAGGTTTGGGTGATGGGGACCAGTTCTTCCATCAATGACGAGAAGTACCACTTCCGAGGCCCAGTTGGATCTATCCCGGAAAAAAACCTTACCAGCGGGAAAGCTCCTGCGGCTCGGTTCAAGGGGTTATGGATACCCCCTGTTACTTTCCTACAAAATTTGACATGCGGTCGTTTATTGTTTACGGAATGCCAATGGGGTCTGACCCCATTTCTCGGAACCGGCTCCGATTATCCCATGGATGCCTGATGCCTGCACCAGCTGCGATTTCAAGGGTCTCTGTAAGACGCATGGGAAACTGCTCACGGATGTCTTTGACATGTGTCAATGGGGTCTGACCCCCACTACTCCTCACACAATTCCTTCGAACACCACTTTATTACCAATTTGTACTCTCTTCACTCCTGGTTCTTTATTCTTGTTAAAGCTAAAGCTCAGTAAGTATCCCGTATCAAGATTCCAGTATTCCAAATAATCACTGATCTGCTTCTCGCCGTTTGTATGGTATCTCTCGCCACGCCATATTTTCATTTCTATTACATATCTTCTGCCCAGGTAATATATCAGCAGATCCATCCGCCGATGATTTCTGGTCTGTTCCTCAATACTATAAGTCCCGGTTCCATTTATAATGGCCGAAACATAAGTGATAAACCTTTCCCTGCCTTCCTCTTCGAGAAACTTTTCCGTCTGTTCTTTATGGATCCGGTTATGTTCTTTGATAAAGTGATCCATAATCTTCGGGACATCCAGCCATCCATCATCCATTATAAAAATCGATTTCATCTCAGAAGCCCGCTGCTTCAAGTCATTGTTTTGTTTGCTCTCACCGATGAAATACTGGTAAAGGCGCATTTCGAAAACTGTATTTGCCACAGCAATCCTGTTATGGCTATTCACAATGAAACCATACATCCTGAGTTGTTTCTGTGCTTCATCATCTGGCAGGAAAGCTATGGTTTCTCCTTTAAGGAGAATCTTTCTTAGCTGCCCTTTAAGATTTGGGTAGTTTTCCAGTTTTCCCATCAAAGAATCAAATAAAGTATTATCTTCCGAAAGGATCCCTTTTACAGCCTCGTCCACACCATATGCCGACCATCCCATTTTCTTTGTATCAATAAGATGGCAGATACGGCTGACAAGATACGGATAACCGTTTGTATATTTTCTTATTATTTCCGCAACGGTTTCTGTATCCATTCCAGTGTGATGGTCAGCCTCATAGTTTTTCAGCATTCCCTGAATTCCATCCGCTGAAAGGCTCATATCGATATCAAAATCAGCAGCAATGTTCCAAGGGCTGTTCACCCTGTGATCGTCTTCAGGTCGTATTTTACCCTTAAGATGTCTTACATCGGTCACTCCAGCCAAGATAACCGATTGGAATGCTGGCGCTTCATCCATCTCCCGGTTCATATAGCTATTTCGAATCTGCGCTAAGAAATCCAGAAATACCTGGTTATTTGTGGCACTATCTACTTCATCTATGATCATTACTATGGGTTTATCTGAGTGTTCAATCCATTCTATAAACAGCAAGCTTAGTTCATCTAACCCCGCCTCCTGTTCATCCCTTCTAAGGAATTCCTCCGTTTTTGCCTTTATTATATCCGGCAAGTGCGAATATAACAATGGCTTTTTCTTTATTTGTCGGCAAAATGACTTTACAAACTTTTCTTCTGTCGAAAAGCTATTTCCGGAGATACCTTCAAAACTGAAGCTGAAAACAACATATTCCGCATCGAGTTCCTTTGATAAAGCGTATAACGTTGTTGTCTTCCCATATTGCCTGGCTCGGTTAATTGTGAAATATTTGCCGGCATCTACCAGTTTTTTTATCTCCTTCACCCGCTCCGTCAGATCAACCATATAGTGCTTAGTTGGGATACATACTCCAGTCGTATTAAAAAATTTCACAATATCAGCTTCCTTTCTTGTTTTAAATTGTTACCGTGGTAAAGTCGATTTGGTTTTTTAATCGCTGGTCCATATATCAATGAACCAGCGATTTATTCACAGCCAGCAAAGCCTTGTCAGCTGTAACACTTTTACTTTCCGACAAAATTCGACATTTTGTTCATGATGCGGTCAATTATTGTTTACGGATTGTCAATGGGGTCTGACCCTGTTACCCTTAAAGGTAGCTCCTTTCCCGGCATTTACTTGTTCATCTTATTGGCTGCTTCCTGTCAATAGGGTCTGAACCCAAAGTTCCACAAGCCGGTCGAGAATTAATCCGCTATACTGTACACTCAAATAGAACCTTATCTCCAATTTCCACCCGTTTCAGTCCGGGTTCTTTTTTCTTATTGAAATTAAAGCTCAGCATATAACCAGTATTCAAATTCCAATAATCCAGATACCGGCTGATCTGTTTTTCGCCTTCCGCATTATATCTTTCGCCACGCCATATTTTCAGCTCGATGATATACTGCTGCCCCAGATAATCCACAATTACGTCCGTTCTCGTCTGGTCTCTGGTCTGTGCTTCTATATAGTAGTTTCCGGCGCCATTGATAATCGGTTTCAGATACAAAAGGAACTGTTCCCTTCCATCTTTTTCCTTAAACCTGTCCACAAGTGGTCCGCAGACCTCTATGTATATTTCCTTAAACTGCTCCAGGATGCGGGGCATATTCAGTTTGCAGTCTTTCAAAAACATATTCTTCGCAAGTCCGCCCTCTCTTGAGAATATGTTTTGCTTCAGCTCCTCATCCGAAAGGAACAGATTGTACAACATGGTCTCAAATATCCGATTAGCTATTCTTACAGTGTTATGATCATTTCTGATCAGTCCGTAGATCTGCATCTGAACAATCGATTCCTGTTGACTATTCCACGTCAGTTTCGTCCCTTCCATCAGTATGCTTCGTACAGACGCCTTCAGTTCAGGATAATTGTTCAGATTCTTTGTAAGGCTTTGGAATAATGTATTATTTTCAGCAAGAAGCAGCTTTACCGCCTCATCGAATCCCTGATATGTCCAAACCTCCGGCAGGCTCATCATCTTACTGACTTCCTCATCCATCAGCTGGCAGATCCGACTGACCAGAAACGGATATCCATTTGTGTATTCCCTGATCAATTGAGCGATTGCAGCCGTATCCATCCCTGTGTGATGATCTGACTCATATTCATCCAACATGCCTTTAATGCCTGTTTCAGAAAGGCTCATATCTATATCAAAATCAGCTGCAATGTTCCAGGGGCTGTTTACCTTATGCTGATCTTCTTCTCTGATCCTTCCTTTCAGATGTCTGACATCCGTCACTCCGGCAAGGATAACAGACTGGAAGGTTTTCGTTCTTTCTCTTTTTAAGTACAGGGAACGCAGTTGAGCCAGGAAATCCAGAAACACCTGGTTATTCGACGCACTGTCTACTTCATCAATAATCAAAACAATGGAACGCTCTTCCTCCTTGAACCAATATCTGAACACGCGGAACAGATCATCCATTTTAACATCATCTGACGGCTTTTCATCCAGCTTCTGAAATCTTTCACGAATTGCCTCCGGAATTATGAGCCCGTCAAATTCTCTTGCATCCAGAATAATTCTTGCAAATGCTTTGGAGAACTCTCCTCCATTTTTAAAGCTTCCTTCTTCTATATCCTGAAAATCCAGACTGATGACCACATAATCTACAGACAGCTCCCGGCGGAGTGCATCGATTGTCGTTGTCTTCCCATATTGTCTGGCCCGGTTGATGGAAAAGTATTTTCCAGCATCCACCAGCTTTTTTATTTCCTTGACCCGCTCCGTCAGATCGACCATATAGTGCTTTGATGGAATACATACTGCTGTCGTATTAAAGCGTTTCAAATTATTAACTTCCATTTCTCGCCACGCTCCTGTTTTCTTTTCCTTCAGTATAGCATATCTGTCAGTGTCAAAGGGGCCTGACCCTGTTACGAGTCCGCACCGGGGTCTGACCCTGTTACGGGACGGGCCTTGCACCGTTCGACAAAGTTTGACATTATGTTCGCAATGTGGCCGAAAATTGTTTACGAAATGTCAACGGGGTCTGACCCCTCTACGCTGTCCGTCATGGATCTTAAATAAACCTGTAATTTTTCTGGCATCGCACAAATAATACGATCCCTGGCCATCCCCTGCATATAATATGGTTTCAGCCGACTTTTTTGATATTGACGCAAACTATCATTCTCAGTTATTTTCCGAAGCAGTTCTGTAAAAAACTGCTCCCAACTCATATATGCTTCACTGTCAATAAACTCCTCCGGGTGATCGAGTTGTTCTGTATACTCCGGTCTGGTACAACGCCTGAACGTAACAAAATCCACTCAAATGATTCCGGCAAATATTAAAAAGCCTCTTTTTCTTTTCATTCCAGAAACCGCTCTTTCTTCTACAGCCTTTGATGATGATGACAGTTACCCCATCCTCACCACATCAAAGTGACCTTGACCATATAACAAAAAGGACTCTTTCCCGGTTGAATCAAAATCAATCGCCAGTTTAACATTGTTTTTATCTGCCAAAGCTGCCACTCCCACAAACGCCATCGCCCTCAGATTGTATTCGAGATCACAGCCAATATTATTCGCAAAGGTTTCCATCTGGCGGGAACAGTCTTCCTGGTTGGTGAAGGCAAGGAGCATCCCACCGACACACATGAGAGAGGATATGTTCTGAATCTCCTGATGCTCTGTAAGGCATTCCACCACATAGACATCCTTCTCCATCAGGAGGGACTCTATCTTCATGTAATCTTTTTGCGACCGGTGGTTTTTAGATAGCTTGAGCTTGATGAGGCTAATCTCATCAGGGGTTAAAAACATGAGTGATTCTTCCATGGTTCTCCTCACAGTATTATTATTTCTTCGTCAAAAGCTTCCCTTCAGGATTTTGCTTTCCTCCTGGCTTTCTCCATCAGCTGATCTAATGTCTCTCCATAAAGCCATAATGCCTGGCTGTCGACTCTCTCTCGAATGGACTCTTCTTCATCTTCCACCGGAAGATAATGCTCTGAATCTGAATCATATGCATCCCAGAAAAGGACATTAAGGCCTTCTTCTTCACTGATTTCTAAGCAGAAACCATAGGATTTTCCAGATTCCGGATCTTCTAAAACCTCATCAGCCAGACCTATCAAATCCTTATTGACGAGAAGCTGAAATCTGACCATTCCATATCGGCGGGGCGGATTTGAATGAACAGTAATCGCATCACAATCCGGAGGGGACAATGGATCAAGAAATATCAAACTTTCATCCATGGGTTGATCCTTTCTCGATATACGATAAACATAATCCAGGGCTGGGGAGGGTTTTCTATCTCAAACACCTCCGTCTTCTTTGAACCATGTTTTCAATTTCCCTTCCCAATCACCATCTTCATGAAGAGACATCCTGAAGCCTTGACGGCCTTCAATACGGCAGACAGGGTGTTCTCCATCTTTAATTGTTATCCGTCTGTAGAGCTTCTCCATCTCAAGGTAGAGTTCTTCTCTGGTAAGATAATTGTTTTTTGTAGGATCAACCTGATTCCCGCATTCGAGGTCGTTCAAATGGCTATACTGGCCATAATGGAGTTGCTCTGGTCCTTTGTCATATAGCTCATAAGTAGCGGACAAACCGGGGGAAAATTCATATGGTTTGTTAAAGCCAACTTTTCTCCTCGCTTCATTCCCCACTGTCTGGACAGCGTCAAAGAGGGTATTGGTTTCTTCGATCATTTTCTGGATATGGTCGGTCATTTTTTCTCCCCCTACCATTTACTTTGGCATCTTATATTTTCTTCTTCATCTCATCAGTCTGTATGAGCTTCCACTCAAAATCCCTCTTATCCTTATCCCGAAGCGAAGCCAAAATCACCCCAGCGACAAAGAGAAGCAAGGCCATCACCATCACGATTCCACAGACGAGAATCGCGCAACATGTCCTGTTTGTAGGAAGCGAGACAGAGACAAGCAATATGGTTCGACAAAATCCGACATTTTGTTAATGATGCGGTCGTAAAGTGTTTACGGAATGTTTTTGGTACACGGTACTACTGCTTTAGGTTTTATTTGTTCCTCAACACCTAATGTTCCCAATCAGCATTTCCTTAATATATCAAGTCCTCAAACATTGGAAAGTACATTTGAAAAGCCTGGCTATTTCCAATTCCATCAATCGGCTCCTGTTCTCCCTCCAAGGTTTGCATATACTCGGATTCTAATAAGTAAAGAGCACCAAAGCTGTTAATAAGATTAATCAAGTTTGCCTTGGTATAATTAATATGCCCGGTATCAGCATTCGTTGTCCTCTGGTGTTTTACCGCGTTATAAGCATTCCACCATTCAGGTGTTTTTGTAGTATTTTTCAGCCGATATCTTAATGCACCACTTCTATCTGTATATTGCTCATATATCCAATTTTTCCAAGGTGATACTCTTATTTCGTGGTCAAAAACCAATTCGCCGGTTAAAATTCCAGGTAATTTATTTTGTAAGACATACCCCCACTTTTGAATATTCGTATTCTTGTCAACCCTGAATGTTTGATCTAAACTTAATGCTATATTTTTCGCCACAACATCAATTTCGCTACAAACAGCCAACATCAGTCTTAAAAACTCAAGCGAATAAGCATTTTTGTTATACATATCAAAAGCCACATATTTTTTTGTATTCAAAAACTCTTTTTCTAATTCCAGATAGTAATCCCAATAGCTTCTAACAAATATACTAAGTCTGGATTGATTCATTGCTTAATAATCTCCATAAGGCTTATTTTTCTCTTCTGTTGATAATGAGTCACTATCTAAGTACTCGAACATAATTTCCCCTTCCGAATCTTACATCAGTATTTCCACAATATCCTTCTCGTCTACCGGAAATCCGTTCTGATAATAAGCTATTTTCTCGTACGGATCTGAACCTCCAGTAAAATCACAGTACAGGTGTGGATAATTATGGATCTCATCTCCATCCATGTCATACTCAATAATATTCTCGAACGGGATACAGCCTATAACTTCCAGCCTTTCCACTGCATAATCATAATCCTCCGGATTTTCCGACTCATCATCGGCATCATCCTTCAGAGTTCTCACCTTCGCCTTTACCACAAATGGATGTGCATATACCATAAGGCCATTGTGATACCAATTAAAAATCTCTGCTTTATAATAGCCAGTCCCGATTTCCTCTAACAGAGTGTTTTCTGGATAAACTTTATCATAAATGGAGCGTATCAGTACTTCACTGCTCACAAAACACCGCCACGGTTCCTCCAGCCGCTTTAGACGGTCTTCTCCTTTCTCATATGGCTTCGCAAAATCTTTATGCATCCGCTTCTTCAGCGCGACATTTCTTCTAATACTTCCAATTATCCTGTTCCTGTTTTCAGACATATTTATCCCAAAAAATGCAAATAGTAAATCATGCCGCTCTGTATATAGAATTGTCTCAAGCTCTGATGCAGACCAGATACCCACAGTGAGGAAGCCATTCTTACTGCCTTCCTCTTCAAGGGCATCACGCACCTTTTTATTGACATTACATCCTGTGAGGATGAAGTAATAATCTGGGCGAAAGGCATTCTTCTGGCAATAATCTTTGATAATTGCCTTAATCTGAGTGCCTGTCAGCTTCTCATATCTCTTACACTGGAAATGCCAGATGTTCCTTTTCCCATTCTCCAGTAGCTCAACTGCTGAAATATCTATCGCATCATCCTGGCCAAGGCTTCCAAAGCGTTCCAGTTTCTCCCATCGGCGATGATTATAGAGAAGGGACATGCAGAGAGCCTCAAAACGAGACGGATCCAAGTCGCGAAAGGGCAATGGGGCATATGTTCTTGTTACGTGCATATACTTCACTCCTTGTTTTGCCTCATGAACTCATTTTCATCCACTCTACAACCACCATTTTGAACTCAAAATCCTGTTAAACAAGGCACTACACTAATTCAAAATGTCCTTGACAAGGGGTACAATTTAAAGGACAGCCCCTCCATTTGATCGGGAGAAAGAGCTTTGTAGGTCCCAGTTTCTGGAAACACAAGTTCTACACCGATTTGAGTGATAATGTTCTCCGGCCAGAAAAGATCAATCGGATGATTTTTTGTTTTGGCTTAACAGGTGCTGAAGGCTTCTTTTCTACACCCGAGTACCTGATCCCAAGAAGCTTTGTTACATCTTTTTCCGCGGCATCAGGGAAGAACTGAAGCATTCTGGTTTTTATCTCGCTCCATGACTGAGACGGATCATCAGAATAATGAGACGTTACAAAGTCTCTTCCCCACTTCGTCTCAGGTGTCTCCAGCACAGCCAGATACCAACCGTAGGATTGCCCCTTTTTGTTCTTTTTCTGCTGGAAGGAAGAAATAATCAAATAAGTTTGCATCTGAAGATCCGTCAGCACACCTTCGAAGTTTTTCTCTCCTCCATCCTTTCCGAATCCTGCCAGCTGCTTCACCTCTGAAGAAAGAATCGTTTTCCCCACAGCCTCGTCATCCAGTTCAAATACATCCATTACCTTCTTTGAACGGTAGGATACCAATTCATCCTCAAATAAAGCGTCAAAATCATAGCCATTCCGGCGGTAATTGGCGAAAACAGGGAAGAAGTCCTTCGAGATAAAGCCAGCGGTTTTATTGAAGAACTTACCGTATGCTATTTCCGGATCGGAAGAAAGAATCTGCCGCCACTCCCAGGGATCGGTGGATGAGTCACCAGTGAACCAGACATTTCTCGGGACATGTTCTTCCACAGAGAACCCGGTGATGGTATTAGAGAAAAGCGGAAGAAAACCTATAGTTTTTATAAGGGATTCACAAGCAGAGATCGAATCGAAGGCGGAAGGATCCCCCTCATCACAGCTTTTCATCAAGAACTCACCGTTTACGTATTCCACAGTTGCGTTACCTCACCGCATTCCTTAAGGACTTTGTTTTGTTGTGAATGAATCGAAGACCCCGACCTGCCTTTTAAGTAAAAAAAAAAGCCCCTTCCTTTTTCCCCGACGCCAGCCGGGGCTTATTCGTCATTCTCCCATCAACCCAGTTTTATCATCTTTCTCCCACATCGGATATCCCTCAATAGCCTCCAGCACTGCCCTCCCAAGCGGCTGCGGCCAACCGATTTTATACTCTCTCGCAGCGTCATAGAGGTTATGAAGATCATCATCCGTTATGCTGTCCACATTTACCTGATAGAAAGCATTACAAAGTTCCAATGCCCTTCTTGCAGAGCCTTCATCCTCCGGATCCAGGTTATCCAGGAAAATTCCGATCAGCTCCGGGCTCTCTCGTACCTGGCTTATAACGTATTTTATGAACTCTTCTATGGAGGGAACCTCTCCTCCAAACTCCTTCTGTAGAATGTCCTCTGGTATCGTCTGGAGCAGTTCTTCTATAGAGGAACTCACCTCATCAACAGATGTATCATGTAGATCTGCTACCTGGTCAAGGAGTTTTTCCAGATCATCAGGATCTTTAAAAAGCGAATCCGTCTTCTCCTGCATTCTCCTTGCTTCTTCCTCATTGATAAGACGGTTAGCTTCCCTGGAACCGAGGAGTCTGAGGGGAGGTTTTATTCCGATATCTGAGAAAATCCTCTCCGCCTCGTCATAGCCATATCCCAGTTGATCTCCGACCGTGCTTTTCATCAGTTTTATCCCCTCAACAACCCCCTTCGACCAGAAGAAGGAGTAATCATCATCCCAGAAGAACAGCGGGGAATCATTGATGCCCATCTTGTACAGTCTGTGCAACTCCTGAGCAGTTTCCTCGGCTTCTTCTGGATCCATATCGTATGTAGAGGAAAGCGCCTTAATCGTCTTTTTCTCCTCTTCCTCATCCCAGAAGTACGTAGCATCCTCATTGAGGTCGCTTGCCATACGAATCGCTTTTGCGAAAAGATACTCTTCCAGGAGATCAAAAACGTAAAATTCATTCTCATCCAGAAGCTTTTCCCTCATCCGGGTTACTTTCCTCGCCAGGATTTCTTTTCCTGCAATGTCATCGTCTTGTGAAAAATACGTCCCAATTCCAGAGAAAAAGCCTGGAAATTCAGTTTCATAGGTCATTTCAAACTGGGTTTCATCGAGCTCCCCTGTTGCGGCGACAATTCCATAAATCAGCTCCAGCCCTTCCAGAATTGTTTTTGATGCAATGTGGGAGAGGTACTTATCTTCTACTGCATTTGCTAATTGGATCACGGATGATGCACCTTCTTTCTTAAATTACTTCACCGCATCCTTAAGAGCTTTTCCTGCTTTGAAAACAGGAGATTTTGATGCCTTTATCATCATAGCCTCTCCAGTCGCCGGGTTCCTTCCCTGGCGTTCGGGACGCTCCTTCACGGAGAATGTGCCGAAACCGAGGATGGATACGCTATCCCCTTCTGCCAGAGCATTTTTGATACCATTTAACGTTGCATCCAGCGCAGCTGCCGCATCTTTTTTAGAAAAGCCCGTTTCTTTTACAATTGATTCTACAAGTTCTGTTTTATTCATTTGGTGACTCCTCTCCTTCTCTTGTATCACTTGTTATTTTCTGTTTAACTTCTACAGTACACTTCGCGGATGAGCCTCTATATGTTGCGGTTACTGTAGTTTCTCC
>JAFVGK010000040.1 GCA_017475035.1 Blautia sp.
CGCATAATCCCTGTTTCACCCTTGGTAAAAGTGATCGTTTTAATATTTGAACAATTTTCGAATGTCGATGGACAATAAAACCCCCGTGGAATTTGCCCTCCACTTACATAATAAAAATTATCAGCCGGAATTGTCACTTCCGTTAAGTTGGTACATCCCGAAAATACGTTTTCGGAAAGATATGTATCAGAACCTTGTATAAGCAGTGTTTTCAAATTCGTATTGCCTGAAAAACCGGACATCCTGATCGTTTCAATATCAGCTGGTACAACCAATTCCTCTATGCCAATTCTGGAAAACCCTCCAACACCAATTTCCTTGATTTTATCAAGCCCGTTGATTACTGTCAGATTACAGCACAAATCAAATGCATAATCCCCTATTTCTTTTGTTTTTCCCGTAAATTCTATTTTCAAAATATCACAATTTTGAAAAGCATTATTACATATATACCTTATATTGTCAGGAATAATAATTTCATTTAATCCTTTAGAATTACAAAAGCATCCTGTACCAATTATTGCTCCTGCTTTTGTCAAATCAACGTTTTCGATTATCCCTCTGTTCCAACTCTTATACCCATAATACATGGAATTCAACCAGATAACATACGTTTCTGACTGGTGTCCGTGCGTAAACGCCATTGGAAAATCTACGTGTTCTATGAATATCAGCGAACCTATCCTAAATATAGCGTTAATAACTTTAGACAGTCCTGTGTATATTTCGGGCAGAAAAACCATGTTGCACGGCCGATTAGACCACCCTTCACGGCAAAATAGACCACCCTTCACGGTGAAATAGATCACTTGTCACGGATAGGGGATCAATTTTCGGTTACTTCTTCTATAATGAGTAAGGCACACGAAAGTGTGACTATCATTATAGGAGGACGATGATCATGGTAGATTATCGCGAAATTCTTAGGCTTCGCAGCCTCGGAACCCCAATTACCCAGATTGCAGAGACGCTTCACAGCTCCCGCAATACAATCCGGGATGTCGAGATACGGGCTAAGAAAGAAGGCATTCGGTGGCCTCTCGACGCAGAACTGACCAACCCAAAGCTCCATGGGTTACTTTACCCGGAGCGCATGAAAAAAGCTAACGTATACATGGAGCCGGACTATGTTTACATCCACTCCGAATTGGCCAAAAAGGGCGTAAACCTGACATTGCTGCATAAGGAGTACCAGGTGAAATGTGCCAACGCCGGTCGTGTTCCCTATCAGTATACACAGTTTTGTGATAAGTATCGTTCGTGGGCAATGAAATCCAAGGCTACCATGAGGATCCACCATAAGCCCGGAGCTGCCATGGAGGTTGACTGGGCAGGTGGCACCTTGCCCATAACCGATCCGGCAACGGGCAATGAGGAACCAGCCTTCCTGTTCGTTTCCGTACTGCCATGCAGCTGTTATACTTACGTCGAGCTTTGCAGTGACATGAAGTCTGAGAACTGGCTGCGCTGCCATGTGCATGCCTATGAGTATTTCGGTGGTGTCCCAAGGCTCCTGATCCCGGACAATCTCCGTACAGGGGTTACAAAGAACACAAGGCTTGACACGATCATCAACCGCAGTTATACGGAACTTGCTGACCACTATAACACGGCGGTCGTCCCGACCAGGGTAGAGGCACCACGGGACAAATCCCATGCTGAGGGATCTGTTTCTTATGCTTCCACCTGGATCCTGGCGGCATTACGCAATGAAACCTTCTTCTCTCTTTCCGAGGCCAAAGAGGCCGTAGCAAAGAAGCTGGAGGAGCTGAACGGTTATCCCTTTAAAAAGCGGGAAGGGAACCGTCGTGAGGCCTACCTCCTGGAAGAGAAAGAATTCATGCAGCCGCTTCCCACCAATCCATATGAACCGTCCGTTTGGTCAGATCAGAAGGTCCTCCTTGATTATACCGTTACTGACGGATTAAACAAGTACTCCGTCCCATATGACCTGATCGGTGAGGAGGTCAGCGTCCGTACCACCCGGAATGCCGTGGAAGTATTCTTCCACGGGAACAGGATTGCGGTACATCCGAGGGAACACAGCCGCAAGAGGGATCCGATCACCAATACGGCACATATGCCGGAGAACCACAGGCAGTATCTGACTTATACAAAGGACGACTTCCTGTCCTGGGCTGCCGGCATCGGCCCGCACACGGAAAAGGTCGTAAGGTTCTTCCTGGAATCCGGAAGGGCTCCGGAGCAGGGGTTCAAGTCCTGCGTCAGTCTTAAGAAATACGGTGACCAGTACAAGAAGGAGCGTATCGAAGAGGCCTGCCGTCAGATACTTACCTTCAGCGGCGAACCGTCAATCCGGGGGCTAAGCGTTCTGCTGAAATCGCCGGTTACGGAAAAGCTTTCCGTTAAAGATACGCCTTCTTCAAAACCTGCCCGCCGCAGCCATGGGATCACGCGCGGTGCGGATCAGTTCCGGGAAGGGGGTGACTGGCAGTGATCGACCTTGCTACAGTAAAAACCCTTCGCGCCCTTCGACTCCCCGGGATGGCCAGGGAACTGGAATCACAGCTTGAAGAACCGCAGCGCTACCGGGATCTTTCGTTTGAAGAACGCCTCGGTCTTCTTGTGGATGCTGAGAGTGTCTCCAGAAGGAACAATACGGTAAAGCGCCGGATCACAGATGCCCGGTTCAGCGAACCGACCGCAAGCATTGAAGCGATCGAATACAAGGAAGACCGTGAACTGGATAAAAGCCTGATCAAAAAACTGGCCACATGTGCCTATATCCGGGAAAATCACCATGTTGTCCTGAAAGGCGCTACCGGCGCCGGGAAGTCATACATCGCCAATGCGCTCGGTGTAGCGGCATGCAGGAAGCTTTTCAAGGTGCGCTATGTCCGTCTTACGGACTTGCTGAATGAATTCGCTGTCGCCAAGGCGCTTAACACGCAGAATAAAGTCAAGGCCGCCTATGCGAAATATGACCTGCTGATCATTGATGAATGGCTGCTGAGGCCACTTCCGGAATCAGAGTCATATGACCTGCTGGAGATCATCGAGGTCTGCAGCCGGGAGGGGGCCATGATCCTGTGTACACAGTATGACACAGATGAATGGTATTACCGGATAGACTGTGACCGTGCGGAAGAGGAAGGCAGTGCTGTGGCCGAGGGTATCCTGGACAGGATCATACACAACAAGTACTCCATTGAGGTCAAGGGACGTATCTCCATGCGCAAACGCCATGCTTTCGTAGAATCAGAAGAAAGCGGGGTGTGCGGTAATGGATGACAACCTGTATTATGATCTTCTGGATGAAGTAAACTGCGCTGATTCCTGTGAGGCTGTTATAGCCCTCTGCGAACTTGTGGACAAGCTGGTTGCTGATATCGAATTCCTGGAACTTGAGGTCATCAGTACTCGACATCTTCTCAGCCAGTACATGGATGATGAAGAGGGTGAACTCCTACGGATGGACATTCTGTCCAACCTGACTGCCAGTCATTCCGGAGAACCGGCATATGAGCTATTCAAATTCATCATGTATGGTGGCGGAGATCCGATGGAATTCCGGGAGCATCATATCAAAGTGCAGGAAGCCTGTAAAGGCAACTGGCCCTGCTTCCATTAAAGAAGTAAAGCTGTGGTATACATAACTGGCTCTTTGGAGGAGGCCGGGGTGCAGGGGCAGAGCCCCGCATAAACCGAAAACTGGGCAGGTACGTAGTGGAGCGGCCTTCCTGCGTACAATAAAGTAACGATAACGGAACAACCTATGGCTATGTCTGGCTCCCCGTTATCGGCACGATCTCCATACGCAGGAAGGCAAGCCTGTCAAGGGGGACCGTGGAATAATGGGGCAGGGGCCCCGTTATGCCGCTTATCAGAACTTATAAGAAATCAGAACATTTTTCGATCACTTGTATCAGCAAGGAATTTTCATTATGATAAGTTCGGATTTCCAGAAAGCATTCAAACCTACTATTATGTAACAGAAAAAATATTATTTTAAGACTCGATTTGCGTTGATATTTGCGGTATTCTTTGTCATATCAAAAGGAGGTAGAAAAAGCAAATGAATATCGCACATTTAAAAGCAACTTATGAAGTGTTACTAAATTACATGGCAGATGCAGGATATTCTAAAAACTACATCTCTCTTGTAAAGAATTCTATTGATTATATACTTGATAAGCCGGATAACAGTTGGATCTCATATGATGATGTCTGTTCTGATTATATCGGAGACAAACAAGCTTGGGAAGCCGTTAAAAGAAAATCCCTGATTAATCTGATTGCCAACTATGATCTTAAAGGACAGTTTCCAGATCGAGAAGTCCATAGTGTGGTGTTTCAGAAAGACACACAGTTAGAACTGTGTGAGGATTTCCAACAGATCATGGATAGTTACAGTTCATTTTGCAAAGCAGCAAGATATGGAAAAACTACAATTGAATCCCGGATGTATGCAGGAAAGGCTTTTTTCAATCGCCTACAAAAAACAGGATGCTTCCATTTTGAAGACATAACAGAGGATGATGTACTGAATAGCCTTAGAAAAGAAAACGGTACTATTTTCACTCATAGATACTGCATGTTTATCAGGGAGATATTTGACCATTGTGATCTCAAAGATAATTCTTCCGTTCAAAAAATACGCAGTTATATTCCCTGGATACCTTGCGGTAGAAAGAACATACAATACTTAACGGAAACCGAAGTATCAGATATAACAAATGCTATAGATTCTGAGGAATCTGGATTAACCCTTCGTGATAAAGCAGTTGGCTGCCTCCTTCTTTATACCGGTTTAAGAAGAAGCGATATAGCAGGTTTGACATTGTCATCAATAGACTGGAACGCAGAAATACTTGATATCGTCCAGCAAAAAACCGGCGTCCATGTGCGTATACCTTTATTACCCAAGGTTGGTAATGCCATTTACGAATACCTGAAAGAAGAACGACCTGCCACTGAAAGTCCCTTCCTGTTTATGACGCTTAGATATCCTTTTAGAAAGATAAGCGCAAAAGGTGTTGCCCATATCTCTGATCGTATTTATGATGCTGCGAATGTACGTAAAAGCAAGGGTGATCGACGAGGGACGCATATTTTTCGACATAGGATTGTATCAAGGATGTTGGAATGCGATGTTCCTCAGCCCGTGATCTCGGAGTCACTTGGGCATTCCAGCCCTCGTGCTATTGATGACTACCTTAATTTGGATTTCCATCATCTTAAAGAGTGTTCCCTTTCTGTAGATAGATTTCCAACCAGCGAGGAGGTTTTTGGAAATGAGGGCGTATAAATCATTTCTAGCTCCTCTGATGAAACAATACCAGGAATGGCGTAAGGCATTAGGTACATGGTCAGATTCATTATTTATTTCGCTTTTGGCCTTCGACAATCATTGTCTGAACATGGATGACGGCAAGAGTATTCTCACACAAGATATGGTAAACAAGTGGTTCCATAAGAGAGAGTCTGAAACGAATAATTCTTGCCGTGCACGTGTCAATCCGTCAAAGGGTTTTTTGGTTTACCTGATTTCCAGAAACCTGACAGAAATAGTCCTGCCTGACATACCTAAATGGGAAAAAAGCACATATGTTCCTACAATTCTATCAGAAAATGACCTAACTTCTTTTTTCTACGAATGTGATCATATACCAGCACGAAAATCATCCAGAATAGAAAGACACAGAAAAATGACTATCCCTGTTATTTTCCGTCTTCTCTACAGCTCGGGTATGCGTCCATATGAAGCAAGATGGTTAAAGAAAGAGGATGTGGAACTCGATACCGGTATTGTAAACATCAATAAAACAAAACGGGGGATCCAGCATCGAATTGTGCTTCATGATAGTATGCTTTTAATAATGAAGGAATACAACAGGCACATACAGGTACTTTATCCGAATAGGTCATATTTCTTTCCGGGCTTTAATGGAGAATGCCTCACAGCAAGATGGCTTCGGGAAACATTTAAGATGATTCTAATGAAATCAGGATGCCCTACCAATGCAGTACCTTATTCCTTCCGCCATAGTTATGCAACTGAAAATCTAAACTCATGGGATGGAACAGATCCGGATTTCTTCCGTAAATTTGTTATGCTTTCAAAAAGTATGGGGCACACCGGTCTTAAAAGCACCCAGTATTATTATCAGGAAGTGCCAAAGTATTATGAACTCATCGAAGAAAAAACAAAAGACGGAATGGACTTTATAATTCCCGACCTGGAGGTGGATGATGAAATCTAATGACAGGAATGAAAACGTCCGTCTTGCGAGATATATTTCAAGATTCCTGACAGAATACGCGCCATTGAATCTGACGTCTTCTGTTGCAACACTAAACGGGTACAGGGCAACAATTAAATCTTACGTGGGTTGGCTGGAGGATGAAAAGAAGGTAACCCCAACATCGTTTAAAGCTTCTTGCTTTGAAGCCAGTTACATAGAAGAATGGGTTAAATGGCTAAAGCAGGAAAAAGGGAATAGTAATGATACCTGCAATGTCCGCCTTGGAGCTCTCAGGACTTTTCTCGAATACGTTAGCAAGCAGGACATTGACTTGAAATACCTGGTTGCAGAGGCATCTTATGTCCACAGGTTTAAGAAAAAAGGAAGGAATATAAGTGGCCTAACCCGGGAAGCTGTGGCTATACTGCTTCAAACGCCAGACACTTCAACACAGTCTGGGAGAAGATACCTTTTATTGATGCTTCTTTTATACAGTTTGGCAGCTCGAATTGATGAGATCCTGTCGTTGCAATTGAAGGACATACATTTGGATTCTGTAAAGCCAAGTGTAAGCTTGACTGGAAAAGGAAGAAAAGTCAGGACACTTGGGTTGCTTCCGAAAGTAGTTGAACATCTCAATAGATACATTTCAGAAGCACATGGCTCTATGCCGGACAAGGAAGCATACCTTTTCTATACCAACCATAAAGGACGATACACAAAAATGAGCCAGACAGCTGTTAGGAATTCTTTAAAAAAATATGCAGCTCAGGCGAACTTAAAATGCAAAGAGGTTCCTTTAACTCTTCATGCACATCAATTCAGGCATGCAAAAGCAGAGCATATGCTTGAGGATGGAATAAACATTGTCCAGATTTCGGAGTATTTAGGTCATGAGGATATTTCAACGACAAAAATTTATCTGGAAATCACTGACCGTATTAAAGCTGAAGCATATGCTACGATTAATACTGAAAGTGACAACTCCATCCCCAAAAAGTGGAAGAAAACCGATGGAACATTAAGAGAACTTGTTGGACTTAACGCCAAAAAGATAATATAAAAATAGCATGTGGGAAATCAGAACATCTATGACATGAGAACGACGGAACGCTGTAAGCCACACACATTGTTTCTGTATGTTCTGATTTCTCATAAGTTCTGATAAGCGGCAAAATCAGAACATTCTCATTTTGCCGCGAAAGCCCCCTTGACAGGCGCAGAGCGAAACGGGGCTCCTTCAACAAACCTATAAAAAGTCATTGGCATTAGACCAGTAATTGCCTCTGCATTGTTGTGTAAAATACAATTGCAAGTCTCTGCATGTTTATTTTGCAAATACCAGCTAATAGTGAGCTTCGAAACGGTATCCATGTTTCCTGTCAGGTTCAGGGAGCGCTCCCTGCTCACGCTTGCATATCTTTTGTTAGAACACGGTTAAGTTCACTGCCTGACCCA
>JAFVGK010000041.1 GCA_017475035.1 Blautia sp.
GGGCATCAGAGCTGATGAGAATTTCCCCTCCCAATTCCTTCAGTTTTTTAAGAAGGACCGTATTCGGATAGAGTTCTTTTTTCCTGCCCCGGTTGTAAGCCCCACAGTTGATTTCAAATGGAATCCCCTTCGAAACGAGATATTCCATTGTCTCCAGAGCAGGGGCGAGGTATCTCGGATCATTCTCATCCAGAAAGTGCAGCTGGTCATTAAACCGCACCACCAGGTCAAAGTGTCCAATGAACGTGCAGTCCGTCCGGTCTGCCACCTTTGCCTCTGTTTCGTAATAGGCTTTTGCCAGACGATAATAGTCGCCGCCGAAATATTCTTCGGCAAGCAGTTTCATCATTTCCGGCGTATTGTCCACAGAAAGAGGTATGGGAGAATCCACATCCAGAAAATGAGTGGAGCCGATCATGTACTGGGCTCCTGCTGCGAGCTGCGGATCGTAGAGGGTATCCAGCTCCACACCGCAGAGGATCTCCATTCTGCCGGTATATTCCTGCTGCAGCCGATGAATCTCTTTCAGATACGCCGGCAAGTCCATGTGAATATCCGGATCCATATGTCCGGAAAAGCCCAGCGCGGTAAAGCCTTTGGCATATGCATAATCCGCAACTGCCTGAGGTGTATCGCTGCCGTCACAAAAGGTGGTATGCGTGTGGAAATTTGCTCTCGGATATTGCATTTCTCTTCCTCCATAAGCCGGGCAGAGTCAGGCAAAGTCATGCCCTCTTCCCTCGACAGGACGCCGTTCGCTCCCAGGTGATAAACTTCGATTCAGGCATCTCTGCCATATGAATAGGGCAGAGGAAGTTGAAGTCTCCACTCTGCCCTACCCCGAGCCGTCCGTCACTGACAGGTGACAGCTTCTTTTGGGCGGTTCTGGGATAATCAAAGACGGCTCGCCTGGCAGACGAGCCGTCTTTGATTGACTTGCTGATGCTTCCCGAGCATCCTTTTATGTCTACTTGTCCCTCTTTATGTCTTGTTGTCCCTCTCGCATAACGCGTAATCCTTTCTGCTGTCTACATTCGAAACTATATCACAGAACTCCCACCAAAACAAGGAACAACAGAACAAACGTCGCCAGCACAGCCAATGCGAAAAGATAAAAGCCAAAGCTGATCTTTCCCTTCTGTCCGCTTCTGGGAGGCGCAACCAGCCCAGCGCCGCGCAGTGCGCTTACAACCGGCTTATACAAAAGCATCGTCAAAGCCGCATTCATTCCTCCTTTGACAAGATTGAAAGGAAGGAACACTGTAGCAAGCATGCCCGCAACGGTTTCTCTGGGAACTCCCATATAGAAAGGAGTAATGACATAGTTCCACGCAACCATCACCAGAGCCATAACGGCAACACTTAAGGAAAGGCCGCCGATCGCTCCTCTCTGAGTGCGGTATTTTGTATACACCCATGCAGCCGGAACGGCAAACGCGCAGGTAGATACCACATTCATAAGCAAACCATAAAGCCCGGTTGAGCTGATCGTAAACATCTCAATCAAAGACACCAGTACGCTGATAAAGACACTGGTTAAGGGTCCGAAAATAAAACCGGCAATAACAATCACGGCATCTTTCGGGTCATAGCTTAGAAAACCACTGACATTGGGAATCCATTTTGCCAACAATACCGCGACAAAAGAGATCGCAGTGAGCATCGCGACTACTGCCAGGTAACGGGTGGACATTTTCTGGTTCTGGTCTTGCATGTAAGATACCTCCCTTTCCAAGGCTGACTACGGATCTGTGCATAAATAACCTTTTCATCTGGCACGTCTAAATCCGCCCAGGCTGCGTTGTTGTCAATCGCTGCATCCCGCTGCGGCTCCTTCCGCCGCTTTACCCGGACGATTTTATCCTGTACCATCTGTATCGGTTATATTACACAGCTCGTAAGTGTTTCTGAATACGACACATTTTCGTCAGCCATACTGAATACCGTCGAAGAGCCTCCGAATCACAAAACAATTTATACGAAAGCTTCTCCGACACCTTTTGGAATTACGGCTATGAGTAATTCTCACAGTCCTGGGATTGCCGCGAGAGTTCATTTATTTATTAACGCAACAGTCCTTTATGTAACTGCCAGACAAATCACACTCCCGGCAGTCCCGGAAAAGGAAACTTCTGCAAGAAAAAGCCCGAAGGATTCTCCTCCGGGCTGTATGAGCAAAATAGGAATAATACCAGGTCAACCGTATCATGGCTATTTCTTCTCTCATCCAGACTATACTGTCGGTCCCGGAATTTCACCAGGTCAGCCGCCAAAGCGGGTCGCGGACTATACCGCCGGTAGGGAATTTCCCAATGCATCACGATAAACAGATGCCTCGGATCACCCTGCCCCGAAGAAATTTTCTTTTCTTACAATCAGTATATAGCATTCGTTTACAAGATGCAAGTATTAATTTTCGGATTCTCCATTCCCCAATCAGACGGCAGCCTGAAGACTCTGCAATTGCTTCTTCAGCAACTCGATCTCCTTATCTTTTTCCCGGATCACACTGTCTCTCTCCTGAATCATGCTGTCCTTCTCCTGGATCATACTGTCCTTCTTCTGCAGCATACTGTCTTTCTCCTGCAGCATACTGTCTTTCTTATGGATCACACTGTCTTTCTCCTGCAGCATACTGTCTTTCTCCTGTATAACCCTGTCTTTTTCCTGAAATTCCTCTTTATATTTCTCATGTAAATAATCTGTTACGCCTTTACACACGTCTGTCCCCTCCTCTCCCTTGTTTATTTTAAAACGGAAATCTGTTACTGTATTTATCACCTGTATTGCTTCTTTTGAAATATGACGGAAGTTTCCTTTCTGATCCTCTACAATTTCCTTTAACTGGTCTGATCGTTCTTCTGCGGCCACAATCTGCATCACCTTACCCAGTTCCGATGTAAAAATCGAAAAATCCTTTGTTCTTTTTCATCTCAATCAGGATCCTTTCTATGTGATCAGATCAATCTTTTTCCTGGTCGTTCATTATAAAAGGGGATTCAAACGATAAACGGCTGCAGTCTTCTTCATCTATCCGGATTCACATTATAAATCTGTTTTTCATACAAGGAGTGTATCACATATTATTTTGTGTGTCAATATCGTCTTTTTGTCGATATTTGTCGGTTTTTGTCAGATTTCTATCTGATGATTCAGGCGACGAAATCTCATTCAATTATGATCAGTGGACATACAACGAGGTAACTGTGTTCTATTTACCCTCGTATTTACGCTTATATTTACACTTGCTTTTACAAGTATTACTGTGTAAAATAAGCGTATTCCGAGTGGATGTAGTTACTGCATGCCAGCTACGCACCGAGGCTTCCTATAGGATGCAGGTGGCAGCGACTGCTTCGGTGCCCGGCGCCACCGGATGGAAACGACCGAGCCGGACAACGAGACCCGGAAGGCGGGATGTGAGAACAGCTCTGATTTGAAGTGTTTCGTAGAATCAGGCTTTTGTTGATGCAGTCATAAGATGAATCGTCCTTCTTGAATGATAAATGAATTCTATACATACAGTAAACGAACAAAATGTCTGCATTTTGATTCGTTTACTGTGCCGTTTTTACGCCGCTGCAAGCGGCATGATTCCGCAGTAAATTCGTGCGCATACTATAAAAAAAGGAATATCCAGCTATGTCCTATGATTTTACACGCCTGGAACGTAATCTGATCGATTTAATAGATGAACAGCAGCTGAAGCTCGGATATCGCAGTGAAACAATCCGTCTGTATTTCCCTGGCGCTTCCCTCTCCCATCTGCTGCATATCGAAAATGATCAGGAGGAGTTGCTGCGTGCCTTAAAGGAATTCTGTCAGGAGATGCAGCCTCGTTTTGGTCAGATCGAAATCTCTTATAATAAAAGCCGTATCTGTCTAGTTTTTCCGCCGGAAGCAGCGGATTATGTCCATGCTCACGCACCGAAGGATGCGTTTTTATCAGCCTTTCTGGCTGAAATTTCTTCCCATGAATGTTCGCTTTCCTCTCTTGCGGCTGTTTTTCATCGATTTTCCGATCATGTTCATATTGAACGTATGACAGATGAGGAATTTGATTACCTGATCTATTTTCCTGATGGTAAACCCAATGATTACCGCTACTGCATCACCTTCGAGGAATTCCATGCCACTTACCATCGCTTTATCCCGGAAGATTATGCCGATTATGGATTTTCAGCAGGTAATTCCCTGCACATGTGAAGCATTCGCAGAAGCAGATCTGAAGGATTTTCTTTCATATTTTACTCTTAATTTGTTCATTATTTAGACATAATTACAGCGTTTTCGATGTATTTTTTGCCAAACTCAAAACAATGTTTTGAGGATACATAGCGAAAACGCTGAATTTCTTTTCGCCTCTTATCCTTCCTGAAAATACGTGCTATAATAAAGATTAATCGAGATCAGGAATGGTCACATCTCAAGCACATGAGTATTCTTTCAACGATTATTTACGGTCGTCTATGGCAGCATTCCTAATATGAAGCTTTCTTAATATCTCAGCAAAGAGTCCTTTTTTTATCTGTTTTTCTTCTTTGCTTTCATATTCCGGGAAAAAGATTTTCTTCATTCTGACAGCAGCGCAGCCTGGACGGATTCAGACGTGCCAGATGTAAAGGTTATTTACGCACAGATCCTTAGCACTCTGATTCCTTTTTTCCCGCAAGTTTTCGTATGCCTGAGCACATCATACCTGTCTCGAAACAAGTTGAAACCGGCAGCGTACACCCGGTTCCATCTGTTCAATACGAAGGAAAGGAGAAGTTTATTCATGTACGAAATCGGTGAGTTTATTGTTTACGGCAGCAACGGTGTCTGCCAGGTTGCAGACATCTCAAAGCAGGAAATTGAAGACACGCCTGACGACATGCTCTATTATGAGCTGAAGCCGGTCAGTCAGAAAAATGTTATCATACGTATTTCTGTAGAGAATACCAGAATCCCCATGCGCCGGATCCTCACGGAAGAGCAGGCCAGACAGCTGATTCAGGAAATGCCGCAGATCAAAACCCTGGAAATTCAGAATGACAAGATGCGTGAGCCTATGTATAAGGAATGCGTCAAGAGCACAGACTGCAGAAAGTGGATCAGCATTATCAAGACCCTTCACCAGCGCAAAATCGAAAGAGCCCGTCAGGGAAAGCGCATGACAGCGACAGACGAGCGTTACCTGCGTATGGCAAAGGACTACCTCTATGGAGAATTATCTATACCGTTGGGAATTGCTAAAAATGAAGTGGAGGAATACATCTCCAGACAACTGGATCAGGCTGTATGAAAATGTATAATTATAATTCTTTTGAGATATAAAACGGCGTGAAACTATCGTTTCACGCCGTTTTTTCCTGTTTATAAACCTTAGGATAGCCGCGAAAATAAATGGAACAAGTCTCACAGGATAAATCACTGTAGGCAAGGCGGAGGAGGAAGTCGATGTGGGCATCGACGACCGACGACAACGAAGCATACAGTGATTTAGACGCGAGAATTGATCCATTTATTTACGTGGCAATCCTTACTTCGCCTTCAGTTCTTCATATTTCTCTTTCGCCAGTTTCGCTCCTTCCGCAAACAGTTCCTTTGCATTTTCCGGGAAGGTGCGGCGCAGGGAAGCATATCTGACTTCTCCATCCAGGAATTCTTCATATGGCATCGAGGGTGCCTTGGAGTCAAGGGTGAATCTTGGCTCTGCCATGGGATTATAGCGATACAGATACCAGTAGCCGGCATCCACGGCACGCTTCATCTCATCCTGTACCTTATCCATGCCGCATTTCAGGCCATGGCTCTGGCAAGGCGCATAGGCGATGATTACAGAAGGACCCGGATAACTCTGGGCTTCCCGCATTGCTTTGACCAGCTGTGCGTTGTCGGCGCCCATGGCTACGGAAGCTACATAGACATTGCCGTAGGTCATGAGCATGCCGCCGATATCCTTTTTCGGACGTTTCTTGCCGGAGGCGGCAAACTGAGCCACCGCGCCGACCGGCGTTGCCTTGCTGGACTGACCGCCGGTATTTGAATAGACTTCTGTATCCACGATCAGGACATTCACATCTTCGCCGCTGGCAACGACATGGTCCAGGCCGCCGAAGCCGATATCATAAGCCCAGCCATCCCCTCCGTACATCCAGAAGGTCTTTTTCGCCAGCTGATCGCGATAGCGAAGGATTACCTTTGCTTCTTCGTCTCCGACTTTCTCCAGTGCACGGATCAGCTTGTCGCTGGCGGGTTTTGAAGCATCGATATCATCATAAGTAGCAAACCATTCCTCGATCGCTGCCTTGACATCCTCGTCTGCCGTCTTTTTTGCGTATTCTTCCAGGCGAAGCTTCTGCGCCTCTCTCTGCTGTCTGACAGAAAGTACCATTCCGAGACTGAATTCCGCATTGTTCTCAAACAGAGAATTGGACCAGGCCGGTCCATGTCCCAGCTTATTGACCGTGTATGGAATTCCCGGCATCGCGCCGCCCCAGGCCTGTGAGCATCCCGTGGCGTTCGCCCAGTAAACCCGGTCCCCGTAAAGCTGTGTCAGCAGCTTTGCGTAGGGCGTTTCACCGCAGCCCGCACAGGCAGCGGAGAACTCCAGCAAAGGCTGGCGGAACTGGCTTCCTTTGACCGTATAGGGATCAAACAGATCTCCTTTATCGGAAAGCGTCTGGGCGTATTCCCAGGCATCCGTCGTATCGGGTGCTTGTGCGACAGGCGTCATCGTCAGGGCTTTTTCCTTCGCCGGACAGACATTCGCGCAGCTGCCGCAGCCCGTGCAGTCAAGAGCACTGATCTGCATGCCGAAGAACAGACCTTTCGCCTGGCTGCCCTTCGCCTCGGTCCTTTGGAAGGAGGCCGGTGCGTTGGCGGTTTCCTCTTCATTCAGCAGATAGGGACGGATCACGGCATGAGGACATACATAGCTGCACTTATTGCATTGAATGCACTTCTCCGGATCCCAGACCGGCACACGTGTGGCAATCCCGCGTTTCTCAAAAGCGGTCAGGCCCATGTCCATGACGCCGTCTTCATAGCCGGCAAAGGTACTGACCGGAAGATCATCGCCCTTCTGGGCATTGATCGGATCCAGCAGCTTCGTCACGACCTCAGGCACCTTTCTGGCCGGCGCGGGCTCATCCTCCGCTGTCAGCCAGCTTTGAGGAACCTCCACCATCGTAAGTCCTTCTTCGCCGGCGTCGATAGCGGCAAGATTCTTCGCGACTACCTCCTCGCCCTTGGCGAAATACGTTTTCTTCGCTGCTTCCTTCATATAACCAACAGCTTCCTCCACCGGAATGATCGGCATCAGATGGAAGAACGCGGATTGAAGAACCATATTGAAATGATTGCCCAGCCCCAGCTCTCCGGCGATTTTCACAGCATCGATGGTATAGAACCGGATCTTCTTTTTTGCGATCTCCCTCCTGGTATGAGCCGGCAGATGCTTCTCCAGCTCCTCCCCGCTCCAGGGGCAGTTCAGAAGCAGAGTACCGCCGGGCTTTACCTCTTCGGCGATGTCATACTTCTCAATATAGGTCGAATTATGGCAGGCGACAAAATCAGCCTGCTTCACAAAATAAGAGGAGCGAATCGGTCTGTCGCCGAAGCGCAGATGGCTCTTGGTGACCCCGTAGGACTTCTTCGCGTCATATTCAAAATATGCCTGAGCGAATTTCGGTGTATGGCTGTTGATGATTTCAACCGTATTCTTATTCGCCCCCACCGTTCCGTCGCTTCCCAGACCCCAGAATTTGCAGCTGACGACCCCGTCAGAATCCGGGTAGAAGGGACCGCTCTCCGGCAGGGAAAGATGGGTCACATCATCCACAATACCGATCGTAAAGCTGTTGACAGGCTGCGCCTTCTTTAAATTCTCATATACGGCCACAATCTGCGACGGAGAGGTATCCTTTGAAGAAAGGCCATAGCGGCCGCCTACTACCGTCATGTCCGCTCTTGCGCGCAATGCGGTGCAGACATCCTGATAAAGCGGTTCTCCGGCGCTTCCTGTTTCCTTCGTCCGGTCCAGGACGGCTACGGACTTACAGGAAGCAGGCAGACAGCCGACAAAACGGGAAATATCAAAAGGACGGAACAGGTGTACCTGGATGAAACCGACCTTCTCTCCCTTCGCGTTCAAGGCGTCCACGACCTCTTCGATACAGCCTGCCACCGATCCCATTGCAACAATCACGCGGTCGGCATCCGGCGCGCCATAGTAATTGAAAGCATGGTATTCCCTTCCTGTCAGCGCATGGATTTTTTCCATGTATGCTTCCACAATATCCGGCAGCTCCTGATAATCCTGATTGCTTGCCTCCCGTACCTGGAAATAAATATCTGAATTCTGAACCGTGGAGCGGAGCATCGGATGCTCCGGATTTAAGGCATGAGCGCGAAAGGCGTCCACTGCGTCAAAATCGATCATGCCGCGAAGATCTTCATAATCCAGCTGTTCTACCTTATCGATCTCATGGCTGGTGCGGAACCCGTCAAAGAAATGCATGAAGGGAATCCTTCCCTTAATAGCGGAAAGATGAGCCACACCGGCGAGATCCATCGCTTCCTGAACGCTGCCCGAGCAGAGCATGGCAAAGCCGGTCTGCCGGCAGTTCATCACGTCCGAATGATCTCCGAAGATGGAAAGGGCATGAGTTCCCACAGTACGGGCTGCCACGTGAAGAACGCCGGGATGACGTTCTCCGGCGATACGGTGCATTACCGGGATCATCAGCATCAGCCCCTGGGAGGAGGTGTAGCTTGTCGCAAGGGCTCCTGTCTGCAGCGCGCCGTGTACGGCGGCAATCGCGCCGGCTTCACTCTGCATCTCAATCAGCTGGACAGTCTGTCCGAAAAGATTTTTCTTCCCCTTCGCTGACCACACATCTGTCTTTCCCGCCATCGGCGAAGAAGGCGTGATGGGATAAATCGCGGCAATTTCCGTAAAGGCGTAAGCCACATATGCCGCCGCCTCATTACCGTCCATGGTAACATACGTCTTTGGTTTCTCGCTCATTGTTTCCCCTTTCCCGGCATACATCCGCATGCCAATCCAAACAGCTCTTCCATGTTCCGGTGGAAAATCCGTTCATAATCTTCCTCAGGCAGCTCCAGCTTCAGTAAAAACCCGATATCCGGTTCCTGGTGCCACAATGGATAATCCGTCCCGAACATAACCCGCTCAGGTCCGTAGGCATAAATCAGATCCTTTGCCTGTCCGGACGTCAGCCAGGGGAAGGAGGAAGAACTGTCCACAATCAGATTCGGGAAATCCGCCAGCAAACGCTTCGCCTCTTCCCATACACTCCATCCTCCGAAATGCGCTCCGATAAATTTCAGCTTTGGAAATGCCCGAAGCACCCTGGCCACCCTGACGGGGTTGGAATAATCATACCGATAATCTCCCGTATGCACACAGATCGGAAGACCCCGTTCCTCACACATTTCAAAAATGCGCATCGCGTTGAGCTCATCCACATAGAAGTGCTGAATATCCGGATGCAGTTTGACTCCCTTTAGTCCAAGACAGACAAGCTCATCCAAATCTCTTTCATAGTCGTCACTTTCCAGATGCAGCGTGCCAAGTCCCGTAAAAAACCCATCCGCCTCAGCCACACTGTCCGCGATAAACTGATTGATTGTCGATACCTGATGGGGTGACGTCGCTACGGAATGTACGATACAGTGGCTGATTCCGCAGGCTTTGCTGCTTTTCATTAAGGTGGCAACCGTTCCGTCATGATGATCTGCGGGAAGACCATCATAAAACCTGTCCACCGCTTTCACTGCCTTGCGGGCAATCGATTCCGGGTAAATATGGCAATGACTGTCGATGATTTTATACATATCGTTCCTTTTTATAATTCAGGCAGCATAAATCCAATCGTCCGGATCAAAGCTCCGGGCGGCTCCTTACGCCGTCTCCACGGACGCTGCTTTCTGCAGTCCCAGTTTCTCAATCGCCTGCTCTCTCATCTTGTATTTCTGGATCTTTCCGGCGTCATTCATCGGAAAGCCCGTGACAAAATCGATGTATTTCGGGACTTTATGTTTTGCCATATGGTCGCGCACAAACTGCTTCATCTCATCAGCGGTCATCTCTTCCCCATCCTTCAGAATAACGCAGGCCATGATTTCCTCTCCCATAGCCT
This sequence comes from Blautia sp., assembly GCA_017475035.1. GTDB lineage: Bacteria > Bacillota > Clostridia > Lachnospirales > Lachnospiraceae > Blautia_A. The sequence goes on from JAFVGK010000041.1 coordinate 10,149, forward strand.
CGTCCGGTACGCCGATGACCTGAACATCGCTGACCTTCGGATGCGTATAAATAAATTCCTCGATTTCCTTCGGGTAAATGTTCTCGCCGCCTCGGATGATCATATCCTTCAGACGACCGGTAATCCTGTAATTTCCTTCCGGAGTACGGCAGGCCAGATCGCCGGTATGAAGCCAGCCATCCTTGTCGATGGCCGATGCCGTGGCCTTGGGCATCTTATAATAACCCTTCATGATATTATAGCCTCTGGCAACGAACTCACCGATCACCTCGTCCGGGCAGTCCTCCCCTGTTTCGGGATCCACAATCTTGCACTCTACCTCAGGGAATGCGCTTCCGACTGTGGTCACGCGAGTCTCCAGGGAATCCGTGGTACGGCTCATCGTACAGCCCGGAGAAGCCTCTGTCTGTCCATATACAATGACGATCTCCGGCATATGCATCTTTTCCACAACATCACGCATGACAGCGATCGGGCAGGGACTGCCTGCCATAATCCCGGTGCGCATGTAGCTGAAGTCTGTTTTCGGAAAGTCCGGATGCTCCAGCATCGCGATAAACATGGTCGGAACGCCATGGAAGGCGGTAATATGTTCGTTATGAATGCATGCCAGCGAGGATTTCGGGCTGAAATAGGGTATGGGGAGAATCGTTCCGCCATGGGTCATCGTCGCCGTCATCGCAAGTACCATGCCGAAGCAATGGAACATCGGCACCTGGATCATCATGCGGTCAGCGGTGGAAAGATCCATGCCGTCACCGATACATTTTCCGTCATTTACGATATTATAGTGGGTCAGCATGACGCCCTTGGGGAAGCCTGTAGTACCGGAGGTGTACTGCATATTGCATACGTCGTTGACATCCACGGCATTAGCCATCCGGTAAACCTCGGCCATAGGCGTTCGGCTTGCATATTCCAGGGATTCCTCCCAGGTCAGGGCACCGGGCATACGGAAACCGACGGTAATGACATTTCTAAGGAAGGGAAGCCTTTTCGCATGCAGAGGACGGCCCGGCTTATTTGCGGCCAGCTCCGGGCAGAGCTCGTTGATGATCTCTTTGTAATTCGAATCGCGATACCCGTCGATCATCACGAGGGTATGCGTATCCGACTGCCGCAGCAGATATTCGGCTTCATGAATCTTATAAGCCGTATTCATCGTAACCAGGATAGCGCCGATCTTCGTCGTCGCCCAGAAGGTAAGGTACCAGGCAGGCACATTGGTCGCCCAGATTGTGACCTTGGATCCTGCTTTCACGCCCAGAGAAATCAGTACTCTGGCAAACTCATCCACATCTTCCCGGAACTGCCTGTAGGTCCTGGTGTAATCCAGCGTGGTAAAGCGGATCGCCGTCTGATCCGGGAACTCATCCACCATGGTATCGAGCACCTGGGGGAAGGTCTTATCGATCAGCTCTTCCTTTTTCCAGACATATTTTCCGGTATGGCTGTTGTTCCAATATAAATGCTTCCGGTGCAGACGGGTACTCTCAAAATGACTCATACAGGTCACGAAATGGGTCAGTATGATCTCCGGATCCTCCAGTCCTTCCATCCAGTCAGGATCCCAGACAAGAGAGACAAATCCGTCATAGTTTACCGAACGCAGGGCATTCATCAGCTCCGGAAGAGGAAGGTTTCCCTCTCCCATCAGTTCCGGCTCGGCATGTCCCTCGCTCAGGGAATAGTCATGGAGATGAACATGGCGCACATAGGCTCCCAGATTTGTGATGGTCTGCTCCGCGTCCTCACGTCCCTCCACACAGGTGGCGTACATATTCCAGGTACTGGCCAGCTGATCGTCGGCAAAGAGATTCAGGAGATCACGCAACCGGCCGGTATCCGCATAAGGTCCCGTGGATTCGATCAGCAGCGATACAGGATGATCTGCGATGCGCTCGAGCATGCCATGGATATGATCGGCGCAGATTTTACGGTCCTCACATGAGGTGTGGATGCCGATATTGGAAATACCAAGATTCTCCGCCAGACGGAAGGCTTCCTCAAATTCCGCGTCAAAGTCCGGGGCGGTAAAGTCTTTCGCGGTGTCCACCATGGGGATCGTCAGTTTCTGCCGGATCAGGCTTCTACGTGTCGCGGCTGCCAGCTCCGGATTCGCAGGACTGTCTTTGCCGGAAAAAACCTCTCCTCTGACATCGCAGACCTCCACTCCGGATAAGCCTACTTCCACTGCCGTGGCACAAAAATCATTCCAGGTATAGTACTTCCAGTTTTGAATGGAAAATGAAAGCTTCAAATCGACTCCTCCTCATAGACAATCTTGTTTAAAGCACTGATGTAAGCACGGATGGATGCGCCGATAATATCGGTAGAAATACCGTTTCCCGAATATATTTTGCCGTTGGCACGAAGCTTGACCAGAGCACTGCCCATGGCCTCGCGCCCTTCCGTTACTGTCTGGATCTGGAAATCGTCCAGCTCATAGTGATGGCCGATGATCTGCTCGATGGCAAGGAAGGCCGCGTCAACCGGTCCGTCACCGATGCCAACGGAGCGGTGCTTTGTACCGTCCTTCTCCAGCGTCAGGTTAGCTGTCGCCGTAATGACATTACCGCTGTTGATCACATAGCTGCTGACCCGGTAGGTAGTCGGTACCTGCATGGCGGTGCTCGCTACAATGACATCCAGTTCCCTGGTTCCCACAAAGTTCTTCTTTACCGCAACCCGGCGGAACGCTTCGTAGACCTTTGCGTAATCCTCATCCGAAAGGTCATAGCCCAGCTGCCGTACAACATTGATCACGTCACCGATCTGATCGCTCTCGCTTAAGCAGACACTGGCGACTTCGTTATTTAAGCCGGTGTCAAATGGAGTCTGGTCATTTTTTTCTGCTTCCAGAAGGCGCCCTAAAGTGGTGACGGTACGATGCAGTTCGGTAAACCTGAGATTCGTCGTAAGATCCAGGGATTCTCCCTTAATCTGCAAGAAGCTTCCTACCTGTTCCAGGGTCGGGTATCCGGCTGCCGCAGCCGTACACTTGATGCCGTCCGCTCCGGCTTTAACCGCTGCCGCGGCGCAGGCTGTACCCATATGCATGTCATCGCTGACCTGTACGTACAGCTCGATTCCCTCAAGCTCGGTGACATTCGCACGGATATCGGAAACAAAAGAGGAAAATTCATCGGGCAGATAAATACCCGCATTATCACATAAGGTAACCCGATTGGCTCCGGCAGCCAGCGCCGTGCGAATCGCCTTATAGAGAAACTCTCTTTCAGCCCGGGTGGCATCCAGGGCTGTAAATTCCACCATCTCGCAGTAGAACCGGCATTTTTTCACTGTCTCGGTAATGGCCTCGAGCATGGCGGGAGCCTTCTTATGGGCGGCATATTCCATCTGCACGGGAGAAGTCGGCGTGAGAACATTCAGCTGCGGATGCTTTGCGGTGCGGATGCTTTCCCACGCATCCTCTACGGAATCTCCCACAACATTGACACAGGCGGTCAGTGTCTTTGCCACAACGGAAGCGATCGTCTTGTTCGATAGCTGGTCGGCTTTGCCGGCCGTAATCGGAGCGAGCTCGATGGCATCCACTCGAATGCGGTCCAGTCCCCTGGCAATCTCAAGCTTCTCCTTGAAGGACAATGCGCCTTCCCGGAATATAGCGGACTCTCTCAACGTGATATCAATAATTTTGATCGTTCTCATCTGTCACTCCTTGTATGTTATCCTCTGATGCATCCTGTTTTTTACGCAGCTGCGTTCCATTCTCTGAACTGCGAAGGACACTCGTTCACTTTTTTGCGTTATCGTGCTAAAGTTTACTCCCAAGTCCTGGTATTTGTCAACTATTGTTTTATTGCTGTCGCTTTATCTGCTTTGCCGGATGCAGACAGGACATGTCAAAGCCCGTTGCGAAGCGTTGATTTTTTTTTTATACCCGGTAACGTAAACGTTTATCGGTCAGCTCAACGTATTACGAGTGAACGCGCTTCTCTTTCAATCCGAAACGGCAGTTCCTTGCGTTTAAGAATATAATCAGATCCTCTTCACGCAAAACGACCATGTGGAGCGAAATCGCTCTCACATGGTCGTCCTTTGATCCTCTTTATCTGAACTGCCTGACGGATGTCCCGCTTTGGAACTTCTATGGAAATTCTTTTGGAAATCCTTTTATGGAAATCCTTTTATGGAAATTCTTTCTATGGAAGTCCTGTACGTTGCATCCTGTGATCCCGGTGCACGCTGCTATCAAATCCTGAAAATCCGGGCTGATCCGGAGCCGGATATCAGCGCCGCGCACGTATGAATCATCTCCCGGCAGTCGTCTGTGAGGGAAATCCGCGTGTCGGCTTAATTACTTCAGGGTAATCTTAGCACCTTCCGCCTCGAGCTTCGCCTTGATGTCCTCAGCCTCCGCCTTGGAAACAGCTTCCTTAACCATCTTCGGCGCCTCGTCTACGACTGCCTTAGCTTCCTTCAGACCAAGACCGGTGATCTCGCGGACAACCTTGATGACCTTAACCTTGTTCGGGCCAACCTCTGTCAGCTCAACGTCAAACTCATCCTTCTCCTCGACTGCCTCAGCAGGACCTGCTGCCACAACGGCAACACCAGCTGCTGCAGAAACACCAAACTCTTCTTCGCAAGCCTTGACCAGCTCATTCAGCTCCAGAACGGATAGCTCTTTGATCGCGGCGATAAATTCCTCAGTTGTCAACTTTGCCATGGTAATATCCTCCTTTTTCGATTCAATAAAAACACCTGCTTACGCTTCTGCTGCTGCGGGTGCCTCGCCGTCCTTCTCTGCGATCTGCTTGAAGATACGTGCGATGTTTGCGATCGGAGCCTGCATGCTGCCAAACAGCTTTGCAAGAAGCTCTTCCCTGGACGGAATCTGAGACAATGCCTGGATACCCGCCTGATCATTGTACTTGCCCTCAACGACGCCGGCGACCAGCTCTAATGCAGGATACTGCTTTGCGTACTTCGCAAGGATCCTGGCAGGAGCGGTAGCGTCTGTAGCGGAGACTGCCAATGCGTTGGTTCCGTGAAGATGCTCGTCTAAGCTCTCGCACGGAGTGCCTTCGAAAGCGCGGCGCATCATGGTATTTTTATATACCTTATAGGTAACGCCGGACTCACGCAGCTCTTTACGCATAATCGTGTCCTGCTCTACTGTCAGACCGCTGTAATTTACCAGCACGACTGACTGAGCGTCCTTGATCACGGAAGAGATCTCTTCCACGACGGGCTGCTTTAGCTCTACTTTTGCCATAATCAGTTACACCTCCTTATCCTTCGATCAAACGCCGACGCAAGGGGATGAAAAAAGCCCTGCTATCGATGACAGCAAGGCTAAATGTAATCTCTATCTGGAAAGCTCTTTATGAGCAACTACACAAACAAGAATACACAATCCTCGGCAGGCGGTCACCCTTTCAGTCATCTGCTTCCAAATGACACCTGCTGTCTTCGGCAGCGTTCGGATAGCACTTTAACATGGCTTTTCTTTTTTGTCAAGGGCTTTTTAAAATTTTCCAGAATCCGGCAATCGCTCATCCAAAAAAGATAACCTGACGCTCGGCTTCGAGATCCCCACAAGCTCCCGGATCGATGTCACATTCACTCTGTCTATAATTATAGTATCGCACGAATTTACTGCAGAAAGAAGCTGCTTACGCGGTGTATATCCGGTGCCGTAAACAAAACAAAATACAGGCATTTTGTTCGTTAATTTTCTTGCATTTTTCTGTCAGCACACATTATAATAGAAGCTGCAGACATTGTGCAATTTGCAATGTGTTACCCATTCACTCGGATTCCCATTTCAGAAAGGAGAAATGAAAATGAGAAATCCAAAAGCATCACTTTTTGCTCTGGGTCTGGCGTCAGTGCTTTCTCTGGGTCTGTTTGCGCAGGCGATGGCTGACGAGGCAACCTTCTCCGCTTCCGAGCAGGGCATGGGTGGTCAGGTTACCGTCACGCTTACCATGGATGGAGATCAGATCACGGCTGTAGACATCGAAGGCAAGGACGAGACTCCGACGATCGGCGGCGCAGCCATTGAGACGCTCATTCCCGCGATCCTGGAAGCACAGGGTGCGGACATTGAGGCTGTCGCCGGCGCCACCATCACAAGTGACGCCGTCATCAAGGCTGTAAAGAAGGCTCTGGATCAGGCGGCAGGCGGCGGTGAAGCCCCCGAAGCAGCCGAGCTGGCTTTCACGGCAGGTACCTACACCGGCACGGCCGATGGTTATAACGGACCGGTGGAAATCTCCGTTACCTTTGATGATGCCGCAATCACGGACATCGAGGTTGTGTCCAGCTCCGAGACCGCAAATGTCGGTACTCCTGCTTATGACATCCTGATCCCGCAGATGATCGAAGCCAACGGCACAGGCGTAGATGGCGTTTCCGGTGCAACCTTCACCACACGCGCTCTGAAAACCGCTGTCAATGCTGCCGCTGAGGCTGCAGGCGTGACAAATGCGGACGCTTTCATGAGCAACACCATCGAGACCGAAGCATCTGAGCCGGTCGAGGGTACCTGGGACGTTGTGATCGTAGGTGCCGGCGGTGCAGGTATGGCTGCCGCGGCACAGGCAGCTCAGGACGGAAATACTGTTTTCGTCATTGAGAAAAATGCCCAGGTCGGCGGCAACACGCTGGTCTCCGGCGGACAGTTCCAGTCCGTCATGAAATACCTTGTCTGGGATCCGGCGGATCCGGATGCCGACACAGGCGTTGGCTTTGACGGCCAGACCTATAATAAGGTGAAGTCCGTTCAGGGCTGCATCGAGACTCTCAAGACTATCCTTGACTGGTCCGAGGAGCCGTTTGATGAAGCCTACTATGTTGACAATGAGTATGTAGCAGGCGATATCATCGAGCTTTCCAAGCACGGCGTTCACGAGGATTATCTCCCTGTTCTTCTGGAACTCAAGGATGAGATCCGCGCTTACCTTGATTGGGCAGAACCGCAGATCGAAGCCGGCACTCCTGAGAATCAGCTGACCTTGTTCTCTACCCTGAACCTTCATATTTTCCAGACCTACTATGGCGGCCTGCGCCAGAGCGCAGACGGCAGCGAGTGGATCTATGGCGATATCGACCTTGTCCGTCAGTTTATCGAAGACGGCCAGGATCTCAAGCCGTGGCTGGAGTCCATGGGCGCTACCTTCGTAGAAGATACGCAGCCGACCCTGATCGGTGCTCTGTGGTATCGCGAGAACGAGTTCATCGGCGCCAATGTTGACGCTGACGGCGATGGCGAGACGGAAGAGTATGGCGGACGCTGGGGAACCTATTTCATGGCTCCGATGACTGCTTTCCTGCAGGCTAATGAAGAAAACGCCATCTCCCTTCGCACCACAGCCGAAGAGCTGATCGTTGAAGACGGCCGTGTCACCGGCGTAAAGGGAACCATGTTCGACGGTACGGAAGTGATCGCCCATGCCAACAAAGGCGTCATCCTCGCAACCGGCGGTTATGCCGCAAATATCAACAAGGTTCTTGAGACCAACGTTTACTGGTCTGAAGAATATCTCTCCAATGCTACCAAGACCACAAACCGCAGCTCTCTCCAGGGCGACGGTATTGCCATGGCTGAAGCTGTCGGCGCAGATACCACCGGACTTGGCTTCACACAGCTGATGCCGATTTCCTGGGTAGACAACGGAAACCTCGCTTTCGGCGGCGGCAACTACGCAGTCTATATCAACCCGACCACAGGTCTTCGTTTCGTCGATGAAGGCTCCGAGCGTGACGTTCTGTCACTGGCAGAGTTCCGCAACGGTATCGAAGTCAACGGAACCAAGGGCGTCTTCCTTGAGATTTACAACTCCGCTGAAATGATCCCCGGACCGATTCAGCTGGGTGAGGGAGACTACGAAGGACGTTACTATCGCCGTACACCGGATCAGCTGGGCGATCTCTTTGCAGAGCTTGGCATCGAGGCAGATCCGGAAGTTGTTCTCGACACCATCCGCAATTATGACCAGGCTGTCATGACCGGCGGTGATTTTGGCGAGATCGGCAAAGCCATTGCTTCCCGTACCATCGGTAATGTCGAAAAGAATGAAGACGGCAGCTACAATCCGGATACCTATGATCTGGAAGGCACAACGCTTACCGTCCGTCTGATGGCTCCGAGCACCCATCATACCATGGGCGGTATCAAGGTCGATACCGAGCGCCACGTCCTCGACACCGAAGGCAACGTCATTCCGGGTCTGTATGCAGCCGGCGAAGTTACCGGTGGTATCCACGGCGGCAATCGTCTCGGCGGCAATGCCATCGTAGAGATCTTCGTATCCGGACGTACCGCGGCTAAAGCCATTTCAGCGGATAATTAAACGGAAAGGGGTTTCCCATGGAAACAGGTGTCACAATTGCCGTTGTCGCATTTATCCTGATGGCTTTGTTTGCCGTCCTGGTAGCCGTGATCTCCGCCGTGTCCACGGTTTCTAGCATTAAGCATACCAACGACGATGATACAAACGCATGATGAAGCGGTCATAAGGAGACGTGAAGTCTTTGCCATCAGGTAAAGATTTCCCTGGGGCGGCATTTACCGACTGGAAAAATATTACATTACACCGCTCCACACCAATAGGGCAGAGAGAATTGAAGCCTCCACTCTGCCCACCCCCGGCTGCCCGTCACTGACAGGTGACATCTTCCTGTGAGTGGTTCCGGGATATAAAGAGGATATCGCAGTCAGCTGCTGACCGCAATATCCTCTTTTTGAATTTGATTTGAACTTGAATTTGAGAATTCGAAGAAGAATCTGAAGAATTTGAATTTGAATTTTTTGTGAAATACACAGGATTTTCACAGCTCCTGTCGTATATTAATACAGAACGATGAAGAACACGCCGGCACGAAAAAAGAAAAGCTCAGGCGCCAGGCGCTTAAAAAAAAGACAGGAGGTATCGTTATGACAAAGAATGAAGCATTACAGACCATCAGGATGTGCGTTCAGACACATATTAATCTTTACGGATATCTCCCCACCCTGGCGGAGATGGCAAAACAGGTCGATGCATCTTTACATCTGATTCAGAAAGTATTGTGCGAATATGCGGATAACCGGACCGGCATGCCGATTCCTTTTGCCGCCTGAATATGGTTCAGAATCGCGGGAGCAGCTCCGCTGCGAAGCGATTCGTAGAATCAGATTTTTGTCGATATAACCTTGAATATAAAAAGTGGGAAAACAGAAAAAGGAGACAGAGAAAACTCTGGCTCCTTTTTCTGTTGTTATTATGTATGAAGGAACTACAAAAGCCTGTCTCAATCAGGTTATCAGACCTGTCGCTTTTAACGTCTGTTTGTTTCCGTCATTTCCTGTTCAGCAGGATCGTCCGGTTTTGTTCAGCGGAGAAATACGCGAGCTGAACCAGTTCTGTCACTTCTTTTGCCAATTCAAAACCTGCAAGAGGTTCCCTGTCATCCCTGATGCATTCCATGAAGTCCTGTATCTCACCATAGTACCCGCGGATGATTTCCTCGCTTACAATCGCCCGATGATGTCCTGCGTTGCTGTCGCTTTTTTCAACGAAGTAAGCGTTCTCAATGCCCCGTTCATCTGCGAAGTACAAGTCCAGCATATCACACTGGGAAAAACGACATTTGAAGACAGCATCGTTTCCGTACATGTCGAACGTAGTAACGGATTCGCCTACAAAGGTATCTCCGGAGGTTAGCGTAGCCTTGGTACCATCTGCAAAAGTAAGAACCACATGGGCCCAATCCTCCGTATCCATCGGATCCGCTTCTATATAACGGTTCTCTATGCCCTTCATGATCTGGGCGCAGTCGCAGGAGATGGACCACACTCCGCCATATTTAAGCCCGCGTGACTCCATCTCGACCCGTTTGGCGTAGACAGCGGTACTCAGCGGATGAATCAGGTTACGTGAGAGAACCCCTCCGCCGCTTTTTTCCCAATATTTCACATAGGCTGCCGGAGATCCTTTGTGACCTGCAATAGAATCCATCTGTACGATGGTGCTGCCCTTTTGCCGCATCAGCTCACATGCGCGCTGAAATGCCGGCGCATACACCCAATTCTCGCAATAGAACAAGCGTCTGCCCGTCTCTCTCATGACAGCCTCAATGTCATTCACAGCTTCCCGGACCGAGTCCAGCATCTTTTTCTTTGAAACCCTGCCTATGGGTTTCGCATCCTCCGGCTCACCGAAATACCCTGTAAGCGGTTTTTCGCAGATTACATCCTTCCCCGCCCGCATCGCACGGATCATCATTTCACGATGTAAAAACGGGGGCGTAGCCAGGTCCACAACGTCAATCTCGTCATCAGCCAGTACATCGTCAAATGAGCGTGTGTACTCCTCAAAACAATACCTTCCGGCAAATTCCGGCAGGCTCTTTTCCAGACCACACACAATCTTACGACGTACATCCACACCATAGACGTGATTATAAGCTTTCGCGTGCATCTCACCTGCCCACCCCATGCCGACCAGAGCGACACACACAGCTTTTTTGCTCTCACGCATCTTTAATCCCTCAGAATTTGATGACTGCCTTGATCGCTTCTCCGGATTTCGCATCCTCAAAAGCCTGAAGGGCATCCTTAAAGTCATAGACACGGATGATCTTCTTAAGATCGTTCTGAATCTGGTTCATTATGTATACGACCCAATGCTTTTAAATTAGCATAATCGGATGAATAATTGGTAAGGTAAATACAATTATTGGTCAGAAAGTTTAAGGATCCTGAACTTGTTACAAAAGGATTAAATGTGCTCATAAGTGACAGCACACTACAATTTATCGGA
>JAFVGK010000042.1 GCA_017475035.1 Blautia sp.
ACCGGCGTGGGCTGGACGTATGGCTGGCACATCACATCAGCCAGAGGCTCCGTGTCAACCCATACATATTCCAAGTGTAGACCGGGCTCATAAAATGAGGCTTTCAAAGATTTTTCACCCACCCATGAAGCAGAAGAGCCAGAAATCGACGCCAAAACGGTGCAGGCCGGGGACTGGGCGCTCATCAGTTTGAAACCGTTTGATACGGAGGAAAGTTTGACGGTCACCATGAAGAATGGGGATACGTTTACCATTCGCGTGACGGATTCATACACAACGATAAAAGGTGCAACCGTTCATTATGGGTATATGGAAGGGAATACGTTCTGTGAATTTACTAATGAGCAGTTTACGCCTCCGACATCTGGTTTTGGTACTCCTGCATTTTTGATATATGATGTTCCAGAGTACCAATATGCGGGAAAAACATATTGTAGCAGAAATTATACGACGAATTTGAACTCAATGACATCATCAAATCCGGTACTAACAAGTAATAGCACCTATCATTACTATGTGACTTACGAACCCAGACCTGCTGCTAAACAAGGTGGAGATATCACCACAGCGAATGACTATCCTGATGAACCAATCGTAACAAAAAATTCAGTAGAGAACCCGAATACAGGAACCAATACGATCTCATTGGAAGTCACTGGAAACAGAAAAACGATGAATCCCTCAAAAGCAGATATCATCGTAATATATGATATATCTGGCAGCATGAAGTTCCCTATTGGCTTTAATTCACTGGAGGATATAGAAGCTCCACATAACGGATACTACTATATGATTGATGACGGTGAGACTTTGCCTCCATGGGGTGCGCAAAGAAATCATGTGGTTAAAGAAAGCATAAAGACGCTGGCTACTGAATTGATGGAAAATAATACAGATAATGATCCGGCGGTTCGGATGGCGTTGGTTCCGTTTTCCACAAATGCCGGAAGCATAATCGACTTCACAGGAGATGCTGATGATTTTAATGACTCGGTAGAATCTTTTAAAACTCAGTTGAATGGCGGTACAAACTGGGAGGACGCTCTTCAGACAGCTAATTCCATACAGGTCAGATCTGATGCAGATGCATATGTAATATTCGTAACAGATGGAACACCGACTTTTCGAATTTCCAGACAGGGAGCAACAGATGGTCAGCTTAGCTCAATAAACGGATTGAGTGGGATTTCTTACGGTAATAACACTGTTAATGAATATATCAATTCTGGTTTATTTGGAACCGGAAATGCGGATACGGTCTCTACCTCACCTGATTCACTGGAACGAAACTATCAAGCAGCATTATCGATTGCCCGGTCTATTGTCGGTAACAACAAGAGGCTTTATGGAATCGGTATTTCAGAAGAAGCTCAAGGCACAGCTTATGTGAAAGGCCTCTCAAAGCTGATCAATGAATCTGGGACATCAGGCAAGTATTATGATGGTAACAGTGAATCAGATGTATTGAACGCAGTAAAAGATATAAAAAAGGAAATCAAGGAGATCACCTTCGGTTATTCGGATGTCCAAATCAACGACGGTATCACAGCTCTGACTCAGACTGTAAAGAAAACCGGCATGACAACCCTGCCTGACAGTGATGACTTTGAATACTTCAAAGGCCACGCTGCAACACAGGATGATGTTGCTGCTGGTAAAGCTTCAATCGTTGGAGAAATGGTCTGGGAGCCTTGGACAGAAACCCAAATGTCAGAAGAGGGAGCCGGTCTGGCGAAGTATGAGGATGGAGCCGTCAAGTGGAATCTTGGAGAGACTTTCATGCTCGAGGATGGCGTAAGCTATAAAGTAGACTTCACTGTCTGGCCAAGCCAGGAAGCCCTTGATATATTAGCAGACATCAATAACTCATGCAGAAGAGATAAGGCAACTGGCCAGCTGACGGTTTATGCATCATCCGATGCTGCATATGAGAGCCTGCCGGAAGACATTAAGGCACAGATTTATAAATCTGGTGGTAAGTATGTTCTTAAAACGAACGAAGATGATGCAGGTTATTCTTATAAAAAAGCGACACAAGAAGAAGGTGGCCTAGTAACGCCTCAGGGAAATCCGATTCCTGGCACTTTTGATCCAGTGATTCCGCTAAAGCTAAGGAGCGATTCAATCGGTGTAGAAAAATCCTTCAGCAACCTTCTGGACTCTCGTGATCCAACACAGATCCAGCTTGAGCTTTGGGGAAACAGACTTTACAAGACCTTTACACTTACAAAGGACGGTCAATGGAAGTCTGATAACAACTACATTTCCTGCGGTCTGCTGACTGTTGATAAGGAAACGGGTGTGCTGTACGTCTATGAAACCGGCCATGATTTCACTCTGAAGGAAACCGGTGAGGATTCTATCTACTGGGAGCTGACGGCAGACACCTATCATCCTATGATCATCAATGACGTGTTGCATATGCTTTCAAAGGCAGATGCGCCGGAGGAGATGGATCCTGAAACGAAGTATTTAAGCACCGGAGGAAAAGAATACTATAAAATCGACGGGCAGGTTTATGTGGATGAAGGAACAGATGCGGTACTGAAAGCTGTCAATGACCATAGAAGCTTCCTGGATCTCAGAAAAGAGGTTGTCAATAATGCTGGTGATGTCACAACCTGTGATGATTATTTCAGCTTTAAGGCTAAATTCAACGAGAGCAGAGTTAATGATGACATTATCTTTACGGTCTATGATACGGTCAATAAACAGTATATCAGTGATCAGGATATTACTTCTGCTGCTCTGACGCCAGCTGATGATGAGACTAACACAACTCCATATTTTAAGGTCGGAAACAAAACAGAATTCACTCTCAAAATAAAGCAAGGCTGGAATGTTCGTTTTTTGAACCTGTCTAATGATACGACCTATGACATTGAAGAGGCGCTGGGACAGGACTATGAATTTGTCAAAATTGAAGGATCTGCAGTAAAGACTGTAAAAACAACTGGAGAGGCGACTAGTGGAAGTGGTGCAACCTCCCAGGCCACAGTTAACCACCATATGACAATCACTTCCGGCCAGAAGAAGATGAGTGGAACCATAGCGGAGCCAAACGTCCAGTACAGCATTAAGTATACGAATAAGCCGAAACCGGTTGACTTCTCGTTCAGTAAGATTTGGCTTGATATGCAGGCCAATGTAAATGAGATTGATGAAGATGACTTACAGGAATGGGATACGAGTAAAACGATCTCTGTGGTTCTGAAGAGATATACGGAAAAAGGCGAGGATAGCGATTTCTCCTTAAAGTATACAATCAACAGTGGAGACGGACCGTTTAAACCGACCAACGACAGCCTGTCAGAGGACGAGAAAACAAAATATCAGCTCACGAAAACTGCTGAGAGCAAGATTACGTCCTTTAAATTGGAGGCTGTATTGGACAGAAAAGATCCAGAAGGAAAGGTCTATACATATTACGTTGTTGAGGAATCGGCTGTCGGAAACAATACATATTATGGTGAAATAAATGAGAATGATGAAATAACCTTAACGCCAGGGGCAAAATCCGCTCAAAAAGGAAAGGTTATCATCAACCAGGAATCCATTGGCTATGAGTTACCATCAACAGGAGGGATGGGAACAACCATCTTTTATTTGACAGGCTTTGCCCTGATCTTCGGTGCTTCAGTCTGTCTGCTTCGCAGGAGAACAAAATCAGCAGCATAAAGGCAAGATCAAAACGCCCTGTGTGGGAGGCTGAAAAAGCCCCACACAGGGCATTAAAAATAGGACGACACTTTAACGAGGTAAAATTATACCGAAGGAAAGTAACGACCTTTTCTTGTTTTAAAGAGCTGTTGGATATGCTATACTGAAGAAAAGAAAAAACAGGAGTGTGGCGAAATGGCGAACAATAATCTGGTATCTGTATTATGGAGTGGGGCAGATGTCCTCCGCGGCAAAATGGATGCCAATGAATATAAGACATATTTGTTAGGACTGATTTTCTTCAAATACCTCTCTGATAAGTACCTTTTGAGAGTCTATGACTTGCTCAATGATGAGATTCCAGAGTCTTTGGAGGATGCTCAGGCAGCATATGAAGATGCTATGAAATCCGAAGATGCTGAAGACCTTTTACAAGAAATAAAAGAGACACTTCATTACACACTCGATCCTGACATGACTTTCACCAGTATCTATAAATCAGTCACTGAAAACAAATTCAATCGCGAGAAACTCCAGGCTGCTTTCAACCGCATCCAGGAGTCTGACGAGCTCTTTAACGGTTTGTTCTCCGATGTGGATTTATATTCTACGAGATTGGGTACTGCTGATCAGAAACAGAGCGATACGATAGCTGAGGTTATAAAGGTCTTGGCGAATGCTGATCTGATCCACACAAAGGGAGATGTGCTGGGGGATGCATACGAATACCTTATTGGTCAGTTCGCATCTGAAACTGGGAAAAAAGCAGGAGAGTTCTATACCCCTCATGGACCGGCACAGATTCTCTGCAGGGTGGCAATAAGTGGGCAGGAGGAAAAGAAAGGCCTTCAGGTGTACGACCCTTGTATGGGTTCTGCTTCCTTGATGCTGAGTTGTAGAAATTATTCTGCGGAACCCGATTTCATCAAATACTATGGACAGGAGTTGATGCAGTCGACATATAACTTAGCCCGTATGAATATGTTCCTGCACGATGTTCTTCCAGAGAATCAGCATTTGAGAAATGCAGATACCCTTGATTCTGACTGGCCGACGGATGAAGAAACAGAATTTGATGTGGTGACTATGAATCCACCATATTCCGCCCATTGGTCGGCAGCTGAAGGCTTTAAACAAGATGAACGCTTTATGGACTACGGAGGAAACCTGGCCCCGAAGTCAAAGGCGGATTATGCGTTTTTACTTCATGGTTTTTACCACTTGAAGCAGACAGGCACCATGGCGATCGTTCTGCCACATGGAGTTCTGTTTAGAGGGGCATCCGAAGGGAAGATAAGAAGGATTTTACTGGAGAATGGATCGATCTATGCGGTGGTGGGTCTCCCGGCAAACCTCTTTTACAATACTGGTATACCCACCTGCATTATCGTTTTGAAGAAACACCGGGAAGGTCGAGACGTTCTCTTTATCGATGCATCCAAACTCTTCGACAAGCAGAAGAAGCAGAACGTGATGACGGATGAGCATATTGACAGGGTTCTGGAACTGTATAGGGGCAGGAAAGATGTAGAGAAGATGGCTCATGTCGCCACCTTTGACGAAATAAAAGAAAACGACTTCAATCTGAATATCCCGCGATATGTGGACAGTAGTGAGAAAGAACCAGAGATTGATTTGACTGCATTGACGGAGACGCTTTCTGCGACAAATAAAGGAATCAAAGACGGTACAGAAGACCTCCTTCGCATGATGGGCCAGTTTACGTATAAAAATGTGGAGACGAAAACGCAAGTGGAAGCCTTCATGAAGGCCCTCGGGGAGGTTTGAGTATGGCTGACACTCCGAATATAAGAATTGAAGGCTTCGAGGACGATTGGGTTGAGAAGCAGCTGGGGGATTTGTACATCGAGCGTAACGAACGAGGTAATGATTCCCTCCAGATTCTCTCTGTTTCAATTCACTCTGGTGTTTCTGATGGGGAGCTTGATGAGGATGGACTGGGTAAGGTTGTCCGGCGAAGCGAGGATAAATCCACCTACAAGCATGTTTATCCCGGTGACCTTATCTTTAACATGATGCGTGCCTGGCAGGGAGCTATTGGTGTTGCAAAGATAGAGGGAATGATCAGCCCGGCTTATATTTCTGCGGTTCCAAATGATGAAGTGTATCCGCCCTTTATGGATTATCTGCTTCGAAGAAAAGAGGTTATCGATCAGATCAACAATCTTTCATATGGTGTCACTGACTTTCGGAAACGGCTGTATTGGGACTCTTTCGTAAAGGTGAAGTGCTTCTTTCCGTCTGTGGAAGAGCAGAAAAAGATAGTTCATGTTCTGGAAGAGCTGGATAAGAATATCTCTCATCAAGAGAAAGAAGTGGTCGGGCTTAAGAAACTGAAACAGTATCTCCTCCAGAAGATGTTCCCCAGGGATGGAGAGCGGGTTCCGGAGATTAGGTTTGAAGGATACAGTGACGATTGGGAAGAGCGTAAGTATTCAGAAGTCATAAATTTACTTTCCGGACAGGATTTCGAACCTTCCGCTTATAATGATGAAGGACATGGAATCCCTTATATGACAGGTGCAAGCTGTGTTGAAAATGGAAAAACAATTGTGTCCAGATGGACTGAAACACCGAAATGCGTTGCAAATCGTGGCGATGTGCTTCTTGTATGCAAAGGATCTGGATGTGGAACAATAGCAGTATTATCTCAGGAAAAAGCGCATATTGCCAGACAATTTATGGCATTAAAGTGCACCAAGGAACTCGATGCCAATTATAATTATTATTTGGCAAATTCAGTTGTTTCTGATATTACAAAAGATGCACGCGGCTTGATTGCTGGAATTGCCCGTGATGCGGTTTTAAACCAAGGTATTATGCTTCCCAAGATTCTTGAGCAGCAAGTGATTGGCGACTATTTTCGGCATATAGACAACCTCATCACTCTTCACCAGCGAAAGCTTGATACTCTGAAAACCTTCAAAACCTATCTACTCCAAAACATGTTCCTGAAGGAGGACTAACCAATGTCCATCCATGAATCCGAAATAGAACGCCAGTTAATCACCCAGCTCTGCTGTGATAATTCCCAGTGGACTTATCGGCCAGATATCCATACAGAAGATGACCTCTGGTCTAACTTCCGTTACATCCTCGAACAGAACAATAAGGCTCGCCTGAATGATACACCCCTCTCTGACTCCGAATTTGCTAAGATAAAGAACGACCTTTCCCATTCCTCTTTCTACGATGCAGGGAAATGGCTGGTGGGAGAGAACGGATGCGTGTATGTCCACATTCAGAGAGGGAACGAACTGCTCCATCTCGTTGTCCTTAACAACGAGCATATAGCTGGAGGAACTTCCGTCTACGAAGTCATCAACCAATACCAATCCTTCAGAACAGAAGACTCCGATCAAGATCGCCGGTTTGATGTAACCCTCCTGATCAACGGCCTTCCTCTCATCCATATCGAGCTGAAGAATCAGGATCACTCTTACATGGACGGATTCCGGCAGATAAAGAAGTACATCGCAGAGGGGAAATTCCACGGCATCTTCTCCAACGTCCAGATGTTTGTGGTGAGTAATGCCGTGGATACAAAGTATTTTGCAGCGGCGAGGGATACGGAGCTGAATAGGAAATTCCTCTCTGGCTGGCTGGATGAAGAAAACAGACCCGTCTGTCATTACCTTGATTTCGCCAGGGCTGTTCTCCGGATCCCGGAAGCTCACGAAATGATAGCGAAGTATACAGTCCTCGACAATGAGAAGAAAAAGATCCTCCTTCTCCGGCCGTATCAGATCCATGCCATTGAAGCTATGAGGGCGGCATCAAAGCGTGACCAATCCGGATTTATCTGGCATACGACAGGTTCCGGCAAGACCATGACGTCATATAAGGCTACGCGAAATCTCCTCATGGACATCCCGTCCATCGATAAGACAGTATTCCTTATCGACCGGAAGGATCTCGATACCCAGACAACGATGGATTTCCAATCCTATGCTCTGAATGATACCATTGACGTCGATGATACGGAACATGTAGGTAATTTGATCCAGAAGTTGACGAGCAAAGACCGGCAGATGATCGTCACCACCCGGCAGAAGATGCAGATTATGATCGGAAGGAGGCTGAAGCCGGGAACAAAAGAATATGAGAGGATCAAGGGCTTACGTATCGCCTTCGTAGTTGATGAGTGCCATAGAGCTGTTACACCGCAAACGAAGCGCGATCTGGAAAGGTTCTTCTCCCACTCCCTCTGGTACGGTTTTACCGGAACTCCGATCTTTGAAGAAAACGCATATGAGCAGATCGGAGATCTCCCGCGGACAACAGAGCAGCTTTATGGTTCCTGTCTCCACTCCTACACCATCAAAGAAGCCATCCATGATGAAGCTGTTCTTGGCTTCATGGTGGAGAACCTGGGGGCGGAGGGTATGACCGAGGAGGAAGAGGAGGAGTATTATGTATCTGAAACACATATGCGCCGTGTCCTCGATGTTATTCTTAACCGTTCATATTCTAAATTCGGAATGGAGAACGGACGAGGACAGACCTATGAAGCTATTCTGACTGTAGATAGCATCAAAAGAGCGCAGCTGTATTACGAGCTGTTGAAAAAGGTTTTGTCCGGGGAGGATGAACTGTCAGTTAGTGAAGCGATAAAAAAAGCTGTCCCAGACTTCCCGAAGGTTGCCATTACCTATTCCGTTTCAGAAAATGAAGAGAACAGTAAGATCAACCAGGATAAGATGAAGATGTACCTGAAGGACTATAACCAGATGTTCGGCACCAGGTACACCATTGATAATATCAAGGCCTACAACGCCAACCTGAATGAACGGCTGGCGCGGAAAGAGGGAAAGTATAAAAACCGTGAGCAGCAGCTGGATCTGGTTATTGTTGTAGACAGGTTGTTGACCGGTTTTGATGCCCCTTGTCTCTCCACCCTGTTCATAGACCGGCAGCCGATGAATCCCCAGAACATGATACAGGCATTTTCCAGGACAAACAGGCTCTTTGATACGAGAAAACAGTTCGGACAGGTGGTGACATTCCAGGCAAGATCGCAATATAAAAGGATGATTGATTTCGCCCTCCGGTTATATTCCCGTGGAGGAGATGGGAACCCGGTAGCAGAAGACTTTGACGATGTGAAGAAGTCGTTTGGAATTTCTCTGAAAGCTGTCAGGGGATTGGCATCTACACCGGAAGGGATAACCGCTCTCTCCCGGAAACAGAAGGCCGCTTTTATCCATCTGTTCAGAGATCTGGATCACGATTTCGCTCACTTAAAGGCGTTTTCACTTTATGACCCCTCAATGTTGGAGGCGTATAGCTTTTCTGAAGAAGAATATGAAAACCTTGCCGCGATGTATAAGAACGTGATGGAAGAGCTGAAAAAGGATATTCCAGCGGGGGAGGAGGATCCTGGAACTGCTCAGGTTCTTGACGATTATGAACTCGTCGCCTATAGCAAGATCAGGATAGATTATGAATACATTGTGGAACTTCTCCGTGGGTTTGTCGAAGAACTGGAAGACCATGACGATGAGATCGATGAAGAGGAGTTTCAGAAGAAAATACAGTCCCTCCGTGAGATAATCGATGAATTTGCCAAGGATAATGAGAAACTGGCAGATCTTCTGCGACAGGTAGTGGATGAGATCGAACAGGACAAAAAGAAATTCCTGGGACAGGACATATCCGTCATCATCAATCAGATGCGTTATGCGGCGATTGACGCAGCAGTGAAGGTCTTTTCCGATAAGTGGTTTCTAAGGTTTGAAGACGTGAGGTATGAAACACTGAACTTTAAAGACGGTTCTCTCGCAAATGAGAATAAATTAAAGGACAGCGCGGATTATACGAGGTATAAGGAAGAGGGAGGCACTCTGCCCAAGTTTAAATTCAGGAAGGCTATGATAGATGATTTTAAAGAAACACTAATGGCGGAGATTGGGCCGTTAATAGCATAAGTGAAAGGCATAAATAATGGTTAAGGAAATCGTGAAAGACATATTTTTCCTCCGACAACCGTCCACCCCATGTACCTCATCTGACCTTCCTCTTGCAAAAGACCTCACTGACACCCTCTCTGCCAATCACGACCGCTGTGTCGGCATGGCGGCGAATATGATCGGGGTGAGGAAGAGAGCGATTATTGTAGATACGGGTTTTATGCCGTTGGTTATGTTTAATCCAGTTATCACGAGGAAAGACAGACCGTATGAAACAGAGGAGGGATGTCTATCTCTCGCCGGAACGAGAAAGACAACACGGTACCAAACCATCGAAGTAGAATACATGGACAGCCGCTGGAAGCGCCAGGCTGGGAAATTTGTCGGATGGACAGCTCAGATCATCCAGCATGAGTGTGATCATTTGGATGGCGTCTTGATTTAGGAAAAAAATTATGTCGATTGATGAATATAAAGAAGAGATATCAGACTGTTTATACATGGGTCCTTGGAATGAATTAAACCCGGAAAAGGCGATAACCTTGCTAAGAATGGCAAGGCTGGAATTGACGGAGTCAGAACTGGCTTTTCTATACTGCCATTATGTGAGCAAGTGCTTTGAAAATAGTGTAAAGTACGGTGAGGCAGACCGAGATTATTACGCCAGGGCCTTGGACGTTTTTCAGCAGATGGTCGATTTGCTGGATAAGCAGGAAACCCCGGCCTTGTTCAATCAGATAACAGAATCTGTAGAGAAAGCGATTGGTTTCGCAGAGGAAGCTACGGGGTGGGCATCAGGGTATGATGTGGATTTAGAAGACATGTGGAATCAGTGTAAATGGATGAATGAATGGGAAAATTAATACCAGAGATAGAGCCATTGATAGGTTAGCGCATACTGAGGATGGAATAATGTACAGTTTTGAACAAGCTCTCGAAGATGCCCGCTTTTTTGAGAAAAACGTGAATCAATGCCAGGAGTATGAGGATGCATGGATCTTCCAGAATACGAAAAAGAGATG
>JAFVGK010000043.1 GCA_017475035.1 Blautia sp.
AAACAATCATCAGCGGCAGCTGACCGGAGACGGACTGCCGGGCACGGAGAACCGTGTATGGACTTATGGAAAAAACTTGGTGCCGGTTGACTTATGAAACTCGCGTTATTCTCTGATATTCACGGAAACATTCATTTTTTCGAGGAATTTCTGCGGGATGCGGAGGCAGAAAAAGCCGACCGGCTGATCTTTCTCGGGGACAGCGTCTCCTATTATCCCTTTGGCTGCGCGGTCATCCGCAGGCTGAAAGAGACCGGGACGCTGTGCATCGAAGGGAATCATGATTCCATGCTGCGGGGAGAATTCCCGATCCCGGAAAAACATGAACCGGTTTACCGGCTGAGGGAGACAATGAAAGAAATATCGGCGGATGAACTTTCCTTTGTCAGGGGATGGCCGGAGATCATCCGCGAAACCCTGGACGGAAGAACGCTGACTTTCGTTCACGGGTCCCCGCTGGATCACCTGAAAGGCTACAGTTACGCGGACAGTGAACTGGCACTTTATGATGCCCCGGATGAAGACATTGTCTTTGTCGGACATACGCACCGCCCCTGGATCCGCCGGAACGCGCATACCCTTATGGTCAATGTCGGGTCTGTCGGCCTTCCCCGGGACGAAGGTGGAGGAAGCAGACCCGCCTGGTGTCTCTATGACAGTCTCGCCGGAACCGCTGAGATCCGCCGGATCAATGCCGATCCCTCCCCGCTCTTTGCGCTGAAGGGGCTTGTCCACGATTCCGTCCTCGATGCGCTGGATCGTTAGCGCAGGGGTACAAGCGGGATAACATCACCGGGATACTCCCGCGGGTGTTGCAGTCCCCTGTCAGTTACGTGTCTGTTTCAAATTTCCGTATTATAGGAGTTCCTGAGGACAGATTATACCCTTAAAGAGCTTATAATATGGTTCAGAAACTTTTCCGGAAGAAACAATGGGAAAGGAAGCCTGCTGAATTCGAGGTTGGCCAGCAGGCTTTAGCCTGCCATGAGTGGGAAAAACAGAGATTCTGCGATTTTTGAAATCAAGATAATTGAAAGAGTGATTATCCAAATCAGGCAAATGGCAGAGAATAGAAGACATGGATTCAGCGCCGAGTCTGGACCAGCTGCAGCCACGGGTTTTCATACGCAGAGCAATGGCTTTACCAATATTAGACTCCATACAGCCCATGGAGCGGAGATTATCAAAAGGGAGTGATCTGCAGGTGAGAGGAAGCAATTCGTCGGCATGGTTTTGTAAGTAGCGGAAGCATTCATGTCGAGCTTTTCTGACAGAAGGTTTACCCTTATTGAGAAGAGGTTTGAGCGTCAGGGAGACAGCGTCAAATCCTTCGCTAAACAATTTTTCATAGAAATCGTTTAAGTCCAAAACGTCAGAAAACGCGGAACGGACAGCCCTTTTTACATGAAAAGGATCTAATACCCGTTCGATCATATTCACACCACAGAGATCGAAAGAGGAACCGACCCAACTGCCGCCATCACCGCCGACCGCCATGAGTTTGACGTGGGAAAGATCATATTTCGAAAACATATGATTGCGGATCATTTCCTGCCAATGCAATGAGGTGACATCCATAGCTGTGAGAGTCATTTTGTTTAGAAGACGCATTCGATTTCCGGAAATCCACTTCTTTCCGGTATAAGTAATGGCGGCACGAATTTCAGCCGATTTCTTTCCAGCCTTATCCTTTTGCAATCTGACAAAAATTCCGTCTGATTCTCCATAAAGGACTGCAGAAGATATTGTGCCTTCCGTCTCTGAATAAAAATTTTTATCGGATTCTGATAGCTGATGCCCAATTCGCTGTACATCCCGGCTTATCGTTGACGGACTAATGTAATTTTGAGTGATAAGCGTGCTGATGGCAGCTGTCTCTCTGTAATTTGAGCGGCCTGCTAAAGCACAGTTCAGCTCCTGCAAATGTTTATCTCTGTGATGGTATGGCTCAAATCCTAATATCTGATCAACCGGCGCAAACCGGCCGCCTTCCGGATTGCGATACGTCCGCCGCCGATATGTAAGCGATCCAGCCACTGTTGTCACTTGCCGCTTTTCTGTGCCCAGTATTTTCAGCCCTTTTCCTTCATGTTCTCTGTATTCATCATCAAGGTATTTTATTGCTCCTGTTCCAAGCTTCTTTTGTATCTGATCCAGAACTTTCTTCATGCTTACACCAAATTGGTCCGTTTCAAGATCGATTGAAATCACCTCTCGCTGCATTTTTCCAAATTCAATGGTTATACTAATAGGGACAATTTTCGTCATAGGAAGCTCCTTTCGTTTGTTTGTGGCAAAACTTATTTTAGGAACTTCCTATTTTTTGTCAATTTACTGTTTTTCCTTGACTACGGAACTTTGAAACGCAGACGTCAGTTACTTGCAGTTAATACAAAACCGAAAAATGTGTTATGATTAAAATTTGTTAAATATGCATCCGTTCAGGGTGCTTTAATCGGACGGGAAAATGGCAGATTCAAGTTCAATTCGATCGACCTTCAAGCAGCGGCTGACGACGCGGGAAAGACGTTTTATCCTGGTGTTTGGTCATGTGATCGCGGTGATACTGGCGCTGGCTGTATCACTTCTGGCCTGGGCGAATGAAGATGACTGGCTCGGTATTTCTCTGTCATTTCTGTTGGAGCGTCCGGATCCCTGGTTTTATTTGCTGCCCCTGCTGTGGCTGATCCTGATGTATCCGCTGTATAATGTGCGGGAAGTCCACCAGTTCCAGAAAGCTCTGCGGATCATCCTTACCGCCGCCTTTTCTTCTGTAGCGATCTATCTCCTGATTTTTTTCATCGCTCCGGCAAAAACATTGCCGAGAAGAGGGGTGATCATCTTTTTCACTGCCGCGGCGGTTTTGACGCTGCTGTGGCGCCGGATCTTTATCCATCTGTTCTTCATCAAAGACGCTTTCATCAATACGGTAATCGTGGGAGCCGGAAAGGCCGGATCCCGAATCGCGGAGATCATCAACAATACCGAGGGCGTTCCTTATCGGGTGATCGGGTTTATCGATGACGATCGGGAGAAAATCGGTACGGAGGTTGAAGGATACCCGGTCCTGGGCGGGTCCGAGCAGTATTTTGATATTGTGACGGACAATCAGGTAACGCAGGTCATCATGGCCATCAGCAATCATTTGAACGACCGGCTGCTGGATGAGCTTACGATCTCTGA
>JAFVGK010000044.1 GCA_017475035.1 Blautia sp.
AGACCGGCTTATCAAAATGGCTGATAATAACACCGCAGATACCATTCAGGACAGCCAGGCTAATCAAGGCCGCAAACACCGTTTTAATCCATGTGCTTAAGCCCGTAATCGCATAAAGTGATACCGAAACCGGATGATCAGCTCCGTTTCCGAATACAGGAAGAAACAGCAGCAGTGCCAAAAAGATATCCAGCGTATTACAGATCAGCGATATATACTTTTCCACGCATTCTTTCTTTTCATCTGCCGCCGCAGAAATGATCTCTTCCGAACAGATCAGATCATCAATTGATACGGAAAAGAACCTCGATATTTCTTTCAGCGAATCAATGCTTGGATACCCTCGGCCTTGTTCCCACGCTTCTTGTCAATAGGGGACAAACACTTTTTTCAGTCCTTTCATCCAACACCCATTCCTTTCATCCAAATCGGCTTATTTTTGGACGAAAACTATTTGCTGTCCGCACGAACATAAAATGTGCTTCTGCCCGAACCTTCTCTGATGATAAGTCCTTCCTCAGTAAGTTTCTTTAATGCTGCCAACGCAGAAGATCTTCCTATGCTCGGACAGTGAGCCACAACATCCGCCCCCGTAAATTTGCCGATTTTTTCTTCGGTGTACTTTTTGACAATATCGTATGCTGTACTGCCGTTTGCGTTTTCAGTCATTAATCCGACTCGTTCTTCAAATTCTGTATAACAGGCCAGAATTGCCTGAAGCATATATCTTATAAATGGTGTCGGATCATTTTCTTCTTCATGCCATCCTGCATCAGATTCTTCAAGTGTATCGTAATAACGATCCTTTGTCTTCTCTATCTGCTTTTCAATACTGATGTATTTCCCAACGCTGTAACCGTTTTTATAGAGAAGGAGCAGCGTGAGCAATCTGCTCATCCTTCCGTTGCCGTCATTAAACGGGTGAATACAAAGGAAGTCACAAATAAATGTTGGAATAATAATCAGGGAGTCTATCTTTTCATTTGATATAGCCTGTTCATAGGCATAGCACAGTTTTTCCACAGCGTCCGGTGTGTCATAAGGCGCAATCGGCGTAAATCTGGTCACAACGGTTCCATCCGGTTTTGTTTCATTGATGTAATTCTGAACATTCTTAAAATGACCTCAGAATGAGAACCCTGCCCTTTTCAGTAGATCCCGGTGAAGCTGAAGAATATACGAAGGACGGATCGGGATGTATTCATTGCTCTCATGAATTGTATTCAGGACATCCCGGTAACCCATAATTTCATCTTCATCTCTGTTCCTTGGAGTAGTTTTCTCCTCAAAAAGCAGCTTCATACGAGTGCTTGTTGTGACGATGCCTTCATTTTATTGGATGCCTCTGTACTCTGTATTTTGGCAATCTCAACAAGCCGATCCAATTCCACAGGCTTTTGACGGATGAATAAGTCCTGTCTTCCTTTGCACTCATGAATCTTCGCAACAAGGTTTAGAATATCTGTATCCCAGGCTTTGTTATATAGCCTACTGTAATCAAATGATCTCATTAGAATTCCTTTCGTCCAGCGTTTCCTCTTTTCGTCCAATTGTAATTGATTTTGGACGAAAAATCAATCTATTGGACAAAAAAAGCAGCCGCCCTCACAGCGACTGCTCTCTTCTCCGTTTCCATTATCCCTCAGGATCAAACTTCCAGTGAATATGTATCCTGTCACCATCGAACACATCTACATGATCAATAAACACATTCATGATCTCCTGTGTCAGTTCCGTTGTTTCCAGCACTTCTTCAAATCTCCCGGCATCCTCCCCTTCATCAGCTTTCATCTGCCTCTTCAGCATTTCAGCCGTTTCAAGCCTCTGCTTCAGTCTTTTAACCCGGTCATCATATTTCCTCTTATACTGAAGAAAATCCTCGCGACTCATCTTTCCGTCTGCATATTTATCATACAGCTTCATCCACGACGTCTTTTCTTTTTCGATGATTTTCTGAACCGATTGGATTTCTTTCTGCGGATCGTTGTCAGCCCATCCGGCCTTCCGTCTTTCCTCCGCATCCATATATGTCCGTATCTTTTGCTTGATAGCTTTCAGCACACAGTCCATAGCCTTCACATTCTTCAGGCTGACTTTGGCACATGCTGTGTCATCACTTAACTTTCCCCTTCGGCATCTCATGGAACAGGTCTTCAGATTTTGATTATTCAACGCGCGTCCGCAATAGCCGCACCGAAAAAACCCCTTTTGAACCGCCGGTCTCATACCCACTTTCCGTGTCATTTTCTGAACTTCAACAAATACCTCTTTCGTAACAATCGCTTCATGTGTACCTTCAACTATGCGCCAATCCCCTTTGTGAAAGAATTCTCTTTTGCAGCCTGGTCCTGTGGACTCGCTCTTATGTGTCACAAGCGCCCCCGTATATTCCTCATTTTTGAGAATATTACCGACACTGGCCGCTGTCCATACAAAACCGTCGGTGTGACCGTGGTAGTTTTTTCTTTCATCGTCCAGTTCGAACACATCCATGATCTTCTTTGCGCGGTAAGATGCCAGCTCATCCTCAAAGAGCGAATCGAAATCATACCCATTCCTTCGGTAATTGGCAAAGGTCGGGAAGAAGTCTTTTGCTACGAATCCTGCGGATTTATTGAAGAACTTCCCGTAGGCGATAGACGGGTCACGGGACAGGATGATTCTCCACTCCCATGGATCTGCTGTTGTATCGCCAGTCCACCAGTGATAGCTTGGCACACGTTCTTCAACAGAGAAGCCAGGGATAGAATTGGAAAACAGCGGCAGGAAGCCAATGGTATGGATAAGTGAGATCAGTTCCGTGGAAGAATGTAAGGCTTCAGGATCGGAAGGATCACACCCCTTCATGATCCATTCACCGTTAATGGTTTCCACAATCTTCTAGCCTCCTCTCATAGGACTTATCGTATCCCTGTACTTTATACCCCACGCTTTTCAGTGCGTTTCTGGCTTTATAGAAATCCGCTTCTTTCGTAAGTATGTAATCAGTGTTGAATGTTGATACTGCAAAAATTCCAATCTCATTCTGGGCAAGAACTTTTGATATCCGGGTAAGGATTCCTATCAGTGAAAAATCAAGTTCTCCGCAGATCCGGAAACATCTCCATCCGTCAGCCCTCGAAATCGTTTCCTCCGGAACTACATCTGTCAGGCACACCAGTGATTTCTCCTCATCAGTCACCGCCGTAAAACAGAACGGACGAGACAGGTCTATACCCCCATAATCCTCGACCTTGCACACAGAAAAACTTCCTTCGATCACTTGCAGGGCAATAGCCTCTGCGTTTTGTTCCATTTTCCGTTTTACCAGCTCACGGGTCAGGCGTTTCCGAAGGTTCTGCCGGATGCTTCTATAATGCTTTTCGACTTCACCGTATGGAATCCAGATCTCTGCCTGCTCTATCTTCTCCATTACTGAAAGCAAAATTTCATCATCATGTTTCGGATCTGGATACTTGTGGATGCTCAAATATCTTTCACGATAGGCTTCATACATCCATTGATAGATCTTCTCTTTCTGTTTTTGCTTTAGACATAAACATTCACGATTTCGGTACTAACCCAGTACCGAAATCATAATCTCACAGGGCAATCCCCTAAGTTGTGCTTATAAAATGTACCCGGGAACTACAGATTGTGCGCGCAAACATCTCCCGTACGGGAGCTTCTGACAATCATGCAAGTGTGGGAACTTGCCATTCAGACCATGAATGAAACTAATGACCTTACCGCATAGCGTGAGCAATTGCGGGACCAAAGCATGGCATAAAGGG
>JAFVGK010000008.1 GCA_017475035.1 Blautia sp.
AAACCAGATTATAATTTCTTACTATTTCCATCTTTGCGGAGTAGAATTGATAAGATGCAAGTCATGGAACAGAATGGTACTTTCACGCTTTGCTGTGCAAAAGCGTTATTTTCTTGATTTTAAATTTTTCAGCAGACACTAAATATATGTGTTTTTAAAAGGCATGGGAGCTTGTGGGAGGTGAGCTTTACATTGAAAGAGTTCTAACGTTTACAAGAAATTTAAACTTTTTCCTTGACAAAGACAAGGTAATATGTTACCTTTTAGGAGAACAGTAATATATTACCTTTTTAAGGAGAAGATAAATGCTGATAGAAGAGGTTATGCAAAATGGCAATGTGGACTTTTCCAATATTCCATCTAATTATTACTTACTCGGGCTCTTAAGTGCTTTTGAGAATCGCTTTCAGGCAATGGCTGATAATACCATGCAGGAAATCAGCTGGAAGCAGTTCTTTGCGATAATATGCATCAACATGTGTAAGGAACCGCCGACACTAAAAGAATTGTCAGATGTTCTTGGAAGCTCCCATCAGAATGTGAAGCAGATTCTATTGAAGCTTGAAAAGAAGAACTTTATTCAGTTTCAGACGGACGATGCCGACAAGAGAAAGCAACGTATTGTTCTGACGGACCACTGTAGGGAATTCTGTGAGAGAAACGACGAAATGAGCAAAAGCATTATGGAGAAAATGTTTGATGGGGTAACAGAGAAAGAAGTCGCTACAACGATACAAACTATCATCAAAATCGAAAAGAATCTAAGGGGCTATGAAGGATGAAGAAGAGGAAAAAGATGATAGCGTTGATATGTATTGCGGTGGTTCTTCTGCTCTTGATTGTTTGGTTTTGTATACCTTATTCTCCATTGAAGGCCGATTTTGAAAAAGACGTAGAAGTGTTAAAAACAGAAAACCAGCTATATGCAGATGGTGAAGTATTCACAGCAGCGGACTTTGAAGATTTTCCGATTGCTATCCAGAAGTACATTGAAAACAATGGATACATTGGTAAATCGAAAATGAACTGCGTGAGAATGGAGTATAACGATGTTGCTTTTAGCCAGGGAAGAAATGGTCCTAATCTTACGATTGATTACACCCAGTATGATTATGTGCTTAAGCCAAGCCGTTTAGCGTTGATCGAAAGTAGCATGTTCGGTATTCCTTTTCAAGGATATGATTATTACCTTGATGGCGGAGGTGGAATGAAGGGGGTAATTGCAAAACTGTTTACGCTCTTTGATCAAACGGGAGAGGATATGGATAGGGCTTGCCTGGCAACATTCTTAGCAGAGTGTATGTTTGTCCCTACCGCGCTTCTACAAGACTTTATAGAATTTGAAGAAATAAGTGAGTATCAAGTAAAAGCCACGATAACCGCTTACGATCAGATAGTCAGCGGAATCTTTATATTTAATGAGAATTATGAAATGGTTTCCTTTAGTACCAATGATCGTGCTGTTATTGGGACAGACGGAGCATCAGAATTTGTTCCATGGTCAGCGGTCTGCGGAAACTATAGGATTGGAACGGATGGCATTAATCATCCAACCAGTTTTCAAGCCGTATGGAACTATCAGGATGGAGACTTCGTATATTTTGTCGGAACCATAAGTGATATTACATACGAATAAAAAAAGGAAGGTGATTTGACCATGAGTGGAATCATTTTATATAAGTCAAAGTATGGAGCGACAAAACAGTATGCGGATTGGATTGCAGAGAAAACAGGATTTTCGTGCATCAAGACAGATGATGCTGATATGAAAATGGTTTCTGGCTGTGATGTAATTATTCTAGGTGGCGGTATCTACGCATCGGGGATAGCAGGCCTTTCGTTCTTGAAGAAAAACATAGGTAAACTGAAGGAGAAAAAGATAATTGTGTTTTGCTGTGGAGCATCGCCATATGAGGAGAGTGCATTTGCGGCAATCGTTCAGCACAACTGCAAAGGTGATCTTGCCGGTATTCCATGCTTTTATTGTCGAGGAACTTTTGATATGAGTGAGATGTCTTTTAAAGATAGGACATTATGCAAAATGCTTCGAAAGGCTGTTGCCAAGAAAAATCCTGATGAGTATGAGATATGGGAAAAGGCATTGATGGCGGTTGGTGATAATGAAAAGGGAAATTGGATTGACAAGGCATATATAGAACCTATTATCAAAGCAATAGGATAAATACAAAGAGAGTTGGAAGCTTTAGAGAGTCGGGAAACCGGCTCTCTTTTCATGTCCGAAGGGAGGTGCTCATTTGTATCCGGTAAGCCAGGCCTTCTTAAATGCGGTGAAGGCGAACAACAGAAAATACTACTGGACCGGTATGATCACGACGACTGCCGGGGCGGTTTATAACTTTGATCAGGATGATATAGTCAAGGGCAGCGGGTATATCACAAGCCAGTGCTGCGGAAGTACGGAAATCGAGCTTGGTACGGTGTATGCGGCTGAGATGGGGATATCGCTTTTCTCCGAGATCAACAGGTACACGCTTGAAGATGCAAAGGTAGAGCTGTTCTATCATCTGCAGGTGGCTGGCGGTTCCTATGAGAGGATCCCAATGGGGATCTTTGAAGTATCGGAGGTGAACAGGAAGGCAAAGTGCCTGGAGATCAAAGCCTATGATTACATGGTGAGGTTCGAGAAGGCTTTTACTTCCCTGGAATCAATCGGTAATGCATATGACTTCATGGTGCTCTGCAGCACGGCTTGTGATGTGGCTCTGGCTCAGGACAGGGCAACCATTGAGGCAATGCCGAACGGGTCAGAGAACCTGTCCATCTATTCTGATAATGATATTGAAACATACCGCGATGTGCTGTTCTATGTGGGACAAGTACTTGGCGGTTTTTTCGTGATCAACAGAGCCGGGGAGCTGGAACTTCGGAAGTATGGGAACACGCCGGTACTGACTGTGGAGAGGAAGCACAGGTTTACTTCCAGCTTTTCAGACTTTATCACGAGATATACAGCGGTTTCTTCAACGAACCTGCGGACGCAGATTGCAGAGTATTACGCGCTGGATCCGGATGACGGGCTGACGATGAACCTGGGAGTGAATCCGCTTCTGCAGTTTGGTCTGGAAGAGACCAGGCGGCAGCTGTGTGAGAATATCCTGAATGATCTGGCTGTCGTGAACTATGTGCCGTTTGATTCGGATACCATATTATCCGATTGAGAACGTGGTGCCAAACTATACGAATATCTTCAATGTATATATGCGCTGCGAAGGCGGTACGGCTGCGGTGGATACCGGAATGTGTATCGTTTCCATTTCCGGTCAGAGCATGGGCGCTTCTGCAGCATGGGATGGAAGGATCGATATTGAAGAGTATGTGGATTTGTTTAGGATCGGCAATGGTTCTCAGACTGACAAGCTGCAGGTGAAGGCATTTACTGAGAACGATATCTGGGAGATCAAGGAGACCGTGAAGTGGTTCTATTCGGATGTGAAGTCAGGAAGAACAAGCGTGGGCGGATTCGCTATGCCGGTGGATGTGCCGGGAAGTAACACTTAAGGAGGTTGCGATGAAGAGATATACAGGAAATCTGGTCTTGGAACTGGAAGATGTTAATACGGGTGTTGTGGAGACAGTATTGGAGACCAACATGGTCACCAATGCCGTCAATGACATTCTGGGAGTAAATCCGATGGGTGTCATGTATAAAGCCGGCGGACAATATGATGATTCACTGACTTGGAATGAGGAGCTGCTTCCGATCTGTCCGAATATGATCGGCGGCATCCTGCTTTTTCCGAGTTCCATTACGGAGCAGGTGGATAATCTTTATCTGCCGTCAACGAATCTGCCGGTGGCTTATGCGAGTAATGATGTCAATGCCACGGCAAATACGAAAAGGGGCAGCATGAACCTGACGGAGAGCATGAAGCTGTCGGATGGTTTCAAGTTTGTCTGGGAGTTTACGCCTTCTCAGGGAAACGGCACGATCGCAGCGGTCGGGCTTACATCCAAACATGGCGGGGCGAATGCTTATGGATACGAGGTGGCGGTGGACAGTACGCTTCTTCAGATCAAGAAGGTCAGCCTGGATGATGGGGATGGCTTCATCAATGACCTGTTCCGCTGTGTGACGGTGGATTTTGAGAATGCGAAGCTGTATGCGCTTTGCTATGCAAGCAATACTGTCACAATCAAAAGGTACAGGATTCCGGTATTCGATATCGGCCTGAATGAGAAGCTGGATGATTCCACGCTGTCTTTAGAAGATACGACAGTTCTCCAGTGCAGCACCTTCCATTTTTACGGAAGCTATACGCCGTATGGAATTTTTATGGATGGAGGCGATGGGTACTGGTATGGTTTTGCCAATCAGGGCAATTCCTCTGGCAGCGCAACGGTTCTTTGGATCAAGATCAAGAAGGGCGATTATACATTTACGGAAGGTTAGTGGACGCTTTCCAATGCAACGCTGATGACGATGGGAAGCTTCAAGGAAGGCTCCAGCTATCCTTCCGGGAACAGAAGTGCTGTTGTGAGAAACAGATATCTTTATGCGCCGTCTTATGACAAGACCGGCGTTTACAAGATCAATATTTCCAACAGTACGGATGTGACGCTGATCAGCCTGGGATTCACATCAACCATGAAGTGCCTGGGTGAGAGGGAAGCTGCGATTGCTGCATGTCCATCATCAACGACATTATCGTAGCTTACGATTTTGAGATTGATGTGAATGATAATGTGATTGCTACGTTTGCCGGGGAGAGATGCGGCAATGTTTCCACACCGTTCTTCCGGTACAAGGAATATGTCTTTGCCTGGGGCGGTGCTTATCTTAACCAGTACAGGTACACATGGATCCTGACTCCGTATCTGGCTACTATCTGCAATCTGTCGCAGGCGGTGGTGAAGAATGCGGATAAGACGATGAAGATCACTTATACGTTGACGAAGCAGACGGTGTAACGAGCGCATCGTAGATGAGATCGACTTCAAGTTCCCGATATATTATGATGGTAAAGAGGGTAGGGCAATTCGGCTGCTCAACGAAA
This sequence comes from Blautia sp., assembly GCA_017475035.1. Lineage (GTDB taxonomy): Bacteria > Bacillota > Clostridia > Lachnospirales > Lachnospiraceae > Blautia_A. Next base: position 5,016 of record JAFVGK010000008.1, read on the forward strand.
CAACAGTCGAGACGGTTGTTCAACTTTCCAAGGGAAATATATCGAGTCAGAATGTCAGAGTTGAATTCTCTCTCGAAGACATGGACATGTCCAGGTTTCAGCAAGGCGCCACATACGAGCAGATCCAGGAGTGGGTGCGGGAGAAATACGGTTTCCATGTGACACACCTGAATATCGCCCAAGTAAAACGAAAGCACGGGATCATTGAACGTGAGAACTATAATAAGGCAAAATCACATGATTCCCGGCAGCCGGGATGCCCTGAAGAAAAGGTCACGGCAATAGAAGACGCTTTACGGCATTTCCAAATGATCTAAAGACGCTCTATGAAGCCGGTGATAGAGGAATGCAAAGACTGATCAAGGACTCATGTGCGATCGCCGCAGAAGAAATCGGAAAAGAGAAAGCAGGCAGGATCGCTGAAGTGGCTCAGAAACGCTGTGAGGAGCTGCTTGCTGAGAATACAGGCGACAGCAAAGCGCTGAAGGCCCATACCTTCAAGCGTATCTATCCAAGCATAGCCGTGTATGAAGCATTTCAGGAGGAAGGCATTGAACCCGAATAAGCCGCCTGGTATATCCGGGAGTACTTTCAGCGTTTCTCCGAAAAGACGGTACCGCATCTTAAGCGGCTTCTCAAAGTGTTTGGCCTGGCAAGAAAGGTGCCGAAGCTCTTCATGAAGATCTCTGTGAAGAGCTTTGGTACGGATGCCGGATTCGAGTATGAATTTCCGGAAAGCAACGGCAATGAAGCCCGTTTCAACATCGTGCGCTGCCCGTATTACGAGACTTGCAAAAGATACGGATGCCCGGAGATCACAACAGCATTCTGCGACGGTGATGACGCCGGATACGGAAACCTGCATCCGAATCTGATCTGGGGCCGTACAAAAACCATAGGCCGCGGCGATGAATGCTGTAACTTTCTGCTGCAGTATCGGAACTGATCTGGAAGGCGTTTATCAGCACTCTTTTCCAAATACCCCCTTGATTTATTCCGGGAATGGAATATAATATAGAGTCGGGATAGAGGTAGCTAACCGGTGTTGACCGCCTCATCCTAAGAGGCTTGTTGTTGGTAGAAATAGAGGTGCAAAATTGAAAGGATACCTGTCAGTTCAGGAGACCGCAAGTAAATGGGGCGTTTCTGTCCGCTGGGTCTATCAGTATGTTCTGAATGGCCGTATTCCGGGCTGTGAACGTTTCGGCCACGCCTGGGCGATTCCGGAGGATGCCGTTAAGCCAGATCGATTACCTCCGGGAGCAAAAGCAAAACACAGTCCTGCGGACAGAGAGTCCGGAGGAAAAGTTTGAGTCTTTTTTTACACAATGGTTAGCTGCGGCTAACGACCACAAGAGGTGTTTTATATGTTTATCAATGAATACGGAGACAGGAACGATCCGACTTTTATCCTCATATCAAGCGGAAGGACAAGATCGGCAAATGGCTGATGGGGGTCGGCAGGATTTGCGATTATCTGTGCGGCTCTGGCCGGGATCATGAGCCTGGTGGTGAAATAAGCTGAAGCAAGAAGGAGTCAAAACATTATGACGCTGAAATACGAAATCCTGAAGCGGCTGATAAAATCCGCGAACATCAAAAGGATGTGGACTGGCATGAGTACAGAAGAACTTCTGGAAAACAGGAGAAAGCAGAATGCAAAGAACCGGATCCCGGATCTGAAAGACGATGCGTTTGATATCAGCTGCATTGAAATCATGGACTGCCCTGTGCTGAAGCTGATCCACAAGAAAAAGGCAGACAAGGCCAACCTCTTTTTAATTGGCGGAGGGATGATATCGGCGCCAAGACCTGGTTCCATCAAGAAAGCTCTTCGATTCGCTAAAGAAACAGGGCTGGATGTGTTCGTCCCCTATTATCCGCTCTGCACGGACTATCCGCTGACCAGGGCATATGAGATGATCCATGAGACCTACCGGATTATGCTGCAGGACTATAAGGCGGAGAATATCTCCGTGCTCGGCACTTCATCCGGAGGAAATCTGGCGCTTGGCATGGTGCCGTATATCAACGACGGCCATGGAGATACGCCGATGCCCGGTTACATCATGGCTATCTCTCCGGGTACCTGCGTGGATACGGACGATGAATGGCAGCGGATGCTGGAGCTGGATAAAAAGGACGTCGCGATCCCGGCGCAGTACATGAAGACAGCCGTGGAAGTCATGCGGCATGGGGATGACAATGTTCCAGAGTATATGATCTGGCTGCAGAAGGGCGATTTTACAAACTGTCCGAAAACCACCTTCATCTACGGCAGTGATGAGACATTGTATGCCTGTGCCCCTTCCTTAGAGGCGGCCATGAATAAATACAAAGTCGATTACGAGATGATCATCGGAGAGGGTATGTTCCACTGCTATCCGGTCTTTCCGATCTGTAAAGAGGCAAAAGATGGCTGGAATATGATGGTCCGGCTGATGAAGGAAGAGGCATGACATGAAATATATCGGTATGCCCATGGGGATGTGGGTGTTATTCAGTAAATCGTTCCGGGACAAACTGATTTCCGTCTTTGGATATCGTGCAGGAGAAGCCGGAAAGATTTCAAAGGCTGCGAAGGCAAGATATCAGGAGATCATCGCCGGGCTGCCGGAATTCGAGAAGGCGGACCGGTCCAGGATGAATATCGTGAACTGTGCAATGTTTTCCGCGTTCCTTCTGAGCATGGAGAAAAAGCCGGATGTGGAGAGGCTGACAGATTACTATGCACAGGCGATGATGATACGGCCTATGAAATGGTTCTGCCGCATGGGCGGAAAGCAGAAATTCAGCGATAAAGACATCCGGGGCATGAAGGCGACGGCTGCTTTAAATGCCGCAGACCGCAATCCCTATTCCTGGAATATGGAGTTCCTTCCATACCCGGATGGGAGCGGCTACGAAGCCCGGTTCACCAAATGTGGTATCTGTACACTGATGAAGGAACTTGGTTTGTATGATCTGGTTCCCGCAATGTGTCACCTGGACTACACCATGAGTGAAGCAGGCGGAGTATCCGACTTTGCTCGGGAGTACACACTGGCCTCCGGCGGCCCGTACTGTGACTGCGGATATAAAAAGAAAAGAGGATAGCGATATGATCAAAACGACGATGAAAATAGATGGGATGATGTGCGGGATGTGTGAGGCGCATGTCTGTGATGCGATACGCAGAGCGGTACCATCCGCAAAGAAGGTTTCTGCTTCCAGAAGTAAAAAAGGAGCCTCTTTCCTGTCGGAATCGGCCGTGGATGCCGACAACCTGAAAGCTGCCATCAATGCCACCGGTTACATCTGCCTGGGGATTGAATTGTCTCCCTATGAAAAGAAAGGTTTGTTCGGATGGAAATGAAATATCATATTGAAACAAACACGGTTCAGGAGACGCTGGTCATCCCTCTGTTCGGGCGGCTGGTGTGTTCCGAGCGATTCCCGGAGCTATTCTCGGACCCCGAAGCCAAAAGGATCTGCGATTCGCTGGACTATGACTTCGCGGAGAAGCGAAAAAAGATGGAATCTCCGGCAGGGCTTTTCGGTGCACTGGAAGTAGCCCAGCGTCAATATGATCTTCGCTGTGAAGTGGAGGTGTATTTGAAGGAGCATCCGAAAGCAGCCGTAGTCAACTTAGGCTGCGGTCTGGATGATACCTTCCACAAATGTGACAATGGCTCCTGCCGGGGCTATAACATCGATCTCCCGGACGTGATCAAGGTGCGGAATGAGCTTCTTCCCGCGGGAGAGCGGGAGCAGAATCTTGCCTGCGATCTCAACGATTACACATGGATGGAGCAGATCGACGCAACAAACGGTGCGGTTTTCTTTGCCGCAGGTGTGTTCTATTACTTCAAAACTGAGGATGTAAAAAGACTGTTTTCCGCCATGGCGGAGCATTTTCCGGGTGCGGTGCTGGCTTTCGATTCCTGCAGCGAGCGCGGCGCAAAACTGATGCGGAAAACCTGGCTGAAAGAAGCCGGTATCACTGACGTCAACGCGTTCTTTTCGCTGGAAGATGAAGCAGAGCTTCGAGAATGGAGCGTTCGTTTTTCTTCTGTTACAGCAAGGAGTTATATGCGAGGTTACCGGGATATCTACAAAAACGTAGGACTATTCCATAAGCTGATGATCCACTTCTGCGACAGTCTGGTGAGAATGAAGATCGTAAAGATCGAGTTCAGGAGGTGACACAATGACAAGAAAAGAGCAGATCAAAAGCGCCTATAAGCTGACTGGCAGTAATGCCAGCTTCTATGATGGCATGATGACGTATTCTACCCTGTCCGGCAAGACGATCTGCAGACTGATCTGGAACATGAATCAGGAGAAAAACCTGCGCTATATCGAGCAGGCCCTCTCCGGTGTTCCCGAAGACTTTGACGGAAAGCTTCTGGAGGTGCCCGTCGGAACGGGCGTCCTGACTATGCCGGTCTATAAAGAACTTCCCGATGCTGACATCACCTGTCTGGACTATTCCGCAGATATGATGGGTGCGGCGCAGAAAAAGGCGGAAGCCGCCAGGATCAAAAACATCACTTTCCGACAGGGCGACGTCGGTGCGCTTCCATTCGATGACGGATCCTTCGATACTGTCCTCTCCCTGAACGGCTTCCATGCGTTTCCGGACAAGGAGGCGGCGTATCGTGAGACTTTCCGCGTATTGAAGCCCGGCGGTACTTTCTGCGGCTGTTTCTATATTGAGGGCGGCTGCAAACGGACGGATTGGTTCATCCGACATCTGTACGTTCGCAAGGGATTCTTCACGCCGCCGTTCGAAACGGAAGGCAGCTTGAGAAAGAGGCTGTCTGATATGTACGAGAAAGTAAACGTGACCACGGTGGAAGGCATCGGGTGCTTCCGGTGCAGGAAGAAAGCATAGGAGGCTGCGATCATGGCAAGGAAGGACTCTGAAAATCAGAAAAAATCAATGAGCAGACTGTTCCGGGGGAAAGCGATCTTCAAGCCGCTGAATACCGGTTGGATCGATGAGCATGTTGCCTGCGTCCGGGAATGGATCGCCAACATCTTCTTTTACACGAAGAACGGTACAACGGTCATGATCGACGCGGGATATAACTACGAAAGGCTTGCAGAAAAAATGGGGTGGCTGGATATAGATCCCGCCTCCATCCAGCAGATCTTTATAACGCATCAGGATACCGACCATGTTGGTGCTCTGGAACGGGACAGCGATCTGCTGTTTAAAAACGCGACGGTATACATCGGAGAGATCGAAAACCGGTACCTCACCGGCGAAGTCAGAAGAAAGGTATTCCATGGACTATATAAGCTCCCGTTGGTCAAAACTGACAATCAGAAGATCCTTCTGAAAGACGGAGAGATCATTCACATCGGTGACATCAAAATCGAGTGTATTCTGGTTCCAGGCCATACTTGGGGGCATATGGTTTATCTCATTGACGATGAGTATCTGTTTACCGGCGATACGATCTGGTTCGGTGTGGACGGCGGCTACAGCTTTCTCAGCACTCTTGCAGAGGATAACAAGCTGGCTGTCCGGTCGCTGGAGAAACTGGAAAAGAATCTCTGTACGAGAAAACAGCCCATAAAGATCATCACCGGCCACACTGGTTGGACGGATGATCTGGGTTTCGCATACCTTCACAGGAGAGAGCTCTGCAAGCCCTTTGCGAAGAAATACACGGATCCTTCAGCACCGTATGACGGCTATGTGGAAGATGATGATACCGAGGAAGGGGCAAGGAGCATACCGCTGACCAAGGTAAGAACGGAAGAAAAAGTATGATCGTAAGGAAAAGCTCTGTTTTCCCTGCTGCCCGTGAAACAGTCTTTGAAAAGCTGCAGAAACTGGAAACGTTGCAGTACATAGCGAGGCCTTATGCGACATTTGAGCCTGTGGGAGCAGCCAAGCTGGTCTGGGAAGTCGGCAGTACATCTGCTTATCGTTTCCGTCTCTTTGGCGTGATCCCTTTTGGCACGCACAAAATCTATATTGTCCGATTTGATCCTGAGGGCGTTAGCAGCCGGGAGGGAAATGAGCACGTTCCCGTATGGAATCACGATATTACCATGGTTCCTTTGGACGGTAGTCACATGAAGTATACGGACCGGGTTGAGATCCGGGCAGGCTGGAAAACACCGTTCATCTGGCTCTGGGCAAACGCTTTTTATGCCCACAGGCAGCGAAAATGGATCCATTTACTGAAGGAGGATTGAATGATGGCTGCGTATATGACGATCGAACATCTTCCTTACGGAAAGCCGGTCCAAAGCTGGCTGAAAGACCGTTACGGAGAAACTGAGGAAAATCAGATCTGGGAACAGACACAGCAGAACTACAAAAACTATCTTCCGGAAAAAGAGAAACCATTCATGCTGGCGGCATTGATATTGGTATCTATACGACTGATTTCAAGAATGAGTTTATTTCCCTGACTGATATTGCAAAATACAGAAGTATCGACCCTAGAGTTACAATTCACAACTGGCTGCGAGGAAGAGATGTTGTCGAGTTCCTTGGGTTGTAGGAAGTCCTCCATAATCCCGATTTTAAACGTATCGATTTCGATACGTTTAAAGAAAATGCCGGATCCAATGCTTTTGTCTTTTCAATTAGGGATTGGACAGAAAAACTGGATGCTATAGGCTTGTTCACAAAATCAGGACGATATGGCGGGGGCATATATGCACATATTGACATTGCTTTTGAATTTGCGTCATGGATATCTCCGGAGTTTAAACTCTATATCATCAAAGATTATCAGAGACTGAAAACCGATGAGAACAGCCGCCTCTCTCTGAATTGGAACCTGAACCGTGAGGTCGCGAAGCTGAATTACCGCATCCATACGGATGTAATCAAGTCGAATCTGATCCCGCCGGACCTGACCCCGGAACAGATTTCCTACAGGTATGCGAATAAGTGTCAGGCATGGCAGTCTCCTTTATCATAGCTCATCCATCTGCACGAAATCCCGGAAGCGAATATGACGTACAGTACTGGTGCTGAAATCAATATCATCATTTGTGATCACGATCTTCTGACAAGAGTTGTCCAGTTTTGCAAAAGCTCCAAATTCCCTCTCATAGGCCTTCTCTTCAGCCACAGAGTAGGCAACCTGAATATAGTATTGCTTATTACCCTTGTTAGCCACGAAATCAATTTCCTGGGAACCATCGTGGTATACCTGTAGATTATAGCCCATGTAGAGGAGTTCGTTATAAACGACATTCTCGAAGTTATGGGTGAGATCGTATCGATTATTCATGACGCGGATGGAATTCAAGGCTACATCTTCATCGTAAACCTTGAGATAGTATTCCAGCTCGCGTTTGGACTTGGCAGAATACTTCTTTACTGTCGCTATCGCATAGGCTTCTTCCAGATATCCGATATACTTGGTGATCGTAGTGACAGAACAGGGCAGGCCTGTCCCTCTCATATATTTCTCCACAGATCGGGCTGAAAGGATCCTTCCGTTCGACAGGAATATAAAGTTGGCCAGTCGTTTGAAGACCTCGGTTTTCCGGATTTTATATCGGTTAATGATATCGTTCAGAATAATGGTTTCATTCAGCTCGTTCAGATAGATCCGCTGGCCGCTCTCGCCGCTGTATTCGATTCGCTTCGGAAAGCCGCCCCATATAATATAATCAGTGAGCGAGACGTCCTTTCCGAGTTCTTCCCCATATTCAACCAGTTCTCTATATACAAAGGGACGAATCCGGAAAGGCACGTATCTGCCGGATAGTTCCTTTGTAAACTCCCGTGACAGAAGCATGGAGTTTGAGCCGCTGATAAAAACAGAACAGTTTCTGATCCGGAGTGTTCTGCATGCGCCTGCCCATCCGTCTACTCTCTGAACCTCATCAAGAAACACATAGCATAGGGATTCCTTACGATGACTGTCAATATAGTTCAACAGTGCCATTTCATCAGGAATGGCATTTAAGACAGCAGTATCCTCAAAATCAAGGAAAATGATATTGTCAGACCGTTCTCTGATCTCATCCAGTATCTGCTTTAGAATAACGGATTTTCCGCACCGGCGAATACCGGTAATAACTTTGATCAGATCCCCGTTATAGAATTCACGGATAGGTTCTATATACTTTTCGCGTTTAATCATTTCCTGCGCCTCCAATTAAAAACTCGATCCTACTGGACATTTTAGCACATGAAGCTAATTTTGTCCATTGCTACTGGACAATTATCCTGCGAAGAGAAAAATTGTCCAGTAGAACCTTATGTTGTGATTTCTATGATCTTATCATAATCATGCACCTGCCCCATAATCAGGACTCAATTGCATTTTTGCAATTTTCTACTGCACTTCCTCCTCAAAATCCCGAAACCGCCTTATTATTCAGCTGACCGTCACGGCATGGCAAAATGCCCATTTCATGATGACAGGCATCCCAGTCTGAAGCTGAAACAGGACTTTTATTACTGCTTCGGATGCGGAGCCACCGGCGATGTGATCGACTTTGTATCCCGGCTGTATGGTCTGAGTGCTTTTGAAGCGGCGAAAAAGATCGCCTCGGACTTTGGACTCGATCCTGACAAGCCACCGTCTGCTTCTGCACTTGTAAAACCCAGGCACCCGATGATCAGTGCGTTTCGTGAAGACGAACGCTACTGTCACCGGGTGCTTTGTGATTATCTGCATCTTCTGGAAGACTGGAAGGTGCGATATGCCCCTGTGACCATGGAAGACGAACCGGATGACCGTTTTGTAGAAGCCTGCCAGATGCTTGATTATATCGAGTATAAATGCGCAAAATACGGGTACACCTATGATCCCGAAGTCGGCGATCCGAAACACGGGATCGAGCCTGGCACGGCTTTCGAAGATCTCCCGGATGATAGGAAATGCCCCCGCTGCCGGAAGCCGAAGAACCAATTTGTAAAGGAAGAAGAAAAGAAGGAGCCAGCGTAAATGGAAGAGAAGAACATCATCCTCGAAGCCATGAAGAAGGCAGGCGAGCCGCTGAACGCAGGAAAAATCGCGGAACTGACCGGGCTTGACAGGAAAGTCGTTGACAAAGCAATGGCAGTCATGAAGCCAGTCATCGGACAAAGTATCATTGCTGTTGTCGTTACAATCCGGGAAGGATTATGCAATTTCATCCAGTCATGACCTGAAAAACTGAATGAGAACTGTACCAATTAATACAGATACCAAAGCCGCCCCTCTCACGCAGAAGGACGGCTTTTCACTTAAAAAAAGAAGGGAGAATTGATATGGCAAAGCATCGTTTGATCAAAGCCGAAAGAGAGACTATTATGCTGACATCAGAAGCAGACGATACCTGGGATATCTATACGTTCAACACTGATTTGAAAAACAGACTGCGAAGATTTGCAGCTCGTTACCCGGAACTCTGTAAGCTGAAAGCAGAGAACAAGGAATTGGGCTGCATGACCTATATCGTGCAGAAATCCAGGGTGTCGATCCACCTGAACTCACCGCAGAGCGAGACCAGACGCAAGGCCGCCAGCGAGAATGCCAAAAGAAGTATGAACCTTGCACCTGGAATCAAGCAAGAATAGCTTCCTAAATCACAAGATTTGTGATAGACTTTCTGTGTTGAGAGAAGGTTTGCTTTCACAAGGATGGAGACACTATGAAACACATCAGTTTTATGCCTCTCTGGCACACACTTCTGGATAAGAATATGAGGAAGGAAGATCTGAGAGTTGCCGCTGGCCTGACTACGAACATGATTGCAAACATGGGGAAGAATAAAGGGATCAGCATGGAAACATTTCAAGAAGCTTGCAGCAGTCAAAGGCAGGATTGATCCGGCTCTTCTGAATGAGCCCAAGGAAGTCTTGATGGAAAAGCTGCGCCTTACGAACGGTGATTATCTGACGAATGCAGCCATGCTTCTCTTCTGCAAGGACCCGGACAAGTATCAGTTGGGCTCTTATATCAAGATCGGCTATTTTGAAAGCGATGCAGACCTCCTTTATCAGGATGAGATCCACGGATCTATTTTGGAACAGGTCGATAAAGCGATTGAACTGATCTATTTCAAATATATGCGTGCGAAAATCACGTATGAAGGGATCCAGCGAAGAGAAAGATACTTTGTGCCGGAGGCAGCGTTAAGAGAAGCTCTGCTGAACGCAATCTGTCACAAGCAATATGAATCTGGGATACCGATTCAGATCAGCGTCTATGAAGACAAACTTTATGTGGCGAATATTGGACGGCTTCCTGAGACCTGGACGCTGGAAAACCTGATGGGCAAACATGCATCGTTGCCATACAACCCATATATCGCACATGTATTCTATCTGGCAGGTTTCATTGAAAGCTGGGGCCGTGGTGTTGAGAAGATCTGCGATTCTCTGAAAGCAGATAATCTCCCGATGCCGGAATATACGGTACATCCCGGCGACATCATGATTAAGTTTACTGGGCCGGAAGATCGTATAATCAGGGTGTCCAATGGGGTGACTGATAAGGTGTCCGATAGAGAGAAACAACTGCTGATGCTTCTTACAGAAGATCCGGGATATACAAAGCCAGTACTTGCAGAGAAGATGTCAGTAAGTCGAAAAACCGTCGGTGAGTATTTGAAATTATTGAAAGACAAAGGGATCATCGAGAGAATCGGATCAGCAAGAAACGGTTATTGGAAGATCAAATAAAACAGAATACTGAATGAAATGAAGGCGTCGGAGTTAAAGTCGGCGCTTTTGTTGTCTAAGAAGAAATGACCGGAATGACGGAGGTGTGCCGCCAATTCGGTCATTTTTGCGTTAATGAGACAAACAGGAGGATGTATGGAAAACAAAATATACGGGTATGTAAGAGTATCCAGTACCGATCAGAATGAAGATCGACAGCTGTTGGCCTTAAACAAAGTCAATGTCCCTTCGAAGAACATTTATCAGAACCGTGCTTTAGGCAAAGGAGCAGGCTATGAGCGCTGGGCGAAGGGGTTCAACCTGAAGCAGACAGCCAAGACGCTTCTCTTCCTGCAGCAGCATGATATTCACAACTATGAAGAGCTGGAGCGACTGACCAATGAAGCTGTGGCCGGCTCTGATCGGCTGCTTGCATCAATCAAAGAAAAGGATGCAAGGATCAAGGAGATCGAAGCACTCCGCCAGCTTATCTTCGATTACAGCAAGACCAGGAAAATCTACCTTGAATACAAACCGCCTGCCGAAAGCAAAGAAGACGGAATTCTATGAGCTGCACCGGGCAGAAATCGAACTGCAGGAGGCAGCAAGAGCTGCCTTTGATCAACTCCCGGAAGGAACGAAACTGCCAACTGTAAAAAAAACTGAATGCAGAGCGGACCAGGCTGATCCGAGAGCGGCAGGCAGAATATGCGGAGTATCGGAAGGTCAGGACGGACCGTACGGAATTCATCCGGGCAAAGCAGAATGCGGATGTGATCTTACATCGCCAACAGGAAGAGCGGGACGAGAAATCGCGAGAATAATAATGTGGTACAAGTTGATCTTTATATAGCGTAATAAAACAAAGGCAAGGCCTTGACAAGTGACCTTTCGTTCGCTATAATAGGTGAACGAAAGGTCGCTCTACTGCATTTGGAGGTTATTATGGCGAACGATACGAAAGACAGAATACTGGAAGCGGCTCTGGAGATGTTTTCACAAAATGGTTATGCAGGGACAAACATCCGTGAACTGAGTGCATCTCTCGGGCTTGTCAAGTCCGGTGTCTATAAACACTATGAGAGCAAGGAAGCAATCTGGAATGCACTGCTGGATCAGATGATTGCTTATTAAGCAGATCACTTCGGATCCCTCGTTCAGTTTGCCGCCCCCGCCGTTGCCGGAGCAATACTCTCACTTAAGACAATTCGGTTTTCGCTTTTCATTGATATTATGATTCAGGCGACAAAAGGTCATGCAAAAATGAGCTCGCTCATTTTTGCATGAGATTGGGTCGCCCACAGACACGAGGAAGTAGCCATTTTGCACTATAAAGAACGAATTATGGAGAAAATCAATCTGAATGACATGGATCGTGTGCCGGAATGGGCACCAGAGCATATGGAGAGAATCTTACCGCTGAAGGAGTTGTGGAAATATCCAAAATCCTCGCAGATACGACGACAAGGAACAAAAAAGAATATGAACAGTAAGAAAAAGAGAAATACAACAATCAGAAGAATTGCCATCTTATGTGTTTTCGCTGTGGTGATTCTTGCCGGGGCTATTTTTTCCCGATTCGGTGGATTTGGGACTGGGAATAGTGCGGATCCGGAAGAATTTGACATATACGCCGGACAGGTTTCGGAGATAACGATACCTGAGAATACAAGAATCATTACGTTAGGAGAGGCGACGCATGGAAACCGTGAATTCCAGCAGCTGAAACTGGACGTGTTTCAGATCATGGTGGAACAATATGGCGTCCGGGCGTTTGCCCTGGAGGGTGATTACGGTGGATGTGAGGTGGTCAATCGCTATATTCACGGTGCAGATGGCACAGCCAAAGAGGCGGCTGCCGCGATTGGGTTTGCCATCTACAGGACCGGGGAAATGGAAGATCTGATTTCCTGGATGCGCAGCTATAACCAGACTGCGGCTGACGGAGATGATATCCGTTTTTATGGGCTCGATATGCAGCGAACCGAATACAATTATCAATTTCTTTTGGAAGAATTGAAGAGATCAGGATACGACAGCTCAGAACTGGAGAAATTACGGGATGGTGAAGACTGGTCCGCTTTATATGATCGTGAGGAAAGGGTTTCAGTTCTTACAGAACTCAGGCAGGAGCTGTCAGAGAAAACTCCCGCATCCGACGCGGATCAGACCATTGATACAGCGGTGCATCTGACGGATATTTTGTTGCAGAATCAGGCGATGGAAAAGACATATGAAGAAAACTCTGCTGACGCAGCCGGGATTCGTGACCGTTACATGGCAGATAATACGATGTGGATCCTCGCACAGGAAGAGAAGAAAGGAAATAACAAGATTTTCATTTCAGGCCATAACGGTCATCTGGAACAGTCAGGCACATATACCGGCGGTGAGAATAAAGTGATGGGGAATCTGCTGACGGACAAAATCGGAAGGGACGCATACTTCGCCATAGGGACGGATTTTTACAAAACGGTATGTAATTGTCCGACCAGCTCCGGAAAACGTGTGAACAGGACGTTTTATTCGAGAGATCCTCTTGCGAAAGCTTCTTACAAAAACGGATATGACATTTCCTGGCTGGATTTCTCGAGCATTCCAGCAGATGGGGGTCTGGCAGAGATGGTGAACGGGTACATATTTATGGGCAGTCTTGGGGAGAATCCGATGGATGGACTGAATGGGATCGTGTATCGGTTCCTCCCGTATGCTTATCGGGTCTGGCAGTCTCCATCAGAACTCTATGACGGGATGATCTTTGTGATAGAAGCGCATCCTATAAGTGTAACCAACTAAACAATTTGAGAAAGCAGGTTTTCAGATATGAAACGAGCGCGTCAGTATATAGGGATTCTGGTGGCAGCAGCGGTTTATTATCTTGTTCACGAAGGGGCCCATTTGCTATACGCAGTTCTCTCAGGAACATTCAAGCATATTCGTTTTATGGGAATTGGCATGCAGATTGATGTTTACGCAGAACGGATGACCGATGGGCAGATGGCACTTTTCTGCATTGCAGGAGCGACAGCAACCTTATTTACAGGAATTGTGCTGTCAGCTCTGGCAGGAAGAATAAGCCGCCAAAGAAGCAAGCTTCTCCAGGCAGTCATGTACTACATAACCATTGCCCTTTTGCTGCTTGATCCGCTGTATTTAAGCATACTGTGCGGTATCTTTGGGGGCGGCGATATGAACGGAATCAGCCTTCTCTGCCCCGAACGGATCGCCAGGAGTGCTTTTGCCGTGCTGCTCATGATAAATGGGTGGATTTTCTGGAAACGGGTTTTGCCGGTATACAAGGAATCCTTTTTGAACGAGCCAGAGATCAGAGAGCATAAAGGAACTTAGGGAGGGTTATATCTATGGACAACATGACAGCTCTTGTCAGTGCTTTTGCGCGGGCATATCACTATAAACGTTAATTTCCACTTTGCCGTACCTAAAGAAATAACATCGACAACGTAAGAATATCGAAAAAGCCCATAAAATCAATACTTTTTTAATAATAATTCTTGCAAAAAACCAAAAATAATATTATAATTATAGGTACATACGTACCAAATAAAATATATATTATTTGAGGTTGATATGGCAAGATTCAATAATGTTATAGTTGATGTTCCTAAAGAGGCAACTGTAGTTGCCGGAAGAGTTTACATTATTACAGAATCAAGATATTTTGAAGATCGTCAATACAATATGGATTCACGTCTTACAATAGGATGGATTAATGATTCTTCAAAAAAGACTATGAATCCAAACTCAAACTACGTAGCTCGATATCCTCGTGAATTTAATATTGCAGCAAAAGGAAAACTTGCCCCAGTAACAAAACGATGTGGGTTGTTTATTTATTCACTTGCCTTGTCCTATCAGAACGGATTATATCCTGCTCTTGTAGATTGTTGTGGCCCTGAAAACGCTAATGCCATAATGGACTTTGCAAATTATAGCATATTGTTTAAATCAAATGTCGCGAAAGATTATCCGCATCTGATGGCTGACCAGGTTTTGTATTCATGTAATCTATATTCTGATTCCTGGTTGTCAGAGTTGTTTGAGAAACGATTGACGGAAAGCCAACAGGAAAACTTCAAGGACAAATGGGCTAAAGCATGTGTACAACGCGGCATTACAAAAGTTTGGCTTTGCATAGATGGTTCCAATAGTGACTGTTCATGCAAAGAGGTTGAGCTGGCCGAGAAAGGAAAAGCCAAGTCACGAAAAAATTGCAATATTTGTAGCTATATGTATGCTGTTGATGCGGAAACAGGTATTCCCATTACATACAGGTTGTATCGCGGAGGTAGAGTTGACAGTAAAGAGTTCATTGAAATCCAGTCATATCTTAAGCTATACGCAATAGAAATCGAAGGTGTTATTCTGGACCGAGGCTTTTGTGATATCGATTGTCTTGATCTTATACGTGACCAAAAACTGAAGTATGTCATTATGCTGAAAGAAAATACCTACGGATTCCATAAAATGTTTGAGGACCATGCGGAGGAAATCCGTATGAAATCTAACTATGCAGTCGGAAATGGTATTTATGCAACTGCAGACGAATGCAGGATTTTTGGCAAGTATAATCACACTTCATGGATCACTCTCGCGTACGATAGTAAAAATGGTGTAGAACGTGCTAATTATTTGGTTGACAAAGTACAAAGAGCCGTTCAGGATGCAAATACAGCTTTATCTTTGGGCAATAAACCGAAGATAGGGAAAGACATCAGTTGCTACATTATACCTGTCAAAGAGTCTGGCAGCATTGTGCGATATGCTGTTAATAACGAAAAACTTCAGACTGCAATGGATAAAAAAGGATTCTCAGCATTAGCAGCAGATTCTAACTATGGTGCTTTTGAAACATTATCCAAATATGATCTCAGAGACAAATCTGAAAAGCAATATATGATTATCAAGACCCAACTTGGGAACAGAGTATTCCGAACGCACTTTACGAATGGAGTAAAATCAAAAGGTTTCGTTGCGTTTATTGCATCAATCATTCGCAATGAAATGGAACGTATCTGCAAAGAGACAGAATATGAATTAACACTTGCCTTACGAGAGGCAAATTTCCTTTGTGTTCAGCGAACCCCAGATAATACATATATGGGTGTTCATAATACAAACGGAAGACAGCTCGATCTAATGGCGGCAGCAAAACTGGAAGAAAAAGATATTGATTATATTGCCTTGATAGAAAGTAACAGAGTTAATGGTGATATGTACGACCAGGTCTACAAGCTTCCATCGCATGAAAACTCCAATACTGATACATCAGGCAAGCGCAAGCCTGGAAGACCTCCTGGATCGACAAAGAAGTCGGCCAATGACGATGATAAAATAAAACGAAAACGTGGAAGACCTCCCGGATCAAGAAATAAACCAAAACAATCCGATCAAATCATTAAGACCAGCGAAACACCATGCGAACAAAATCGTGAAGTTCCGAGAAAAAGAGGGCGTCCACCAGGATCGAAAAACAAGAAACCAGCTGTTAACGCCAGAGCAAAACGAAATGCTTCAAAAGTGGCCAACGAGAGTGCTCAGTAAATTACTGAGCCTCTCTATTGGATAGTTTTAGGTACGGCATACAGGAAATTAACGT
>JAFVGK010000045.1 GCA_017475035.1 Blautia sp.
AGCGGATTCCGAGTGGCTGTAGGTTGCTGCATGCCAGTGGCATGCGTTTAGCAACGACCGAGCCGGGAGGCGAGACGCGAGAGCAGCTCCGCTGCGAAGCGATCCGTAGAATCAGGCTTTTGTCGATGCAATCATAATATATGCCCCAAATGGACGAAGAGCTAATTTCGCTATCTTGAAAAACTGTTTCCCGAACGGAATTCCTACAATTGTGATGCACCAGACACAGCCAATCAGAAAATTGCCAAGTGCCATCCACCAGCCGTTTACAAGGAACCAGATCACATTTACGAGAAAGGAAACGGCGCCGCCGCCATATTCGATCCGTCTGCCAAAAGGCCAGAATGAAATTGCCGCAAACTTAAAGCACTGCAGTCCATATGGAATCCCAATGACAGTGAGGCACCATAAAGCCCCTGACAGAACCCAGGCCATACCGCTGATAAACCCTCCGAAAATAAACCATAAAATGTTGCCTATCAATCTCATTTTCTTTCTCCTGAATTGAATTCATTTTACCATCTTTTGCAATTCACTCCGACATATCATCCTGGCTTCGCTGTCAAAGAAAAAATCGGGTGGGACGACACGGAACAAGAGTTTATAGAACACTGATCCCAGAAATTATAGCATCACCACAGTCAGGCCGCAACGCTTTTCTGAATGGGAGAATAAGGATCCTTCATCTCGATTTTTTCTGTAAAAAACGGCCGGCAGAGAAATCCATCTCCACCAGCCGTCTTTCTTAATTCCTTCGGACGATTTATTCTGCAGTATACTGCTCCCTGATCTCATATGTAATACCCGCAGGTACGTTCACCGCACTTTCGATTCTGCCATCCGGCTTCCTCTCATGCCGGACATGGACGATCCCCAGCGGTATGGGATAGTCCGCCTCCATCACCGGCTTTGGCTTTTGCAGAAAGCAGATAATAGCCCATAAAGGTAGAGAAACCCTCGGCACCCACCAGACAGAATAGCTGGAATAGCCGTTAATTGACACCGTATTTCAGTGTTTCTCGAACAGGAACCTCTCAGGCAGGTTTACGCCGAAATCCCTGGCCAGATGTCCGGACCTTTCCAGACCATAATAGGACAAAACTGCCTGCGGCAGCTGTTAAGTATAAATGGTAATCACGATATCCGGCTAATTCTCCACCTGAATATAATGATCCAGGATATAACAAAAGGTCGGGTTTGATGAATTCTGGTTCTCTATATATTCATTATTCAAATCGATCCTGTCTGCGGAATTTCTGGGATTGACACCAGTATAATTCCCATAAAATACCTTAATCCGGCCTTTTTTCAGTCCATCGATGACCTTTCCGGCCTTTTCCTGACTGCCGTCTGCGGCAATGGAGCTGTTCAGATCCATCAGTTCAACCCATCCGCTTTCAAAGCCTGCGCTCAGATCTCTGCCGTGGGCATTCGCCTGCACGTTTTCTTCAATATTCTGCTTATTTATAACCGCCTGGACCGCTTCTATGACATAAGGAGTCCAATTGGTCCGGATACTGACCAGCGCACAGGATGGCGCTACATCCATCATGCTCTGGTGATAGCCCACATGATATACGGTCTTGCCGGCAGCTGCGGCTTCCTCACAGACGATGGCGGGAGCCTTGGTATTCACATGCTGCGCGATGATCACACAGCCTTCATCGATCAGTTTTCCGGTCTCTTCTTTTTCCCTGCTGAAATTGCTCCAGCTTCCGGTATAGCGGACTTTCATGATGGCCTCAGGAGCCATGCTTCGAACACCCAGAAAAAAAGCAGTAAAGCCTGAAACGACCTCCGGAGTGGAATTGGCTCCTACATAGCCAACCAGGGCATTCCCGGGCAGCAATACCCCGCTGTCCAGAAGCTGACGAAGCTTCATGCCTGCAATGATGCCGCTGACATAGCGGGCCTGATAAATCTCTCCGTTAAAAGTATGGTAATTCTCCGGCGTGCCCTCCAGGCTGATATCCGGCATGGAAATCTGGCAGAACTCCACGTCCGGGTATTCCATGGCCAGTGTGACGGGAATATCGGTATCCATGTTGATGAAAATCACCTGGCAGCCTTCTCTGACCAGTTCCTGCATCGGACGTTCGGCATCATCGCTCAGAACATTGCTTCTGGTTAATACTTTCACTCTGTCGCCGAATTCTTCCTCCAGGCCGCGCTGAGCCTGAACAAAATTGGCTGTATAAGGCGTGCTTTCATCCTCCGAATAAACAAAGCCCACGATCAGCGCCCTGCCATTTGTATTCCTGTTCCAGTAACCGCTCAGCAAAGAGGCAGAAAGGAGGACGGCGGCGCAAATGACAACCGTAAGAATCTTTTGCTTTTTCATGTATTCCCTCCCTGCTCCGGTTTCTTCGGATCCACAGCGTCTGCATGATCCTGATCCTTTTTTTCCGCAGCCGCGATATCCTCTGCGGAAACATGATAGATCTTGTTCAGGTCTATGGTGCCCTCATGAATCAGCTGAAGAAGAATATCCACAAAATGAGGATCAAACTGGGTTCCGCGGCCTTTTTCCAATTCATTCAGCACATAGCCAAAATCCATCTGTTTCCGGTAGATGCGGTTGGCAGTCATAGCATCGAATGCATCTGCGACCCCTATGATCCTGGCATAGAGCGGAATATCTTCTCCTTTCAGTCCCTTGGGATACCCTTTCCCGTCATATCGTTCGTGATGAAACTCTGCGCCCTCAATCACATGATCCAGCAAGGTAAAGTCCTTGAGAATCTCAGCGCCTCTGGTGGTATGGGATTTCATCGTGGCATATTCTTCATCCGTCAGCCGCGAGGCTTTATTCAGAATAGCGTCAGGAATCGCGATTTTCCCGATATCATGCATCTGCGCGGCCCATTCGATATCCTGGCACTGTTTTTCATCCAGACCAAAGCGCTCCGCGATCTGTTTTGAATACAGTGCCACACGTTTGCTGTGCTCACTGGTTCTCTCATCCTTTGCGTCAACGGTACGGGCTATGGCGATCACTGTCTGCTTGCCCATTTCGATCTGCCGGTTCGCCTGATCAAGCTGGGCCTGGATCTTTGCTTCATGTCTCTTGAACAATAAAAATGACAGCCAGCATACGGTGAACATCGGAAGGATAAGAATGTAAAGAATAAACCAGCTGTTATCGTACATTTCCATCTCTTTCGTGAACCGGTACGTGCGCTGGGCTAAAATATACTCCTGGTTATTGTCAAATACCGCCAGATGGAAGACAAAATCGCCTGTCGGCAGATTGGTATAGGTAATGGATCCCAGCGAATTCTGGGGGACAATGGTCCAGTCCTTGTCAAAACCCTCCAGCATATAGCCTACATATGGATCCTGGACGGTATAATTGATTACCTCTGGAACGATCTCTATCCTGCCGGTTCCCCTGGGAATCTTCTCAGAAGCATTGTTTCGGATCCGATGAAATCTTCCATCCATCCAGATCCCTGTCACAGCCATACGGTAGACATTTGAACTGGAGAAAAAGCTGTTTGTATTCACAGCAAAGACACCTGTATCACAGGGCAGAAACAATTCATCGCTCTCCTCGCTGTACCAGGTCCAGGCATTTGCGGTAAGGCTGCCGTTCAACCCGCGGCGTGAATTCAGCAGATCATAGGTAAGTTCGTCTTTTGCGCTGAGCAGCTCCTTTCTGTCTACCGTATAAATTCCTGCGCTTGAAAGCACAAAAAGTGTGTCTGTTCCCTTGATCCAGATATCGTAATTGTTGTAATAGGGAAAATACAGCTGTCGGATCGCCTCGTCCGAATTCATGTAGCAAAGTCCGTTGCTGGTAACCACAAAAACGCCGCCGGTGACAGTATCCGGCACAGTCCGGAGAATCACATCACTGCCCAGTCCGTCTTTTATGGTCAGCATCCTGACCACCTTTCTGTCCTTGATTACCGCGATTCCGTCTCCGTCTGTACCAGCCAGGATCCTTCCGTCCCCTAATTCTGTGACGGTCAGCACCATGCTGCTGATCCTTTCTTCGGAACGGTTGATGGTATTCTCCACGACATGATCCCGGATAAAGCTCAGGCCGCTGTCTCCGGCTGCCAGAATCGTTCCGTCTTTTAACTCCTTTACGACTCTGGCCCGGTTTCCGAATGCACCGTTTTCACTGTTGTAAAGATGTTCTGTACCATCCGGCTCCAGCTCCACCAGTCCGCTTCCATAGGTGCATACCCAAAGGTGGTTTTGCGTATCAACGATCATGCATCGGATCCGGAGTCCGGAAAACCGTTCCGTCACTGCGTCTGTCAGGGCTTTCTTCCCTTTCAGATCCACACTGTCCATTCCCTTATCGGTACCGATGTAATAAACGCCATTCCATTGGACAATGGTATTGACCACCCGGTTTTCCATGCCTGCTGTTCTGTAGATATCACGGAAATCCGACGGGGCCATGCGCAGAAGCCCCAGACGGGAAGATGTGAACCACAGATTCCCCTGATAGTCCTTCATCATATGGTCGATGGAATTGTTGAACTCATTGGTGTTGATTTTCTCGTAGACATTTTTCCTGTTAATATGGGCAATCCCATTATCCGCGCAGATAAAAAGCTCCCCGTTCTCCAGAAAATAGAGAGTCTTGATCGTCCGAAGCCCCGGACATCTGATCACTTCAAGCTCTTTGAAGGTATCCTGACTGATATCAAACCGATAGATCTCGTTTTCGGTCGTAGCCACCAGAAGAGTGCCATCCGGATCAAAAGCACAGCTTTTGTACACCGGTCCGTTTTTCGGAAGCTTTCCGGAAACCAGGATCCTCCCCTGGCGCATCAGGAACAGGGTTCCTGCATTATTGACCGAGGCAACATTTCCATTCTGATCAGCGGCCAGATGATCCGCATAGCTGACTTCAGAAAGAGTCCTGATCCGTTTCAGGCCGCAGTTGAGAGTGAGAATCTGCATACTGCCGGAAGTACCGACATAGTAATATCCGTCAGAGCTTCGAATAATGGATTTTACGGAATTGGACGGAAGGCCCTGGCTCTCATCGATCACATTCACAACCTCTTCGTTGATCATGATCGAGAGGCCTTTGTCGTTGGTTCCTATCCAGAGCCTGCCTTCCTCATCCACATACAGGCAATTGACATTGCGGACGGAATCAAAGCTGTCTATCCATCGGAATTCCTGTCCGTTATTCCGGTACAGCCCGGCATAAGTGCCTACCCACATGATCCCGTCCCCGGTCATGGCAATGTCGTTGGATTCTCCACAGGGAAGACCGTTGGAGGTCGAGTAAATCGTCTGAACATAATCACTGTAGTTGATCTCCGTAAGACTGTCGGTTTCATCAGCCCAGACCGGATATACTCTTCCCGCCGCCAGGGAAAGCATCCAGGCTCCCATGACCAGCAGCACAATCAGGTTGGAGTCAGACCCGTGGTTCGGATGAAAAAACCTGCAGGACCTGATCAGCCTTATGATCTGACGGAAGAGTTTTGTAAAAATGTAGAATGCCAGCAAAATGATCAGCTTGTCCAGCAATTCCACATACAGTTGACCGACCAGCAGGCCTGCCCAGGTGGGAATCCCCAGATCTCTCAAAAAGCCTGTCACCGCGTCGCCCCAGTTGTTCCCTGTGCTGACTCCGTTGATAAGCAGATTGATCGGGTACGCTGTTATGGCTACAGATACAGCCAATATGGCGCTGACATTCAGGACACCCAGAAGGGTTTCCAGTTTGTCTTTTCCGGCGGCGAAACCGACGATCACAGCGATCAGGATGCTGATCAGACTGTAGTACAGGGAAACCCCATAAAGAATGTGCCCCAGAATGTTTGAACTTGCTCCTACTACCGCCCCGCAGAATGGTCCAAAATGATAAGCGCACAGCACTGTTCCGATCGAGTCCAGCCAGACAGGCCAGTTCAAGCGGGATACAATCTGATCCCCTCCCCAGTTCAGGAACAGGCACAGCAAAATCTGCAGTGAAAAAAACAGTGTATTACTCCTCTCTTTCTTCACTTGCTTTCTTCCTTTCCTTTTCGATCGTCATACCTTTAAGGAACTGTAACCCCCCGCTTTATGCCCCGGCTTCCTCGATCCAGTGCTCATATTCACCACTCTCCAGGATTTCATCAATCACGCCGTTGACAAAAGCGACTAAACCCGTCTCTCCTTTTTTTGCTGAGACTCTGCAGCCCTGATACTGTTTTTCCGGCGAAAAAGTCAGATTCTCGATCAGACACAGTCCGCAATCCGGATGATTCTCCAGGTAAATCCTGGTGATATTGATATCCACAATACCCACATCTGCAGTTTTATTCTCCACTGCTTCATAGACCCCCTGAACAGACAATACCCGGCGAAACTCAAGGTAATCATTCAGCAGTCTGACCCCGACGGTTTCTGCCAGAGAATTGCTCTGGGTGACGACCACTCTTTCCTCCATGTCATCCAGTCCGGTGATCCGGTCCTGGCTGTCTTTATGGATAATAAAACCGATATCCGGCTCATTTTCAGGATAATAATATCCTTTTGACAGCGAGTAATTCAGTGCTCGGTTCGGTGTGTAAGCGATTGCTGATATGGACAGATCACATTGCTCTTCCGTCAGGGAAGGCAGGATCTGAGTCGAATCAAGCTGAAGGATCGCCAGTCTCACGCCCATTCGCTCCGCGATCCTGCGGGCAAGGGAAATATCCGCTCCGGTCAACGCATCCTCTGCATTTTTATCCGAATCATGATATACATATGGCGCCAGATCAGATCGTACGGCCACTCGCAGACAGCCATTCCGCTGGATACGCCCCAGCGCGCCGGTCGCTTCGTCCGAAATGCCCTGACTGATATCCATGGAAGCATCCACGTAATTCCATTCATTCTCCGGATAATCAATGGACTGTCCTTTTGCGGCTGAAGCCTGTAAAGAGCAGCAAAGAGCAGACAGCACAATGAGAAGAACAGAAAAGACGGTCGTTAAAAGATTTTTCTTCATGGAGTTCTCCTTTCCCGAAAAAATCCAGGCAAAAGTATTTCTGCTCTACAGCCTGCATTGTCAGGTTTTGTCATGGGATGACTCCAGGGCATCATACATCCTGTTATAGTGTTCCGCCAGCCATCTGAATTCCGTTGTCCCGATGATCGGAATCGGTTCATGTCTCTGTGCGCAGCGCGCGGCCTTGCTTAGCGGAATCGTGCACAGACCTGTAACCAGCGCGATCAGAATGATCAGAATGACAGTAAAAATCACAGTCATTATCCTGTAGAAAGAAAGCTGCCGCATCATTTCGTCGGAAGCATTCCGGCGGGTTGTGTACATCGTCTGATCCAGTGTCTCAAGCGCTGTTTTCAGTTTTGAGCGTATACTGTCCTTACTGGCATAATACTCACTGCCCATCACCATTTCCTGCGCCATGTTCATTTTCTCATCGGCTGGCAGAAAAATATCCTCATCCTTCAGTTCGATGGCCTGTACCGCATCCGGACAGTCCTGAAGCTCTTTGGCATCAACGACCAGCTTCATGGCGTAGTATTCGCGGTACATCAACGTCATGGATTCCTCCAGGGCCTCCTTCAGCTGCTCCACCAGATTCTGCGCTGCCTCATTTTCCGACATGGTCAGAATGGCAGACTCCCTTCTTTTGGATATGAGCGCTTCTTCGAAATAATTGTTCATATAACGGACATCCCCTTCCAGGGTAAAACGCTGAACCATCTCCGTCAGGTAATCCGAAGCCTCCATCAGATCATGCGCTGCTTTCTGGCGGACGATATAGTTGCCGGTTTCATTGGAAAGAGCAGAAAACACGCTCGAGGACTGAAAGGTGGAAAGACCTGAAAGCGACACGATCGCCACCACGCAGATGAGCATGATCAATTGAATCACTCGTATGGATATTCCCCTGTTCCGGTTCTTTTCTGTTTTATTCATGGCCGCCTCCTGTTCTTAAAAAGAGGATAACGATTCAGTCCGTACACCCGGTAAAATCCGGTGGACAACTGAACATCTGCAAATAAAAGGAACGAATGCTATATTCCTGTTTTCTTTATAATATCCGCATTGTGCATAGATGTCAACCGACCTTTATGAGAGTGCCGGCGGTGAGGAAAAAAACCATGACACGTGCCGTCGTCTGTTTTGAATCAATAAAAAAAGCGCTTACCTCTCATTCACAATGAATTTATAGATAAGCGCGCCTTTCCTACGCCTTTTCCTTATCCTCACCGTCCAGAAGGCCCTGCGATGGCTGTCGTTGTTTTTTCGGGAACAGTAATCGTCACATCATCAATGATCCTGCGTTTTCCATAAGAGGCAGGATCGCATCCAGGAGCCCGAGAAGATCGAAGAGGAAATACTATTTCCGGATCCGATCCTTCCGGGCTTTCCCGGGCTATAAAGTTTAATCACATTGCATTTCTGCAATCTGATCCAGGCGGGCTTTTCCGTCTTGTTCAGGCTCTATGCTTCTTTGACATCCCAGACACTGCCACTGCTTACCCCGCAGCCTCTTCCAATGCAGATACTGCCCACTCCTGCACCTGATCAGCCGTTATCTGATTGTCCATCCGTGTCGCCTGAAGCCAGATATTCGTGTCATCCGTAGTCTTAGCCAGGTTGTCTGCGCTGCTGCCTGCGCCGCTGGACATGGAAGTACAGAAAGGAACGATAGTCTTTCCTGAAACATCGATGCCTTCCAGCAGCGTATACAGGATCTTCGGTGCCTGCCCATGCCAGATCGGGTAGCCGATAAAAATGACATCGTACTGTTCCAAAGACTCTGGCCATTCGGCAATACCGGGACGGGCTGAATCATCTGCCTGTTCTTTATCACATCGGCCATCGGTATAATAAGCAAGATCTTCATCCGTGTACGGTTGTTCCGGAACAACCTCGAAAACATTTGCGCCTATAGCGTCAGCTGCGGCCAGAGCAACTGCTTTTACAGTATCATCGGCAGAGAAATAAATCACCAGGGTTGTAGCCTCATCTGATTCCTGTATGGCCGGCATGCCGGTGATATCAACAGTGGCTGAAGAAACAGCATCTTCCGCAGATACAGCCTGGCTGCCGGTCACAACCATAAGTGCCAATAAAACAGCAGCAATTCTTCTTTTCATATTCCTATATCCTCCATCCTTCTCTTCAAAAGGTTTATTCCAGGTTCAGAAAGAGAGAGACCAAAAGCAAAGAAAAGGCTTCTGTACTTTGATAGTTTCTTATCAATGATTACAATGCCTTCTCTGCCTTGTCTCCGGAAGGAAGGGAAACCTCCTCAAAATCCTCGAACGTTTTTCGATACCATCCGGCTGCATTCTGATATGCTTCGGAACTGCGGTCTCTTTGTTCATCCAACGCTGTGTATTCTTCCGCCTTCACGTTTTCACCCCGGAATGCCTTTTCGATATCGGCGAAAAGAATGTGCATGGAAGTGCCGTCAAAAATAATATGATGGAAATCCATAAAAAGATGCAGATCTTCTTCTGTTTTATAAAGACGGCAGCGGAACAGACGGTCCTTCCGGATCAGGAAGGGCTGTACAAGTGTTTTTTTCTGTTCGGTAAGTTCTTTTTCCGTCAGAGACACGATCCCGCAGATTTCCTCCTGCAGAAAATCCGGTTCATACTGCATGGCAGGCATACCGTCCTCACCTGTCACGATCCGGACGAACAAAGCCGGATGGGCTTTGAGGGCAGTCGAAATGGCTTTTGAAAGACGGTCGGCATCGGTATCCGCCGGGATACGGAACAGCATAGGATTGTTATACGCCGCCTCGCCTTCCCTTTTTTCACTCTCCAGGCAGATGCCAAGCTGTGTCTGTGTCAGGGGTATGGGTTCTGCCGGAATCTCCCCCGGCTGCAGGGAATCAGCTTCCGGTTCTGCCTCGGAAAGCTCCTCGGCTAGTTTCCGGGGTGTGCGGCAGTCATAGATCATCCGGGTGGAAAGCATGAGCTCCGTACATTCATTCTGCAGCATCATCACCCGGATGCTGTCGCCGCCCATGCGGAAAAAGTCATCGTCGATACCGACCCGGGGAACATCCAGTACAGAAGCAAAAGCATCACAGAGCTTCTGTTCCGTTTCATTTCGCGGCGCGATATATTCCGCGGTCCAGGCTGCGGCATCCGGTGCTTTAAGTGCAGAGCGGTCCTGTTTTCCGTTCGCGTTCAGGGGAAGAGCTTCCAGCTCGACAAAGAATGCCGGCATCATGTATTCCGGAAGGCGGGAACGGACGGCAGAACGCAGATCATCCTCCACCACGTTTTTCTCCGGATCCCGTACATAGAAAGCACAGATATACGTCTGTCCGGCAGAATTTTCAAAATCCCTGACGGTCACATCCCGGACGCCGGAAACCGTACGCAGCGCCTGCTCGATCTCTCCCGGTTCAACTCTCTGCCCGCTGATCTTGATCATCCAGTCCTTACGGTTCAGGTAAAGGATATTTCCATCCGGGAGTCTCCGGACGATATCGCCTGTCCGGAGCAGAATGTCATTACCATCCTTGTCCCTGAATGGATTGGGGACAAGGATCTTTGCCGTCGCTTCCGGCTGATTCAGATACTCCAGAGCAAAATGACCGCTGAGGCATAGTTCACCCTCATCAGCCTCCTTCCCATCCTCATCCAGGATATAAGCACTCTCTTGACACACACCTTCGATACAGACAGGCTTGCCAATCGGAGTATTGTCATATGACCGGTCGATGTCAAAGAACAGCACTCCGCCTGCGGATTCCGAAGAACCATAGGAGACGACTAAACGGAAATCCGTGCGATAGACATCTGATACTTTTTCACTTCCGGTGATAACCGTATGCAGACAGTCTCCCTGAGGCCGGAAAACTTTCAGAAGTTTCGGCGGAAGGAAAATAATATTCAGGTCATTTTCCGCAATAAAGGCGGACAGCCGGACAGGATCCCTCACGACGTCATAGGGAACAACACTTACCGTCATCCCTGCCATGAGAGCACCCAGAGTCACCTGAATACCCACGACGAAACTGAAGGGGATAGCCGCGCCAAAATATTCCCCCGCATACTCGTTCGCCTTCAATGCCGCAACACCGCGTACACATGAATCATGTATACTCTGATGACTAAGAAGCACGCCTTTCGGCCTTCCGGTGGAACCGGACGTATAAATCAAAAGAGCCGGATCGGATGGTATTACATCTGCCGATTCGCTTACAGGCTCTTCTGTTGCCAGCCCATCGAGGAATTCCGCATTGACCCGGACCTTTGCGCCGCAGTCCATGGCAATATAATCCAGTCTTTCTTCTGGATAGACTATATCAAGCGCGGCAAACACTGCCCCGCGCATCCAGGCCGCCAGCATCATCCCCACATACTCTGCCGACCCTGGCAGCTCGATCGTCAGGAAATCCCCCTTTCCAACTTGAAGCCGCTCCAGCTTCCCGGCTCCACGGCGTGCAAATTCAACAGTTCCCTGAAGGTCATCCGACCATACGAAGACTCAACAGCATACTGCTCCGGTCGGCTTTCAGCTGATTTGATAATGAAATCGCGTACACAATTCATTTTGTTGCTCCTTATTAGTTCTGTGTATTTTCCTGTTGATACCCTCTTGCTGTATTTCTGCAAAGGGTATAATCACTTGCATAAGGTGTCTTTTAGAAAGCTATTCTGAAAAAAATAAGTTCATCCTCCGCCCTGCAGTCATCAAGCAGCAAAGGCTTTCTATTTTTATCATACTCGATCTTCAGGTTCTTTTCTATCCCTAAAATGAAAAAAGCGCCTCACCTCCGAAGCATTCTTTTGTCCAGTGGTTTGGTGCTTTTTGGGAAAAACCTTTTTGTTGTTAAATAATTTCCGCTGAGGTAAAATATAAGGAGAACGTTATCTTTTTAGATCTGATGAAAAAACAGCAGAAACGGGATGTTGCAAAATACCGGAATATGGCTGCGTCTGCCGGAAAAAGCAATAAACTATTTCCGCAGTGATTTCAGGTTGCGGTTGCCTATTTCGAGCCTTTTATCTTTTTGGGGTTTTCCATACCAGTAGTAGAAAAAATAATTTTCTATCAGTACTGGCAGTGTCTTCAAAGTCATCTGAGCTATATCGACAAGATCAGCAGTCTCCTTAACGTCTGCCTTGCCGGCATCCAGCTGCGGACAGATGGCCCGGATACTGCCGGCGCCACGCTTTCCAAAGCACTGACCCTGGCTGAAAAGTTTGATGCCGATCCGAACTATGGCCCGGATTCTTACCGGTTTGTGACAGAAACGGAATGGACATTCAGTGCTGTTGACAGTTTCGGAAAAAAAGCAACGGAGAGCCTGGAAAAACTGGTAGAATTGATCGGGGATAAGGAACTGACTTCGCTTTGGAAAACCGGCAGCTTTTTCATTTCAGTTCTTATGCTCTTTCCAGATAGCACTGCAGTGCGCCATATAGATTCGCATCATTTTGAAATTTGCAGGTAACGATCTCAGCTCTTGGGATCTGATACGGACAGTCCGAGTAAATCTGGTCAAGGTGCTTTCTGATATATTCGATCAAAGCAGGCTGGGCACTGATTTCTCCGCCGATCGCGATCCTCTCCGGATCCAGAACAGTCTGGAGATTGATTTTCCAACCGCTTCAACCGGTTCTTCTCTTCCTTCTTTCGGAGTTGAGATTTTCCCTCTGGCTGAAATATCGCCATTCCTTCCCATCACTGCATATTTGATGAACGTTCCCCCAATATCAACAAAGAATGCTCATTCCTCTGCTCTGCTCCCGTCTCTGTCCGGAGGATCAACAGTCCGCCATAGTTTTTCCATCTCCGACCAGCCCCTGGAAGTCCATGGTAAACTGATCGATGGCTGCATCGATCGCCGCGTTTTTAACGAGCCCGTTGATGACATCCGGCGCGACCGTAACTGCCTTCACGCCATACTTTATGAGCTCCAGAACCTGTTGGCTGTTCTTGAAGCTTGCTGCCAGAAGGCCGCTGTCAAGACCGTTTGCCGTGATCGCATCATGGATGTCCCTGGATACCTGTACGCCGTCAAAGCCCATATTGTCGATGCGGTTTACATAAGGCGCTACATACTCTGCGCCGCACTTCGCTGCAAGGAACCCCTGTATTGCGGTGTAGATCGCTGTACCGATGAAGCGGATTCCTTCTTCTTTCAGCTGCTTCATAGCCTTGAAGCCTTCAGGAATACAGGGAATCTTTACCAGGGTGGTCTTTCCCAGCACCTCTACGATCCTGTGGGCTTCCTCGACCATTCCCTCTGCCGTTGCCGCAGTGGCCTGCACGAACAGCTCGCCGTCCTCACCGATAATGGAGCGGATTTCTTTCAGGACTTCATATGGATCTCTTCCGGACCTGGCCAGGATCGAAGGGTTGGTGGAAACGCCATCAACCGGATAATACTCATAAATGCGGCGGATCATCTCTACATTTGCATCGTCAATACAGAATTTCATTATGTATCTCCTCCCATGGTATATATAATTCCCGTTTCCACCTTATAATGTCTGTTCCGTTCTTCCGATAATATCATCCTGCGTCGCCTTGCTCAGAACATTGAAGAACGCACTGTATCCTGCCACACGGACAATCAGGTCCTTGTGCTTCTCCGGATGAGCCTGGGCGTCCAGCAAGGTCGCTTTATCTACGACATTGTATTGTACATGGTAGCCCTCCAGACGGTTGAAGAATGTACGGATGATGAGTTCAAGCTTCTTCGTATTCTCTGCCGTAGAAAGCATGGCAGGTGTGACCTTCTGGTTCAGGAGCACGCCGCCTGTGATCTCATGAACAGGCAGCTTGGACACGCTCTTGAACACAGCAGTCGGGCCATGCTTATCCATGGAATGCGCGGGCGAACAGCCTTCCGCGAGCGGTTCCCTGGCATGGCGTCCGTCAGGAGTTGCCATTGTTCCAAAGCCCTGTCCGACATTTGCTGAGATCGATGACGTACCACCGTAGCGGATACCTCCGATCGGTCCCCTGCCAAAGCGGGTATTCTTATATTTCTTCATCTCATCCAGATAGGAAGCATAGGCGTCCACTACCAGTCTGTCAGCATAGTCATCATCGTTGCCATACTTGGGGGCGTCGCTCACCAGCATCTGGCGGATCCGCTCTCCTTTTTCTCCGGCGAAATCTGTCTCCAGCGCATCCATGAGCTCGTCGCGGGAGATCCTCTTTTCTTCATACACAAGCTTCCTGATCGCCGAAAGGCTGTCAGCCATGTTCGCGATGCCAACCTGAAGACCGGAGATGAAGTCATAAACGGCACCGCCCTCTTTGATAGTCTTGCCGCGTCCCAGGCAATCCTGGGTCAGACAGGAACAGAGAATGTCGGGGACTTCCCGCTCACTGGCGATGTCAATGGCATTCTCCACGATGACGCTTGCGCGGGTCAGTTCCCTGATCGCACCGTCCCATGCCCTCATAAGCTCGTCAAACGAGTCCATATCACGGAAGTTTCCATAATCCTTGACAAATCTCCTGCCGCTCGTAACGTCGATTCCATTGTTCATGACCATGAGGAGGATGCGGGGAAAATTCAGGTAACTCATGCCCGTGCAGCGATAACCCCACTTTCCGGGCACTGCTGTCTCTACGCAGCCGATAGCGGAATAGCAATAAGCATCCTCTTTTTTGACGCCCTTCTCGATAAAGGAAGGAATAATCACCTCGTCATTGTTGAACGCGGGCATGCCGGTTCCGAGCTTTAAGACCTCCAGCGCTTCGTCCATGAAAGCCTGATCGATGTTCCTGTGATAGCGGACTGTCAGGTTAGGCTGGGGCAGTCTTGTCTGACCGATGGATCTGAGAACCAGGAATGACAGCTTATTGACGGCATCTTTGCCGTCTGCTGTCTGGCCGCCGATCGTGACGTTCTGGTACATTGGGCTTCCGGCGCTGGAGAATGTATGAGCCTGGGAACGAACCTTATTGATCGTCAGAGTTTTGATCCAGAGATTCGTGAGGAGTTCCACCGCCTGGTCATCAGTGATCATCCCCTTCTCCAGATCAGATGCCAGATAAGGATAGACGTACTGATCGAAGCGTCCGTAGCTGAGGGAATGCCCGTTGGACTCGATCTGCAGGATCAGCTGGATGAACCACACCGCCTGCAAAGCCTCATGGAAGGTCTCTGCAGGTTCATACGGAACCTTTTCGCAGATGCGGGCGATCTCGAGAAGCTCCGATTTTCTGGGTTCCTCGGCTTCTGACGCTTTCTCCCGTGCCAGCGCCGCAAAGCGCTCCGCGAACCCTCTGACCGCATCGATGACGATCAGGACAGCCTTATAGAACTGGTACCTGTCAATGGAATCAGGCTCTGTCAGGTCCAGCCCTTCTTTAAGCTTTCTCGCGCGTTCTTCATATCCTTTCAGGCCGGCCTTCAGCATATTGCCATAGTCTACAGCCAGATGCGCGTCACCGGCATTGAGCTTGCCCTCCATGCCGAAGAATCGGGTATCCATATAGACCTGCATCTCCTCCGGGATCAATGCCTCGCCGCGGGCGCGGAGGTTGTTATTCTCCCAGAAAGGAGCGATCTCACGGAGCTGCCGTTTCGTCTCCTCTGAAATATAGAAGACGTCTCCGTCGCGCTTTTCAAACAGATCCAATTCATCCATGATGAACTTCATCGTGTACTCCGGGAAGACTGGCGCACCGCGGTTAACAGAGGATTGATTGCCGACCAGGACTGTTTCATCTTCAATATAGATATCCATTTTGGCCAAAATATTCTGCAGCATCAGTGCTCTCTTCATGACTGGCGGCTGATTCAGATACTTCTTATAGCTTTCCGTAGCCAGCACCGCGCGCTGAGCGTCGATGTAGGGTTTCTGATCCAGGACGCGCTCTCGAAATGCCTGCATTCTTGGTGTCAGGGATCCGAAATGTGCTTTGTTTTCCATTTTGGCCTCTCCTTTAATTATTTTTGAAATTTATATCTATTTCGTACGCAGTTTTATTATAGCGCTCATTCATAGTTTGTCAATATTTATTTTTATCAAAACCATTTTAAATTTCTTTCGTAAGTATTCTCTTTACATTTCGGAATGTAACTGTTATGATAGAGCATGCAGGGATCTGACGATGTCATCCGGGTCAGATTGAGAATCATGTCTTCCCTTGCGCGAATCTTTCGTCAATTTATGGGGAATCAGAGGTAATTTTTCATGAAAGTCAAAGGTATCGTATTTAATATACAGAAGTTTTCCATTCACGACGGACCCGGTGTGAGAACCACCGTCTTCCTGAAGGGATGCCCTCTTCGCTGCAAGTGGTGTTCCAATCCGGAATCCCAGCTTTCCCGAGTACAGGTCATGTACCGTTTTGACAACTGCCTGCACTGTCAGAAATGTGTACATACTTGCTCTGAGGATGCCATCACTGCGGCACAGGAAGGAAGGATCCACATTGATTTTAATAAATGCACCGGTTGTCTTGCCTGTGTGCAGGGCTGTCCGGGACGCGCATTGACAAATGAGGGCGAATATAAGACAGTCGACGAGGTTATGGATATATGTATGCAGGATGTCGACTTTTATGAGGAGTCCGGAGGAGGTGTGACCATATCCGGAGGTGAAGGGATGGCGCAGCCGGATTTTGTGGAAGCACTGATCCTGCGGCTTAAAGAGAAGGGAATCCACACGGCCATCGAGACAACCGGCTGTGCCAGCCCGGAAGTCTTTCACAGGCTTGCCCCGCTCTTTGATCTCCTGCTGTTTGATGTCAAACAGTATGATTCTGAGAAGCATAAAAAGGAAACCGGCGTCGGTACTGAGCTGATTCACAGAAACCTGCGGTGGGCTCATGAGCATGGCCTGAATATTCTGCCGCGCATTCCCGTAATTCCGGGCTTTAATGCAGACCTGTCGGACGCGGAGGGGATTGCAGCACTCCTGCATGATATCGGACTTACACGTGTACAGCTCCTTCCCTTCCACCAGATGGGCGAACGAAAATATGAATTTTTGAACAGGACTTATGAAATGGCCGGCGTAAAAGCCCTGCACCAGGAAGACCTGGATACCTACCGAAAGATATTTCTTAATCATGGTATTACATGCTTTTTCTGAGACCAGGCGTTTATTACTTATGAATGAAAGGAAAATCATGACAAAAATGTCTGATTATGCTATAATCTGATTTGTCAGAATCACTTTCGAAGGGAGTTCACAGTATGCGAAGAAAAGAAGACCGCACCAATCAGATTCTGGAGCTTTTGATAAAAGAAAAGAAACTGGAAGTAGCCGAGCTCTCAGCGCATCTGGGTGTCTCCCAGGTAACCGTCCGCAAAGATCTGGATGCCATGGAGGCGCAGGGATTGATCACCAGAGAACATGGTTCTGCCGTCCTGGTCAATACGGATGACATCAAGGGGCGCCTGGCCTATCACTATGAGGCAAAACGGAAAATTGCGCTGCGCGCTGCAGAGCTTGTTAACGATGGCGATACGGTCATGATTGAGAGCGGCAGCTGTTGTGCGCTGCTGGCCGCTGCGCTGACAGAACTCCGAAGTGGTATAACCCTGATTACAAACAGTGCCTTCATCGCCGATTATATCCGACGTTCCTCCGATTTCCAGATCATTCTTCTGGGCGGTATCTACCAACAGGACGCTCAGGTCATGGTAGGTCCCATGGTGCGGCAGTGTGTTGAGAATTTCTGGGTGGATCGTTTCTTCATCGGTGTGGACGGCTGGTCCACAAGAGCCGGTTTCACCAATCAGGACCAGTTGAGAGCCCAGGCCGTCAGGGATATGGCATGCCAGACAGATCAGGTCATAGTTCTGACAGAATCCGAAAAATTTTCAAGACACGGTACTGTACCACTTAATCTCAAAGACCAGATAAAGATTGTCATCACGGATCATAAGATTGAAGAGAAGACTTTCAATGAGCTTACCGCCTTCGGTATAGAGGTATTCATCAGCTGAATCCGGACAGGAATCTATCGTTCACGTTATGAAAAATGATAAATACAATAAATATTATTAAATAATTTATGTAAATCACTTTTCTCTGTTGTTCAATATGGCTTATGCCATATTTACTACAACCGGATGTAACGCCCACCCTCTATCCCATTTGATTGGGAATGCTTTTCTCAGAATCTGATAAGCACCGTTTAAATCCGCATTGATGCATGTCCCTTTGTTGGAAATGAAAAGCCCCCGGTGAACCCTTCTGCTCTTGTTGTAATTTTCCTTAACTGGCTCTTC